>QHXN01000077.1 GCA_003222975.1 Acidobacteriota bacterium | reverse complement strand
GTCGTCCGTCAGCCCGCCCGCGAGCGTGCGGACGGCGTGGACGACGGGCGGGGCGGCCATGACCTCGGCGCGTCGCCAGCGCTCGAAAGCCTCGCGCGCCGTCGTCCAGCCGCCCGACTCGAATTCCGCGGTGAGCACGCGCGGCTCCTGCTTGCGCGGGCAGCGGACGACGAAGAAGAGCGTGTCGAAGCGGCGCGGGCTGAAGGGCGGCGTGACCCAGCGACCGGCGAACCGGAAGTCGCGCGCGTCGAGGCGCAGGCCGTAGTGCGCGAGCAGCCCCACGAACGTCATACGAGCGGACGTGAGGTCGTCGAGCACGGAAGCCAGTTGACCTTTCGTCAAACTCTCCGCGCCGCGCGCGACGAGCACACCCAACTCCTCGAACAGCTCGCGCGCCGCGCAGGCGATCATGGTCGCCGTCTCGCGGTCTGCCGCGTTGTCAACTTCCACTTGCGCATCCGCCTCGTCGCGCTGGCCGCCTGGGAAGGCGTAGAAGCCGGGCATGAAGGCCATCGAAGCGCCTCGCCTTGCCCAGAAGACTTGCGGGTCGCGCGGGTCTGAGTCATCGCGCAGGAGGATGACCGCCGCGGCGTCCTTCGGCACGGCGACCTGAGAGTCGGGCGCGCGCCCGGTGCTCGGTGCGGGTGATTGTATTTGAGGGGCGGCAGTGTCTCTCACAGTGACTTTCCGGCGTCTCACACGTCGCCCTGCCAGCGGAAGCGCTCGCCGTCGCCGCCGGCCCAGGGGTTGCCGCGCATGTGGTAGCCGCCCTCCTCCCAGAAGCCCGCGCGGTCTTCCGAAAGGAATTGGACGCCCTTGACCCACTTGGCAGACTTCCATGCGTAGAGTTGCGGGACGACGAGGCGGACGGGGCCGCCGTGTTCGGGCGGGATGGGCTGGCCGTCGTTCGACCAGGCGAAGAGCGAGTCTTCGGCGAGGAAGTATTCGACGGGCAGGTTCGTCGTCCAGCCGTAGTCGTGGCCCTCGACGAGCACGAAGCGCGCTTCCGCACGGACGCCGACCATCTCGGCGATGGTACGCGTCGAGACGCCGCCCCAGAGGTTGTCGAGTCGCGACCAGCGCGTGACGCAGTGGAAGTCCGCGTAAACTTTGACGGCGGGCAGTTGCAGGAACTCGTCGAGCGAACACTTCAAGGGCCGCTCGACCAGGCCGCCGGCCTCGAACTGCCACGTCTCAAGGTCAACGCGCGGCGTGCCGTGCGCGTCGAGCACAGGCCACTTGCGCGTGCGCGTCTGGCCGGGCGGGACGCGGCCCGCGCGCCGCGTGTCCGGGCTGACGATCACGTCCCGGCCCTCGAACTCTTCCGCGCGCCGCGGCTCGCCCTCCTGCCGGAAGGGGTCTTTGAAAAGGTTGTCGAGGAAACTCATTTTGAAAATCTCGTAAACCGTGAACCGTAAACCGTGACAAGATAAAGCCGCGAACCGGGAATCATGATGAGATGAAGGCTGTTCTTACTTGTCACGGTTTACGGTTCACGATTTACGGCTTTTCTCCTCCGCCAGCTTCATCAACTCTTCGGGCATCCATTTGCCGAGACCCTTCTGGAGCGCTGACTCGATGCCGACGGTGCGGTCGTGCCATTCGTCGGCCTGCCCCAACGTGCCGCGCTGGCGCTCGTACTGAAGCGTCTGTTCGAGGCTGAGGACGATGCCGTTGACGATCTCGCGCCAGTCCTCCTGCTGTATGCCGCGGCGGACGAGCGGGAGGCCGGCAGTCCAGTCCTCTTCGGGCGCGCGCGAGTCCTGTTCGGGGATGGTCAGGCTCTTGAGCGGCGGCATCGGCGAGCCTTTGAACTCGTCGAAGAGACGACGGCGCAAGTCCTTGAGCGACACGCCGTCGTTCTCGCGCGCAAGCGCCATCGCGCGGCGGAAGATGTCGGACACGCTGGCCTGTTCTTTGGACATCGGTTCTCAAAGCCTCTTCGCTGGTTCGAGCTTTTCGGATTTACGCCTGGAGGTAATTTATAACATTTGGCGGCGGGAGGCGAACCGGGACAGAACCGCAATCGGCTCGCCTTGCGTCGGCGTCGGCTCGGCCTGCATCATAGGCGGAAAAAATCAAGGGGGTGGTTTGACCTTGTCTGAAATGATTCCTGTCGAACAGGCAGCGCAACACGCGAACGTGCCCGCCGGACGGCCCGCGTGTCCCGTGTGCGGGCGCGAGGCGGCGGAAGGTCTCGCGCCGTTCGAGCAGTTGCCGGACGAGTTGCGGCGTCTGATTGCGGCGAACGCGCCGGCAGGCGTCGCGTCGGTGTGTGCGCGCTGCGTCCGCCTGTTCGAGCGCGCGCACGCGCAGATGGAGAAGTACGCCGCCGTCTTCGAGCAGGGTCGCTACGTCCTGCCGACGTGGCTGCGCCTGGGCGCGGACGAGCGCTTCACCGGGCGCGGCGTGACCATCGCCTTCCTCGACTCCGGCTTCTACCAGCACCCAGACCTGACGACGCCTGAGAGCCGCATACTCGCCTACCACAACGTCGTGCCCAAGGGTACGGGCACGCTCGAATCCGTTGACCCGGCGAGCTGGCACGGCATGATGACTTCGGTCGTCGCCGCCGGGAACGGCGCACTCTCAGGCGGCTTCTTCCGCGGACTCGCGCCCGACTGCTCGGTCGTCCTCGTCAAGGTCAGCAAGTCCGGCCACATCCCCGAACGCAACATCGAGCGCGGCCTCAAGTGGGTGATGGAGAACCGCGAGCGCTACCACGTTCGCGTCGTCAACATCTCGGCGGGCGGCGACCGCGAGCAGTCGTACCTCGACAACAGCTTGTGCCAGACGGTCGAGCGCGCCGTGCGCGCGGGGCTGGTCGTCGTCTGCGCAGTCGGCAACGCCGGCTGGGAGCCGGGCCATCCGGTGCTGCCGCCCGCCTCCTCGCCTTCGTCAATCGCCGTCGGCGGCCTCGACGACCACAACTCGCTCGACCCCGCGCGCCGCAGTCTCTACCGCTCCTCCTACGGCCCGACCTTCGACAGTTTGCAGAAGCCCGAAGTCATCGCGCCCGGCATATGGGTTCCCGCGCCCATCCTGCCGCACACGCCCACCGCCGCCGAGGCCGAACTCTACGCGCGCCTCGACCGCGCGACCGACGAGGAGTTGCGGCCCCTCGTCGAGGAGCACGGGGGCGTTGACCGCGACCTCTCGGACGCGCGCGACCTGCCCACGTACCTCCTGCGCCAGCTCATCTCCGTCAAGCTCAACGAGAACGATGTCATCAGCGAGCACTACAAGTTCGTTGACGGCACCTCGTTCGCCGCGCCCATCGTCTCCTCGACCGTCGCCTGCATGCTCGAAGCCAACCCCGGACTGACGCCGCAGCAGGTCAAAAGAATACTCGTTGACACCGCCGAGCGCCTGCCGGGCGTCGAGATAGACCGGCAGGGCTGGGGCGTCATCGCCCCGCGCCGCGCCGTCGAGCTGGCGCTCGCGCTCAGGCCGCAAGACGCGTGAGAGCGCCCGAATGATCGGAGAGGCTTGAGCGTTGCGCTTCGGGAATGAACCCGCCAACTGAAATTGTTTTCCTGCATGGCGACCGAGGCGGCGCGGGCCGAGCGGCGCGGTTTTCCTCGGCCTTCGGCGGGGACGGTCGCCGAGCCGCTCGCGTGGCTTGAGCTTTGCATTCGTGCAAGTTCTCTCCCGAACCTTCGGGGACGGAGTTTTCGAGATGCAGAGAGAACAACACGCGCTGGCGACGAAGTCGAGTTCGTCGCTGCTGTCACCCTTAGAGCGCCGCCTGGCGCGCCGCGTCGTGCCGCACATCCCCGCGTGGCTTGAGACCCACCACCTGACGCTTTTGACGCTGGCGTGGTGCGCCGGCCTCGTCCTCTTCGGAAGCCTGGCGGCGCGCGACCTGCGCTGGCTCTGGGCCTCTTCGCTGATGGTCGTCATGCACTACCTGACGGACTTCTTCGACGGCAAGGTGGGCAAGTACCGCGACACGGGGCTGGTGCGTTGGGGCTTCTACATGGATCACCTGCTCGACTTCTTCTTCCTGTGCGCGGTGCTCGCGGGCTACTCGTTCGTGCTGCCCGCCTCTTCGCACTTCCACCTCTTCCTCGTCCTCTCGGTCTTCGGCGGGTTAGTGCTCAACTCCTTCCTCGCCTTCACGGCGACGGGCCGCCTCCACATCAGCCACATGAAGCTCGGCCCGACGGAGTTCCGCATCGCGCTCGTCGTCATCAACGCGCTCGTCGTCTTCTACGGCACGCGCCGCATGGCGAAGGCGCTGCCCTTCGTCGCCGCGGGCGGACTCGTGATGCTGTGCGCGCTCGTCTTCAGGACGCAGCGCGAGCTTTGGTGGCGCGACATGGAGCACAAGCAACGCGCCGACCGCGCCCGCGCCGTCCTCGTCGCGCAGGAGGAAGCCGCCTGACGGCAAGGCGAAAGTAAAAAGGCAAAAGAGAAGGCAAGGTGTGTCTTCCCCTTTTGCCTTTTTACTTTTGCCTCATTACAATCCTCGGCGCAAACCAAACTCAAAAAAATCTGAGCACAGTTCGGAGAGGAACGGACATGGCAGAGAACGAGAACGCCGCGGGCGGCGCGACTGAAGGCGGGGCTGAAGGCGAGGGGCAAGCCGGAGGCGCGGCGGCAGCGCCGCAGGCGGCACCCGAAGAGATCACCTACCACGCCGTCGAGAAGGACGGGCAGGTCACGGCCATCTGGGAGATGCAGGGGCGCAAGCACCTCCGCACCATTGACCCGCGCTCCCGCCAGGGCCAGGAAATCCTGCGCCTCTACACGGCGGAGCACGGAGAATAAGAGCAGTGACGAGCGACGAGATTAAAGCCGTTGCTTTGCTCGGCACTCGGCATTCGTCACTGCTTTCGCCTTGAGACGACGGTGGCGTCGCCGAGGCGTTCGAGGACTTCTACGTGCCGTCGCGCAGTAGTCGCGCCGGCGGTGCTCGAACGCGGGCGGGCGCAAGTCGGCGCGCAGCGTGTCGCGTTCGAGAAAGACAATCGTCTCCATAAGCCTCCACAAGCTTCCACGACCGGAAAGCAATTCAACGCGGTGTGACACTGACGCCGGCCCTGAGAGTCTTCGAGCCACGCGCGCCGAACCAGGCCGCGCCCTCCTGCACGACATCCAATTCGAGAACGTATTGACCGGGCGTTTCGGGGGCGGAGATTTGCAGCGTCAGCCCCGCGGTGTCGCCGGGTTCGAGGTCGTAAGGCATGCGCGCCGCGGCGTCCTCGCCGATGGCGGGCGAGCCGTCGTCACTCAGCCAGCGGTCGCGCAAAGTTACGGCGTAGCGCCCGCCGTCCTCGCCGACGGCGGGCCACGTCACGCCGCCGACGTTCCTCACGATGACGCTCAGGGCCTGCCGCTGTCCGGCCTTGAGCGCGTGCGGCAGGTCGGGCGAGGTGAGACCAGCGCGCGCGGCCTCCATCGGGAGCGGCGCGCCCGTCGCTTTCAAATCCGTCGGCGGCACGGCATAGACGATGTAGTTGATGTGCCGCGCGAGCAGACGGCAGTTCGCGCAGTCTTCCTCGGTGCTGATGACGAGCGCGCCGGGCGGCGGCGCGTCGTTCGGCGCGAGGCGGACGAAGCGGGAGGCGTCAACGCCTTCGAGCGCGCCGTGCCAGTAGGCTTGAATGTAGCCGGAGCGGCCCGGCGGGTCGTAGAGGAAGACGGGGCTTCGATTCGTCGCCAGCGCGGGCGCGAGAACATGGGCGGTGAAGCGCGCGTCGAAGACGTACCAGCGCTCAGGCGCGCGGCGGTGGAAGAGCCACTGGAAGTATGCGCCTTGCAGCAGCAAGAGCGCGACGAGCGCGTACAGCGTGGCGCGCTTGTGCGAGCGGAACCGACGCGCGATTTGATGGCCGGGAGTGACTCCTGCGGGGCTTCGTCCGTCGTCGAGGAGCCACGCGAGCGCTGGCGCGGTCAGCACGTGAAGGAAGACGGGGAAGGCGATGAGGCGTAGTTGCGGGAAATCGTTGACGGTGAGCGCGGCGGGCACGACCGAGGCGGCGAGCGCGTAAGCGACGAAGCGCCACCACGCCTCGCGCCTGTGGCCGCGCCAGACGAGGACGAGGCCGAAGGCCGCGAGCAGAAGGGTCGCCGCGAGCAGAACGCCCGCGCCGGGCACGTGGTCGCGTATGTTCGACTCGCCGGTGACGAGCCAGCGCCACGGGTTGATGTCGGCGAGGTAGTGGCGCGCGAACCCGAGCGCGTCCGCGGCGAGTGTGCTCTGCGGCGTGGCGTAGGTCAGAAGCTCGAACCTGCCGGTCAGCGCGCCGGGGTTGCGGCGGTCGAAGACGACGAGGGGCGCGAGCGCGAGCGCGTAGGCCGCCCACGTTTGCACGACGCGCGCCGCGTTCCGGCGCGTGAGGAAGAAGGCGAGGCCGACGGCGAGCAGAGGGCCGAGCAGCCTGCCGATTGAGTATGTGTAGGTCAGGAGCCCGAGCGCCGCCGCCAGCGCGGGAACATCCGCCGTACTCCATCTCTCTTTCGCCGACGCGCGCCACAGCGCCAGGAGGAAGAGCGCGGTGACGAGCGGGTAAGCCGAGACCTCGAACGCGAGGCGGCTGCACTCGTAAAGCCACGGCGTCAGCAGCGCCGACGACGCCACGACCGCGCCCGCTTCGGTGCTTCGCGTCATGCGCGTGGCGAGAAGTCCGAGCACCAAGGCTGCCAGCATGCCGAGCGCCGCGCTCAACAGCCGCGCCGCGAGAATGCTCGGCCCGGTCAAACGAAACAGGGCGGCGAGAAGATAAATGTAAGTGGGGTTCTTGTAGTCACCGAAGGCGCGGAAGAAGAGCGGCCACGCCTGGCCGTGCTCGTCGCGCCCGCTCTGCGCGATTGCGTGAGCGTTGTAGGCGATTGAGGACTCGTCTATGTAGAAGCCCGGCGGGTTGTCGGGCACGTCCGCCGCGTAGAGGGCGAACGCGAGGGCGCACGCCGCGGCGACGAGCAGGTGGCTTCGCGCTCGCGTGCGGCGTGACCGTGCGGGGCGTTCGTGCGCGTCCGCGTTCACTGGCGCAGTTGGATGTTGTAGGTCTTGATCTTCGAGTTGAGCGTGGTGGGGTTCATGCCCAGGAGGCGCGCGGCGCGCGACTGGTGGCCGCCGGTCTGGTCGAGGGCGCGGCGGATGAGGTCAATCTCGAAGCGGCGCACCTCGTCGTAGAAGTTGATGCCGTGGCTCACGTCGAGCGCGACACCCGCGCCGGAGAGGGGCGCGGCGCTCATGGCCTTCGACGGGTCGGCGATCTCCGCCGGCAGGCACTGGCGCGTCACCTCGTCGCCCGGCGCGATGACGACGGCTCGCTCCATCACGTTCTCCAGTTCGCGCACGTTGCCCGGCCAGGTGTACTGCTCCAGGAGCGCGAGCACTTCGGGCGAGAGCTGGTCGGAGATGTCGCGGCTGTTCTCCTCGTCGTACTTGCGTATGAAGTGCTGGGCGAGGGGCAGAATGTCTTCGCGCCGCTCGCGCAAAGGCGGCAGCTCAATGGGCACGACGGCCAGGCGGTAGTAGAGGTCTTCGCGGAAACTGCCCTGCCGCACGGCCTCCTTCAGATCAACGTTCGTCGCGGCGACGATGCGCACGTCAACCTTGCGCGGCGTGGTGTCGCCCAAAGGTGTGAACTCGCGCTCCTGAAGGACGCGCAGCAGTCGCGCCTGCGTTTCGGGCGGGATGTCGCCGATCTCGTCGAGGAAGAGCGAGCCGCCGTCGGCCACCTCGAACAGCCCCTTCTTGGCAGCGACCGCGCCGGTGAACGCGCCGCGGGTGTGGCCGAAGAGTTCGGATTCGAGCAACTCCGAAGGGATGTTCGACGAGTTCACCGTGACGAAGGGGCGGCCCGCGCGCGTGCTCTGCTCGTGGATGGCTTTGGCGATCAACTCCTTGCCCGTCCCCGACTCGCCGGTGATGAGGACTGTGGAGCGCGCGGGCGCGACCTGGTCAACGAGCTGGAAGACCGACTGCATCCTCTCGGAGTGGCCGATGATGCTCCCACGCTCGACCGAGCGGCTCATCGCGCGGCGCAGGTTGTGGCGCTCCTCGTCCTTGCGGCGGCGCTTGATGCCTGCGGCCACGGTGGCGAGGATTTGCTCGTTCTGGAAGGGCTTGCGGACGCAGCCGAACGCGCCGCGCTCCCAAGCGCCGATGGCCGTGTCGAAGGTGGCGTAGGCCGTGATGACGATGACGACGGCCTCGGCGTCCACTTTGAGAATCTCTTCGAGCGCGCGCAGGCCGCCCATGCCCGGCATGGAAACGTCCATGAGCACCACGTCGAAGGCGCGCCGACCGTAGCACTCAAGCCCCTCCTCGCCGGTCTTCGCCAGCTCGACGCGGTAGCCTTCCGCCGAGAGCAGCGTCTCCAGAACGTCGCGCATGATCTCCTCGTCGTCAACGACGAGGATGGAACCTCTCTTCGCCATCCTTACCTCGGAAAAGTGATGAATGATGAATGATGAATGATGAATGATGAGTTAAGGCAGTTTGCTTTTACTCATCACTCATCACTCATCACTCATCACTTATTTTATAACGGGCTGGCTCTCGCTGGCGAACGCGCGTGCCGGAGGGGTTACTTGACTATAGTCCTGACCATCTTCTGGCTGAGCACGCGGCGGCCCGAAGGCGAGGGGGCGGGGCGCTGCTGCTCTGCCGTGACGAAGAGCGCGTAGTCGTCGGCGTCGAAGCCGGCGACGCGGACGTAAACCTCCGCCGTGTTGAGCGCGGCACTCGCGGGGAGGCTGCCCATGTAAACGACGCGGCTGTCGGGCGTGACTGCCCAGAGCACATAGACGTTCGCGCCGACCGCCGGGGGCAGCGGCACGCCGCGGAAGTTCGCGCGGACGTATGCGCGGCTCTCGCGCGTCGTGGCTCGCGCCGCGCCGCGCGCGCGCGGGGCCGCCTCCTCGCCTCCGAGTTCGAGGACGCGCCCGCCACCCTGCGAGGCGAGCGCGTCGTCAACCTCAGCGTAGAAGTCTCCGGCGCGTCGCCCGCCCGCAGTCACGCTCGGCACGGGCGGCGGCGCGACAGACGCGGCAGTGCCGCCCGCGTCGCGCGCAGCGCCGCCCTCATCTTTCTTCGACGGGTAGAGCGCGGCGGCCTCGTCGGCGCGCGACGAAAGCACCGGGTCGCCGGGCCGCTCGGCGTCGGCGCTTCGTTCGGCGGTGACGATGACGCCGTAGCGTTCGAGTCCTTCGGGGCGCTCGAAGGCGAGGCCGCCGTTGCCGCGCGCGTCGCGCTTCAACTCGCCGAGCCGCACGATGCGCCCGCCGCTCACGGCCCAGACGACGTATGTGTTCGCGCCCGCGGCCACGGTCTGCGGGTCGGGCAGATTCAGGGCCGTCAGGCGTGCGCGCCCGCCGCCCTCGCTCGCCTCGACGGTGAGCTTGCCCGTGGCCCGCGTCGTCAGCGAGCGCAGGCGTATGTCCACGCGCTGCTCGTCCTGCGCCGCCGCTCGCCTCGACGGAGAAGAAGCCGCGCGCGGCTTGAAGGAGAGTACACACGCGAGGGCCAGGGCGAGGGCCGAGGCGCACAGGCATGCGCGCGCGCGCCGAAGATGATTGCGCTTTGACATGACTGAAGAGAACCTGTTTTCAGGATTCTGATTGCGAGAGCGCGTGTGAGATTAGCACCGGCGGGGATAAAAGCAAGAGATTTCTTTGCCGCGAAGAGCCGGAGGGACAGCAGGGGCGGCGTGGGTCTAGTCGCTCGCGGCCTGGAGGCGTGCGCGCGCGCGCGCGGTGGGCAGCGTGATGCGGAAAGTCGTGCCGCGGCCGGGCGCGCTCTCGACAGAGATGTGGCCGGAGTGCTCCTGCACGATGCCGTAAGAGACGGCGAGGCCGAGGCCCGTGCCGCGCCCGACGCCCTTGGTCGTAAAGAACGGGTCGTAAATGCGCGCGACGTTTTCGGGGGCGATGCCGATGCCGGTGTCGGCCACCTCGACGGTGACGGCCTCGCGGTCGGACGACGCGGTGCGCAAGCTGACGCGCCCGCCGTCGGGGATGGCGTCGCGCGCGTTCAAGAGCAGGTTCGTGAAGACCTGCTGGAGCTTTCCGGCGTTTCCGTGGACGCGCGGCAGCTCGTCCGAGTAGTCGCGCGCCAGTTCGATGCGGCTCTGGCGGAACTGCGGCTCAAGCAACTGGAGCGTGTCGTCGAGCACGCGGTTCAGGTCAACCTCGGCGAAGTCCGTAACATTGCCCGTGCGCGAGAAGTTGAGGAGGTTGTTGACGATCCCCGTGGCGCGGTCGGTCTGACGGCGAATCTTTTGCAGGAGCGCGTGCTTGGGGTCGGTGTCGGCGAGCATACCGAGGAGCATCTGCGTGTAACTTGAGACGCCCGTGAGCGGCGTGTTGATCTCGTGCGCGACCCCGGCGGCCAGCAGCCCGATTGACGAAAGTTTTTCGCGCTGCTGCAACTGCTCTTCGAGGCGGACGCGTGCCGTCACGTCTTCGAGGACGACGAGGACGCCGGTATGCGTGTCGGAGTCGGCGCGCTTCAGGGGCGCGAGCGCGATGTTGAGGATGAGGGTGCGGCCTCGGCGCGTCGCCGTGTGGAGCTTGTAGATGTTGCGGATTTCGGAAAGCTCCCAGCCGCGCGCGCCGAGAACCTGCCGCAGCGTCTCGGCGAAGTCGTCGGCGAACAGCTCTTCGACGCGCTGGCCCATGGCCTCGTCGCGCCTGAGGCCGAGCATCTCTTCGAGCGCGGAGTTGCAGGCCGTCACGCGGCCCTCGGAGTCGGCGGCGAGGATGCCGACGTTGATGGACTCGACGATTGACTCGTTGAACTCTTTGAGGAGCGCGAGTTCTTCCGCCCGCTCCTTCTGCTCGTCGTAGAGGAGGCTGTTCTCGATGGCGACGGCCACGTAGCCGGAGACGGTGCGCAGTATTTCGAGGTCTTCCGACGAGAGCAGCGCGCCGCCCGTCGAGCGGCCCAGGCCGATGACCGCCACCATCCGCCCGCGCACGACGCAGGGGACGTAGTAGTGGAGCGTGCGGCGCACGAAGCCGTTCGTTTCGGGCGGGAGGTCTAGGCCGTCAGCGCGGACGATGCCGTCCTCGGCGGAGCGCGCGCGGATCATGTCGCGGAAGTCGGGCGGGACGATGACCTCGTTCGACAGGCCGGCGGCGCGCGCCACGCGGTAGCCGCTCGCAGAATGCGCCTCCTCGACGAAGATGGCGACGCGCTCGACGCCCAAGACCTGTTGCAGCCGGCCCACCAGCGCGTCGAGCAGGGGTTCGAGCGAGGTGGTCGCCGAGAGCGTGCGCCCGAAGTCCAGGAGGCCCGCTCTCAGGTCATAGCGCTCGCCGTAGAAGAAGCGGTCGGTGCGCTCCTGTAGGAAATTCTTCAGGGGCGCGGCGGTCATCACGATCACGGCCATCGCGGCGACCGCGATGATGACTCTCATCGAGACGACGCCCGGCGTGATGACCTCGCCGCCGAAGGCGTAGAGGCCCGCGACGTAAACGACCGAGCCGATCATCAGCGCGATGGCGAGCGTCGTCAGGACGTAAACGGCGGTGCGGCGCACGACCATGTCCACGTCCATCAGGCGGTAGCGGACGACCGAGTTGCCGAACGTGAGCGGGATGAGCGCGAGCGGCAGGATGGCCGCGTCCGTCATCCAGCGCCGCGCCGTCTCGCCCAGGAGCGCGTCGGCGAAGCCGCCGCCGAAGATGTAGCCCGCGGCGTAGAGCAGCGTGAACGGCGTGATGGCGAGCGCCGACCCCCACACGACCCACTTCAACTGCTGCCGCACAATCGCCGACTCGCTCTTCCAGAAGCGGCGCACGAGTATGCTTGCGCCCGCGACCAGGGCGATTGACAGGCACGCCACCTCGGCGACCCACAGACGCGCGCTGAAGTCGGGCGCGAAGAGCGCCGTCACGCGGTTGAAGCGCGGCGACACCGACGGGAGCAGGAAGATGGCGTTCAGCGCCACGAGCGCGAGCGGCGGCGCGTAGAGCAGATAGACCAGCCACGGCCTGCGCTCCGAGAGCCGATAGCGCACGGGGTAGATCGCGCAGAAGTGGAGGAAGACGGGCGCGAACAGCACCAGCGCCGCGTTGTCGAGGAAGTAGATGGCGAGGTCGAGGTCTTCGTAAGCGCCGTAGGGCTTGTAGAAGTGGAAGACGAAGGCGACCAGGCAGAGCGCCGCGAAGTGGAGCGCGAAGGGCGCGCGACCACCCTGCTTGAAGAAGACGAAGAAGCCGACGAGCAGATAGACGACGCCAATGAGGTTGATTAAAACGTCGTGCGTCGCCCAGGTCTGCGACGGCTGGAGGTTTTCGAGGACGCACTCGTAGTCAACGGTCTCGCCGGGCGCGGGGTGGCGCTCGATGACGTAGATGAGGCGACCGCCGACGCCCGCCTCTTCGAGGTAGATTTGAACATCCGATGCCGTGGTGACCTCGTCGCCGCGCCCCTCGTCGAACTTGATGCCGATGAGGCGGTCGCCCGGCATGATGCCGAAGACGCCCTTGCGGCCCGCGGCGGAGTCGGGTTGGACGCGTGCGGCGACGACGCCCTGCGGCGTCTGCGCCCACTCGACGCCGTCCGTGGGCGGCGCGGTGTGCGTGAGGCGCTGCGCGAAGTTCAGCGTGCCGGCGGCGACGAGCACCGCCGCCACGATCAGCAGCGCCCAGCCCTTCGTCGTCAGCACGGAATCCTTCATCACGATCTCGCAAGAGACTTAAAAATTCGGTCGAGTGTCAGGAGCGCCGGCCTCGTCCCGGCTTCTGGTTCGGCGGCTTCGCGACGGCGTCGCAAGCCTGTGTAAATCAAAAGTCTTGAAGCAAGCTGTATTCCAACTTTTTCGGCCCGCCGAAAATTACGCACGCGTCGCCGTCGCCCCCGCCCCGTGTGCCGCGCATCGCCTGTGCTTTCGCACCATTAAACGCCGGAGGCCGGAAAAGTTTATCAACCGGAGGCGTGAGCCGGGCGCGGCCCGGCGGATTCAGATTTTCGTATCCCCTCCGAAAATTCGGATGCTTGCTTGATGTACAAAAGCCCCGCGCCTCCGGTAGTGGGCGAGAGAGCGCGGGGACTTGCGCGTTGATAAAGTCGCGAGCCGCGGCGACGCCTTCTCGGGCGGGCCGCGGCCACACGGTTTAGAATCTGACCGAAATCCCGCCGCGCAGAGAGCGGCGCAGAGCGCCGAGCGTGAGCTGGCCGCCGTCCGCCTCCTCTGCGCGCGTCAGAACGTCGAAGATGTTGCGCGCGTCAATCGTCGCCTCGGCGCGCACGGGCAGTCCGAAGGTGGGCAGCTCCTGCGTGACGAGTATGCTCAAGGAAGGGTCATAGACCGCGAGGCGACCGGCGAACGGGTCAATGGCGAAGACGGCTGCGCTCGGCGAGAAGCGCAGGATCGTGCGCACAGAAGTCCCGTCGAGGACGTTGGCGTCGAGCTGCGCGGCGGCGGTCTGGAAGAAAGCGCCGCGGAAGAATTGATCCGGGCTGGCGAGCGCGCCTTCGGGCGAGAGCTTCTGCCCGCGCCCGAAGGCATAGGCGGCGGAAGCCTTCAGGTGCTCGCCGATGCGTCGCGTGTAAACGACGCGCAAGCCCTGCGCGCCGCCCTGCTGGTTAGCGATGTCGAGGAGCGCCGCGCTCCCCGCGCGCGTCAGGCCGGAGGCGGGAACGCTCAAGAGGCCGACGCCGCGACCGTTCACCGTGTCGAAGAAGGCCGAGGTCTCGACGCTGGAACTACCGTCGAGCACGCGCTCGACGCCGAACTCCAGGCGGTGGCTGCGATCCATGATGGCCTGGCCGTCAACGAGTGCGACGGCTTGGCCCGCATTCTCCTTGAAGACGACCTGCCCGTCCTCAAACTCGACGCCGTCGGCGCGCGTCGAGGCGTCAGCGCCGGGCGAGAGCGAGGCATGCACGCGCGTGTGCGCGTTCGGGTCGAAGGAGACGCCGAGGCGGGGCGTAAGAGAGTGCGCGTCGCCCGCGCCGAAGAAGCGCGAGTAGTCGAGGCCGACGACGAGCACCACGCCGTCTCTCACGACCCACTCGTCAACGGCGCGCACGGACATCTGTTCGAGCTTGTCGCCGCCGCGCGCGGAGACGAATCCGAGGCTCGCGCGCGGAGACGAATCCGAACGCTTCGACGCCACGGGCAGTCGCGCGCCGCCGATGGTGGCGCTCAGGCGGTGTCGCGCGCCCGCGCGGATGCGCGCCGTCGCTTCCATGCGCTCGAACTCGCCGGTCTGTCCCGCAAAGACTAAATCGAGACGGCGGTTGACGGGAGTGGAGACGGCGAAGTTGACGCCCGCGTAAGTGCCGACGCCCGGCGTCGCCGAGTCGGCGAAGAACGTTTCGACGTAGCCTTGTGTGCGCGTCCGCCCCGCCCTCTTCCCTTCGGTCGCCGCGGTCTGGTCGTCGCCGCTCGCTCCCGCGTCCGCGTTCGACTGAGCTTCGTCGGCTCGCTGCTCTTCGTCGGCGATCTCGTCGAGAACCTTGCGGACGGTCTCGTCCTCGGCGTCGCCGGCGTTGAAGATCGAGCGGCGTGCCTGCTCGGCGCGGATGCGAAACTTGGGGTTGTCGCGGTCGGCGCGGCGTTCGGGCGCGGTGCGCCCCTCGCCGGCTGGTTGCAGGTTGAAGCGATAGACAAGCTCGGTCGCGGGCGCGACCTGGACGGAGGTGAATGTGGCGGGCGTGAAGCCGTCGGCCAGCGCGCGCACGAGGTAGCGGCCCGGCGTGACGCGCGCGACGAAGCTGCCGTCCGCCGCGCTCTTCGTCTCCTTGACGACCTCGTTGAAGCCGTCGCGCAGTATCTTCACGAGCGCGCCGGCGACAGGGTTGCCGCGGCTGTCGAGGACGGTGCCGCTGATCGTGCCCAGACTGCTACGCCGCTCGCCGCCCGTCGCCGCGAAGGTGCGCGGCGCGCCCGACTCGGCGACGACGAGCGCCGTGAACAACGCGAGGCCGATGCGCCAGTAGAATTTTCTCATCGCAGCAAAACCTCCGGGCACGCTTGTCGGCCCGGCCTCCCGCGCGGGTCGGCCCCGAAGCGAACCCTTCCGTCTTTCACTGTGTCCAGGGCGGCGTCCGGGCGAGGGTCGAAGCGTTCTGGGTTGACGGCTTCAATCCCGGCGTCGTTCGAGCGACACTCTGTAGGCGTAACCCTTCTGTGTCTCACCCGCTTTTGCGGCGGAGACAGCATTTTCCGCCAAGCATGCAAACTGTGTCAAGCAGGTCGGCCAGGCAAAATGCCACTTGCTGGGGCTGAGATGCGCGCTTCGGGCGCGCTGGTTTGCCCCGCCCGTTTCGGAATGTTACGATGTCCGGTCAAGAATTTAAGACGCCAAAAGGAGCGTCCCAGCCGAAGAGGTTTTCCGCAGAAGCTTCCCGAATGGTCAAACAGGTAATCGAGCAGGTTCAGGCGACGAGACTCCCCAACGGGCTGACCGTCCTGACGGAGTACATGCCGTCTTTGCGCTCCTGCACCGTGGGCATCTGGGTCAGGCGCGGCTCGCGCCACGAGTCGCCGGAGTGGAACGGCATCTGCCACTTCATCGAGCACGCCGTCTTCAAAGGGACAGAGCGCCGCACCGCGCTCGACATCGCCGTCGAATCAGACCGCCTCGGCGGCCACTTCGACGCCTTCACCACCCACGAGTTGACGGGCTTCGCCATGAAGGTCGTTGACGCGGCCCTGCCGCAAGCGTTTGACCTGCTCGCCGACATGCTCGCCCGCCCGCGCTTCGACGAGGAGGAACTGCGCCGCGAGCAGCGCGTCATCATCGAAGAGATGAAGATGGTCGAGGACACGCCCGACGAGTTCCTCGCCGAACTCTTCAACGCCGCCTATTTCCCCGGCCACCCCTTAGGCCGCCCCATCGAGGGCACGGCTGACACGGTCTCGACCTTCGGCCACGAGCGCACCGCGCGCTTCCACGCCGGGACTTACGCGCCGCGCAACCTCGTCGTCGCCGCCGCCGGACATGTCCGTCACGGACAACTCGTCGAGCTGGCCGCGCGCGCCTTCGACGGCGACGGCGTCGCCGGTTCTCTCCAAGAGGAAGCCGGCGGCGGCGGCCAGCCGCGCCACGCCGCGCCGATACTCGTCCGCCGCAAGAAGGAGCTTGAGCAGGCGCACCTGATACTCGCCTCGCCCTTCCCCTCGGCGCGCGACGAAGACCGCTACGCGGCGAGCCTGCTCAGCTCCGTCATCGGCGGCGGCACAAGCTCGCGCCTGTGGCAGCGCGTGCGCGAGGAGCGCGGCCTGGCCTACTCGGTCGGCGCAGCCGGGAGCCACTTCACCGACGCGGGCGTCTTCCAAATCTACGCCGGAACCTCGCCCGAACACCTCGACGAAGTCTTAGACCTCTCGCTCGCGGAGTTGCGCCGCTGTTTGCGCGAGCCTGTCGGCGACGAAGAGCTGCGGCTCGTCAAAGATCAGGCCGTCTCTTCAATCCTGCTCGGACTCGAATCAACGAGCGCGCGGGCCGGTGCGCTCGCGCGCCAGGAGATCGTCCACGGGCGGCGCATCCCGCCCGACGAGATCATCGCGCGTGTCGAGGCGGTCACGCCCGAAGACCTGCTGCGTGTCGCCTCCGCGTTCTTCCGCACCGACGCGCTCGCCCTCGGCGCTCTCGGCGACCTCAACGGCTTCAAGGTTGATCGCGCGCGCCTGGAAATTTGAAAGCCATGAACGGTAAGGCGTGAGCCGTGACGACGAAGGGCCTGAAGCCGACAACGCTTCAAGGTTCGACGCCCACGGATTTTGTCATCGGTCGCGGGGAACGAGGATGAGAGCGACGCTGAAAGCAATGTTCCTGCTCTGCGCGCTGGCGGCGCTCTCGGCGGCGCAGGAGGCCGACGACAAGCGCGGAGCGCCGGGCGTCGAGGTCGTCGGCTTCGGCTGGAAGTACGACGGCTATGCGCCGGTCGAGGTGGTGCGTAGCGAGACCTCCGCCGTCACCCTCAGCGTGAAGCGCGGGACGAGCTACGTCTTCAAGTACGCGGCGCGCCTGACGGTCAAGAACTCCGGCGGGAAGGCAATCAAGTCAGTCGAGTGGGATCACGTCTTCTTCGACCCCGACGGCGGGAAGGAGCTGAAGCGCTACCATCTTCAGACGAAGCAGCAGATCGCCCCCGGCTCCACGCAGGCGCTCGCGAAAGAGGTGCTCATCAGCCCCGACGAGGACACGCGACACATCAACGCGGGCAGGCAGAAGGTTCAGCTCACGCGCGTCGAGTTCGCCGACGGCACCGTCTGGCGACCCGAAGAAGAAAAAAAAGCCGTAAATCGTGAACCGTAAACCGTGACGAGAGAAAAACAGTTCTTACTTGTCACGGTTTACAGTTCACGGTTTACGATTCTTACTTGTCACGGTTTACGGTTCACGGTTTACGACGATGAGGCTTACAGTCCTCGGCAGCGGCTCGACCGGAAACGCCGTGCTCATCTGCGCGGGGCAAACGCGCGTGCTCGTGGACGCGGGGTTGAGCGCGAAGGAGGCGGTGAGGAGGCTCGCGCTCGTCGGCGTTGACGCCACCACCCTCGACGGCATCGTCATCACGCACGAGCACAGCGACCACGCGGGGGGCTTGCGCGTGCTTTTGAAGTCCTTGCAGTGCCCGGTCTACATCTCCGGCGCGACGCGCGACGCCTACATCAGCGAGAGGTCGCGCAACACGGACGAGCCGAAGAAGCGCGCCGAATCTTTACGCGACCGCACGGTCGAGATTTCGTCGAGCCATGACTTCCGCGTCGGCGAGATTGACTTCCATCCCTTCACAGTCCCGCACGACGCCGCCGACAACTTCGGCTTCACGGCCACCCACGAAGGCGTGCGCGTGGCGACCTTGATGGACTTCGGCCACATCACGACGCTCGTCTCGGAGCGTCTCAGGGCTTGCGCGGCCATCGTCATCGAGTCGAACCACAGCCGCGACATGCTCAAGGCGTGCGAGGTCTATCCTTGGGAGTTGAAGCAGCGGATACTTTCGCGCACCGGCCACCTCTCGAACGAGGACGTGGCCGCCTGGCTGCGCGACGACTTCGACGGCACGGCTTCCGACATCGTCCTCGCACACCTCTCGCAGCGCGCCAACAATCCCGACCTCGCGAAGTTCAACGCCGAGTCGGCGCTCCGCGAGCGCGGCGGCCTCTTCCAGACGACGACCCGCGTCACGCTCTCGCACCACAAAGAGCCGACGCCGTGGATAGAGATATGAAGAAGGCAGAAGGGAGAAGGCAGACGGCAGTCGGCAGGCGTAGGAGCGCGGCCCGTCTCGCCTCGCGTCTTCGCGCGGACGAAAGAAGTGCTGTCCGTCGTCAACGCACTGCTCGGCTGCCCTCCGCCGCCTGCTTACTGCTTACTACCTTCTGCCTTCTGCCCTCCGCCTTCCTGTCGGGCTGCGCCGTGGACGAGCGGCGCGGCGTGCCCGCGGGCGCGCAGGCGACCGTTGACCGCGTGACCGAGGACATCGCCGCTGGCCGGGACGCGAAAGTTTACGGGGAGGCCGCCGACGAGTGGCGCGCGGCTGTGAGCGCCGACGAGAACGGCAAAATCCTGGCGCGCGTGCGCGAGCGCCTGGGCCGAGTCGAGAGCCGGGCGCTGCACACCGGCCACGAGCAGCAGAGCGCCGACCCGCCGCTCTCCGGCCACGCCCTCGAACTCGTCTATCAGACACGCTTCGAGCGCGGCTCGGCGATGGAGAAGTTCACGCTCTTAGAGCGCGGCGGCGACTGGCTGCTCGCCGGATACTCGGTCAACTCTGATTTACTAAAGCAGTAACAAGTGACGAGCGACAAGTGACAAGTTGAAACTTTATCTTGCCCGTCACCCGTCGCCTGTCACTCGTCACTTCCCTTATGATTGAACGCTACACGTTGCCCGAAATGGGCGCGCTCTGGTCGGAGCGGAACAAGTTTCAGAAGTGGCTCGACGTGGAGCTGGCCGTGTGCGAAGTCCACGCCGAGATGGGGACGATCCCGCGCGAGGCGGTCGAGGAGATCAAGCGCAAGGCCGCCTTCACCGTCGAGCGCATACACGAGATCGAGCGGACGACCGACCATGACGTGATCGCCTTCACCACGGCTCTCGCCGAATCAATCGGCGAGGCCGCGCGCTTCGTCCACTACGGCCTCACGTCCTCGGACGTGGTGGACACGGCGAACGCTCTGCTGCTCCGCGACTCGTGCGACCTGCTGCTGCAAAAAACAGACGCGCTGATGGAGGTCTTGAAACGGCGCGCGTTCGAGTTCCGTGCCACGCCGCAGGTGGGCCGCACGCACGGCGTCCACGCCGAGCCGACCTCGTTCGGCCTCACCTTCGCGCTCTGGTTCGACGAGATGCGGCGCAACCGCGCGCGTTTGGAGCGCGCGCGCGAGGCGGTGGCTGTGGGCAAGATCAGCGGCGCGGTCGGCGCGTTCGCGCACCTCGACCCGGAGGTTGAAGAGAGAGTCTGCGCGAGGCTCGGCCTCAAGGCGGCCCCCGTCTCGACGCAGGTCATACAGCGCGACATCTACGCCGAATACCTTTCGACGCTGGCGGTCGTCGCGTCGTCGCTCGACAAGTTCGCCTTGCAGGTTCGGCACTGGCAGCGCACCGAAGTGCGCGAGGCCGAGGAGCAATTCAAGAAGGGACAGAAGGGTTCGTCGGCGATGCCGCACAAGCGCAACCCGATCCTTTCGGAGCGCATCTGCGGCATGGCGCGTCTGCTGCGCGGCTACGCGGTCGTCGGCCTGGAAGACGTGGCGCTCTGGCACGAGCGCGACATCTCGCACTCTTCCGCCGAGCGCGTCGTCCTGCCCGACGCCTCCATCGCGCTCGACTACATGCTCGCCAAAACGTCTTCGCTCGTCGGCACGCTGGTCGTCTATCCCGAACGCATGCTCGAAAATCTGAACGCGACGCGCGGCCTCGTCTTCAGCGGCCAGCTCCTGCTCGCGCTCACGCGCGCGGGCGTCTCGCGCGAGCGGGCTTACGAGTGGGTGCAGCGCAGCGCGATGAAGACCTGGGACGAGGGCGGCGACTTCCGCGCGCACGTCCTCGCCGACGCCGACATCTCTTCACGTCTCACGCGCGAAGAGGTCGAACAGGTCTTCTCGCTCGACGGCTACATGCGAAACGTCGGCGCGGTCTTCGCGCGCGTGTTCGGCGAAGAAGCTCAAAGTTAAAAGTTTGAGTTTCAAGGTTGACGCGCCGCGCCGTCTTGAACTCCGAACTCTTCGTGCATTAACTTTGAGCCTTGAACTTTTAACTTTGGACTGATTACGGAGAACCCTTGAAAGCGAAAGTTTACGTCACACTGAAATCCGGCGTGCTCGACCCGCAGGGCAAGGCCATACAGCACTCGGTCGAGCTTCTGGGCTACGAGGGCATCGCGGACGTGCGGCAGGGGAAGTATTTCGAGATCGCCCTGGACGGCTCGCTGGACGAGGCGCGTGCGCGCGAACTGGCCGAAGCTGTGGGGCGCGACGTGCTCTCAAATCCCGTCATCGAGGATTATCGCGTGGAGGTGGAGGCGTGAAGTTCGGCGTGATCGTCTTCCCCGGCTCGAACTGCGACCACGACGCCTACCACATCATCTCGAAGCACGTGGGCCAGCCCGTGGACTTCATCTGGCACCGCGACACAGACCTGGGGACTTACGACGCCATCATCATCCCCGGCGGCTTCTCATACGGAGACTACCTGCGGGCCGGCGCGCTCGCGCGATTCTCGCCCGTGATGGCGTCGGTCAAGGGTTTCGCCGCGCGCGGCGGGTTTGTGCTCGGCATCTGCAACGGCTTTCAAATCCTCTGCGAGTCGGGCTTGCTGCCCGGCGCGCTCATTCGTAACCGCGGGCTGCACTTCATCTGCCGCCACGTCAACGTCCGCGTCGAGACGACCGAGACACCGTTCACGCACGAACTCAAGGCGGGCGAAGTCCTGAGCCTGCCCGTCGCGCACGCCGAAGGGAACTACGTCTGCGACGACGAGACCTACGCGGAACTCGTCGGCGAAGACCGAGTAATCTTTCGCTACTGCGACGAGCGCGGGGGGTTGACGGAAGAAGCGAACGTGAACGGCTCGCGCGCCTTCATCGCGGGCATCTGTTCGCGCGAGCGCAACGTGTTGGGCCTGATGCCGCACCCGGAGCGCGCATGCGAAGACCTGCTCGGCTCTTCGGACGGCAGCGGCCTCTTCCGCTCGCTCGCCGCGACGCTCGCCGCCCGGTAAAACAGGAGGCAGACGGCAGGAGTAGGAGGCAGGAGGCAGTCGAAGCCGTTGCGGATTCGTGATTCGAGAGCCGACGATTGAGAAATGCTTTTACTGCCTCCTGCCGTCTGCCCCTGCTTCCTGTCTTTCACTTCCCCGTCAGTTGGAACGAGTCGAGGAACTTCTGCCCGTTCTCGCTCGGCGCGGAGGCCGTCTTCGGGCGGATGTAGAGTACCTGGTAGAGGCGCGGCGCGTCCCAATAGACGCGCGCGGTGAAGGTCGCCTCCTGCGGCGTGGTGGACTCGCCGGAGAACTCCTTGCCGGGGTGCCCGTTCATCGTGACGGCCTTCTCGCTCGTCACCTTGCCGTTGACGTTCTGGACGGCCCCGTCGCGCGCCTTGTCGAGAAGCCCTTCGGGGTCGGCGTTGCGGATCGCCGGGTTGTCGGGGAAGTCGTTGTAGCCGACGATGAAGGCCTCGCTGCCGTTCTGCACCGAGTAGGTGTTGAAGGCGACGCTGCCGACCGCCGTGTCCACGCTCTGCGTCTGCTTCTGCGGCGTGCCGGGCATCTGCGCGGTGAAGCCGTTCTCGCTCACCGTCTCCCACTTCGTCGCGCAGGCGCAGAGCATGGCGATGAGAAGCAGCGGGAAAAGAAGTCTTCGGTTCATAAGGATCAAGCTCACTTTCTGCCGGGGGATAATCAACGAGCTACGGGCGGCGGGGAGTTTGACACAAATGCGCTGGCAAGGGAAGAACCTTCCGGCGCGGCGCGGCGTTAAAAAATCGCGCGCCGCCGGCCCCGCGCCGCGTCGTAAACCACACGCGCGCCCGGCCCCGCCTCCGGCGCGAAAAAATCTTCGTTGACATCCTAGCCGGAGCGGGAGTATTGTGCGCGCGTCCCACGGGGTTTTTCTGCTAGCGCGGGCCACGCTCCTGTCGTTAGCCTCACTTTCGCTGACACAACGCGCGGAAGCGCCGGTTGAGAATCCGCGACCCGCGCTCCACAGCCGAACCGAAATTTCACATTCCCAAACGAAGGAGGTAAGAGCCGATGTTGTATCTACTCTGGGCGCTCGGCGGTTGGTGTGGTACTCCCTGGCCGTGGTGGAGGTGGTGGGTCGGCCCGCCGCCGCCGCCAGACCCCGACCCGTGGTGGTGGGTGGTTAAGCTCGTGTCCGTCGTGGGCGGCGTCCTCGGCGGCGTGCTGGTTGACCGCATTCTCGTCGGCCCTGAGACGGGCGCGGCGGTGCTCACGGCGACGATCCTCGGCTCCGTCATCGGCGGGCGCGTCCTCGGTGAAATCGCCATCATCATCATCGGCGGCAAGGGGGCCGCGAGAGATGTGGTGGTTAACCGGGCCGGCGACTGACGGCCAGGCCGGGGCAAGAGCCGGGGGCGAATCAAGGGACGAAAGCTGTAGGGCGAAAGCGAAGACGGCGGGCCGCGCGGGCCGCCGTCTTCGCTTTCGCCCTTAACCCGTTCGGGGCGTGCCCGGCCCGAACGGGACGATATAGAATTGACGGGAGATGCCCGCACGGAGTCCCTTCAAAAAACGCGCGCCCCGGCGTGAGCCAGTGCGCCCGCCGCCCGCCTCGCGCGTCCTCACCTGGGCCGAGGTCAATCGCACGCACCCGATACATAACGGCGTCTATCAGCGCGGCGGTCGTCTCGTCTCGCTGCTCACGGACTTCGGTCGCCTCAACCCCTGCTACCCGGACGAGCCAGCGCCCGACGGCGAGACGGTCTGCTACACGGGCGAGGGCCGCCGCGGCGACCAGCACCTCTCGCCCGGCAACCTCGCGCTGCTTGCGGCGATTGAAAGCGGCCACGCCGTCCCGCTCTTCAACAAGCTCGGAGTGGGGCGCTGGCAGCACACGGGCCTCTGGCGCGTCGTCCACGCGGAGCATCGCTTCGACGAGCGCGAGCGGCGCATGCTCTGGCGCTTCACGCTCAAGAGAGTTCCAGGTTCAAAGTTCCAGGTTCGAAGTTCGACGCACGAAGGCGGTAGCGCGAAGACGAAAGCTGGAAGTTTTAGGCGCAAGGCCACGTTCGAAAGGCGCGTGTAAATTAAGTGTAAAAAATCGAGGCCGCGCGCCGAACTTTGAACCTGGAACTTTGAACTTTGAACTTAGATTGGCTAAGCTGACGCGCGTCCCGAAAGGTTTACGGAAAGGAGTTTGAGTTAATGAAAAAGCTCTCCACGGTCGCACTCCTCCTCGCGCTCTCGTTCCTGGTCGCCGCCGCGGCGGTGAGGATGTCGAAGGCCGGAAGCACACGCGACGAAAAGACGGCGGCGGTCGCGCTCGGCGCAGTCGTCCCCGACTTTACGCTGCCCGACGCCGACGGCCACGATCACACGCTCGCGTCTTTGAGGGGCAAGAACGGCACGGTTCTCATCTTCATGGCGACGCGCTGCCCGGTCTCGAACGGCTACAACGCGCGCATGGAGAAGCTCGCCCAGGACTACGCGCCGCGCGGCGTTAACATCGTCGGCATCAACGCGAACTCGACCGAGCCGATTGAAGAAGTCAAGCGGCACGCCGCCGAGAAGGGCCTGACGTTCACGATCCTCAAGGACAAGGGCAACCAGATCGCCGACCGCTTCGACGCGCAGGTCACGCCCGAAACCTACCTGCTCGACGCCTCCGGCAAGCTCGTCTATCACGGGCGCATTGATAACTCGCGCACGGGCGACGCGATTACCTCGAACGACCTGCGCGACGCCATCGAATCGGTGCTCGCCGGCAAGCCCGTCCAGAAGTCTGAGGCCAAAGCCTTCGGCTGCTCGATCAAGCGCGGCTAGCAGTTGAAGCCGAACATCAGTCGAAGCAGGACGAAGTGATCGGAGTCCGCACGAAGATGAGAAGGGTTCTCTTAGCCGTCGTCTCGCTCGGTGCTGCCCTCGCCTGCGTCGGCGGCGGCACGGGCGCGCGCATGGGCGGCGCGAGCGCCGCGCGCGCAGATTCCGCGCAGGCGCAGGGCGCGCCCGCGCCGTCGGCAGCCAAGCCTTCTCCCGACGGCGCGGGCGTGCCGAAGATCACGGAGATCAAGGAGGACGGTCTGAAGTCTCTGCTTGGCGCGGGCGTCGAACGACAGCGACCGCTGCTCGTCAACTTCTGGGCGACCTGGTGCGTGCCCTGCCGCGAGGAGTTCCCCGACCTCGTTAAAATCAAAGGGCAGTACCCGGCAGACCGTCTCGACTTCGTCCTCGTCTCGCTCGACGACGCGTCGGACATCGGCAAGGCCGTGCCGGAGTTCCTCAGCGAAGTGCGCGCCACGTCGCTCCCCACGTACCTCCTGAACGCCGCGGACGAGGGCGCGGCCATCAACCTCGTTGACCCGCAGTGGGGGGGCGAGCTGCCCGCGACCTACCTCTACGACCGCGCCGGCAAGATCGTCTTCAAGCACACGGGCCGCATTAAGCCCGACGAGCTGCGCGCCGCCATCGAGCAGGCCCTGAGCGCGAAGCCGTCGGAGGCGGGTTCACAGAAGTAGCGCCGCCAGGCGCAGACAGCAGCCGCGAGCGGTAGCGAGCGGGTGTCGGTTACGAAACGGCGTTTGCGTCTCGTTACCTGTAACCCGCTCGCTACCGCTCGCGGTTTCGGTTTTCCGCACCTGCGGTTTGAAGAAAAGGGCGCGAGCCTTTATCCTGTGCAGTCCATCGCAGTCTGAACAGGTCAGCCGGGTCGTCGCCGTTTTCTCATCATGGATTCCCAAGCAATCACTTCGGAAGTCGTCGCCGCACACAACCTCACGCGGGAAGAGTACGCGCGCATCAAAGAGCTTCTGGGTCGCGAGCCGACGTTCGTCGAGCTGGGCGTCTTCTCTGTGATGTGGTCGGAGCACTGCTCGTACAAGTCCTCGCGCGTCCACCTCAAGCGCCTGCCCACGACGGGCGAGCGCGTCGTCGTCCCGCCGGGCGAGAACGCCGGAATCGTTGACGTGGGCGACGGCTGGTGCGCGGCCTTCAAGGTCGAGTCGCACAACCACCCCTCTTTCATCGAGCCGTTCCAGGGCGCGGCCACCGGCGTCGGCGGCATACTCCGAGACATCTTCACGATGGGCGCGCGGCCCGTCGCCGCGATGAACTCCCTTCGCTTCGGCACGCTCGACCATGCGCAAAACGGTCGGCGCAACCGCGCCCTCCTGGCCGGAGTCGTCGCAGGCATTGCGCACTACGGCAACGCCTTCGGCGTGCCGACCGTGGGCGGCGAGGTCGTCTTCGACGACGCCTACAGTCTGAACCCACTCGTCAACGCCTTCGCACTCGGACTCGTCCGCCACGACCAAATCTTTTTCGGCAAGGCCGCAGGGATAGGCAATCCCGTTTTGTACGTCGGCGCGAAGACCGGACGCGACGGCATCCACGGCGCGACGATGGCTTCGGCAGAGTTCGACGACGAGGCTCTGGAGAAGCGGCCCACGGTGCAGGTCGGCGACCCCTTCCTCGAAAAGCTCCTCCTGGAAGCCTGCCTCGAAGCGATGCGCGCGGGCGCGGTCGCCGGCATTCAGGACATGGGCGCGGCGGGCCTCACCTCTTCGTCGTGCGAGATGGCGGCGCGCGCGGCGACAGGCGTAGAACTCGACCTCTCCCTCGTCCCGCAGCGCGAGGAGGGGATGACGGCCTACGAGATCATGCTCTCGGAGTCGCAGGAGCGCATGCTCATCGTCGCGCACAGGGGGCGCGAGCGCCAGGTCATAGACATCTTCCGCAAGTGGGACTTGGACGCCGTCGTCATCGGTCGCGTCACAGACACGGGCAGCGTCGTCGTCGTCCACGAAGGCGAACGCGTCGCCGAGATTTCATCGAAGTACCTGACCGATGAAGCGCCGCTCTACGAGCGACCGATGAAGAGCAAGGCGGACGGCGGACGGCGGACGGGTGAAGGCGCGGCTGTCGAGAGCGGGACGACTTCAGACGCGGGCGCATCGGCCGCGCCTGCCAGTGTCCGCGCAGCCGTGGGTGACCCGACCATCAACGCCGAGCCGGGCGCGAGCGTCGGCGGCGGAGTTGACATCGTCTCGCCCGCGCCTCCGACCGCGCCCGCTTTGAAAGAGGCTGCGCGCGATTACAACGAGGCGCTGGTTCGTCTCGTCACCGCGCCGAGCGTCGCGTCGAAGGAGTGGGTCTATCAGCAATACGACCACATGGTTCGGACGAACACGGCGGTGCTGCCGGGCGCGGACGCGGCGGTCGTGCGCATCAAGGAGACGCGGCGCGCGCTCGCCATGTGTCTCGACGGCAACGGTCGCTACTGCGCCGTTAGCCCACGCGAGGGCGCGGCGCTGGTCGTCGCCGAGGCCGCGCGCAACGTCGTCTGCGTCGGCGCGCGGCCCATCGCCATCACGAACTGTCTGAACTTCGCCTCGCCCGAACGCCCCGAAGTGATGTGGGCGTTCTCGGAGGTGATTGACGGCATGGCCGAGGCGTGCCGCGCTTTGGGGACGCCGGTCGTCTCCGGCAACGTCTCCTTCTACAACGAAACCGAGGGGCGCGGCATACACCCGACGCCCGTCATCGGCATGTTGGGCCTCGTCGAAGACGTGCGCCGCGTCGTCACGCAAGGCTTTAAGCGCGAGGGACACTTGATTGCGCTCGTCGGGGAGACAAGCGAAGACCTCGGCGCGAGCGAGTACGCGGCGACGGTCGAGGGGCGCGGCCTTCAAGAGATGATCGCGGCGGGCGCGTGCGTGCCGCGCCTCGACCTCGGACGCGAGCGCAAGGTGCAGGAGGCGACTTTGCGCGCCGCCGAGGAGGGCTTGCTCGAATCGGCGCACGACTGCTCGGACGGCGGCCTCGCCGTCGCGCTCGCCGAGTGCTGCTTCTCTTCGCTCGGACGCGGGGGCGTCGGCGCTGAAGTCAAACTCGACGGCGGAGAGTTGACCCCGACGGTGCAACTCTTCAGCGAGACGCCCTCGCGCGTCGTCGTCAGCTTCGACGAGTCGCAGCGCACGCGTTTTGAGAGGATCGTGGCCGGCGCGGGCGCTCCCTTCCGCGTCATCGGTCGCGTCGGCGGCGACCGGCTTCGCATTAGCGTTAACGGCGACGAGCTTATCGCGCAGCCGGTCGCCGAACTCGAAGCGGCCTGGCGCGCGGCGCTCGGCAGGAAGTTGCGGGCCGAAGACGTGGCTGCCGCGGCGGAGTGAAGCGATTGCGGATTTCAGATTTCGGAATGCGGATTTAAGAGGCATGAGAGTCATGCCGACTTAAATCCGCCTTATCTTTTAATCCGCATTCCGCATTCCGAAATCCGCGATCTGTTGGCAGAGCCATTGCGCGAGCATCTCGCCCGCGACGCGGTGGCCTTCCTCGTTCCAGTGACCGTTGCCGAGTTCGCGCCCGAAGCCGTGGAGGAAGACTCTGTGTTCGTCGGCGTAAGACTGTAAGTCGGGCGCGAGGTTGAAGACCGTGAAGCCCTCGCGCTCGCCGAGGGATTTAAAGCGGCGCTCCGCGTAGAAGAGGTCTTGCGCGCCGACCCTGCGGGCGAACGCCTCGCGCGCCGCCGCTTCGGGGTAGACCTGTATGCCGTTGCTGAGCGTGACGACGAAAAACTTCGCGCCGTGACTTTTGACCTCGTCGCTCATCGTCGCCAGAAGCTTCTCGGTCACGCGCCAAGCGTCGCGCCAAACGTCGTCCTGTGGCTCGCGGTAGATCATGTTGGCCGCGCCGAGTTCGTCCGTCGGCACGCCTTCCTGTGGCGCTCCTTGCGCGCCGCCCGCGGCGTTCGCGGAGTCTGCTGCGTTCGCGCCGCTTCCGCCGGGCGTGCCGCCGTTCTGTTTGGCCTGCCGCGCGGCGCGGCGCTCGCGCCATTCGGCGAGCTTCGATTTGAGCGCGGCGTGCGCCTCGTGAATCGCTTGGACGAAGCGGAGGTGGTCGCGCAGCCAGCGGCCCGCGCGGTTGAGGGCGGAGTCGCGCAGTCGGAACGAGGCCGTGTCGCGGAACGAGTTGTCGAGGACGAGCTGGTCGCCGCGCAGGACGAAGTAGGGAATCTCGTCCGTCTGTTTGAGCGCGCGCGAGTTGTCGAGCACGTCGTTGTTGGTCGTCAAGGCGAGCAGCACCACGTCGGGCGAGTAGTCCCAGACCTTCTCGCGCAGCGTCAAAAGCTCCTGAGCCGTGCCGTAGCCGGAGACGCCGAAGTTGATGACCTCTACTCGGCGGCCCGCGAGCGCCGGACACTCTCCGAGCCGCCGCTCCATCACAGACCAGAAGGCTTTGTCCTGCTCGACCTGAAAGGCCTCGGCGTATGAGTCGCCGACCACGGCGATGCGGAGCGTGCCGGGGGCTTTCTGCTTCGAGTGCTCGCGGTCGCGCAGGCCGTCGCCGTTGATGCGGACGAAGGCCGCGCCCTCCTTTCGATACCAGCCTTCCATGTTGGGCTTCAGCGAGTAGCCGCGCACCTCGTCCGGCTGGTAGAAGACCGGGTACGTGTAGCCGACAGTACGCAGGAAGACCTCGAAGATGAGGAGGGCGACGACGACGCTCGCCAAGACGACCGCGACGCGGACGCGCAAGGCGGGCTTGGCGGCTTTCTCGGAAACGCTCTCGGAATCGCGCATGACGGAAGAGAGATGAAATAACTTTGTCGTCGGCCTTCTGCGAGAGGATACAACGGCGAAGCGCGCGGGAGAAAGTTGGCAAAAGTCTGAAGGGTTCGTGTATCCTGCGCGTGCCGCCCGCCGACCGCGCCGCCTCGCTTCGGCGCGCGAAGCACTCCCGAAGATGCACCGGCACGTCATCCTGAACAACCGTCTGTCGGAGGCGACGAAGGCGCGCCTGCCCGCCGTCAACGCGGCTGCCCTGTACGGGCGCGGCGTCTTCACGACGGTCGCCGTTTACAAGGGCCGCCCGTTTTTGTGGGACGCGCACTGGACGCGCCTGCTCGCGCACGCCGAGCGCGCGGGCGTAGAGTGCGACTTCGGCGACAACGAGACGGCGCTCATGCTCGCGCGCCTGATCGAAGCGAATGAGGTCGAGCGCGGGCGCGCGCGCGTCCAACTGCTCGCGCGCGCCGTCCGGGGGCGTTGGAAGTTCGAGAGCGGGGACGCTGGCGCGTCCGATCTGCTCGTGATGACGGCGGACGCGTGGCCGACGCCTGAGTCCCTGTCGCTGACGGTCTCGCCCTACCGCATGAACACGCACTCGCCGCTCGCGGGAGTGAAGACCATCAGCCGCCTCGAACACGTGCTCGCGTGGGAGGAGGCGCGCGCGCGCGACTTCGACGAGGCGGTCTTGACGAACGAGCGCGGCGAGGTCGCGGGAACCGTGGCGGCCAACCTCTTCTGGGTGAAGCAGGGGACGCTCTACACGCCCGCGCTGGCGACCGGCGCGATGGCCGGGACGACGCGCGCGCAAGTCATTGAATTGGCCGGGGAGCTGGCCGTGCCCTTCGTCGAGGGCGCGCACACACTGCACGAGCTGGGCGAGGCCGACGAAATCTTCCTCACCTCTTCGTCGCTCGGCATCGCGCCCGTCGCGGCCTTCGACTACCACCGCTACGCGGCGCACGCCGGCAGCGTCGCGCTGCGACTGCGCGAAGCCTTCCGGCAGTTGACGCTCAACGCCGAAGACGCGCAGCAACGCGGGCGGGAGTAAGATTGTTGCGCCGCGCGCGGGCGTTTTGTGCTAATCTCGCGCGCGAAACCGGAAGCAGTTTGAAAAGGACGAGACGCCGGAGGGCGTCGGGCGAACCGCGGCAGCGGTCTGCGACGCGCGCCCGCCTCGGCCTCCCGGCGCTCTCCCGTCCGCGCCCACCCGCCGCAGTTCGGGAAGGGCCGCGGGCGGCGCGGCAGTTCACAAAAGAGAAAATCGGAGGACACAGATGTTCGAGCCAACTCTTCATCTCCCCGCGAGTCTCGCGCTGTTCGACGGCATCTTCCACGCGCCGAGCGGGGGCGAGCTGACGAGGATCATCCTGCGCTGGACGCACTTCGTCGCCGGCATCACCTGGATCGGGATTCTCTACTTCTTCAACCTCATCAACGTCAACTTCATGAAGGCGCTCGACGCGCCGACCAAGAAGATCGTCGTCCCCGCGCTGATGCCGCCCTCGCTCTGGTTCTTCCGCTGGGGCGCGCTCGTCACGGTGCTGGCGGGCTTCGCCTACTACTCGATGTACATCCTGCGCGGCGACGTGACGAACGCCAACAGCGACGCGGCGGGCGCGAGCTACCTGGTCGTCCTGCTCGTCTGGCTCATCATCGCCGTCGTCGCGTGGGCGATCTACAACTTCGCCCTGCTGCCGAACCTGAGCAAGGACGGAAGGCTTCTGGCCGTGGTGACGGCGGCGCTCGTCCTCGCGATGGCCGTGGCGATCATCTGGTGGCTCGACTCGCAGTTGACGGGCCGCCACGACCACTGGGCGAGCAACAAGACGCTCTCCATCGGCGTCGGCGGCGCGCTGGGCATCATCATGCTCCTGAACGTGTGGGGCATCATCTGGCCCGCGCAGAAGCGCATCATCGCCGCCACCGCCGCGGGCACGCCGCCCGACGCCGCGCTCGCGCGCGCGGCCTTCCTCGCCTCGCGCACCAACGCCTGGCTCTCCCTGCCGATGCTCTTCTTCATGGGTACGTCGCACGGCGACTACATCATCCTCGGCAGGAACGTGACCTAGCGCAAGGCGGAAGGCGAAAGGCGGAAGTGAAGGCGGCTCTTACTTCCGCCTTCCGCCTTCCGCCTTCATCCTTTTCTCCACTCGCTACCGCACGCGGTTCTGTTTTATAATCCGGGCAAGACTCAAACGAGAGACAAACGGGACTCCGAACCGCCCTGCCGACGGGGCGCAGCCGTGCTGTTTTCTCGGCGGGGTGTCTCGGCGGCTGGGGGTCGCCTCGCTGAAGAGGTTTGCTGGCACTGATGACAAGGAGGAAGAGATGAGCATCGTCAAGACTTACAAGGCGCAGCAGTTCGACCTGAGCGGGCTGAACGGGATTTCCGACCGGACGCTCGAAATGCACTTCAAGCTCTACGAGGGCTACGTCACGAACACCAACACGTTGACGGCGAAGATCGCCGAGTTCCTACAGGACGGCAAGGTTGACCAGGAGGAGATGCCCGCCTACTCGGAACTGACGCGCCGCCTCGGCTTCGAGTTCAACGGCATGGTTCTGCACGAGTATTACTTCGACAACATGAAGAAAGGCTCGACGACCACCGACGCGGACAATAACTCGAACTTCCGTAAACTCGCCGAAGCGTCCTACGGCAGCTACGACATCTGGAAGGCCGACTTCGTGTCGGTGGGCAAGATGCGCGGCGTGGGCTGGGCCATCTGCTACCAAGACCCCATCAACCAGACGCTCTCGAACCACTGGATCACGCTGCACGAGGTCGGCAACGTCGCCGGCTTCGTCCCCGCGCTCGTCATGGACGTGTGGGAGCACGCGTTCCTCCTGGACTACAAGCCCGCCGAGCGCCCGAAGTACATCGAGGCGTTCTTCTCCAACATTGACTGGGAATCGGTCGAAGGCCGCCTCGTGCAGCCCGCGCAGGCGCGCTCGGCCACGAGCGAGCGGCGGTAATCCGATTGCGGAGCGGCGGATTTCGGATTGCGGATTAAAAGAAGCAGGTTGTCTTCCAATCCGCAATCCGCAATCCGCAATCCATTGACAGGAGGACAGGATGAAACTCTCTCGACTCATGCTCCTCGCGTGCGCGCTCGTCTTCGCGTCGGCGCTCGCGGGCTGCTCTTCCGACATGAACGCGAACACCGAGGCGAACGCCAACGCCGCGGCCTCGCCCGCCGCCTCGCCTTCGCCCGCCGCGCAGACGCTCACCGAAGTCGAGCGCCCGCAGAAGGTCAAAGACATGATGCAGCAGCGCGGCGACGAGGACAGCGCCAGCCCCAAGCTCAAGATCGTCGAGCCGAAGGAGGGCGCGACCTTGAGCGGCTCGACCGTCAAGCTGAAGCTCGACCTTTCGGGCGATCTCAAGGGCTACAAGCCGCACAAAGACCCCGCGACAAACATGGGCAACCACATCCACGTCATCCTCGACAACCAGCCCTACGAGGCCTACTACGACCTCGGCCAGCCGTTCGAGCTGCGCAACGTCGCCGAGGGCGCGCACACCATCCGCGTCTTCCCCTCGCGCCCCTGGCACGAGAGCTACAAGAACGACGGCGCGTTCCAGATGGTCACGTTCACGGTGAAGGGCGGGGGCGACGCGTCGAAGCCCACGACCGCCAGCACCGGCGAGAAGATGGCCGACAACACGGGGGCCGCCAACAAAGTGGTCGCGCCCGTCAAGCCGCAGTCGCAGGCCAACTCCAACAAGCCCGCCACCGACTCGACGCCCGCCGCGACGCCCGAAGGCAAGGACTACGCGCAGCCGAGCACTGCCGGGCAGGTGGACAGGACGAAGCCGCTCCTGACCTACAGCCGACCGAAGGGCGAGTACAAGGGCGACGACACAAACGCGATCATGATTGACTTCTGGCTGTCGCACGCGATGCTCGTAGGCGACGACGCGGGTAAGACGATGGTGCCTCCCGTCACTTACCGCGTGCGCTACTCTGTGGACGGCGGCGAAGCGAAGTATATAGACAAGTGGGGGCCGATCTGGCTTACCGGCTGGACGCCGGGCAAGCACACCGTCAAGCTCGAACTCGTTGACAAGGACGGCAACGCGGTCGAGAACGGCGGCTACAACACGACCACGCGCGAGATCACCGTCACGAAGTAAGGCAAAAGTAAAAAGGCAAAAGGCAAAAGAAAGATGTGGCAGCCCATCTTCTTCTTTTGCCTTTTGCCTTTTTACTTTTGCCTTATTATTGCCCGCTCAGCTTCTTCTTCTCCGCCAGGGCTTCCTGATGCCAGCGGTCTGAGGGGGCGCTGGCAGAGATGACGGCGTCGAACTCGCGGGCGGCCTCGTCGCGGCGTTCGAGGTGCGCGAGGATGCGACCGCTGGCGAGGTGCGCGCGGAAGGCGACCGAGGGGTCTGTGTCTGGCGTCGAGAAGAGTATCGCCTGGCGGAAGTGCGCGAGCGCGGCGTTGAGGCGCTGGGCCTGCAAGCCCTCGTCGAAGGCTTCCTGCGCCGAGAGGCTCGCGGTCTGGCCGAGCGCGAAATAGACGAGCGGCTCGTCGCGGTACTGTTCGCGCAGCGCCACGAGGCGCGTCTCGGCCTCCTCGTAGTTGTGCACGCGCAGGAGGTCGTCAACGTCGCCCAGGCTCTTGAGGAGTGCCGCGCGCCGCTCGTCGGTCGGGGCCGCTTCTCTGACCTGTTTGGCCCTCGCCTCTTGCGCGCGACTGCGGGCCTCGCGCGCGCGCGCGACCGCGGCGGCGAACTCCGCCGGGCGCTTCAACTCGCGCTCGACGCTGATTGAGGCGACCATGTCGGGGATGAAGTTCGAGATGTCGAAGCCGGAGCCTTCGACGCCGCGCAGTTGATCCGTGAAGTGGAACGAGAGCACCGCGCCGCGCTCGTAGGCGTCGGCCAACTGCTCGACCGCCGCGTCCTCGATGGCCGCCTGCCGCTCCTTCACTTCCTTCGTCAACTGATCGCGCGCCGCGGGGTCGGCGGCCCTCTTCAGACGCTCACCCATCTCGAATTGCAGGACGCTCAGGCGCAAAGCCTCTTCGAGCCGCGCGTCGGCGGCGGAGACTAACGAGCGCGAGACGACGAGGAAAACGTCGGGCGAGAGGTCATTGCCCGTGCGTGCGTGCTCCTTCTCAAGGAGCTGCTTGATCTCGTCCCTCTTCGCGGCGATCTGGCCGCTCGCGTGCGCGACGAGCGGGTCAACGACGAACTGTATGTAGGCGCGGCGCGTCTCCGAGAGGCGCGGGTCAACGTCCACGGGGACGATGGCGTTGTAGTCCTCGCCGACCACGCGGAAGTTGACCGCGCCGGGCGCGGCCAAAAGGTCGGGCACGACGCGGAAGCGCCGGTCGCGCTCGTTCGTGACTGTAAGCTGCCGCTCGCCCTTCTTCTTGCCCTTCGCAGGCTCGGTCACACGCGTGCGCTCGGTGATGGTCGTCTGCGGTCGCGTGTTGAGGTAGGCGAGGACGACGCGTGCCATCTCGATTGCCGGCGCGCGCAGCCGGTCGCCCGCGGCGCGGTGCGCCTGGACGTAAGTGTTCAGCCTGCCGTCAATGCCCGACTGTTTGTAGAACTCGCGCAGCAGCGGGACGAAGTGGAGCACGTCGAGCACGCCCGCGGGCAGGTCGTCGGAGCGCTGCGGCTCTTCAAACGTGGGCGGCTGACCGAGCGTGTAGGCGAGCGAGACGTAGCGCGCGGCCTGGTCGGCGGGCGTCGCGGCGTCGCCCTTCAAAGCGTTTCGCTGGTAGAAGTCCTGCATGCGCTTGCGCAGCACGGGGTCGAGCGCGGCCTGGTCTTTGCGCAGAAGCTCGCGGAAGACCGAGGGCCGCTCGCCCGCGGGCGTCGGGTCCCAACCGGCGGCGTCGAGCGCGGCCATCATCACGATCAGGCGCGGGTCGGGCGCGATCTCAATGCCGTAGTCTTTGAGGTCGGGGCTGGCGGGCGGCGGGGTGCGCTGCTGCGGCGCGGGCTGCTGCCTGTTCGGCTGCGAGTCGGACGGCTTCTGCGGGGGCTTAGGCTGCTGCCGCGCGGCGGCGCTCTGCGCGCACAACAGCGCGGCGAGGGACAGGGTCAAGAACTTCTTCATCACGAACCTTCTAAAAATAGGTCTGGAGTCTGGAGCCTGAAGTCTTCAGTCCGGGGTCGAAGAAAAAGTGCGCCAGCCGCCTCGTCTCGACTCCGAACTTCAGACTTTAGATTCCTGACTTCCCGCGCGGGTTGGCACGCCGAGGAGATGTAGGGTAACAGGCGGGCGGTCATGGGACAAACGGCGGAGAAGAGCGCGCCGCCGGGGCGTGGGCGGGCGGCAGAGGGCACTGCAAAAGAGGTAAACCGTGAACCGTAAACCGTGACAAGAAAGAACAGCTTTTCTCTCGTCACGGTTTACGGTTCACGGTTTACGCCTACTTGAAGCTGTTGAGCGCCTCGGCCTCGTCGTCGTAAACGTCGAAGACGGTCAGGAGCTTGGTGATGGTCAGGAGGTCTTTGATCTTCTGCGTCAGCTTGAGGAGCTTGAGCTGGCCGCCTTCGCGCTGGATGGTCGTGTAGCTGGAGACGAGTTCGCCGATGCCGCTCGAATCCACGTAGCCGACGCCCGCCAGGTTCAGCAGAATTTTCTTCTTGCCCTCCTCGATGAGGCGGCGGATGGCGCTGCGCAGACTGACGCTGCCCTCGCCGATGGTGATCTTGCCTTCGAGGTCGAGGATCGTCACGTCCCCGGCCTGACGCTCGCGTATGTTCAGTTCAGCCATTGCGGAAAGTCTCCTTGTGGAATAAGCGTTCAGCAATCAGCAATCAGCTTTCAGCTTTATTGCCTGCGGGACGCGCCCGTGAATCAAAACCTGACTGCTTCCGAGAGGATTAAAAAAGCTGACGGCTGACGGCTGAACGCTGACAGCTTCTTCATTTCTTCTTCGTCATGCGCACCAGCGTGCCGCCTCCGGGGGGTCGCTCCCAAGCCACTTCGTCCATGAAGGTGCGCATGAAGAAGATGCCGCGCCCGGAACTCTTCAGGATGTTCTCCTCGGCGGTCGGGTCGGCCAGTCCCGCGGGGTCGAAGCCCGCGCCGCGGTCGCGCACAGTGACGACCAGTTGTGCCTGCGTGCCCGACAGCCCCACCTCGACCGGCTTCGACTCGTCCCGCCGGTTGCCATGCAGCACGGCGTTCGTCACCGCCTCGCGCACGGCCATCTCGACGCCGAACAGCGCGTCCTCCGCAAATCCCAGCCGCCGCGCGGCGTCCGTCGCGGCCTCGGCGGCCTCGGCGATTGACTCGACGCGGCTCGGCAGTTTGAGTTCGACGGTCTCTTCGGTCACTGGCTCAAAGACTCCGAGACGGCTGCCGCGCCGCCTCGGAGAGCCAGGCACAGTCGGCGCGGCCAAGTCCACACGCTCTGGAAGCTTACCGGAAGCGTGCACGGTGTAACACGCCCGCCGCTCGCCTGTCAAGAATAACGTCAGTAGTCAGCAGTCAGTAGTCAGTAGCCAGTAGATTTTGTCTCTCAAGTCTATGGAGTCCCAACAGCCGGCGCGTAGTAGAAGGGGATGTTTTCTACTGGCTACTGACTACTGACTACTGACTACTGCTTTGTTAAGATTGCGGCGTGAAAATCGCACCGGCCAAAAGGTTGCGCGGGCGGCTCTCGGTGCCCGGCGACAAGTCAATCTCGCACCGCGCCGCCCTCATCGCCGCGCTCGCGCGCGGGCGCACGCGGATAACTAACTTCTCGACGAGCGCCGACTGCGCCTCGACGCTCGGAGCACTGCGCGCGCTCGGCGTGTCGGTCAAGCGCGACGGCCCCGTAGTTCACGTCGAAGGGGCGGGGACGAAAGACGGCCCGCCGAACTTTCGTCAGCCTTCGCAGCCGCTCGACTGCGGCAACTCCGGCACGACGATGCGACTTCTCGCGGGCGTGCTCGCCGCGCAAGGCTTCACCTCCGTGCTCGACGGCGACGAGTCTCTGGGCCGCCGACCGATGCGCCGCGTCATCGAGCCGCTTGAGCTGATGGGCGCGCGCGTCGGGTCAGTGGACGGGCACGCGCCGCTCGGCGTCGAGGGCCGCCGCCCGCTGAAGGGCATCGAGTACGAGACGCCGGTTGCGAGCGCGCAGGTGAAGTCGTGCGTCCTGCTCGCCGGACTCGGCGCGGAGGGGCGCACACGCGTCATCGAGCGCGGCGCACTGACGCGCGACCACACCGAGCGCATGCTCGGCTGGTTCGGCGCGGAGGTCGAGACGTTCGCGGCGCAGCGTAAGGGCGTCGAAGTCCACATGGCGACGGTCGTCGGCCCCGCGCACCTCGCGGCGCGCGACCTCTCCGTGCCCGGCGACATCTCCTCGGCGGCTTTCCTCCTCGCCGCCGCCGCGCTCCTGCCCGGCTCAGACCTGATAATCGAGGGCGTCGGCCTCAACCCGACGCGCGCCGAAATCGTCTCGACGCTCCGGCTCTTGGGCGCGGACGTGAGCATCGCCGACTCGCGCGACGCCTGCAACGAGCCTGTCGGCGACGTGCGCGCGCGCGGCGCTGACGGCCTCGCGCCGGAGGGCTTGAATGAGGGCGCGACGCGGGAGGGCGGAGGGGATGCGCAACAAGCCCGCGCCGCCGCGCGCGAGGCCCATGCCGTCGGCGCGCGCGCGCCCCGCGCCGCGAACGTCTTGCGCGGCCCCGCCGTCGCGCGGCTGATTGACGAGCTGCCGGTGCTGGCCGTCGTCGGCTCGCGAGTCGAGGGCGGATTGGAGATACGCGACGCGCGCGAACTGCGCGTGAAAGAGTCCGACCGCATCAGCTCTACGGTCGAGAACCTGCGCGCGATGGGCGCTGAGGTCGAGGAGTTTGAGGACGGCCTGCGCGTCTCAGGCCCCACGCCTTTGCGCGGCGCGCGCGTGCAGTCCTTCGGCGACCATCGCATCGCGATGGCCTTCGCCGTCGCCGCGCTCACGGCCTCCGGCGAGACCTTCATTGAGGGCGCTGAGGAGTGCGTCGCCGTCTCCTTCCCCGAATTCTTCCCGCTGCTCGAATCGCTGACCGAGAGGTGAGAGACCGGAGCGCGGTGTGCGTCGGGCGATAAATCGGATGAGCCATTCAGAGCGGCGCATCGTCATCACGGGCTTCATGGGCGCGGGCAAAACGACCGTCGCCCGCGCGCTCGCGCGTCTGCTCGACTGCGCGTCGCTCGACCTCGACGATCTCGTCACTGCGCGCGAAGGACGCACGCCGCAGCAACTCATTGACGAGGACGGCGAGGCCGCGTTCCGCGAGGCCGAGACGCACGCGCTGCGCGAAGCTTTGGAGACAGGCGCGGCGCGCGTCATCGCCGCGGGCGGCGGCACTTGGACGCTTGAGCGCAACCGCGCCCTCGTCGCCGCGCACGGCTGCCTCTCCGTCTGGCTCGACGCGCCGTTCGAGCTGTGCTGGGAGAGAATCACCGGCGGCGGCGCGGCGGAGCGCCCGTTCGCACGCGACCGCGAGCGCGCGCGCGAACTCTACGACCGAAGGCTCGCCGATTACAGGCTCGCCTCCTTGCGCGTGCGCGTGACGCCGCCGCTCGGCGTCGAGGAACTCGCCGCCGAGATCGCCGCCGCCGCGCGGCGGACTTAACCGAGAGACGCGCCGGGCGTCTTTGCCCGACGGCGTCCGTGCAGAGTACAGTTCCGAAAAATTTACGAACGAGCACGAGGGCTATGAGCAAAGAGAACGAAGTCTCGAAGGCGCTCCGCGTCGCGAAGGAACTCAGGAACGCGCACAACTGGAAGCACCTCGCGCGCTGGCACGGCGCGGGCTACTACGAGTTGCAGACCGAGGACACCGGGCCGGTGCGCGTGCGTCTCTTTTTCACGCCGCAACTCCTGAATGACGCTGAGGAGATTCTCTACCGCCAGATCGTCAACGCCACGCGCTTCCCAGGCGTCCGTATGGTCGTGATTACGCCCGATGCGCACTACGGCTACGGCGTGCCCGTCGGCTGCGTGCTCATCACTGACGCGGAATCCGGCGCAGTCGCAATGGGCCCCGTCGGCTACGACGTGGGTTGCGGGATGGTGTCGGCGCGGTCGGACGTGGAGGCCGGGGCCGCGACGCCGGAGCGGAGGCTTGAGTTCAACCGCGCCGTGATGGGGCGAGTGGACATGGGATTCGGCGGGAAGAGTAAGAAGCTGGGCAAACTCTCCGAGTCGGAATTTCAAAACTTGGTGCGCGGGGGCGCGGAGTATTACGTCGAACGTTACGGCGCGACGTTCGACCGCAGCCGCGCCGAACGCCACCGCATCCCGGTCGAAGACGACTGGCAGATTCCGTGGGGCGGCAAGGGCAGGCCGGAGCGCGGACTTGAACAGATGGGAAGCCTCGGCGGAGGGAATCACTTCATCGAGCTGCAACGTTCGGAACAAACCGGCACGCTCTTCGTGCAAGTGCACACGGGCAGCCGCGGCTTCGGCCACGGGTTGGCGACGAACTACTTCGAGTTGGCGCGCGGGGAGCACCCGGAGCTTTTGAAGGACATAGACCTCGGCTACTTCACCCCGGAGTCCAGGCACTACCGCGACTATCTGAACGCCGTCGCCGCGGGCGGCAACTACGCCATCCTGAACCGACTGGTCATCTTCGAGCAGGTGTCGGAGACCTTCCGCGAAGTCTTCGGCGAGGAGTTGGAACTGGTTTACGAGATCAGCCACAACCTAGTGCAGCGCGAGTGGCACCCGGAGTTCGGCGACGTGTGGGTGCACCGCAAGGGCGCGACGCGCGCTTTCCCTGCGGGCCATCCTTTCTTGAAGGGCACGCGCTGGGAGGAGACGGGCCACCCCGTCCTGATTCCGGGGAGCAACAAGGACTGGAGTTACATTCTGCGGCCTCTCGCCGGGGCGAGCCGCAGCGGCTTCTCCGTCAACCACGGCGCGGGCCGGCGCATGTCGCGCGGCGAGGCCACGCGCACGCTCTCGCAGCGCGAGATTGACGACGAGTACAGAGAGGCTGGCATCGTCGTCAACGCCGACGGCCACGTGCCCCTGGACGAGGCCGCGCCCTGCTACAAGGCATCGGAGGAGGTCGTCGCCGCGGTCGTGGGCGCAGGGCTGGCCGAGGTCGAGCACCGCCTGTGGCCGCTCGCCTCTCTGAAGGGGGTTGACGAGTTGAAGCGACGCAAGGCGAAGAGGGCGAAGCAGACGAGGCAGGGCGGGAAGACGAGCGAGCACTACTGAGCGCGCGCGCGAAGCAGACCTTTACAGTCCGCACGGCGCGGAGTATAAATCGCCCAACCCCGAAGGTCTCCCCAGCGCCTTTCGTTTTCAGTCGAAGTAATGGAGGCAGTTCATGTCAGTAAAAAAACTCTTCGCGCTCTCGCTCCTCTTCATCTGCCTGCCCTGGCTGGGCCGCGGCGTCCGCGCGCAGACGACCGACCGCGCGCAGGCCGCCGCCGAGATCGAGTCGCTGCGCGAGCAGATCAAAGAGAAAGAGGCGGTGCTGCTCGCGCCCTCGCGCGAAGACCGGGACGCCTACGCGGAGTTCCTGGCGCAGCCGCACACGGGATTGATCCGCCTGCTGCCGAGGGAGAGGTGGATGGGTAAACTCTCGACGCACGGTGACGGGGCGTACTATTCGTTCTCGCGCCTGACGCAGGAGTACGGCCACGGCTCGGACATCGAGCTGGAGCAGGATGTTTTGGGGGTCGGATTCGCCGGGGCGGACTTCGGCTTCATGGCTAATCTCGGCAACGTCCCGCTTGAGACGGTCTCGGTCGAGACCGAGGGCGTGCGCTTCATGGCGGCCTTCCAAACCCCTTCGGCGGAGGCGGAGGCGCGCAAAGCGTATCGGCAGTTCGGCAGCGACGGACAACAGGCCGGGCAGTGGACGTACAAGAGCAGGCTGCCCGTCTTCGTCAACAACACCTACGCGCTGCGCTCGGTCAACTACGACACGTCGGACGTGCTCGTCGCCTTCCGCGTCGTGCGGAAGGATTTTGACGGCAGCGTGGTTCTGCTGTGGAAGATGTTGAAGAAGTATCCGAAGCCGACGCTGGAGCGGAACACTGCGAGCACGGGTCAGTGAAGACCGTCCGAACAGGGCGAGATGGCGCGTGGCCGCGGCTCAATACCTTGAGTCGCGGCCACGCGCTTTGTTCGTCTGCGTCACACCGCGGGCGCGGCGTCGGCTTATTCGATGCAGTAGAGCACCTCGTCGCCGGATTCGCCGGTCTGGTAGTGTCTGGTCGAGTAGCGCAGCTTAAGGGCGTAGGCGCAGGCCGGGTCGCCGGAGATGTCCACCGCAAAGCCGCCCGACTGGTTGGGCGGGTCGGCGGGGCCGCTCGCGCCGCCGCGGAAGAAGAACGAGCCGGCTGCGAAGTCGCCGCCCGGCATCGAGGCCTCGTCGTGGACGGGGTCGGTGGCGTTGTTCTTGATCCGCAGGTGGAAGTAGCGCAGGTGCGGGTGGTCAACCGTGTAGCGGACGTTGATCGAGGACAGCCCCTTGATGGGGTTGCAAGCATCGGACAAAAGCTCCTCGATGTTGACGAACCCGACGGGCGTCGAGTTGTCGAAGATGATCGAGTCGCGCGTATCGGTGAAGATGTCCGCGTTGGTGGCAACGTCGCGCACCTGAAAGACCACGCTGAAGCGGTGGATGATCGCCTTCTCGCCGTCCGTCAGACTCCGGCCCGCGTTCTTCCTGTCCGACGCCCAGGCGGGCGGCGCGTGTGGGCCGGAGAGCGGGACGGTGTCCATGACGAGCAGGTTGCCGGAGCGCACCCAGTTGCCCGTCAACGGGTCGTCGCTCAAGACGACGCTCGTCGTCCCACCGCCCGCGAGCGGGGCCGTCACGCTCACGCCGTCGAGGTGTATCCACCCGTCGGCGTCGGGCGAGACGTAGACCGACATCTTGGCGAAGGGGTTCACGCCGTTGTTGTAGTAAACGTCGCCGACCCACGTCGGGCCGGCGGCGGTGACGACCTTCCAAGTCGCGTTCGGCTCGGTCGGCGCGGGCAGGGGCGACACGTCGGGCAGCGCGCCGGGGCGCGGGCCGGGCGCGGAGTAGCCCCACTCGGCTGCGAGGAAGCGGTACTTTAGCCCGTGCGTGGGCGAGGCGGCGTTCTTGAACGGGCAGTTGCCGTTGAGCATCACGCCGCCGCCGAAGACGTAAGCCTCCGCAGGACTTCCGGCGTAGCCTTCGGGGAGGAAGTTGTCGTTCGGGGCCGAGAGGTCCGGCTGGACGTTGAAGCGGTCGGCGACCTTCGTCCAGTGGGGCGTCTTTTCGGGCGGCGTGTGCGGTAGGTTGTCCGTGCACAGGTGGACGCACAGGCACGTGTGCGCGTTCTCGCGACCGGGCTTGCGCCCCTCGGCCTGCCCTTCGGTGAGGATGGGGTTGCCGGCGAACTTCACGACGAAATAAACGTCGGGGCCGCCGAACAACTCGACGTTGATGAACGGGAAGATCGTCTTCTCGAAGTCGTGGCGCGTGTAGTAGATGTGGAAGCGCCCGTCCGCGTCGGTCGTAGCCGCGCCGAGCGAGTCGTCTTGCAGCCAGTCGGCGTCGAAGGCTTCCACGTCCGCGCCGGCGATGGGCTGCTGCGGCTTCTCGCACGTCGTCAGCCTGCCGCAGATGACCCACAGGCGGCGGCGCGCGAGCACGGTGCACCAGTAGCGCGCGGGCACGCAGTAATCGAAGACGCCGACGATGCTGTCTTCGGTCTGCCGCCAGATGGGCTGGAAGGTCGTGATGCTGAACTGCACGGGCGGCGGCGGCCCTGGACGCGGCTTGAGTCCGCGCGGGACGTTTCCGCAATAGACATCAATCTCGAACGCCTCGCCGCCGTACTTCTGCTCGCGGCCCAACTCAAACGAGAAGTTGCCGGCGTCGTCGGTCTCGGTCTCGGCGATGAGGAGCGACTCCTTCTCGCGCACCTGTTCGTCGCCGAGGATGACAAAGGTGTCTTTGGGCGAGGCGACGGCGCGCGCCGTGACGTTCTGATCATCGCGGACTCGGTAGAGCTTGACCGTGACGCGCGAGAGCGGCTCCGGGCATTCGTCGCAGATGTATCCGCAGAGTCTGCCTCTAAAGATGTAAGCCATTTCGGTTGCCTCCTTTTTTCCGCTGCGAGGCGCGGGCTGTTTTCGGTAGGTCGCGGCCTTCCAATTGGGGCCGCGGGGTTAGTGAGTTCAAGCGATAACCCGAAGAGGCGTAAGCGAGAGATTTAACGCGATTCGGGGGCACGCAGTGGCGAATGAGAAAAATCGGGAACGAACGTTTGACGATTCGTCGAACGGAATCAATCTCGGCGCGGATTTGATTGCAACGTCCATGCCGCGCGGGGCGCGCGGATTCGGCGCGCAAAAGCGCGTGCGGCGCGGGCGGCCAGTCGCGCGTGTTCACAAAAGGCGACGCGAGGCCCCCCGGCGGGTGTGTACGCCTATGGACAGTCGCAGTTCAGCACGCCCTTCAGTCGTCGTCTCATTTGTGCGCGCGCAGGAGCTTGAGGAGCGCGAGTTCTTCGACGCTGTATTCGGGCTGGCGGCGCTCGATGCGGCGGGCGCGGCGCGGGCGGAACTCTTCGATGGTCTCGCCCCGCGCGTAGGCTTGGATGACGGACGGGTGGATGTAGCAACTGCGGCAGACGGTCGGCGTGTTGCCGAGGCGCTCGGCGACGCGGCGGACTGCGGCGGCGACGTTTCGCTTCGCCTGCCCCTCGTCTTCACAGCAGCCCGTCTCGGCCAACTCGACCGCCGCGAGCAGCGTCCCGCCCCAGGTGCGAAAGTCTTTGGCGGAGAACTCCGGCGCGGTCGCCGCCTTGATGTACTCGTTCACGTCGCGGGGCCTGACCGCGTGCGCACGTCCGTCCTCGCCGTAGTAATTGAACAGACGGGAGCCGCCGACGGCCTTGATGTCGCGGACGAGCGCGGCCAGCTCTTCGTCCACGAGTAGGCGGCGGTGTTTGATGTGGTGCTTGCCCGTGAACTTGAAGACGAGGCGACCGCCGCGCTTAATTTCGAGGTGGCGGTTGCGGAGCGTCGTCACGCCGTAGGTGCGGTAGCGCCTGACGCTCGTCTCCGAGCCGACGCGGAAGTAGAGGTCGTTGATGAGCCGGACGACGACCGCCAGCACGCGCTCCTTGCCGAGACCTTCGCGCGCGATGTCCTCGTTCGTCCTGCGCCGGAGCGCGGGCAAAGAAGCGCCGAAGCGCTCGATCTTTTCGTACTTGCTGCGCGCTCGGCGCGCGACGAACGAGGGGTGGTAGATGCGCTGCACGCGCCCGGCCTTGTCCACGCCGATGGCTTGCAGAGAGCTGCGCGGCGAGGGCGAGATTCTGACCTCGCGCCACGCGGGCGGGACGGCGAGCGACTTGATGCGTTCGAGCGCGGCCTCTTCGCGGATGCGCTCGCCCGCGGCGGTCTCGTAGCGGAAGCCGCGGCGCTTCGACCCGCGCCTCAGCCACCAGTTCGCGCGCCGCCCGCGTGTAACGCTTCCGGCCAAAGCGCCCGGCGCGACGTCCCGTTCGATTGCAGCTTCCGTGCTCGCCACTTTAGAAGTCGAACCCCCTTGCCCTCGACGCCGCGCGCCTCGGCGCGTGCCTTCTCGAATCACGTTCAAACCGCTGAGGCGCAAACGAAAAGTCGCGCCACTCTGAGGCCGCCGAAAGCCGTCCGCTCAAACCCGCACTCGCCGTTCTCGTCCGAGGCGTCGGGCGTTCGAGAGCAAACGAAGTGCCGCCGCGCGGGAGTGCGAGAGCCGCGGAGAGAAAAAGCCTCCACGCTGACCGAAGCGTGGAGGCTTACTTTCGAGCGGCCTTGAGACAGGGCTTACGACGCCGAGACGGTCGTGCCGTGCGCGGCGGGCTGGTAGTAGAGGATGCGGTTGCAGTTGTCGCAGGTGACGATCTCTTCGCCGCGGCGGATTTGGGACATCACCTGGGGGCGGAGTGCGATGAAGCAGGCCGAGCACGACCCGTTGCGCGCCTCGGCCATCACCACGCCGTCGCGTATGCGCGCGGCGATGCGCTGGTACTGCCCCTTGACGCTCGCAGGCAAGCTGGCGAACAGGCGCTCGCGCTCGCGCCGCCGCGCCTCGACCTCTTCCGAGCGCACGCGCGTCTGCTCGTCGAAGGTGCGCAGGCGCTCCTCGCGCTCGGCGAGCAGGTGCGAGAACTCCTGCTCGCGTTCGGCGAGAGTCTTCTCCGCCGAGTCGGCGGCCTCCATCTGTTCGAGTATCTTCGTCTCCAGTTCCGAGACCTGTTTCTTCGCGGCGTCCACCTCGCGGATGGCGGCCTCGTAGGACTTCGAGTTCTTCGACGACATCAGGTCGCGCTCGGCCTTCTCGGCGCGGACGCGCTGCTCGGCCATCTCCCGTTCGAGCTGCGCGCGTGCGGCGCGCGCAGCGTCCCGCTTTTGTTCGAGCGCCTTAAACTCGAAGGCGCGCTGATCGAACTCGTTTTCGATCTCGGCGCGCCTTCGGGGGTTTGACTCCAGTTCGGCCTGTAGCCTGCGGATGTGCGTGTCGGCATTCTGCAAGGCAATAAGCTGCTCCAATTCCGCTTTCAAATCTTCTCTCCTCGTCAAAATATCAGTACGGGCGGCGCGCAGCGCGCCCCGCGTGATGAAACTACATTTTCTCAGAAGCATCGGCGAGAGACAAGCGGGCGAGGAAGTTCAAAGTTCAAAGTCGTTCAGCTCATCAACTTTGAACTTTGAACCTTTAAACTTTGAGAACTACTTTTCCGAACGTCGCGTTCGATTCGAGCCGTTCGTATGCGGCGCGCACGTCTTCGAGGGCGAAAGAGGCGTCGAGGACGGGCCGCACGAGGCCGCGCGCGAGGAGGGGGACGACGTGCGCGGCGAAGCGCCGGATGGCGTGCGCCTTCTCCTCCGCGGAGCGCGCGCGCAAGACCGTGCCTGTTATTCGCAAACGCTTGCCCATCGCGCGGCGGAAGTCGAGCGCGGCACTCGCGCCGCCGAGCGTGCCGACGAGCAGCAGGCGACCGCGATAGCCGAGCGCGTCGAGGTTTGCGTCGAGGTACGACGCGCCGACGAGATCAAGAATGACGTTCACGCCCGCGCCAAGCGTCCACTCGCGCACCGCGTCGGCGAAGGCGCGCGGGTCGCCCCCGACCGCGACGCCTTCATCCATGCCGAACTCGCGCGCCCGCTCGATCTTCTCCAACGTGCGCGCCGTGCCGTAAACCGCGCCCGCGCCTGCCGCCCGCGCGAGCTGCACAGCCGCCGTGCCGACGCCTGAGCCGACGGCGTGCACGAGCACGCGCTCGCCCGTCTCCAGGCCGCCTTGCGTGAACAGCGCGTCGTGCGCCGTGATGAAGGCTTCGGGCACTGCCGCGGCCTCGGCGAACGAGAGGTTCGGTGGAATCTCCGCGAGGTGGTTTTCGGGGACGACGATGTACTCGGCCTGCGCGCCGCCCGCCGCGATGCCGAAGACGCGCCGCCCCGTCTCCCACCTTCTGCCTTCGTCGCCCGCCTGCTCGACCTCGCCCGCGAACTCAAGTCCGGGGATGTCGGCGGGCGCGCCCGGCGGCGCGGGGTAGCGCCCGCGCTTCTGCAAGAGGTCTGCGCGATTCACCCCTGCCGCGCGCACGCGCACCCTCACGCGGTCTGCCCGCGCCACGGGCCTCTCCACCTCACACACTTCGAGCCTTCCTTCGCCCTCGTGCGAGACGATTCTCACGGCACGCATTCTTTCGTTCATACGTGAATCGTAAATCGTAAATCGTGAATCGTAAATCCTAAACTGAAGGAGTTAGTTTTCTCCGGCGCTAAGGATTACCGCTCAACTCCGAACGCGGCTCGACCGCTATTCACGATTTACGATTCGCGATTCACGGCTTTTGACTGTGCTAAAGTCTCGGCCCGCATGAGTGAGAAGACGCGTCTGTTCGTCATCGTCAACAACGCGGCGGCGCGTGCGCGCGCGGCCTGGCCGCGCGTGAGGGAGACGCTGGCGCGCGGCGGAGTCCGCTTCGACGCACACGAGTCCGTGAGGCCGGGCGAGACCGAGGGGCGGACGCGCGCGGCGCTCGCCGAAGGGTTCGAGACGGTCGCAGTCGTGGGCGGCGACGGGACTCTGAGCGCGGCGGCCTCCGGCTACTTCGAGCCGTGCGCCGGACTCGCGGCGGAAGAGACGCCGCAGGCGGTCAACCCTTCGGCCTCGCTCGCAGTCCTCCCGGCGGGGACGGGCGACGACTTCGCGCGCGGCCTCTCCGGCGGAAGCCGCGAGCCGCTCGAAGCGTGGCTCGCGCGTCTGGTCGAACATTGCCGCGTGAGTGATGAGGGCGCCGCCGAACTCTTCGACGAGAGCGGTGCCGGACTTGTTGATAAGAGCGCCGCCGTTTCTCATCAACCGAAGACGCGGGGCGGCTCAGGGGCGACGCGAAGGGTTGACGTGTTGCTGGGGAGCGCGGACGGCGGCGCGCGGCGGTTCGTCTGCCTGAACGCGGCGACGCTCGGAATCGGGGCGGAGGTGGCGGGGCGCGTGGCCGCGCAAGGGCCGCGTTTGCGCCGTCTGCCGGGGGAGATGCGCTTCGCCCTGGCGGCGGTGCAGCCGCTCGCCGCGTCGCGCAATCGGCGCGCGCGCGTGCGCGTTGACGGCGGCGAGTGGGCGGAGTGCCGCACGAACCTGATCGCTATCGCCAACGGCCCTTTCGCCGGAGGCGGCATGAACTTCTCGCCGCAGGCGAGCCTGACGGACGGCCTGCTCGACGTGCTGACGGTTTGCGGCATCTCGCGCGCCGGCTTGTTGCGCGAACTCGCGCGCGTGCACCGCGGCGACCACCTCGCCAACCCGAAAGTCAAACTCGCGCGCGGCACAAGCGTGCGCGTCGAGACGCTGAAGGAATCAGACTCGCTCGCCGTCGAGGCCGACGGCGACGTGCGAGGCCACACGCCCGCCGAGTTCCGCGTGCTGCCGGCGGCGCTGCGCGTCGTCTTCTGATGTGACTATTTCAACAGAGCACGTGCGCGGGCGACGACGTTCTCGACGTTGAAGCCGAGCTCCTTGAGGGCAGTTGCGCCGGGCGCGGACGCGCCGAAGCGCGAGAGGCAAAGGCAGTCGCCCGCGGGGCCGACGTACCTGTCCCACCCCATGGGCGAGGCTGCTTCGACGGCGAGGCGCGCGGGGACTGCGGGCGGGATGACGCTCTCGCGGTAAGACTTGTCCTGCTCCTCGAACAACTCCCAGCAGGGCATCGAGACGACGCGCGTGGGCGTGCCTTCCTTCTGCAACTGCTCGCGCGCTTCGAGGGCGAGCGGGACTTCGGAGCCGGTGGCGAGGATGATAAGTTGGGGCGTCGTCGGCTCGCCCTCGTGCGCGTCGGGCGCGGCGTCCGCGGCGGCGGGGCGCGCGGCGGTGGAAGTAGCTTCGGCGATGACGTAAGCGCCGCGGCGCGTGCCCTCGGCTGATGCGTAAGTGCCCGCGCGATCAATGAGCGGGAGTTTCTGGCGCGTGAGGACGAGCGCCGTGGGCGCGTGTCGCCGGAGTATGGCGAGACGCCACGCCTCGCGCGTTTCGTGCACGTCCGCCGGGCGGATGACGTAGAGGTTGGGGATGGCGCGCAGGCCCGCGAGCTGTTCGATGGGCTGGTGCGTGGGGCCGTCTTCGCCCAGGCCCACGGAGTCGTGCGTGAAGACGTAAACGACCTGCACGTGCGAGAGCGCGGCCAGGCGTATGGCGGGCTTCATGTAGTCGGAGAAGCACATGAACGTGCCGCCGAAGGGGATGAGGCCGCCGTTGAGGCTCATGCCTGTGAGCGTCGCGCCCATCGCGTGCTCGCGGATGCCGAAGTGCAGGATGCGGCCTTCGTAGGAGCCGGCCTCGAAGCTGCCGCCGTCCTTGATGTCGGTGTTGGTCGAAGGGCCGAGGTCTGCCGAGCCGCCGACGAGCGTCGGCATGTGCGGGGCGAGCGCGTTGATGACTTCGCCCGACGCCTGCCGCGTCGCCTGCGGCTTCGCGTCGGCGAACGTGGGCAGGTGCGACTCCCAGTCCGTGGGCAGTTCGCCGCTCATCGTCGCCCGCCAAGCGCCGCCGAGTTCGGGAAACTCACCTTCATACTTTTCGACCAGCGCGTTCCATTCCTGCTCCATTCGCTCGCCGCGCTCGACCGATTTGCGGAAGTTGGCGAGCGCTTCGTCGGGGACGTAGAACTCTTTGTCTTCGGGCCAGCCGAGGTGTCGCTTGGTCTCCTTCACCGCTTCTTCGCCCGGCGCGTCGGAGTGGGCCTTGCGCGTGCCCGCGGTCGGCATGCCGTAGCCGATGGTGGTCTTGACGGAGATGAGAGAGGGGCGGTCGGAGATTGATTGCGCGTCGCGAATGGCGCGCTCGATTGCCGCGAGGTCGTTACCGTCTTCCACGGTCAAGGTGTGCCAGCCGTAGGCTTCAAACCTCTTCGGCACGTCCTCGGAGAAGGCGAGCGAGGTGAAGCCCTCGATGGTCACGTGGTTGTCGTCGTAGAGATAGATGAGCTTGCCTAAGTGGAGGTGTCCGGCGAGCGACGCGGCCTCGCTCGACACGCCCTCCATCAGGTCGCCGTCCGAGACGATGGCGTAGATGTAGTTGTCAATGAGTGGGAACTCTGGCTTGTTGAACTTGGCCGCGAGGTGAGCCGCGCCCATCGCCATCCCGACGCCGTTGGCGAACCCTTGTCCGAGCGGGCCGGTGGTGATCTCCACTCCGGGCGTCAGAATGTTTTCGGGGTGGCCCGGTGTCTTCGACCCCCACTGGCGGAAGCGCTTCAGCTCTTCGAGCGGCAGATCGTAGCCCGTCAGGTAGAGGAGCGAGTAGAGCAGCATCGAGCCGTGGCCCGCCGACAAGAGAAAGCGGTCGCGCCCCTGCCACTTCGGATTCTTCGGGTTGAATCGAAGAAAGCGCGTCCACAGGACATAGGCCAAAGGGGCCGCGCCGAGCGGGAGGCCGGGGTGGCCCGACTCGGCCTTCTGAACGGCGTCGAGTGAAAGCGCGCGGATGGTGTTGATGCAAAGCTGTTCGAGTTCGGGCGTGGTGTCTCTGGTCGGCGTTGACGCGCTCATGCTTTTGATTCCCCCGCTTAAAATTTTAGTCCGTTGATGCGGCCATCATACCGAAAGAGGCCGCGTGTGACGAGCGGGGGAAAGAAAGAAGCCCACGCTCCGGGCGTGGGCTTCGAGGTTGTTGAGATTCTGTGCCGCGGCGCGGGGAGATTCGCGTCAGTGAACCGCGCCGACGGCGCGCGCGGCGTTGACGCGCCCGCCCGTGACGACCTTGCCTTGCAGCGAGTCGAGCTTGTCCACGGTGTTGAAAAGGCGCTCGCGCAACTCCTTCACCGTGAGGTTCGGCTCGACCGAAAGCACCAGCGCCGCCACGCCCGCGACGAAGGGCGTCGCCATCGAAGTGCCGGAGTGCTCTTCATAATCGCCGTCGAGCCAGGTGCTCAGGATTTCCTTGCCGGGCGCGGCGAGGTGGACGCTCTTCGCGCCGTAGTTGGAGAAGGAGGCGAGTTGGTCGCGGCGGTCGAGCGCGGCGACCGAGATGACGTTCGGGAGCTTGTAGCCCGAAGGATAGTGCGGCGCGCGGTCGGCGTCCGCCGAGTCGTTGCCGGCGGCGGCGACGAAGAGGATGTCTGAGTCGCCCGCCTTGCGGATCACGTCTTCGAGCGCCCTGGACTTCAGGCGCGAACCCCAGCTCGCGCTGATGACGCGGACGTTGACGCCGTCGCTCTTGCGCTGGATGACGTAGTTGATCGCCTCAATCGCGTCCTTCGTCGTGCCGAAGCCGCCCTTGCCCATGAATTTGAGCGGCATGATCTCGACCTGCCAGTTGACGCCCGCGATGCCCTCATTGTTGTCGCCCTCCGCGCCGATGATGCCGGCGCAGTGTGTGCCGTGGCCGTTCTCGTCCATCGGGTCGCTGTCGCGTTCAACGGCGCTGAAGCCGTCGGAGTCGTCTATGACGCCGAGCTGTCGGTCGAAGTACATGTCGAGGTCGTCGGGGCGGTGCCACATGTTGTTTGCGAGGTCGGGATGCGTGTAGTCCACGCCGCTGTCGAGGACGGCGACGACGACCTTCTGGCTCCCGTGCGTCTTCGACCACGCCGAGAGCGCGCTGATGTCGGCCTGCGCCTTGCCGTCGCGCTGCCCCGTGTTGATGAGTCCCCACTGCTCGGCGAGCAGCGGGTCGTTCGGGCCGCCGTCGGGGGAGCGGCTCGCGTCTCCTTCTTCGCGCTCGTCGCCGGGGGAGCGGCCCAGAGTGCCCTGCCCGTAGCCCGGATCGAGCGGCTCGGCGCGGATGACTTCGTTCGGCTCGACATACTCGACTTCGGGGAGCGAGGCGTAGTCGCGCACGACCTGTTCTGCCGTCTCGCCGTTCAAGTCTTCGACGGCGACGAGACCTTCGACCGACTCGATCTCGTCCTCCACTCGGTCGTGCAGGCGCGCGGCGTCGGCCTGAATCCGCTCCTCGGAAGTGCCCGCGCGGAAGCGCACGAGCACTTCGGCGTGGGCCGGGCCTGACTCTTCTTCAGACTCTTCTTCAGACTCGGCGGTCTCCGCCTCGTCCCTACCCGCGGGCGCGACCTCCTGCGGGCCGGGCTGCGGCGCGGATTCCCTCTGCCAATCCCAGCGCCGCACCTGCCCGACAATCGCGGCCAGAAGAACGAGCGCCACGGCCAGCGCCAGATGCACGGTGAATTTATGCCGGTTCATCTCTCACTCCTTAGAACAGATGTTAGATGTCAGATGCTGGATGCTGGTTTAAGGCATGCGGAATTTTAACCAGCATCCAGCATCTGACATCTAGCCTCTCAAATCTTGTA
>QHXN01000076.1 GCA_003222975.1 Acidobacteriota bacterium | reverse complement strand
CAATCCCCCAGACCGCCAGCTCAGGCGGCAACCGCAACGACTCGCGCAGCTCGCCCGGCTGGCACAAGAGCGCGAGCAAACGATCCGCCTCGCCGCAGGCCGCCGTTATCTGATCCATCATGCCGCACGGCGCTCCGGCCACCAGATTCTCGACCCGCTGGCAGAGCAGCGCCGTCTCGCGCGGCGACAGATTGATTCCGTATCCGGCGGCGACCGCCCGCATGACGGCCACTTCGAGCGCAGCCGAGGAGCTGACGCCCTTCCCCTCCGGCACTTCGGAGCGGATGAGCAGGCGCGCGCCCCTATCGAAGACGTACCCGCGCTCGCGCATCAACACGAGGAACGCGCCGGCGACGTAAGCGGCCCAGTGGCGCGCGGCGTCCGCGGCGAAACGCTCGCGCGCGTCGGCGTAAGACACCGGCTCGCCCGCGCGCACGAAGTCCGCGAGCGACATCTCGTAGCGTCGCGGTGCGGCGCGTTCGTCGGACGCGAGGCTGACGACGGTGAGGGCATCGCCCTCTTCGAGCTGCAAAGCCACATGCGCAGCCGCGGCGATGGGCAACTCAAGGACGAGCGCGCCGGAATAGTCGGCGATGCCGCCCATCAGGTCGAGCCGCCCCGGCGCGCGCGTGACGAACAGTTCGCGCCCCGGACGGAAGAACGCCCCTTCAACACCCGGCAAGTGTTCGGGCAGGCGGTCGAGTAGCCCGACGAAGGACTCTGTGTCCGCCAGGCCGTGCGTCGTGCCGGAGACGATCCTGTGCATCGGTCGCGCGTCCCTCAATCTTCCCGCGCCGACAGCCCGCGGCGCACGAGCGCGGCGCGCAGGTGCGGCTCGACCTGCGCGCGCACCGTGGCGTTGGCGTAACCCGCCCACGCCACGTCCGGCTCGACCGCGAGGCGCGCGCGCAAAGGCCCGCCGCGGGCGTCCGTCACGACGACGCCGGCCTCGCGCGCGATCAGTTCCGTGCAGAGGTCGTAAGGGTGGCAGCAGATGCCGAGCGCGAGGCCGCGCGCGCTGAGCGACCCCTCCATCAGCGGGCGCAGGTCGGCGACGAAGCGGTCGTGCCCGCACATCAGCTCGTAGAGCTGCCCGCCGGTCGAGGCGTACTGATCTTCAAAACAGTGCGCCTTGCCCGGCTGCACAGGCCCCAGCGCGCCGAGCACGATCTCCTCATCTATGGCCGCGAGTTCCGCGCGCGCGCCGGGGAAGAAGCGCGCGACCTCGGCGTAGCCGTGCGCGATTGAGGGCGCTTGCGAGGGGCGCAAGTGTAGCGGCGCGCGCTCGCCCGTCAGACGGTTGAAGCGTTCCGCGTGCGCGCCGCCGCCGCGCACGGCCCACGCTACGTCCGAGAGGTGCTGTTTGACGAGCGGCAACTCGGTCTGCAAGGCCAGCTCGATGTCGGCGAGGCACGTCTCCGCGCCGCGGTTGCGCGCCACGCCGGTCAGCACCCAGCCGCTGCGCTTCTGGTACATCAGCCCGCGCGTCCCGTCTATCGGATCAACGATGACGCGCCAAACGCACTCGTCCTCCGGCGTGCCGCGCGGCAGCACGACCTTCCCCCCGGACAGTCCCTCGGCCACGAGCACGAGCGGCGCGCGCGACGCGACCTCATGCTCGAAGAACTCGATCAGCAACTCTTCGCTGACGCGATCCACCGCGTAGATCGTGTCGCCCTCCTCCTCGCGCGCGACCGCGGCCAGCGCCTCGATAGACGAACGCTCGCAGGCCGCGACCACCTCCCGCCGGATCAACTCGTGCAGCCGGCGCAGGGGCGCGAACAGTGATTGAGGGTCGTTGGGCGCGAATGATGTCATGTGCTTCACACGTTCGACGAAGTCGGTTGCGCGGCCAGTGCCCGGCACGCGCTTGAAATCTGATGCGCCCTAAACATCCTGCCGCGTCTTGTAATGCACGGTCGGTTGCGCGCGCAGCTCGGCGGCCTTCTCTTCGGGCGCGGTGTCGCTCAAGAAATTGCCGCCGCCGATCTCCGGCCCTGCGAGGTACTTTAGCAGGTGCGGCTTCCTGAGCGGCGGGTGGAACTCGATGTGGAAGTGGAACGAGCGGTAGTCTCCGCCGTCGGTCGGGGACTGGTGGAGCGGCATGACGTAGGGAAACGACATGCCCCAAAGGTTGTCGAAGCGTATGACTACATCGCGCAAGACCGCCGCCAGATCGCGCGCCTCCGCGTCGTCTAACGCGGCGACGTTCGGGTGGGTCGCCTTCGGCGCGACGAAGACCTCGTAGGCGTAGCGTGCGAAGTAGGGCAGGAAGGCGATGGCGGTCTCGTTCTCGCAGACGACGCGCCGCCCGTCCCGCTGCTCCGCGGCGATGATGTCTTGGAAGAGCACGCGGCCCGTCTCGTTCATGTAGCGGCGGGTGGCGGCGGCCTCGGTCTCGATGGTCTTGAAGACGAAGTTGGTCGCGTAAATCTGGCCGTGCGGGTGCGGGTTCGACACTCCCACGACCTCGCCCTTGTTCTCGAAGGCGAGCACGTTGTTGACCTCCGGGCGGCTGCCGAGATCGAGGTACTGCGCCTGCCACGCCGCCAGGAGGTTCTCGACCTCAAGCGGCGTGAGTTCGGCGAGCGACAGGTCGTGGCGCGGCGTGTAGCAGACGACGCGCGCCGTGCCGCGCGCCGGACGACTGCGGTAAGGCGCGGGCGCGGGCGACGGATTCTCCGGCGCGTCCACGCCGACGCACGGGTGGTCGTTGTCGAAGACGAAGACGCCTTCGTAAGGCGGGTTGCGCGCGCCGCTCACGCGCAGGTTGCCCGGACAGAGGTAGCAATCGGGGACGTAAGAAGGCGTCCGCGGCTCGGCTGGTGCGACCGTCTCGCCGGCCCAAGGTCGGTTCTGCCTGTGCGCGGCGACGACGACCCACTCCTCGCGCAGCGGGTGCCAACGCTCCTCCCAAATTCCGCTACTCCCCTGCTTGCCGTCTGGCATGTTGACGTTAAAGCTGCCGGCGTGCGCGCTCGATGAGTATGCGACGCCGTCCGTGTGACGTTAATCCCCTGCGCCGCCAGCGCTGCCGGCGGCCATCCGCGGCGGCGGCGGCGTGCCGCCCCCCGCCGACTCGCGCGCCACGGCGAGCGGCTGTCGCCGTTTGAGCAGTTGGTCGGCGACGACGCCTATCAAAATCACCGCGCCCATGACGGCGAAGTTGAGCGAGCTGGGTATGCCGAGCAGGTTGACCAGGTTCTGCAAGACCTGCAAGAGCGCCGTGCCGATCAGGATGCCGACGACCGAGCCTTCGCCGCCGCGCAAGGAGCAGCCGCCGAGCACCGCCGCCGCGATGCCGTAAAGCTCGAAGAAGTTTCCGTGCGACGAAGGCGAGACCGAGTTGGTGTAGAAGGCCAGGAGGATGCCCGCGACCCCGGCGGTCAGCCCGGAGACGACGTAGGCGCTGGCGACGACGGCGCGCGCGTTGACGCCGGAGTAGCGCGCGGCCTCCTCGTTGCGGCCCACGGCGAAGAGGTAGCGCCCGTAGATCGAGCGGTGCAGCACGACCCACATCACGGCGGCGACGACGACGAGCAGGATGAAGGGCGCGGGGACGCCGAACAGACTCCCCGTGGCGAGCGCCGTCAGCCACTCGAAGCCCTGGCCCGTGCCGAACCCCTTCGTCTCGTCGTTGGCGATGAAGCGCGCGAGGCCGCGGTAGAACAGAAGCCCGCAGAGCGTGACGATGAAGGGCTGAATGCGCACGCGCGTGACGAGCAACCCGTGGACGAGGCCGAGGCCGACCGACACGCACATCACGGCGGCGACCGCCAGCGCCGGAGGCCAGTGCCAGGTGGTGAGCGTGATCGAGAGCAGCACGCCGAGGAGCGCGAAGACGGAGCCGACCGAAAGATCAATGCCGCCCGTGATGATGACGACGCCGAGGCCGATGCTGAAGATGCCGTACATGCCGATGAGGCGGGCCATGTTCTGGAGATTGGCCCCGCCGACGAAGCGCGGGTTGATGGCCGCCACGACCGCGCACAGCACGACCAGCAGAATGAAAGTGCCGAGTTCTTTTCTCATCGCAGCACCACCAGCTCAGTTTTAAGAATACCTCTCTTCATCATTCACGCCCCGACGATAACACCGGCGGTCACGCGGAAGCGCGCAATGGACGCCGCGCGCACTTTACAACAGAGCGGCGCAACGTCGCTCACAGCCGAACCGTGACGACGTTCTGCCCGTCCCCATTGCGCGTCACCTCGGCGGGCACGGTGCGCGTGCGGCCCGACGCGCCTACGACCGTGATGCTGTATGAGCCGAGGAAGGCTCTCGTCTGATAGTCGCCCGCGCGCCCGGTCTGCCCAGACGCATGCGTCCACCACGTCCGCCGGACGAGTTCGAGCAGCCGCTCGTAGGCGGGCTTCGGCGTCATGTCGCGGCGCAGAAGGCCGGCGGGCGCGCCGAGCCACGCGCCCTCATCGCTCAAGTCCCACCAGGTGATGGCCCGCACCGCCGGATGGCTGAAGAGCAGCGTGTAGAGGTCTGCGACATACTCGGCCTGCCGCGCCTCGCCCGCGGGCGTCGTCGGCCAGTCGGTCGCGGGCGGCCCGTGGTAGTTGATTGAAGTGCGCGGCTCGGCGCTGACGACCGTCACTTCGGTGAAGTGGACGGGCCGCCCGAAGCGCGCGAACGTCTCGCAGGTCTCCCACACGCGCGCGAGCGGCCACGCGCCCTGGTGCATGTGCGACTGTATGCCGACCACGTCGGGCAGGCTGCCCCGTGCCTGCAACTCGGAGAGGAGCGCGACGTTTCGCGGCCCCGTCTCGTAGTCGTTATAGACGAAGGTCTCGTCGTCGCGGCCCGCGCCCGCCGCGCGCGCCCAGGAGAGCGCGTCGCGCACGACCGCCGCCGCGCCGTCGCGTCTGACCCAACGCCCGACGCCGTTGTCGAAGCTGGCGGCGGCGTTCGCCTCGTTGATCACGTCCCAGACGTTGATTAAGCCCCTGTAGCGCGTGATCAAATCATTGACGCGCCGCCGAAGAAGAGGGACGACCACATCGGGGTCGTTCGGTGCCCAGCGCGGATAGACCTCCTGCCAGACGAGAGGGTGGCCCTTCGGCGTGACGCCGCGCGCCGCGCACCAGCGGGCCATCGCTTCGAGCCGCGCGTAATCGGGCCGCCCTTCGGCGCGCTCGAACGCGCCCCAGTAGAATGGCAGCGTCGCGTAGTTGAAGAGCGCGGCGAAGCGCTGTTGGTACGTGCGCTGCGCCGGCGACGTGTCGCGCGGGTCGAGGCGGAAGATGTTCGTGCCGAAGAGGAATGCGTGGCGCGTCTGCTCGACGTTGACGCGCGCGTTCGCCACTGGTCGCCCCCGCCGGTCGAGCACGCGCACGACGAGCATGCCCATGCGGTAGCGTGCGATGCGCTCGTTCGCGCCGGCGAGTGTCTGCCGACCCGCCTCGTCGCGCTCCGGTTCGTTGCTTTGCGCGACCGCCGTCGCCGCGCGCGCCGCCAGCAGTACGAGGCAGAGCGGGAGGACGCGACAGAAGCTGCCGAGCGTTTTCACGGTCGCGCGGAGAAGCGGTAGATGGTGGTCGAGCGGAAGCGCCGCCCCGGACGCAGAACGGTCGAAGGGAACGCGGGGTGGTTGGGCGAGTCGGGGTAGTGCTGCGTCTCAAGGCAGAAGGCCGTGCGGCGCGGGTAGGCGTGCCCGTTCTTCCCGCCGCCTTCGACCGCGAGGAAGTTGCCGGTGTAGAACTGCATGCCCGGCTCGGTCGTCCAGACCTCCATCACGCGCCCCGTCGTCGGCTCATAGACTTCGGCTGCGCGCCTGAGCTGACCGGCGCGACCGTCGAGCACGAAGTTGTGGTCGTAGCCGCTGCCGAACTTCAACTGCTCGTCGGCGTTGATGCGCGCGCCGATGGCCGTCTGCCGCGTGAAGTCGAAGGGCGTGCCGCGCACCGCGCGCAGTTCGCCGGTCGGGATCGAGGTGGCGTCGGTAGGCGTGAAGCGCGAGGCGTTGATCGTCAGGAGGTGGTTCAGTATGTCGCCGCTCCCTTCGCCCGCGAGGTTGAAGTAGGAGTGTTGCGTCAGGTTGAGAACGGTCGCCTTGTCCGTGGTCGCGTCGTAGTCTATGCGCAGCTCGTCGTCGTTCGTGAGCGTGTAGATGACCGCGACCGTGAGGCTGCCGGGGTAGCCCTCCTCGCCGTCGCGACTGCGGTATGTGAGTTCGAGCGCGGGGCCGGCCCTCGTCGTCAGCGGTCGCGCGCGCCAGACGACCTTGTCGAAGCCGCGGACGCCGCCGTGCAGGTGGTTGCCGTTGTTGTTGGTGGCGAGGTGGTACTCGACGCCGTCGAGCGTGAAGCGCCCCCGCGCGATGCGGTTGCCGTAGCGGCCTATGAGCGCGCCGATGTAGAAGGTCTGGTTGAGGTAGCCTTCGAGGTTGTCGAAGCCTAGAACTACGTCGCCGAGTCGGCCCTTGCGATCCGGCACTTTCAGCGAGACGACCGCCCCGCCGTAGTTGATGATGCGCGCCTGCGCGCCGCGGCGGTTCGTCAGCGTGTAAACGCTCACGCGCTGCCCGTCGGGCATCTGCCCGAAGTCGGACTGGCGCACCGTCCCCGCGCCGCCGCGGCGCTGTGCCCGCGCCACGCCCGCCCCGATAGCGAGCACGCAGAGTGCCGCCACCAACGCCCTGCTAACTATCATGCCCCGCAATCCTCCGTCCAGAAGCCTTACGCCGGCAGCCGACTTCAGGCCGCCGCCGTCTCCGTCCGCCCGACGGCCAAACGCATGACGGCCTCCTCGCTGCACTGCTCGCGTTCGAGGACGCCCGTCAGACGACCCTCGTGCATGACGGCCACGCGGTCGCTGACGCCCAAGACCTCTTCCATGTCGCTCGAAATCATGATGATGACGACGCCCGCGCGCGCCAGGCCCCGCATCAACTCGTAAATCTCGTGCTTCGCGCCCACGTCAATGCCGCGCGTCGGCTCGTCGAAGATCAAGACCTTCGGTTCGCGCGCCAGCCACTTCGCCAGCACGACCTTCTGCTGGTTGCCGCCTGACAGCGTGCCCGCCGCGACCTCGACCGAGGGAGCCTTCACGTTCAACCTGCCGCAGACCTCTTTCGCGGCCCGCCCTTCGGCGTCCGCGTTCACCAACCCGGCAGAGGCGTAGCGCGCGAGCGACGGCAGCGACACGTTCTTGCGTATCGCCTCTTCGAGTATCAAGCCGGCGCGGCGGCGATCCTCCGGCGCGAGATAGACGCCCTGGCGTATCGCGTCCTGCGGCGAGCGAATCTTGAGCGCGCGACCGTCGAGCGCCAACTCGCCCGCGACGGGCGGCTCGACGCCGAAGATCGCCTGCGCCAGCTCGGAGCGCCCCGCGCCGACAAGCCCCGCGAAGCCGAGTATCTCGCCGCGCCGTGCCGCGAACGAGACGGCGTGCTGCGGATAGCGACGCGTGCGGAGGGCGCGCACCTCGAAGGCCGACTCGCGCGCGCCGCCTTCGGGCCGGACGTAGAAGTTCGCGATGTCGCGGCCCACCATCATCCGCACCATGCGCTCGTGGCTGACCTCTGCGCGTGAAAGCTCGCCCGCGTTGCGCCCGTCGCGCAAGGCCACGACGCGATCCGCCAGCGCCTCGACCTCGCCCAGGCGGTGCGAGATGTAGATGATGCTCACGCCCTGCGCGCGCAACTCCCTGACCACCTCGATCAGCCGCTCGGTCTCGGTGAGCGTGAGGCTCGAAGTCGGCTCGTCCATGATAAGTATGCGCGCCTCCTGCGAGAGCGACTTGGCGATCTCGACCATCTGCTGCTGCGCGATGGAGAGCCGGCTGAGCGGCGTGTCGGGCGGCACGTCAAGTCCGAGCCGTTCGAGATAGACGCGCGCGTCCCGGTACATCCTGCCGCCGTCTATGAGCCGGAGAAGGCCGAAGCGCCGCGGCTCGCGCCCCAGGAAGATGTTCGAGGCCACGTCGAGATTGTCGAGGACGTTCAGTTCCTGGTGGATGAAGCCGATCCGCAGGCGGATGGCGTCGGCGACGGAATTGATGACGACCTCGCGCCCCTCGATGAAGACTGCGCCCTCGTCGGGCTGATAGACGCCGCCGATGATCTTCATCAGCGTTGACTTGCCCGCGCCGTTCTCGCCGATCAGGGCGACGACCTCGCCGGGGTGGACGGCCAGCCCCACGGGAGTCGGCATAAGCTACTGCGACCGTCTTTGACGCCTAGCTCCGCCCGCGAAGTTGATTGAGCTGCTGGCTGAAGGCGTCCACGCTGTCGCTCCTGATGACTTTCGTGGGCACGAAAATCTGTTTGCCCGACGGGATCAACGAGCGGTCGCCGCCGAGTATCTGCGCCATCGCCTTGATGGACTGGTAGCCGAACTCGTAGGGCTGCTGGACGATTGTGCCGACGATGGAGCCGTCCTTAACGCCTTTGAGCGTGTCGTCCTCCTCGTCGAAGGCGATGATCTTCACCTGGCCGGTCTTCCCCGCGTCGCGGACGGCACTGAGGATGGCCGGGCCGTTGTAGGCCCACAGTCCGACCATCGCGGCCACTTCCGGGTACTTGACGAGCGTGTCCGCCGCGTTCGCCTTGGCGCGCACGCGGTCGGCGTCGTCCGTGCGCAGGTCTATGATCTGCACGTTCGATCCGGTGAGCACCTCCTTGATGCCCTCGAACCGCTCCTTGGCGTTCTGCGCGTCGGCCTTGCCGACGAAGACCATGATCTTGCCGCCGCCCGGCAAAGCCTGCTTGATGAGTTCTCCGGCCTGTCGCCCGGCGGCGCGGTTGTCCGTGCCGATGTAGCAGGCGCGGTCGCTCTGCGGCGCGTCGCTGTCCTGTGTCAGCACGAGTATCTGTTTGGCCGCGTCGTTGAGCATCTGCGTCTGGTTCGCCGGGTCAACGGGGCTGATCGCCATGCCGTCAACGCCGCGGGCCAGCAGGTCGTCCACGAGCCGCTTCTGCTCGGCGGCTGTGCCTTCGCCGGGGATGCGGAAGTCCACCTCGACGTTCGGCAACTCCTGCGCGGCCTTCTCCGTGCCGCGCCGGGCGATGGTCCAGAAGTCGGACGCGTTGTTGGTGACGAAGGCCAGGCGGAGGCGCTTCCCCGCCGCGCCCTGCGGCGACGGCTGCCGGTTGCAGCCGTCGAAGAGCGCGGCGGCGATGCACACGATGAGACAGAGAGCGTTGGTTCGTTTCATTGTCGGTGCAAACCTCTGCGGACGTGATAGGGCTTTCGAGGGCTACTATACAAAAGTCCCGGCCCCGTGGAAAATAGTTTTGTCGTGTCGCGCGAAAATTTATGCCGCGCCGGGCCGGCATCCAAACTGTCGGGCGCAGGACTCTCATAAGGAGCATTCGGGATGAAGACGACCATCAGCAGGACTCTCTTTGCCGCGGCGGTCTTACTCGCCGCCGCCCTGGCCGGTAACGCTTCGACCGCCGACCGCGTCAAGACCTCGAACGGCGTCGTCGAAGGCAAAGGGAGACAAGACTCAGGCGTCCGCATCTTTCAAGGCATCCCCTTCGCGCAGCCGCCCACGGGCGACCAGCGTTGGAAGCCGCCGCAGCCCGTCAAGAGCTGGGCGGGCGTGCGCCAAGCCGTCAAGTTCGGCCCGCGCTGCATGCAGCACCCCGTCTTCGGCGACATGGGCTTCCGCTCCGACGGGATGAGCGAAGACTGCCTCTACCTCAACGTCTGGACGCCCGCCGCGTCGGGCAGAGAGCGGTTGCCGGTGCTCGTCTATTTTTACGGCGGCGGGTTCGTGGCCGGGGACGGCTCCGAGCCGCGCTACGACGGCGAGAGCATGGCCCGCCGCCGCGTCGTGGCCGTCACCGTTAACTACCGCCTCGGCGTCTTCGGCTTCCTCGCCCACCCGGAACTGACGAAGGAGTCGCCGCACCACGCATCGGGCAACTACGGGCTGCTCGATCAGGCCGCGGCGCTGCGCTGGGTGCAGCAGAACATCGCGGCCTTCGGCGGAGACCCCCGGCGCGTGACCATCGCCGGCGAGTCGGCAGGCTCGGCCTCGGTCAGCGCGCAGATGGCGTCGCCTGTGTCGAAGGACTTGATCGCCGGGGCTATCGGCGAGAGCGGGTCGGTACTCTCGACGATGCGCGCCGTCCCGCTCGCACAGGCCGAAGCCGAGGGCGTCAAGTTCGCGGCCTCCGTCGGCGCTGACTCGCTGGCCGCGCTCCGCGCGTTGACGACCGAACAGCTCCAACAGGCGACGAAACAGCCCCTGGGGCGTTTCCCCATCACCGTTGACGGCTACTTCTTCCCCGAAGACCCCGCCTTGATTTACGCCGCGGGCCGTCAGGCGCACGTCCCGCTGCTGGTCGGTTGGAACTCCGAGGAGATGACTTGGCTCGCCCTGCTCAGGGGCAAAGAGCCGACGCCGGAGAATTACGAGAAGGCCGTGCGAGAACAACTCGGCGCTCGCGCCGACGAGGCACTGAAGTTGTACCCCGCCTCCACGCGCGAGGAGGTCATCGCTTCGGCCACCGACCTGGCCGGCGACCGCTTCATCGGCTACAGCACTTGGAAGTGGTTCGACCTGCACGCCAAGACCGGGGGCAGCCCGGTCTTCCGCTACTTCTACGCGCACCCGCGCCCGCCGATGAGGCCCGAACTGGGGAACGCCGCGCCAGGGCTTGCCGGGGGAGTGGTGAGGGGGCCGGGTGCGGGGGCAGTCGCGATGCCGCCCGCGCGCGGCGCGGTGCACTCCGCAGAGATCGAGTACGCGTTGGGCAACCTCGCGACCAATAACGTTTACGCCTGGACGCCGGACGACTACAAGGTGTCGGAAGTCATGCAGGCCTACTTCGCGAACTTCGTGAAGAAGGGCGACCCGAACGCCCCCGGCCTGCCGGCGTGGCCCGCGAGCACAGCCGGCGGCACCGTTCAAATAATGCGGCTGGATGTCGAATCGCGCGCCGAGGCGGAACGTCACCGGGAGCGCTACCTGTTCCTTGACCAGTTCTGAACTCCGAATGAAAAACGGAGTAGGTGTTCAATGAACGACCCCGCAGCAAGCTGCCAGGAATGTATCCGCAGAGATTCAAGCGCCCATTCAGAGTTAACGTGAGTTCATCGTAAGCGAACCCGGACTCATCTCATAAATACCCTATGCCGGTTCGGAAGCCGCACGGCACCGGCTCGACACGCTCGCCGAAGCTGTTTATGAGGTGAGTTCTAATAGCCATCCGCCTTCCTCCCGCTGACCAAGTAGTGATCTATCGCGACCTCAAGCGCGCCGCCGAGGCCCGCCCCCGCTGCCCGTCCCGGTACCACAGTCCACTCCGCCAGTCGCCCCGCCATACTTCTCCCAATCGCCTCGTGCAGCGGCCCGCTAATGAACTTCCACCCGTGAACCAACCGCCCCGACACCACCACCCGCGACACGCCGAGGCCGCTGATGAGGTTGGCGATGCCTATCCCTAGATAACCGCCCACCCGCGCGAGCGTCGCACGGGCGCGCGCCTCGCCGGCCTCCGCGCGCGCCACTATCTCGAGGAACCTCGGCGCGCGACTTCTCATCATCGCCCGGTCGCCCATGTATTGAGAGACGGCGCTGCCCGTGGACGCGTAACTCTCCCAGCAGCCCCGCCCGCCGCAAGCGCACGGCCTGCCGTCCGCCACAATCGTCATGTGGCCGAACTCCCCCGCCCAGCCTTCGGTCGCTTTGGCCCCCCTGTACACCTCGCCCCCGCGCACGACCCCGACCCCGATGCCCGTTCCCGCGCGCACGAGTATGAAGTCGCCCCAGTCGTCGTCTTCCTCGACCGAGCGCGTGCGGGCCTCGTAGAGCGCCGCGGCCCTGGCGTCATTCTCTATTATGACGGGCACGCCCCTCGCGCCCGCGGCGGCGCGCGCGCCTGCCCCGACTCTGGGGCGAAACCTGAGGGCGTCGGCCACGGCCACGTCGCGCCAGCCGAGGTGCGGCGCGTACAGGAGGCGGCGGCGTTCGGCGCAGGTCGGGCCGGGGACGCTGACGCCGACGGAGACGAGCTTCTTACCCCTCACACCGGCGCGCAAATCCGCGACCGTCGCTCTTATTAGTCGGAGCGCGACTTTCTTGTCGCGCGGCGTGTCGAAAGCGGCCTCGGCGAGTAGCCGACCGCCGACAGTCACGGCACCGGCTTGGCTCTGCCTGATCCCTAAGCTGAGGCCGATGCAATAGATTTCGTCCGTGAACTCGAGGCCGGTGCCCGGCCTGCCCATGCGGGCTTCTCCCGCGGCGGCAGGCATCTCCGTCTCCCGCAGCAAGCCTTCGGCCAGCAGCGGCCTGACCAAGTCCGTCACGGTGCTGCGGTGGACGCCGAACCGGCGGGCTATGTCGGCGCGTGAGACGGGCTGCGCGGCGCGCACGAGCCTCAGCAGGGCGAGGGCCATCTCGCCCGCCGCGGTGCCGGGCCGTCCGTTCGTCCAATCGCGGGCGCGCTGTCCTGCCGGTGACATCCGAAGACCCGCCGGCCACTCCGAGGCCGCCCCGCCGCTCTGAGCTTTCGTGCGCCGGGCCGGCGCACGACCGGCCCGTTTCGGACGGAACCTGAGTTTGAGGATGGCCCGCTCGACCCGCCGCCGCGTGCCGGGCGAGACGGGGCGTGAATCATTAATCACGTTGCAAACGGTCGCGGCGGAAACTCCGGCGAGGTCGGCTACGTCACTGATGGTCGTCATGGCCTACCCTGTTCGGACGGCGGCGCGAACTTGTCCCTCAAGTTCGCGGATTCACGCCAATGCAGTTCTGGCGCGCGGGAGGACCGGAATCCTCCCGCGCGCCAGAAGTCTCGGCCCTCTGCAATGCAAAGGGTTGAAGGTTAGAAGTAAAACTTCAACGCCAACTCGATTCGACGGTGGCCGTGCTTGCTGCGGACGAGGCCGAAGCTATCAAGAGTCCGCTGCGTGAAGGTGTAACCCTTGGTCGGGTCGCACACCTGGTTCGTCGTGCCGACGCCGTTGGGGACGTTGAGAACCTGGAAGCACGTGCCCGTCGCCGGGTTGATGGCGTTCTGGGTCTCCAGGGTCAGGTCAATGTCGCCGAGGTCGGGATTCGCGAACGCCTGGTTGAAGGCGTTGAAGAGGCCGAAGCGGAACTGGAGCTTCTTACTCTCGGAGAAGTTGAAGTTCTTGAAGAACGTCATGTCGAAGTTGCTGCGGGCGGGGCTGCGGATGTAGAAGGGCGACTGGTACGGCCCCGACGTGCCGAAGCCGGGAATCCCGACGGCGCTGAGGTCGAGGTAGCGACCGTTAACGTCACTGTTTCCCGTCTGCGGGTTCCGCAGCAGGACGGGGGCGATGCCGCCGGCGTTACCGCTCGACTGCGTGAAGGCGTTTGTGCCGAAGAAGGCGACGAGCGCGGGCGAGCCGGAGAGCGCGCCGGTGAACTTCAAACGAATCGGCCTGCCGCTCTCGAAGCTGGTGATGCCGGACATCTGCCAGCCGTTGAGCACGCCCTTCGTGAACGAGTTGCGGAAACCTCCGCGCGCGAGGTCGGGGATGTTGTAGTTGTACGACAGGTTGAAGAGGTGCGTGCGGTCGAAGGGCAGGATGCCGTAGCTGCGCCCGCGCGTGTCAATCGGGTCCACCTGATCGGAGCCGCTGCTCTCCTGCACGGAGGTCGTGCCCAAAGCCTTCGAGAAGGTGTAGGTCAGGAAGTACTGTAGGTTCTTGCCCAACTGCCGGTTCAGCGTCACCTGCATCGAATGATAGTTGGAAGTGCCGGTGTACTCGTTGAGTTGCACTTGGCTGTAGTCCGGGAACGGCACGGGGTTGATCGAGATGGGCAGGTTCGCCAGGTTGTTGCCGACCGAGGCCCGCTGCACCGGGTCGGCCAGGTTCGCGTTGCCGAGCGTCCCCGACAGGAGCGGCCTGGGAATGAAATTGTAATTGCGCGTCTGCGGCAGGTGCCTGCCGAACGTGCCGACGTAAGAGACCTCCAGCACGTTCTGGAACGGCAGACGCCGGGCCACCGAGAGGCTCAGGGTGGTGATGCGCGGAACGTCGTTAGAGGTCAGGTTCTGAGAAGCGACAGCGCTGCCGGCGAGTTGCGTCAGCCCGTTGAACGTCCCCAGGTTGCTCAGCGTCAGGTCGTTGTTGGGCACGCCCCAGGCATTGATGGCCGTGCTGAGCGTGTTCGGGGGCGACGACAGAACGCCGTACTGGTAGTTGCCCTGCACGCGGTTGTAGAATTCGCCCGCGCCGCCGCGGATGACGGTCTTACCCTTGCCGCCAATGTCCCAGGCGACGTTCAGGCGCGGCGCGAACTTCGGCGAGGGCGTCGGCACGACCCCCTTGCCGACTTGGCCCAGCGAGGCCAGGAGGTAGCCGTTCGGCTTGTTCGGGTCGCCGTTGATGAACGCGCCACCCCCGCGCACGTACTTCGACGGGTCGAAGATCACGCCCAGCCCCTGGCGCTCGTAAACATTCGGGAAGTAAGAGAAGCGCATCCCGTATTCGACCGTCAGGTTGGGGCGCAGCTTCCAACTGTCCTGGCCGTAGAGTTCCAGATTGGTGCCGCGGAAGTCGCCCGTCGGCACCGGCGTGCTCTGCTGGAACTGGTTGATGCGGCCCGTGTAGAGGTTGGCCCAGATGTTGCCGGTCGTCTTGGCTTGGCCGCCCGGCGTGTCGTTGACCTCAATCAGCCCCTCGGGCGAACTGGAGTTGTTCTGCAGCTTGTTGAACTGCTCGATCAGCCCCCCGAACTTCAGGGTGTGGTTGCCGGTGACTTTCGACAGCGTGTCGGTCGCCGAGTAGCTGTCGTTGTGGGCGAAAAGCGGGAGGTTTCCCGGCTCCCACAACTGGGAGACGTTGGGCTGCCAGTTGCCGATGATGGCGACCGGCGCGTAAGGGCTGCCGGTTTTGAACGGCAGGGCCAAGTTCTGTAGGCCGAGCGCGGAGCGGCTGACCTTCGACGGGTCGGCGTAGTCATTATCGAGTAGGAGCTTGCTGGCGCTGAAGACGACCTCGTTGGTCATCGTCGGGTTGATCACGCTGGTGACGTTGAGCGCTGCTGAGCGGCCCAGATTCTTCCCGATGACGTGACTGGGGAGTTCATAATTGGAAGGCCCCCACCACAGCCCATACGGGTAGTCCGCCGTCTCCGACTCGCGGGCCAGGCGCAGGTAGGCCCTCGTATTCCTCGTGACGTTGTAATCGAACCGCATCTTCAGGTCTGTGCGGTTCTGCGGCGAGACCACGTTCGACGCGTAGTTGATCCCCTGCGCCGCGAGGCCGCTGCCTGGGGCCGCCGTGAAGTTCGACGATGGGAACAGGTTGACCAGCTTCACCCCGAACGGGTCGGCGAACTGCGTAAGAATCCTGCTCGGCACCGCCGTGCAGGAGAAGTCGAACGAGTTGGGGGTGCAGATTTGGCCGTTCGCCGTGCGCGACTGCGTGAAGTTCCCCGCCCGCTCCAGCGCCGTCGGGACGTTGCCGAAGCGCGTGCCGGCGTCAATCTTCTGGCGCTGCACCTCGAAGGCCCCGAAGAAGAAGAGCTTGTCGTGCTCGCGGTTGAACTTCGTGAAGGGCAGGATGACGGGGCCGCCGATCTGGCCGCCGGGGAACTGGAACTGGCTCTTCGGGCGCGGCGTGCCGGCTATCGAGTTGGAGCGGTCGTTGGCGGCCAGTTGGCGCGGGCGGAAATAGTCGTAGAGTTCGCCGTGAAACTCTTTGCCCCCGCCCTTCGTCGTCGCGGTGATCTGCACGCCGCTCGACCCGTACTCCGCGGCGTAGTTGCTGGTCTTGACCGTGACCTCCTGCACCATGTCGTTGTTCGGCGTGATGATCGTCCCGTTGTTCGAGCCGACATCAATGACGCGCGAGCCGTCAATGTTGATCTGGTTGTTGACGCCGCGAATGCCGTTGACGGTGTAGTTGGCGCTGGCGTTGCCGCCCTGGTTGAAGCCGACCACGTCGAGGTCGTTCTGCTCGGGCGCGACGACGCCCGGCAGGATGCGCAAAAGTTCGAGGCTGCTGCGGCCAATGATGGAGAGGTTGTCAATCTGTTTGGAGGTGATCGTCTCAGACCGCTCGCCCGTCTCCGTCTTGATCTGCGAAGCGGCCTCCGCGCTCACCGTCACGGTCTCGGTCGCGCCGCCGACTTCCAGCGCCACGTCCAGGCCGCGCGTCTCGCTGGGCGCGAGCGTCAGGTCGGGCTGCTCGTAAGTCTTGAACCCGCCGGCCTCGACCTTGAGGCTGTAGGTGCCGGGGTCAACGGAAGTGATGACGTATGTGCCGTCGTCGCTCGTCTTCACCTGGCGCGGTGTCCCGCGCTGCGTGCTCGTGAGCGTCACCGTGGCACCCCGCACGACCGCGCCAGTCGGGTCTTTGACGACCCCGCGCAGCGTCGCGCTGCTGGTAACCTGGGCGGAGCCGAGCGGCGCGGCGAGCAGCAGCAAAAAGAGGCCGGCCAGCGCGGTGATGACGAAAGCGCCGGCACGCCCCGAGACGGAGGTCGGGCACCGATGGTCGCCCGCGGGTGCGAACCTAGTAAACTCAACCGATGGCATGAGAAGTAGCCTCCCGAAAAGCCGCCGTGGCGGTGAAACTTTCAGCAACCGAGATTCGCCTGGACTCCGCGGCTCACCGAACAAGCCTAATGCGGGGCCGGTACGACAGCACCCCGGTAAAGATAGCCAACGGCCACTCGATCAGGAGTGTGGGCCGTCACCTAACCCGCGATGTCTGTCAGCCACCCTGGTCTCGCCCCGCGGTCAATCGAATCTCCGACGGCTAAAGCATACGGGGCTAGAGCCGTTGAACGGGGGCGAGATGATTTTCTTGATACTATCAACAGAGACTTTGTTGCAAGGCCTAGCATAAGCTTTTAGTTCTTATGACCCGTCTTGTCAAGAACTTTTTTAGAGAAATTACTCGAAACTTTGTTGCATGACTGAACAAAAGTCGTGCTGCGCCGCTTTTGCCGGCGCTCGTTCAGGCGGTCGTGACGGAAGCGAATTTACTGGCGAGTACTAGGCTGAGCGCGCCCATCAGTTGCGGCTGCTCGCCGAGGCTGGAAACGTTTATGCGCGGCGGCGGCAGCCCGCGACAGATGCTGCTTTTCGCGACCGCCTTCTTCAAGTCGTTGGCGATCAGGGGCCACGCGCGCGCTATCCGCCCGCCCACGATGACCGCCTCCGGGCTGAGACCCTTTATCAGGTTGGCGATGCCGACGCCGAGGTAGTGCGCCGTCCTGAGCAGCGCGGTCTGGGCGGCGCGCTCCCCTCCGAAAGCGCGGTCGATCAACTGCGGGAAGCTGACCTTCTGCCGGGGGCCTACGCCGCGCGACAGTTTCTCGTAGCGTGCAAGGGCGGTTCTCTCGCAGGCGAAGGCCTCCCAGCAGTCGCGGCTCCCGGAGGCGCAAGCGACCGGCGCGGCGGAACCGATTGTCATGTGGCCGAACTCGCCCGCGGCGCCCGCCTCCCCGCGGTAGATTTGGCCGTCGAAGACTATCCCGGTGCCCAAGCCTTCCTCGACCAGGACGAGGATGAAGTCGCGCACCTCACGAATCTCCGGGCGACCGAACCACAGTTCGGCGAGCGCCGCCGCGTTGGCGTCGTTGTCAACCACGACCGGCAGCCCCGTGGCATCTTCGACGGCGCGCTTCACGTCCCAGTCGCGCCATTTAAAGTAGGGGATGAAAAGTGCGCTGCCGGTCTCGTAATCTACGAGGCCGGGGAGGCTGACGCCGATGCCTTCGATGCTCCCGCGAATCTTCCCCTTCATCAGCTTGCGTATGCGTTCGATGACGCGCCCCAGCATCTCCTCGGAGTTTCGGGCAGTGGGGAATTCTTCCTGTTCGAGCACGCGCCCGCCCAAGTCGGAAGTCGCGACGATTGTTTGTGTCGTGCCCACGGCCACGCCCACGGCCACCGGCCCCGCGGCGCGCAGGCGCAGGAGGGTCGGCGGCCTGCCCCCCGTGGACTCGCCCTCGATCTCCTCGACCAGCCCGTCTTCCATCAACTCGCCGACGATCAGCGAGACGGTCGAGCGTTGCAGGGCGGTTTCGTGCGCGATCTCGGCCCGCGAGATCGGTGCCCTCTCGCGCACGTAGTTGAGGACGATCTGACGGTTAATACTGCGGATTGTGTCGGAGCGGGCGACGTTGGCCCGCTTCAGATCGATTCGTCGCACGGTTCCGCCTCAGGGTCGAAAGGAGAGTTCGCCGCCTCGCGGGAAACTGTTACCGGTCACAAAGAGAAGCCTGTTCCGTCTCAATAAGTAGAACAGGTGCGGCTGCGCGGTCAACTCTTTTTTAAATCACCCGTGCGGCGCACGGCAGTTTTCCGCGGGCGCACGGGCGACGACGGACGCAGGTTAAACCTCTACCGGCTTGGCAGGCTTCAAGCGAAGGGCAGGCGCGCACAGGCCCGGCAGAGGGCCGGTAATGCCGCGTAAATCGGCGCCGATTGGGTTGGGTAATACGAGAGGATGACCTACCTACCTGACGCCGAGCAGGATGTCCATTGTCAGTTGGTCGAGCCGCTCGTAGCGCAGCCCCTTCGCGGCCAGCGCCGCGCGGTCGAACTCGTGCGCCAGCAGTCTCGACGCGTCTTCTTTTCGGTAAGAGCCGACTGGCGGCGCTTGATGCCCCGTCTCCGCCATCTCCGCCAGTAATGCCCTGATCTCCACATCGGCGTTCCACTGCGCGGCCTTGTCTTTCAGCACCAGGTAGGTCCGCATGCACCCGCGGGCGAAGTCTTTGACGCCCTCGTAGTCCTCCGTCCGGTAGGCGTGCGCGTCGAAGTGGCGCGCACCCTGGTAGCCGACATCCTCCAGGAACTTCACCAGCCAGAAGGCCGCCTTCGGGTTGGCCGAGCCGAACCTCAAGTCCTGGTCGTAGCGCCCCGGTATCTGATCGTTAAGATCAATGTGGAAGAGCTTCCCGGCCTCCCACGCCTGCGCCACCGAGTGCGTCATGTTCAAGCCCGGCATGTGCTCGTGCGCCACCTCCGGGTTGACGCCGACGAGTTCGGGATGGTCGAGCGTCGTGATGAAGTGGAGATAAGCGCCGGTGGTCGGCATGTAGATGTCGGCCCGCGGCTCGTTCGGCTTGGCTTCGAGAGCGAAGTTGTATCCGTAACCTTGATCAATCGAATACTCGCACAGGTAGTTGAGCGCCTCGCGCAAACGCTTGATCGCCTCGTCGGGGCGGCGGCAGGCGTCGGTCTCCACGCCCTCGCGCCCGCCCCACAGGACGAAAACGCCAGCGCTGAACTCCGCGCCCAAGTCCATCGCGCGCATCGTCTTCTGCACTGAGTAGGCGCGCACCGCCGGGTCGTTCGAGGTGAACGCGCCGTCGCGGAAGACGGCGTCGTAAAAAAGATTGACCGTCGCCATCGGCACAACCACGCCGGTCTCATCCAAGACCTGACGGAACTCCCTTACGATGCGTTCGCGCTCTTGTGCGCCGGCGTCAATCGGCACGAGGTCGTTGTCGTGGAAGTTGACGCCCCACGCGCCCACCCCCGCCAACAGGCGCACGGCCTCGACGGGCGGCAGCGTGGGCCGGACGGCGTCGCCGAAAGGGTCGCGCCCGCGGTTGCCCACCGTCCACAAACCGAAGCTGAACTTATCCTCCGCACGCGGCGTGTACTTATCGCTTGGCATAACTGAAAGCCCCATTCTCAAGAATATTCGCGCGGGACTCTTGTCGTGCGTTGGCTCACTGAGGCGCAGACAAACAAGTCATCACGCACGGCTTGATTCCTAACACGGAAGGCGCGAGATTAAGCCTTGACGGCCTCCGCGTCAAGACATTTACCCGACGACGCGCTCCGCGACTCAAAGATGACGGACGCCCGGTTGCGGTTAACTTCGACGGCTCTTGACTGACATGATACTACTTTACTGCTCTCTCATCCCAACTCGGCGGGGCCGGCCCTGCGGTCAAACCCGACCCGTTCGACGACCGTCGGCACACACCGTCCGGGCCGCCTGAACGGACTTACGGCCCGGCGTAAACGGACGCACGAAGGAAACGCGGAATGAACTTTCTCGGCATTGACGTTGGCACGGGCGGCTCGCGCGCCGTCCTGACAGACGCTTCGGGCCAGGTCGTCGCGTCGGCGACCATCGAGCACGAGCCGTTCGCCTCGCCGCGCGCGGGCTGGGCCGAGCAAGACGCGCGCGACTGGTGGCGCGCGAGCGCGGCAGCCGTGCGCGAAGTGCTGTCGGGCGGTGCGGCCAGCGCCGAAGAGGTCGGGTGCGTCGGCCTGTCGGGACAGATGCACGGCTCTGTGCTCCTCGACGAGCGCGGCGAGGTCTTGCGGCCTGCGCTCATCTGGTGCGACCAGCGCACCGACGCGCAGTGCCGCTCGATCACGGAGCGCGTCGGCGCGGCGCGCATCATCGAGCTGACCTCGAACCCTGCGCTCACGGGCTTCACGCTCCCGAAGCTTCTGTGGGTGCGCGAGCAAGAGCCGGACGTGTGGGCGAGAGTCCGCTCGGTGCTGCTGCCGAAGGACTACGTGCGGCTGCGTCTGACCGGAGAGCGAGCGACGGACGTGGCCGACGCTTCGGGGACGCTCCTCTTCGACGTGGCCGGGCGGCGCTGGTCGCGCGAGATGCTCGACGCGGCGGGGATTGACGAGAGGTTGCTGCCGCGCGTCTTCGAGTCGCCGGAAGTGACCGGCCACGTCACAGCCGAGGGCGCTGCGGCGACGGGCTTGCGCGAAGGCACGCCCATCGTGGCGGGCGCGGGCGACCAGGCGGCGGGCGCGGTCGGGATGGGCATCGTGCGACCCGGCGCGGTCAGCGCCACCATCGGCACGTCCGGCGTCGTCTTCGCGGCGACCGACAAGCCTTCGCTCGACGCGGGCGGGCGCGTGCACACCTTCTGCCACGCCGTCCCCGGTCGCTGGCACGTGATGGGCGTGACGCAGGGCGCGGGACTCTCCTTGCGCTGGTTCCGCGAACGCTTCGGAGCAAGAGGCGGCACGGCGCAAGGAGTGAGCGACGGCACAGCGCTCAGAGAGAGCGGCGACCCATACGATCTTTTATGCGATGAGGCTGCGGGCGCGCCGCCCGGCTCGGACGGCGTGTTGTGGGCACCCTACCTGATGGGCGAAAGGACTCCGCACCTCGACCCGCACGCGCGCGCCGCGCTCACGGGACTGACGGCGAGCCACACGCGCGCGCACGTCGTCCGCGCCATCCTCGAAGGCGTCGCCTTCTCCCTGCGCGACACGTTTGAAATCTTCGCCGAGATGGGCGTGCCGGTCGAGACGATCCGGCTCGGCGGCGGCGGCGCGCGCTCCGCGCTGTGGCGACAGATTCAGGCGGACGTGTACGGGCGCGCGGTCGAGACCGTCGAGGCGGAGGAGGGCGCGGCCTACGGCGCGGCGCTGCTGGCCGGGGTAGGCGCGGGCGCATGGCCGAGCGTGGACGCGGCCTGCGAGGCTGTGGTGCGCGTCGCTTCCGCAACCGAGCCGGACGCCGACGTGTCCCGTCTGCTCGCGCGGCAGTACGGACGTTTCCGCGCGCTCTACCCGGCTCTGCGCGCAATCGCCGAAAGCCCGGCCCAATGAACGCGGCACAACGACGGGTGTGTTTGCGCCGCGGCAACTACTTGCTTTAACGTCTCCGCATGAGTCCGGCCCTGAGCTTTTCACTCCTCCTCGCGCTGGGCTTCTCGCAGGCCGCCGCGACGCGACCGTCCGCGCCTCCTTCACAACCGGCGCAGTTGGCTCAGGCCGCGCAGAAGAACGCGCCGCCGGTCGAGTTCGTTGACGTGACTAGGTCAGCGGGCATCAAGTGGGGCTTCCACACGCTCGCGCCCGGCGCGCGCTACATCATCGAGACGATGGGCGGCGGCGGCGGCTTCGTTGACTACAACAACGACGGCCTCTTAGACATCTACCTCGTCTGCTACACGCAGACGCCGCAACCGGATTCCACGGCGAAGCCCCGCGACGCGCTCTACCGCAACAACGGCGACGGCACCTTCACCGACGTGACCGACAAGGCGGGCATCTCGAACAGCATGTGGGGCATGGGACTCGCCGTCGGCGACTACGACAACGACGGCTTTGCAGACCTCTACGTCACAGGCTACGGCGCGAGCAAGCTCTATCACAACAACCGCGACGGCACGTTCACCGATGTGACCGACAAGGCCGGCGTCAACAACCGGCAGTGGGGCGCGAGCGCCGCCTTCTTCGACTACGACAACGACGGCTACCTAGACCTCTACGTCTCGAACTATCTCAAGTTCGACCCCGACGCCAAAGTGCCCTGCGAGTTCTTCGAGGGCCGCCCCTACTGCCACATCGCGCAGTTCAAAGGCTCGACGCCCGTGCTCTTCCACAACAACCGCGACGGCACGTTCACCGACGTGAGCGAGCGTTCGGGCGTCGGCAAGAACGTCGGCAAAGGTCTCGGCGTCGTCGCGCTCGACTACAACAACGACGGGCGCATGGACATCTACCAGGCGAACGACAACGACCCGAACTTCCTCTTCCGCAACAACGGCGACGGCACGTTCACAGAGGTCGCGCTCGAAGCGGACGCCGCGCTCGACCCCGAAGGCAATGCGCGCGGCGGCATGGGCGTGGACGCCTCGGACGTGGACGGCGACGGCCTGCTCGACATCTTCGTCACCAACTTTTCGGGCCAGACCAACGCGCTCTTCCGCAACGCCGCCGACGGCACGTTCACCGAGGAGACCTACCCGATGGGCTTAGGCCGCGTGAGCATCCCCTTGAGCGGCTTCGGCGCGAAGTTCTTCGACTACGACGACGACGGACGCGTTGACCTCTTCGTCCTCAACGGCCACCCGTTCGAGCCGATCAACAAGGTCTTCCCCGACGTGACCTACGCCGAGCCGCCGTTCCTCTTCGAGCGCGCGGGCCGGGCGTTCCGCGACGTGGCCGCCGAGCACGGCGCGGCGCTGAAGAGATTTTACCTGGGGCGCGGCCTCGCCGTCGGCGACTACGACAACGACGGCGACCCGGACTTGCTCCTGCTGAACGCGGGCGAGCCGCCCGTGCTCCTGCGTAACGACGGCGGCAACCGCAACCACTGGCTCGGCGTCCGGCTCGTCGGCACGAAGAGCAACCGCGACGGCGTCGGCGCGCGCGTCACCGTCAGCGCGGGCGGCGCGCGCCGGAGCAAATACCTGCTCGGCGGGAGAAGCTACCTCTCGGCCTCCGACATGCGCCTGCTCTTCGGCCTCGGCGCGAGTCAGAAGGCGGACGAGTTGGAAGTGAAATGGCCGAGCGGACAGTTGAGCACGCTGAAGAACGTGAGCGCCGATCAGTACGTCACGGTCAGAGAAGGCGCGCCGCCGAGCGGCAAGCCTTAGACACTGTAGTGGGTCAGCTTGAATATGAGGTTTAGAGTTCAGCCTTTAGGCTGCGGATGGCGGGGGCACAAGCTAAAGCTTGAACTCTAAACTAACTCTCACTTTAAACGCGCCCCGTTGATCTTGAAGCCGCCTGTGTTACATTCTCCCGCATCCCGACCTGCTTCTTTGCCGCGGCTTGCATTGCCTGCACCGAACCGCCGACGGAGGAATTTATGTTGAGAGCTTGCGTTGCCATTCTCGTCCTTCTCGCGCTCACTTCGGCAGCGTTGCCGTCGCTCGCGCAGACCGTCCAGAACAAAGATCAGCAGGAGGAGGTCGTGCGCGTCGGCTCAAGCGAGGTCGTGCTCGACGCGGTGGTGAGAGACAAGAAGGGGCGCGTCGTCAAAGACCTCGGCCCTTCGGACTTCGAGGTCTTTGAGGACGGCGTGCGCCAGGACGTAACGTCCTTCCGTCTCGTCTCGCGCGGCGCGAACGCGGCTGCGACCGAGGGCGGTAACAAGGAAGGCGCGGCGGCAACCGCGTCGAAGTCCGGGGCGGCGGGGCGCGGCGTCGAGCGCGTCGGCGCGGTCGCGCTCGTCTTCGACCGGCTCTCGGCGGAGTCGCGCGTGCGCGCGCGGCAGGCGGCGCTCGCCTACCTCGGCGGCGGCCTCACCGCGGAAGACTTCGTCGGCGTCTTCGGCATAGACCTCTCCCTCTACGTCTACCAGCCCTTCACGAACAATGAGCAGTTGGTGCGCCGCGCGGTCGAGCGCGCGGGGTCGCAGAACTCCGCGCCCAACGTCTCGCGCGCCGAGCAGATCGCCGATGCTTCGCAGAACACGGCGCAGCTCCAGGACGCTGCCGGACAGGCGCAGGCCGGCGCGGGCCAGGGCACGTCTGACCCGCAGAGCATGAGCGGGGCGGGGACGACCATGATGGACCTGGCGGCGGCCGAGATGACGCAACGCTCGCTCGAAACCTTCGACATACTGGAGCGCAACCAGCAGGGCTACGCCACGACCAACGCCCTGCTCGCCATCATCAGTTCGCTCGCCCGGCTGCCCGGCCGCAAGACCCTCGTCCTCTTCTCCGAAGGGCTTGCGATCCCGACGGCGGTCGAGTCGCCGTTCCGCACCGTCATCAGCAACGCCAACCGCGCGAACGTGAGCATCTACTCGGTGGACGCGGCGGGCCTGCGCGCGCTCAGTCCAGACCAGGCGGCGGGCCGCTCCCTCTCGGCCCTCGGCCAGCAGCGCATCCGACAGGCCGGGAGTCCCAACGAGCCTGGCTCGCCGATGATGCGCGACATGGAGCGCAACGAAGACCTCATGCGCTCTAACCCCGACGCCGGCCTCGGCCAGCTCGCCGAGCAGACGGGCGGCTTCCTCGTCAGCAACACGAACGAGCCGGGCGCGCGCCTGCGCGCGGCGGGCGAAGACCTGCACACCTACTACACGCTCTCCTACACGCCGAAGAATCAAACTTACGACGGTCGCTTCCGGCAGGTCAGCGTCAAACTGAGCCGCCCCGGACTGGAAGTGCAGACGCGCAAGGGCTACTTCGCCATCAACGCCGACTACGCCTCGCCCGTGCTCGACTACGAAGCGCCCGCGCTCGCGCTCCTCAGCGGCGGACGCGCCGCCGACTCCTTCCCCGTCCGCGCCGCGGCCTTCAGCTTCCCCGAATCAGGGAGGCCCGGCCTCGTGCCCGTCGTCGTCGAAGTCCCCGCCGGCTCGGTCAGCTTCAACGTGGACGCCGAGAAGAAGACCTACCGCACGGACTTCTCGGTCGTCGCGCTCGTCAAGGACGAGTCGCAGCGCGTCGTGAGGAAGCTGAGCAACCACTACCTTCTGTCGGGGCCGCTCGACAAGCTCACGGCGGCGAAGCGCGGCGCAATCCTCTTCTACCGCGAGGCGGAACTCGCGCCCGGACGCTACACGGTCGCGGCTGCCGTGTACGACGCGCCGACCGCGCGCGCGGGCGTCGGCGCGGGGCTGCCCGTGCTCGTGCCGGGCGCGGACGCTGCGGGGCCGCGGCTCGCCAGCGTCGTCATCATTGACCGCGCCGAGCGCGTGAGCGCGCTCGACAAGGAGTCGAACACGCCCTTCCGCTTCGGCGAGATGCTCGTCTATCCGAACCTCGGCCAGCCGCTCAGGAAGTCCGCTGCGAAGGAGTTGACGCTGCTTCTGACCGTCTATGCGCCGCGCGGCGAGCGTGCCGCGCCGAAGCTCACGCTCGAAATCGCGCAGGGCAGCCGCACGCTCGGCAAGGGCACGCTCTCGCTGCCCGCGCCCGACGACGCGGGGCGCATCCAGTACGCCAGCACCATCCCCGTCGAAAAGCTCCCGCCCGGCGACTACCAGTTGGTCGTGACCGCCAGCGACGCGCACGGCACGGCGACGCGCGTCGAGCACTTCACGATTCAACCGTAAGAAGAAATGATGAATGCGGAATGATGAGTGATGAATGAAAGGCAATCCGCTTTTCATTCATCACTCATCATTCCGCATTCATCATTTTCTTAGTTCGGGAACGGCTCGCCCGGTCGGGCGATGCGTATGCGGTGGTCTGTGAACTTGAAGTGCGAGCCGGGCAGCTCGACCTTCGGCATGTGGCACGAGGCGCAAGCCTTCTGTGCGACGGGGCAGGGCTTCGCGTTGCGCTCGTCCGCCGCCTCCTGCTTCGCCACCTGCGGCGACTTCAGGCTCGCCTGCGAGCGGTGGCAGGCGAAGCACTTCGAGTCGTAGAAGGACTCGTCCTGTCGCGGGTTGTCGTGCGGGTCGTGGCAGGCCGTGCAGCTCATGCGCGGGTCGAAGGGTTCGTGGCCGGGGCTCGTGAACAGACGGTAGGGCTGGAAGCGGACGCTGTGCAGACCCTGGAGCGTCTTGTTCGAGAGCACCTGCTCGGCGCTGCGGTGGCACGAGCCGCAGAACTCCTGCGACAGTTCGTCGGGACTCATCTTGCCCGGATTGAAGATGCGTTTGTCTTTGAGGTCGCGCGCCCGCATCGCCGCGACGTGATCGCGCCCCGGCCCGTGACACGACTCGCAACTGACGCCGGGCATGAGGTGTTCGAGCTGCAAGTTCCTGCCGCTGACCGCCGCAGTCGCGTGGCACTGGAAGCAACTGCGCGCCTCGTCCTCGGCAATGCGTCGCCCCAAAGCTTCTTCCAGAGACGGCGGGGCCTTGCGCTCGTAGCCGATGGTGTAGTCCAGCCCGTCAATCTCTTTGTAGTAGCTCAGGCGGCTCTCGTAGAACTCGCCGTCGAGTTTGAAGACGTAGGTCTGACCGGCCTTGCCCTGGCCGAAGGCGTAGAGGATGGGCGCGGAGATCGTCCGCGTGCCGTCGGTCACGGAGTAGGTGCTCGCGCCTCCCTGCCTCATGATCTGGAAGAGGTACGGCCCGGCGCGGAAGCTCATCCGCGGGTGCGCGACGAGCACGCGGCTGTCCGCGACCGTCTCAATTGCCCGCCCCATCGCCGTCGTGTGCTGGCTCGCCGACTCCTGCTCGTGGCACTTCGCGCACGCCTCGCGCCCGACGTAGCCGGCCTCCTCGAAAGGCTTGCTCGTCCGCCAGGGCGTCCGGGTGTAAGGGGCGGGGGCCGACATCTGCCCGCGCGAAAGCAGCGGGAGGCAGAGGCACGCGACCGTGAACGCGAGCGCCGCGAACGCCTGGACGTGTCTGACCCTGGACTTCATCAAATGCGCTCGCCGCCGAGGCGGGCAGTTAGTCATTAAAGCGAATGACGTTTGACTGTCGGGTTCAGAGTTCAAGCTTTAGCTTGTTCTTACCCCACACCACAAACTAAAGTTTGAACTCTGAACTCTACAAACTAAAGTTTGAACTCTGAACTCTGAACCATACTCCCAATCGAAAATAGCCATTAGTCCTTCACTCAGGCTTCTGCGGGGCTGCCTCGCCGGGCGCGGCGTCGTCTCCGGCGGGCATGCCGTCGGCACGCGGCTCCCCCTGTGCGTCGGCCTGCTCGGCCTTCTTGTTCAGTTGCAGGAATGTCTCGCGCGCCCGCTCGGCGTCCGTTTTGCGGTTGGCCTTCGCGTAGGCGCGCGAGAGCTGGAAATAAATCTGCGGGTAGTCAGGGGCCATCCGCTGCGCCGTCTCCAGCTCCTCGACGGCGCGCGCGTTCTGCCCCGTCTCCAAAAGCATGCGTCCCAGGACGAAGTGCGAGAGCGGGAGGCGCGGGTAGAGCTTCGCGGCCTCCTCGGCGAAAGGCAGCCCGGCCTCCGGCTCCCTGTTCTTGAGCTTGATGTAGGCGATCTGTATGCGCGCGAGCGCGTGCTTCGGATAGTTCTCGATCTCGCGCTGGAAGGCTGCGAGCGCGCCGTCGTCGTCGCGGTTCGCCAGGAGGAAGCGACCGTATGCGTACTGCACATCGGGCGTCTTGGCGTAGTCGCGCGCGACCAGCTCGTACTCGCGCTCGGCGTCGGCGATGTCCTTCTGTGCGGCGAAGTGCTCGGCCAATCCGACGCGGCGTATGAGGTCGCGGTCGGGGTAAGTGTTCGTGACCTCTTTGGGGAGCATCCCGCGCCTGAGCGCCGCCAGTCCGAGCGCGATTATCAGGTCTTCGGTCTTCAGGCCCTCGAAGGAGAGCGTGCCGAGCGTCTGCTGCGCGTGCTCGAACTCGCCCCTGAGCATCGAGAGCAGCCCCTCGTGGTAGCGCATCACGCGGGTCAGCTCGACGTTGTCGCCGATGCCGATGGCGCGGCCCTGCCGGATGTGATTCAAGGCGTCGTCGTACTTGCCGAGTTGAAACTCGCACAGGCCGAGCATGGCGAGGGGCGCGCCGCCCTTCGGCTGCTGGCGGGCGGCCACGGCGAAGGCGCGCGCGGCCTCCGAGTAGTTGTCCGCGTCGTAGTAGAGCGTCGCCAGATACCACCACCCTTCCGTCCAGTCGGGGCGCAGCGCGACGCCGCGGCGGTAGAGTCCAATCGCCTCCTCGACGCGGTCGCCCTCGCGCGCGGCGGCGGCCTGCGCCGCGACCTGCTCGAACTCCTGCCGCGCCGCCGGCGTTGCGACCGCGGGCGCTTGCGTGGCGGCGGTCGTAGTGGCCGGACGCCGCCGCTGCGCCGACGCGAGCGCGAGGGCAGAGAGTGGTAGGCAGCAGGCCAGCACGGAGACGAACGCGCGGCGGCCTCGTAAGATTCGACGCCGGCCCGCCGCGGCTGCTCCCTTTGATTGAACGACGGGAACGATACTCTTCATGTCGTAACGCACTCCTTCATACTTCGCCCTGACGCCCGCGCCCCTCACTTCGCGCCGACGCCCGCGCCCTTCGCGATTCCCTCGCCCTCCACTACCCGGACGTAGGTGTTCATGGGCGGGTTCGCCAGCCTGTCCACCTTCCCGCTCGGCCAGCGAATCTCGACGCTCTCGATCTTCCCGCCGCGGCCCGCGCCGAGAATCTCGCGCGGGTCGTGCGAGGCGAGGTAGCTGCCGCCGCTCGTCCTCAGCCGCGTGCGCTTCACTCCGCCCGCCGTCCACGTGAGAACAGCGCCTACGCCTGCGGGGT
>QHXN01000075.1 GCA_003222975.1 Acidobacteriota bacterium | reverse complement strand
ACAACAATGAACCTGTTAGGCATCGCCCTTATCAGAATCTCTCAAACAGTATCTGAAAATGGTGGCGATGCTCTCGAATCATATTACCGATTCTCACCTTAGCCTTAAACTGTAGAGATGGGTACTTTCTTTTAAGGTCTGCTGCAACACTCATAACCTCTTCATTCCAGCCATGTGCGCGATATTGCTCCTCTGAAAGCAATAGATCTATGAAGCCGCCCAAACAAATTGCTGCAATCAAATCAATGCGACCTTTTAAATGATTCACAAGTAGTAGAATGATATTGCGGTCGAATTCATTAAGAAGATAATACTTACCACTATCAAACCATTGTTCGTTAGCTTGTTTTTTGATTTCAAGTTTCAATAGCTGACCTTCATATTCAAGCTCGTAGTCGTATAACGCGGAACTGGAACGCTTCCACATAGGGAGAAGCAATGAAAAATGCTTTTCCTTTCCGCCTCTACCTTCTAAGTTGATGTTATCAACCTGCCGTAGATCAAGAAGCCGAGCAGGTAAAATCTCTGTGATATTGTCTAACATGAAGCAACTCTACAAAAAGATAGATACCCAACTATCATTTATGCGGAAATACCCCGGCCATTATTTCTTCCTACCGGACGACTGGCCCTTGCGCTCGCGCAGGCGGCGGAGCATCTGCGGCGAGAGCAGGAGGGCTTGCAGGAGCGAGCCTGTGGCGAAGCGGCGCGCGAGCGAGTGGAAGAGCGAGGCCGCGCCGGGCGTGTAGTTGAACCACCAAACGTCTCCGAGGAACGCGAGGCGATTGACGTGGACGTGGTGCGGCGCGACCAACTCAAGGAGGCCGAGCCGCCCGTGCGTGCGTCCCAGGCCGCTCTGCTTGACGCCGCCCCAGGGCGTCTGCGCGATGCCGTGCGTGTAGAGCACCTCGTTGACCATCACCGTGCCCGCCTCTATCTCAGAGGCGACGCGACGCCCGCGCCTGATGTCGCGCGTCCACACGCTCGCCGTCAGGCCGAACGGGCTGTCGTTGGCGAGGCGCACGGCCTCGTCCTCGTCGCGGAAGGTCATTACGGGCAGGGCGGGGCCGAACGTCTCCTCGCGCATGATCGTCATCGAGTGGTCAACGCCTGTGAGCACCGTCGGCTCGTGGAACGCGCCGCCTTCGGGAAGCCCGCGCGCGCGACCGCCGCCTGTGAGTACGCACGCGCCTCGCGCGACGGCCTCGCGCAAGTGCTCCTCGACCGTGCGCAGTTGCCGCTCCGAAGACATCGCGCCGAGGTCTGCCCCCTCTTCGGTTCCGACCGCCTGCCTGAGCGCCAGCACCTTCTCGACGACGCGCGCCGTGAAATCGTCCGCGACCCGTTCGTGCACGTAGCAGCGCTCGACCGAGGCGCACGCCTGGCCGGAGTTGGCGAACGCGCCCCAGACCGCCGCGCTCGAAGCCGCTTCGAGGTCTGCGTCCTCGAAGACGATCATCGGGTCTTTGCCTCCGAGTTCGAGCACGACGGGGATTAACTTTCGCGCCGCCGCCTCGGCCACGCGCCTGCCGGTGGCGACGCTTCCGGTGAACATGATCTTGTCCACGCCCGCCTCCGTGAGTGCCGCGCCCGTCGAGCCGTCGCCCGTCACGATTTCGAGCGCGCCCGCGGGCAGTCCGGCGCGCGCAAGCACCTCGCCGATCTTCAGCGCGACGAAGGGCGTCAGCTCGCTCGGCTTGAGGACGACCGCGTTCCCGGCCATGAGCGCCATCACGACCTCGCCGAGGGGAATCGCCCAAGGGAAGTTCCACGGCGAGATGACGGCGACGACGCCGAGCGGGCGGTACTCGACTGTCGAGGTGCGGCCCAGGAAGCGGTAGAGTCCGATGTCTATCCTCTCCGGCCTGAGCAGGCGCGCGGTCTTGCGCGCGAAGAACTGCATCAGGTCGAGCGTCGGCACAATCTCCATCGCGATTGCTTCCGCGGCGGGCTTGCCCGACTCGCGCGCAATCAGCCGGGCGATCTCGTCCATCTCTTCGAGCACGAACGCGCGAGCGCGCATCAACACCCGTGCGCGCTCGCGGAAACCGAGAGCGCCCCAACCCTTCTGCGCCGCGCGCGCCCGCGCGACCGCACGCGCCACGTCCTCCGTCGCGAAGAGCGGCACGCGCCCGACCTCCTCGCCCGTCGCCGGGTCGTAAGAGACGACCTCGCGCGTCGCTTCCGCCTGCGTCGCGCTCATCTCCGCCTGTGTGATTCGAGTCGCCATCGGTTTAGCCTCGCCGAGGGATTATCGCGCGAAAGCGGGACGGTTGAAAGCCCCGCCGCGTTTCCGCGCCGCCGCGCCTGTCGGTTAGAATTGCGTTGAGAACAAAGCCACGCCAAGACGGGAGAGACGAAATGCTAAGACCGCAGCTCGCGGAGTTCATGCGCCGGATGGAGCCGAACTCCGTCGCCATCCTGCCGGCGGCGCGCGAGGCGACGCGCTCGAACGATACGGAGTACCGCTTCCGGCAGGACTCGGACTTCTACTACCTGACCGGCTTCAAAGAGCCGGACGCCGTCGCCGTCGTCGCGCCCGGCAAGCAGGAACGCTACACGCTCTTCGTCCGCCCGCGCGACAAGGAGAAGGAGACCTGGACGGGCCGGCGCGCGGGCGTCGAAGGCGCGAAGGAAATTTACGGCGCGGACGCCGCCTATCCGGTCGAAGAGTTTCAGGAGAAGCTCGCGGAGCTTTTAGACGGCGCGCGCCAACTCTACTACCGCCTCGGCAACGGCAACCCCGAACTCGACCAGACCGTCATCCGTCAGCTCGCGCGCATGCGCGCGTCGGGGCGGCGCGGCGTCCGACCGCCGCAGTCAATCGTTGACCCCGGCACGATCCTCCACGAGTTGCGCCTCTTCAAGACCGACGAAGAAATCGCGCTCATGCAGCGCGCCGCCGACATCGCCGCCGAGGCCCACCGCGAGGCGATGCGCGCGGCGCGGCCCGGCGTGAAGGAGTACGAGATCGAGGCCCTCATCGAGTACATCTTCCGTCGAAGCGGCGCGAACGCCCCCGCCTACAACACCATCGTCGGCGGCGGCGCGAACGCGACGATACTGCACTACATCAACAACGAAGCCGAACTAAAGGACGGCGACCTGCTGCTCATAGACGCGGGCGCGGAGTACGAGGGCTTCGCCTCGGACATCACGCGCACCTTCCCCGTCGGGGGCCGCTTCACGGACGCGCAGCGCGACATCTACGAGCTTGTGCTCGACTGCCAGGAGCGTTGCATCGAGATGGTCGCGCCCGGCGTGACGTTGGAGGAGATGCACGAGCGCTCGGTCGAGATTCTGACCGATGGGATGGTCAGGCTCGGACTCTTGCGGGGCGACGTGAAGAAGTTGATCGAGGAGGAGCAGTACAAGAAGTTCTACATGCATCGCCTCGGCCACTACCTCGGCATGGACGTGCACGACGTGGGCCTCTACCACACGGACGGCCAACCCCGCCCCGTCGAGGCCGGCGTCGTGATGACGGTCGAGCCGGGCCTCTACATCGCCGAGGACGCCGACGGCGTCCCCGACAAGTACCGCGGCATCGGCGTCCGCATCGAGGACGACGTGCTCGTCACGCCCGAAGGTTACCGCGTGCTCACAACGGAAGCGCCGAAGCAGGTCGAAGAGATCGAGTCACTGATGGCCCGCTGACTCCCGGTAGAGCGGATAGCGCAACTCTCTGCCGGGAGCGCGGGCATCTTTGCCCGCGCTCCCGGCGGCAAAGAGCGTGGCAACCTCAATCGCAAACCGCCCTAGAAAATTCCCTGTCCGGGGGTCAGGATGTCGTCCGGGTCGTACAGTTGCTTGGCGCTGACGAACCTGCCCCACTCCGGCTGAAAGTGCTTCTGCCAGTCGTGCTTCGTCATCGGCACGGAGTCAATGGGATACCTCTTCCCTCCGAGCGCCGTCACGCCGTCGAAGAGTTCTCTGTTGGCCGCGACCAGCCCGGCGGTGCGTTCGGGCGTCGGCGGGATGGCGTTGCGCAGCAGCGAGAAGACGAAGAAGTGGCCGCCGTCGGGCACGCGGAAGAAGGGCGCGCGGAACTGGCCCCGGTTGAAGGGGTAGATCAACACCGGCCCCTGGCCCACGTCGTCCGGGTTCAGATTCGCGAGAGTCCCGCCGACGAAGTCCGCGGCGCTCGAAGAGGGGACGAACAGGTTCACCCAGGGGTGCGGGACGAACCACGCGCCGATCTGCCGGAGGAACGCGACCAGCGGCGCGAGTCGGTTCAGGTAGTCGAAGTAGGTCATGTCCTGAGAGGACTGCGTGCCCGGAATGAACGAGAGGCCGGAGAGCAGCCCGGCGTCGTCCGGCTCGTGGCCCGGCGCGAAGTATTTCGACGCCTCCAACTGGAACAACCAGCCGCCCGCGCCGTCGGGCGCGGCGAAGCCCTGCACCGTGTCGAAGCGCCCGTCGTCTATCAGACTCAAGAGGTCTGCAACGAATAATCCGAGGTCGCCGTAGAGTGCGTGGTAGAGCCGCGCGCTCGGCGGAGCCGCGACGAGCCGAACGCGCGCGCCGACGATGACCCCGAACTGTCCCAGCCCGGCGCGCACGGCGTCGAAAAGTCTCGGCTGTTGCGACGCGGAGCAGTTGACGAGTTCGCCCTCGCCCGTGACCACTTGCAGCCCGAGGACGTTGTCAACCTGCGGCCCGAAGCGGAACGCCTGGCTGCCGATGCCGCCGACCGAGAGAGTCCCGCCGACGCTCAGTTCGAGGAAGTCAACCAGCACGGGCGGCGTCAGCCCCTGCGGGACGGTCTGCGCGAGCAGGTCGAGCCAGCGGACGCCGCCGTCAACCAGCGCGTCCGCCTGGTTCACCTCGTGAACCTGCGAGAGCGTTGACATGTTGACGACCACGCCGGCCAGTGCCTGATCCTGACCCTGCGTGCTGTGCCCTTGGCCGCGCGCGGCCATCTTGATGCCGTTGGCGCGCGCGAACCGAACCATCTTGACCACGTCGCCCACCGAGCCGGGCAGGAGGACGGCCACGGGGCGTCGGTGGACGAAGTGTCCGAAGTCGTCTGCGGCGGCGTCGAGCGAGGCGTCGTCGGTGAGCAGGCTTCCGTCGAACGTGGGGAAGGCGTCGGCGAGGGCGTGGAAGCCGCCCGCGAGTTCGCGCGCCGTCACCCAGCCGCGCAAGCGCGTGTCGAAGCCGACGACGACCGCCGCGGTCACGAGGCCGCGCAAAAAGTTTCGCCGCGAATTCTCTTCATTCATTCTGTCATCTCCTTTCGAGTGGCGAGGGGTGGCGTATCGAGTGACGGCAGGGCGTGGCGCGGGGCAGCCCAGCCTTGAAATTGGGCGCGCCCGGACGCGCGGCCCTTTTCGCTAACGCAAGTTCTTAGGTGGAACCTTTTCCCCGGCTCGTGGATTGAGAGGAAAGAAGCCTTTGAAAGAAATTGACGGAAAGACAAACGCCCGCCGCGCGGCCTCGCCCCCGGTGCGGCCACACTATATCAACACCACCGCGCGCCGCAAGCACAAAATTACGAATGAGCGTGCGGTGAGGCGGGAGCTTGACCGTCGCCTTTACTCCTCGAAGCCTTCCTGCAACTGCGCGACGATCTCGCGGGCGACACGGCGCGCGCGCTCGACCTCTTCGGGCGCGAACGAGACCGCGCCGACCACAGCGTGGCCGCCGCCGCCGTAGCGCTCGCAGATCGTGGCGATGTTGTGGCGGCGCGGGCGCGGGCTGAAGGGGTTCGAGCCGACGGAGATTTTCGTGCGCGCCGGGCCGCGCGTGACCGCGACCGAGTAGGTCGTTTCGGGGCACACGTAGTAGGGGATGAACTTGTTGAAGCCCGCCAGTTCTTCGTCCACGAGGTCGAAGGTGACGACGCCGCGCGCGTAAACAGCTTTGCGGCGGATGGTCTCGACCGTCTCAAGGTGGCTCGCGAGTATGGGCCGAAAGCGCCGCTGCACCTCCCCGCCCGCCGCCACCTCTTCGAGCGGGCGCGAGACGAGGCCGCGGATGATCTGCTCGATGAAGTCGTCTTCCGCGGCGTTCTCGATGACCTGCATGAGTTGGAGCGCCGGCTCTTTGAGTTCGACGGGCTGCGCCGCCGACTCGTAGAACGCGCCGTCAATCGTGTGCGCCCAACTGACGAGCGGCGCGAGCGTCGCGTCTTCAAAGTCGAAGCGCTCGCCCGCGACGCGCGCGATGAACTCGGTGCAGGACTTGCTCCCGGCGTCCCAGAACTTTTTCCCTGAAGTGTCGGCGCGGAAGTGCGCCTCGTCCGAGGGGCTGAGGAAGGCCGACTGGTGGTGGTCGAACCACCACGTGAGTCGCTCCGACGGGCTGTACTTGAAGTCAACGATGGCGTTCTCGTCGCCGTCGAACATCGCCTCGTCGAAGAGCGCGCCCGCCGTGTGCAGCAGCGGCGTGTAGGCGACCTCGGCGTCGCGTTGGAGGCGCGCGCGGTAGAAGCGCGTGAAGACGGCGGCGGAGGCCACGCCGTCGAAGCAGTGGCCGTGGTAGAGCAGGCGTAGTCTCATCTAGTGCACGCTCGGCAAATGAGTTGACGTGGGAGAAAGCGGGACATCATAGCAGCCGCCGTGAGGAAATCAAAAAACAAGGAGGCAGGGGAAGAGGAAGGGAGGCAGACGGCAGGGGCAGGAGGCAGGTAAAACGATAAGGCAGCCGAGTCTCGCATGACCGGCTGCCTTCTTCGCTGGGCACAAGTATTACAGCGCGTCTTGCCTTTAACTGCCGTCTGCTCCTGCCTCCTGCGCCTGCCGTCTGCCTACTGTTTCTTGACTTCCGCCTTCTCCGGCTCGGCCTTGCAAGGCTCGACGGCGCTCTGCTGCGCGAGGCCGAGGCGCTCGCGTATGAACTGCTCGGCGTCCTTCTCGATGAGTTCGCCGCCGACGACCCAAGCCTTCTCGGTGAGCACGTCGCCCGCCTTGTTGAGTCTGGCTGGCTCTAAGAAGACGTTGAAGGGCGAACCCCAGCGGCGCGTGTCGCCCGCCGATTGGCGGTAGCCATAGTGCGTCGTCTGGTCGCGCGCCTCGCGCGCTTCGGATTCGACGACGACCGTGTAGGGCGCGCCGCCCTGCGAGTCGAAATACTTGCGCGCGTCGTCGGCGCTCGCGTACTCACTCACTGCCACAACGTCGAAGCCGTTCTGTTTGTACTTATCGTAGAGGCGTCCGATGACGGGGGCTTCGGCGCGCCAGTTCGGGCACCACGGCGCGAAGTAGACGACGGCGACCAGTCGCTTGCCCTTCAGCGCGTCGCGCAGGTCGAGCGGCGTGCCGTCCTTCAGGCTCTTGAACGTCCAGTCCTTGTAGTTGATCTTCTGCTCCAGGAGCGGCGCGTACTCGTGCCCGTCAGCGGTTCGCACCAGACCTGTCGAGGGGCCTGGCGCGGGAATGGCCGCGGGCGTCGGCGTAGCAGCGCTCGGCGTGCCGCTTTGCGCGGCGCTCGGCGTACCGCTCGGCGGGTTCTGCGCGCGCGCCGCGGGCGCACTCAACGTGACGAAGGCGGCGAGCGCGAAGAGGACGGCGGGGGCTGTGCGGCTGAGATTCTTAAACATACTGCTTCTCCCTCGGTTGCGGGGTGTTCGGGTTCGTTGAATAAAGAGGCCGCGCGGTCGGGCGCGCCATCTCACTTGTTCTCGCGCGACTCACACGGTCTCACGGCTTACTCTTGCTTGAGCGCGGCGGTCGCCTGCTCGTCGAGGAGCGGGCCGACCAGCGCCTCGAACTCGGCGCGCGACTTCTCGCCGATGATCTTCTGTCGGATGCGGCCCTCGCGGTCTATGACGAAGGTCGTGGGGAGCACGCCGACGGCGTATTTGGCGGCCACACCGTCGTCGCCGAGCGCGACGGTGTAGTCTTGCCTCACGTCTTTCTGATACTCGCGGACGAGGTCGGCGGAGTCGCTCGTCGTGACGCCGACCACGCGGAGGCCGCGCGCGGCGAGGCCGCGCTGCATCTCGTTGAGGCCGGGGATTTCCGAGCGGCAGGGGACGCACCACGTCGCCCAGAAGTTCAGAAGCACGACCTGGCCGCGCAGTTCACTCAACTTCAGGGGCTTGCCGTCGGTCGTCTTCAAGTCAACGTCCGGCGCTGGCTCAGCCGCGACGTTGTTCGACGAACTGTTCGCGGCGTTCGATGCCTGCGCCGTCTGCGCTGCTCCCGCGTTGACGGGTGGCGATTGCTTCACTATGTTCTCGGCGTTCGGCAGGTAGCGCGACGCGACGCTCGCGACCCAGGTCAGACTGTTGGACGCGACCATCAGGCCGATGACGATGAGCAGCACGCCCGAAGCGACCTCGACTTTGTGCAGGTGTCGCCGAAACCAGGAGTAGAAGCCGAGGAACTGGTTGAGCACAAGTCCCGTGACGAGGAACGGCACGGCGAGGCCCGCAGCGTAGAAGGCCGAAAGCACGAGTCCGTTCTTCCAGCCGCCGCTCGTCGCCGCGAGGCCGATGATGCCTCCGAGTATGGGGCCGATGCAGGGCGTCCAGCCGGCGGCGAACGCCATCCCTAAGAGCGCCGAGCCGAGCGGCCCGCGCGGCTTCTCCTCGGAGAACTTCCGCGTGTCGCGGTAGAGCGCGCCGATCTTCAGGACGCCCATCATCTGCAAGCCGAAGGCGATGACGACGAGGCCGCCGACAATGCGCACCCAGGGCCTGGAGAACAGAACGTTCCCGACCCAGCCGGCGGTCGCGCCGAGCAGGATGAAGATGAGAGAGACGCCCGCGTTGAAGGCGAGCGAGTTGACGATGACGGCGCGGCGCGCGGCCCTGCGCGAGCCTGCGCCCTCGCCCTTCAGGTGTTCGACGCTCACGCCGGAGATCAGCGAGATGTAGCCGGGGACGAGCGGCAGCACGCACGGCGTCAGAAACGACAGCAGCCCGGCGACGAAAGCAATCGCGATGGTGATGTTCGAGCCTTCCATAACGGACAGAGCTTACAACAGGCCGCGGGAAATTGCCGCCCGGCGCGCCGCGCCGCGAGGTAAAGAAACGGTAAAAATATAAGAGCCGTGAACCGTGAACCGTAAACCGTGACGAGTGGTTTCCGCATTAACATGGTTTGCGGTCTCCGTCGCGGTTTCTTTCTTGTCACGGTTCACGGTTCACGGTTCACGGTTCACGGCTTTTCATCGAGCAGCTTCTGAATCATCTTCTGGAGCGTCTCGGCCTCGTCGTCGTTGGCGCTGATGGTGAGGAAGCGGACGCGGCCCTGCCGGTCAATGAGGACGGCGGTCGGGATCGAGACGACGCCGTAGCTGCGGCCCGTCTCCTTGTCGTCCGCGACGCCGAAGCCGTAAGAGATGTTTGACTTCTTCTTGAACTGCCGCAGGTACTCAAGCTCCTGCGGGCGCGTCAACGCGCGCCCGTCGGCCTCGCCCTCGAACTCCGTCAGGCCGAGCACGACGAGGCCGCGGTCTCTGTACTTGCGGCTCATGGCGTTGATCTTCGGCATCGAGACGCGGCAGGGGCCGCACCAAGTCGCCCAGAAGTCGAGGAGCACGACCTTGCCGCGCAGGTCTGTGAGCCGGACGGGCGTCTGGTCAATCCACTCCGAGATTTTTATCTCCGGCGTCGCCGAGGGCGCGAGGCCGGCGACCGCGGGCGGCACGTCGAGCCGCTCGCCCTGTTCGAGCAGAAGCTCGGTCGCCTGCCGGTAGAGCCGCGCCGAGGGGAGCGCGACGGCGCGCGCGCGCATCTCCTGTATGACGCTAATCGCTTCGGGGCGGCGGCCCGCGCGGACGAGCGTGCTGGCGAGCAGAGCGCCCGCGCCGTAGATGGTCGCGTCGCGCTGCTGCGCGTCCGCCTTCCTGTCGCCCGCGACCCGGAGGGCCGCCGCGTAGGTCTCGCGCGCGTGCGGCGCGGCGCGCTCGTAGTCTTTCTTCTTGATGTAGGCCGAGGCGAGCGTGACGTGCATGCGTTGGAGGTCTGCGGCGCTGCGCGGCTCGCCCTGTGTGTAGGCGGCGAGCGTCTTCTCCGCCTCGTCGGCGAGGCCGAGTTGCGCGGCCTGCTGCACGACGACGACCCGCGCGCGCTGCCTTATCTCGCCGGAGGCGTGCGCCGCGTCCGCCCCAGCGAGGAAGCGGCGCATCGAGTCGAGCGCGCCCTCGCCCCTGCCCGCGAGCGCGTAGAGCAGGCCGGCGTAGTAGAGGTCTGTGCCGCCGAGCGGCCCGCGCGCGACGAGCTGCGTGACGTTTCGGAGCGCGAGGTCTTTCTGCTCCTGGTAGGTCTTCTGTTCGAGGCTGCGGTCGTAGGGCACTTCGTTCTTGCGGAACTCGTCGAACTTGCGCTGCACGTAGGCGGCGGCCTCGTCGTAGAGCGACTGCGCCGACGACTCGCCGCCCCTCTCGCCGGCGACCTTCAAGCCGTCCGGCGCGGCCTCGCTTGCGCCTTTAGCGTCAACGCCTCTGGCGTCGCCGTTCGGCTTGACGCCCGACTGCGCGCGCGCGCCCGGCGGCGCGAAGAGAAGCGCGAGCGCGAGAGCTAGGAAGTACGGCGCGGAGGTTAGAACTCTCTTCATGTGCTTTCAGGCAGACTCCTTGAGATTTAATTTCCGTGTGAGCCGACGAGCGCGCGGCGGAAGCGCGAGGGGGAGAATGCTTCGAGCGCGCGGGGCAGTAGTTTGGTTGTCCCGCCCGTCAAGAGGTCTGCGATTATCTCGCCGGTCGCGGGCGCGAGCAGGATGCCGTTGCGGTAGTGACCCGTCGCGTAGAAAAGGTTCTTCACCTCCGGCGACTCGCCGAGCACGGGCAGGCCGTCCGCGGCCCGCGGCCTCAAGCCCGCCCACGAGTCGGCGAGCCGGAGCGCGGCGACCTCCGGCGCGATCTCCAGCGCGTTCGACGCGATGCGGTGGACTCCGCCCGCCGTCACCGAGGCGTCGAAGCCGGCGCTCTCCGAGGTCGAGCCTGCGAGGAGTCGTCCGTCGCGGCGCGGGACGAGGTAGCCGCGCGGGCTATAGACGACGTGGCTGACGAACGGCTCGGAAGAAGTCGGCTGCCGCAGGCAGAGCATCTGCCCGCGCACCGGCTCGATCCGCGGGTGCAACGACAGTTCAGCGCGTGCCTCAACGCCTTCGCGCTCCGAGACGAGGAGCGGCACGTGCGAAGTGCGCGCGCCCGCGGCGAGCACGACCGCGCCCGCGCTCAGGAACCCTCGCGGCGTCTCGACACCCACGGCGCGACCGGCGACGACGCGCACGCCGCTCGCCGCCGTCTGCATCAACAGCCGCGCGCCGCAGACGGAGGCCGACGCGGCGAGCGCGGCGACGAGCCTTCGGCTCTCGACCTGCCAGTCGCGCGGGAAGCGCAGGGCCGCGCGCACGCGCGTCGAGACGCGCGGCTCAAGCCTTCGCGCCTCCTCGGCGCTCAGGCGCTCGACCGCGAGCTTCGCGCGCGATTGCCAGGCGAAGCGGCGCTCGATCTCTTCCACATCCTCTTCCGTGAGCGCGAGGTAGAGCGTGCCCGTGCGGTCTAGCTCGATTGAGACGCCCGACTCTTCGAGAAGCTGTTCGGCAAACGTCGGGTACATCTCGCGGCTCGCGCACAGCAGCTCGAAGAACTCGTCGCGTCCGTCGGCCTCCGCCTGCGGCGCGAGCATCCCGGCAGCCGCGCACGAAGCCTCCGCGCCCGGCTCGGCGTTCTCCAGGAGGATGACACTCAGCCCCCGCCGCGCCAGCTCGCGCGCCGCCGACAGCCCCGCGACGCCGCCGCCCACCACGGCCACGTCCGCCCCCGATTCCTCGCTCTTTCTCATTTAGGAGAACTGCTGGTATGATTCGACAAACTAATGCTGAACGATGAATGCGGAATGATGAATGCCGGGAAGGAGTGTCTTTAATTCATCATTCATCACTCCGCATTCCGCATTCCGCTTATGGCACATACTATCACACTCATTCCGGGCGACGGCATCGGCCCAGAGGTCTCTTCGGCGGTCGTGCGCATCATCGAGGCGTCGGGCGCAGAAGTCGAGTGGGAGACGAAGTACGCGGGCGCGCAGGCGTTAGAGAAGTTCGGCTCGACGCTGCCCGACGACCTGCTTGAATCCATCGTGCGCAACAAGGTCGCGCTCAAAGGCCCGATCACGACGCCGGTCGGCAAGGGCTTCACGTCTGTCAACGTCGGCCTGCGCAAGACGCTCGACCTCTACGCGAACCTCCGGCCCGTGCGCGCTTTGCCGAACGTGCCATGCCGCTACCCGGAGCTAGACCTCGTCGTCGTGCGCGAGAACACCGAAGACCTCTACTCCGGCCTCGAACACGTCGTCGTGCCCGGCGTGGTCGAGAGTTTGAAGATCATCACCGAGAAGGCTTCGACCAGGATCGCGCGCTACGCCTTCGAGTTCTCGCGGCGCGAGGGGCGCGGGAAGGTGACGGCGGTGCACAAGGCGAACATCATGAAGCTCTCGGACGGCCTCTTCCTCGATTGCTTCCGCAACGTCTCGCGCGACTACCCGGAAATCGAGGCCGACGACAAGATCGTTGACAACGCCTGCATGCAGCTCGTCATGCGCCCCGAACAGTTCGACGTGATGCTTTTGGAAAATCTCTACGGCGACATCGTGTCTGATTTGTGCGCGGGACTCGTCGGGGGCTTGGGGCTAGTGCCCGGCGCGAACATCGGTGAGCGCGGCGCGGTCTTCGAGGCCGTGCACGGCTCCGCGCCCGACATCGCCGGCCAGAACGTCGCCAACCCGACGGCGCTCTTGCAGTCCGGCGTCCTCATGCTGCGCCACCTCGGCGAGCGCGAGGCGGCTGAGCGGGTCGAGCGCGCGATGCTCAAGGTCTATCGCGAGGGCAAGGTCAGGACGCGCGACGTGGGCGGCACGGCCCGCACCAATGAGTTCGCGCGCGCCGTCGTCGAGGCGATGGAGTGACGGCGCAGCCCGTCCCCGCTCCCGACGGTCATGCCCCGCCCTTCCGCCCGTCCCGGCTCAAAACTCTTGACAGCCTGCGCTCGGCGGGCATAGAGTTTTGCCGCATTCGCTAAATTTTTGCCGCATTCGTTAAATTAAAGATCGCAAAATTCGTTTCTCCCCGCGTCGGCGGCCTCGCTCGCTTGCGCCGCCTTTAGCTTACCCGCGAGGGCCTGCGCGCCCGGCGCGGCTCGCTTCCGTCAGACCGCGACTTCGTCGCCAGCCCTAAACTTTCGAGTGGACTCTGCAAGGAGAAAAGGTATGCTGCATCCGCGCCCTGCTAAAACTCGCGTCAGAAAGTCCGTCAGTGCCGCGCTGACCGCCCTGCTCGTCCTCGCCTTCCTGCCCGCCGCGCCGCCCGCTTCGAGGGTCGCGGCGCAGACCGCGGGCGACGACACCCAGAACCCGAACATCCCCGCCGTCCCGCCCGGACAGGCTTACCGCCAGACCAATTTAATCTCGGACGTACCCGGCCTCGCGCCCATCCAAGACCCGCTGCTCGTCAACCCCTGGGGCGTGACGGCGACGAGCAGTAGCCCCTTCTGGGTCGTCAACAACGGGACGGGCACGACGCAACTCTTGCGCGGCGACGTGGTGGGCAGCCCGTTCGTCCTCAACCCAAGCCCGCAGACGGTGACCTTACCCGGCGGGCCACCGTCTTTGCCGACGGGGGCGGTCGCGGTCTCCAACGTCACGACCGCGGCCACCGACTTCAACTTCACCCCCACGGGCGGCAGCACCCCCGTCAAAGCGGTTTTCATCTTCGACTCGATCACCGGCAACATCATCGCGTGGAACCCGGCGTTGGGCGCAACAGCGCAGGTCGTCAAGAGCCAGCCCGGCCACACCTACACGGGCCTCGCCATCGGCAACAGCGGCGGGAACCCCTTCCTCTACGCCGCCGACTTCGCCAACGGCAAGATAGACGTGTTCGACAAGACCTTCACTCCGACGACGCTCGCGGGAACCTTCACTGACCCGACCATCCCGGTGACCTTCCACCCCTTCAATATCCAGAACCTCGGCGGCACGCTCTTCGTCTCCTACGCCAAGGTCGGCACGGGCGGGAATGTCGTCACGAACGGGCCGGGCAACGGCTTCGTCAGCAAGTTCAACACGGACGGCACATTCATCGGGCGGTTCGTCTCGAACGGCGCACTCGACGCGCCGTGGGGCATGGTGATAGCGCCCGCCTCTTTCGGCATCTTCGGCGGCGCGGTTCTGGTCGGCAACTTCTCCGACAACGGGATCATCACCGCCTACAACTCTGGCGGCACTTTCCTCGGCACGCTCCAGAACGAGGCGGGGCAGCCCATCGTCAATGACCAACTGTGGGCGCTCACGTTCGGCAACGGCGGCGCGGGCGGCGACCCCAACACGCTCTACTTCTCCGCCGGCATCGCCGACGAGGAGCACGGCCTCTTCGGCAAGCTCAACCCGACGACCGCGACGGCCACCTCGCTCGTCCAGTTCGCCTCCGACACCTTCACCATCGGCGAGGGCAGCGGCCACATTGACATCACCATCTTTCGCGCGGGCGACGCGTCGGGAACGGCCACCGTCAACGTCAACACCTTCGACTCGTCGCAGGCCGGCCACGCCTCGCAGAAGTCGGACTACGAGATCGCGCTCCAGAAAGTAACCTTCGCCCCCGGCGATACCTCGAAGACCGTCCGCATCCTGATCGTTAACGACAACTTCGTCGAGGGCGACGAGACCGTGAACCTCGCGCTCTCGAACCCGACGGGCGTGGGCGTCGGTTTGGGAAGTCCGAACCAGGCAACGTTGACGATCACGGACAACGACTCGTCGCCGTCATCCACGAACCCGGTTGACGACCCGTCGTTCTTCGTCCGCCAGCACTACCTCGACTTCCTCAACCGCGAGCCGGACACGGCGGGCTTCAACTTCTGGGTCAACAACATCACCTCCTGCGGCTCGGACGCGCAGTGCATCGAGGTCAAGCGCATCAACACCTCGGCGGCCTTCTTCCTCTCGATTGAGTTCCAGCAGACGGGACTGCTCGCCTATCTGGCGAACAAGGCGGCCTTCGGCAATTCGCCGCTGGCTAACGCGGCGGTGCCCGTCCTGTACGGGCAGTTCGAGCGCGACACGCAGGCGCTCCAGCGAAACTTCGTCTTCGGCGCGCCCGGCGCGGACGCGCAGCTCGAAGCCAACAAGCAGGCTTACTTCACCGACTTCGTCGCGCGCCCCGACTTCGTCGCCGCGTTCCCGACGACGCAGACGCCCGCGCAGTTCGTTGATGCGCTCTTCGCTAACGCCGGGGTCACGCCCTCGACCAGCGACCGCAACGCCGCCATCGCCGAGTTCGGCGCGGCGACCAACACGACCGATCAGGCGGCGCGCGCCCGCGCGCTGCGCGACGTGGCGCAGAACACGGCCTTCTCGCAAGCCGAGTTCAACCGCGCCTTCGTGACAATGGAATACTTCGGCTACCTTAGGCGCGACCCGGACGCGGCGGGCTTCAACTTCTGGCTCAACAAGCTGAACGCCTTCAACGGCAACTTCGTCAACGCCGAGATGGTCAAAGCCTTCCTCAGCTCGTCTGAGTACCGACAGAGGTTCGGGGCGAGCTAAAACGGAAGGGGTAAAGGGTAAAGAGGGGAAGAGGGGAAAGGGAGAATACAAATCCCTTTCCCCTCTTCCCCTTTTTCCCTTTTCACCCGTGCCTTCTAAGCGACGGGCGGGTGCTCGGCGTGCGCGGCCTCGATGTCGCCCGCGACGACGATGGTCAGGTGGTCGGGGCGGAAGTATTTGCGTATCGCCGCGTTGACCTCCTCGACCGTGACCGAGCGGACGTGCTCCGGGTAGCGCTCGACGTAGTCGAGGCCGAGCCGGTAAAACTCCGCGTTCCAGAGCGCGGCGGCCAGCCCCGCGTTCGTCGAGAGCGAGACCTTGAACGCGCCAGTGGCCGACGACTTCTCGTCTTCGAGTTCATCGGGGCGAATCCCTTCGCGGACGTACTCGCGCAAAACGTTCAGCGCCGACCCTATCGCGCGCTCGACGTTGCCGGGGTTCACCGAGACGGCGATGTACCACGGCCCCGCCGCGAGCGTGGGCGCGCGGAAGCGCGAGGCGATGCCGTAGGTGAGACCTTCAACGTCTCGCACCTGCAAGCCCAGACGCGACGAGAGCGTTGACTCGCCGAGCGCGCGGTTGGCGAGCAGCGCCGCGTAGTAGTCCGCCGCGTCGCGCCGCAAGGGGGCGGCGGAGCCGAGCAGCACGTCCACGTTCGCCTTGTCTCGGACGACCACCAACTCGCGCCGCTCGCCCTCCTGCGGCAAAGGATCGGCGATGGTCACGTCAATGTTCTCCGGCCCGCCGAAATCTGCAAGCGCCTCGCGCAAGAGTCCCACGGCCTCGCCCGCCCTCACACAGCCGACGACCGAAAGTATCAGCGAGCGCCCGCCGTAGAACTTCTCGTAGAAGCCGCGCACGTCCTCGACCGTGATCGAGTTGATGCTCTCTATCAGGCGCTCGCCCGCGTGCGCGTAGAAGGGGTTCGCCTTGTCGAAGACCACTTGCGTCAGGCGCTCGTAGGCGCGCCAGCGCGTGTCCGACTGCTGCTCGCGCACCGCCGCGACCGTTTGCTGCTTCAGCTTCTCAAGCTCGTCCGCCGGGAAAGAAGGCTCGCGCAACATCTCCGCGAGCATGCTCACCAGAAGAGGGAAGTCCTGCGAGAGCGAGCGCGCGCTGATCTGCGCGGCGAAGGCGTCGGCCTCGAACTCTATGTCAGCGCCAACGCTTTCGAGCGCGCCCGCCAGTTCCAGCTTGCTCTGCCCGCGCGTGCCGCGCTTCAGCATCTCCGCCGTGACGCGTGCGAGGCCGGGCCGGTCGCGCGGCTCGAAGTAAGAGCCGGCGCGCAGGCTCCCGCGCAGGGAGACGGTCGGCGTCGCCCTGTTCTCCAGCGCGAGCAGCACCGCGCCCGTCGCCAGCTCCTCGCGCACGACGCGCGACGAGAAGCCCGCGCCGCCCGAACTCCCCGCCACCTCCGGCTCTTGTTGAAACTCAGAGGTCATACCAGAACCTCAACGCCATTTATGAATGTAAGAGCCGGGGACAAGTCCTCGGCCCGCGTCTAAAAGGACGAAGGACGGGGAGAGAGGGGGACGGGGAGGCCGGAAACAAAGCGGCCTCTCGCAAACTCTCATCACTTCATCCTTTCATCTCCCCGTCGCCCCGTCTCCCTCTCTCCCCGTCCCTCCTTCATCCTTCCGACGCGCCGTCGCCCGCGGCGGGCTTCGGGATGAAGTGGCCGACCGTTCGGTTGTCCTCTCCGAAGTAGGCGGCGGCCACGCGCCGCACGTCTTCGGCGGTCACGCGCGCGACGCCTCGCGCGTAAGAATTGTAGAAGCGCCAGTCGGCGACCGCCTCGGCTTCGGACACCTGCATCGCCACGTTGTGCGTGCCGTCGCGCTCGTATGCGACGTGCGCCGCGATCTGCCGCTTCGCCTTCTCGACCTCCTCCTCGCCGAGGTCGCCGCCCGCGCGCCGGAGTTCTTCGTGAACCACTTCCTCCACCCGCCCAGGCTCGACGCCGGGGCTTGCGGTCGCATAGACGTTGAAGAGGCCGGGGTCGCGGAACTGATCCGCGCGCGCGTCAACGCTCACGGCCAACTCGCTCTCGACCAGAGCCTGGTAGAGCCTACTCGTCACGCCGCCCGCGAGCGCCGCCGACAAGACGGCGAGCGGGTAGATGTCGTTCTCTGCCGGAGGACTCGACGCGCGCGACGCCAGCTCGGCGTTCGAGAGGACGTTTGTGTGGCCGAGCGCCGCGGGCGTGCGGAACGCGACCTGCACGAGCGGCAGCTCGCCCGCGCGCCGCACGACGACGCGGCGCTCGCCCTGCTGCCGAGGCTCGTCCGTATAGACTTCGGGGATGGGCGAGGGCGACCGAGGGATAGCGCCGAAGTACCTGTTGACGAGTTCGAGTGTCGTCCCCCTCTCGAAGTCGCCGACGACGACAGCGGTCGCGTTGTTCGGTTGGTAGAACGTGTCGTAGAACTCTTTGAGACGCGCCGTGGGCACGTTCTCCACGTCCGCGCGCCAGCCGATGGTCGGGTGGTGGTACGGGTGCTCGCGGAAAGCCGCCGCGTACACCGCCTCGTCGAGCACGAGCGCGGGTTCGTTCTGCCCGCGCTCAAGCTCGTTGCGCACGACGGTCATCTCGGAGCGGCGGTCTTCGTCGGCGATGAAGGAGTTGCGCATGCGGTCGGCTTCGAGGCGGACGGCCAGTTCCAACGCGTCCGAAGGGACGGTCTCGAAGTAGTTCGTGCGGTCGTACCAGGTCGTCGCGTTGAAGTCCGCGCCGACCCTCTGGAGCGTTGCCGCAATCTGCGTCCCCGCACGCTTGTTGAATTTCGGCGTGCCCTTGAACAGCATGTGCTCCAGCAGGTGCGTCGCGCCCGTGTGCCCCACGGCCTCGTTGCGCGAGCCGACTCTGTAGAGGACGAGAAACGTCACGACCGGCGCGACGCGGTTCTCCACGAGCAACAGCTTCAGGCCGTTCGCCAGCCCGTACTCGCGAACGCCCTCTTCCTCCGCGACGAACTCGATTCCTTCCGGCAACCGCTCCGTCCGAACGCTCAAAGCCGCTGCTCTCCTTTGACTACTATCGTTTACTCTGCACGACCCCGACTTCCGCCCTGACGAACGGCGTCGGCGCGGGGTATTCGTGATGTGAGGCGGCACGGCTATGCTAACAAATCGGCGCGGGCTAGGGAAATTTCAGCCCGGCAAGCGCGAGAAACTAAGGACACGGGCGAGGCGCTCCGAGTGAGCGCGCCGGCGCGAAAGTTGAAACTCTGAATCTCAAGCTTGGGCGCGGCGGCTGCTCGTATAAGGGACACCGGCGAATAATATCAAATCGTAATTTATCCGCCCCGGAGCTACCTAAGCGGGACATGAGCGCCGCGCCTTACGAACTCGCGTCCGGTTTAACGATGTCGTCTAATCCGGCTACTTTATGGTATGTTTCGGCGAACCGTTAAGATGTGAACTCCGGCAAAAAAGCAATAAAGGCTTGATGGCGCTCACCCGGCATAACAATTGTTTGCAGCCCGGCACAGGAGGTTCGATATGAAACCAATTCAGTCACAAGGCAAAATCGGGAGGGCTGTCTTGACGCTCTCGCTGCTGCTCGGCGTCGGCGTCACGTCGGGCGTGACGGCACAGGCGCGGTACCAGAACGACCGCGACTATCAATACCAGCGCGACCGCGACCAGAGAGATCGTGACCGCGACAGGGATCGCGACCGCAACGACAATGGCCGGGATCACCGCGGTCGCCGGTGGGATCGCTACGGCAACTATGGCGGCTCCTCCCAGCTCCGCCAGACCGCGCTGAACGCGGGCTACAACGAGGGCATCAAGCAGGGGCGCAAGGATCGCAACCGGCGCGGGCGCTCCGACTTCCGCGACAACAGCGCCTACCGCAACGCCGACCATGATTACAGCTCGCGCCTCGGCGACAGGGAGCTGTACCGACGCTACTACCGCGAGGGGTACGAGAACGGTTACAACGACGGACGTAACGGCTACTGAGAGGGTCGCAGCCGTTCGAAACGGGATGCCGCGGCAACCGGTGCCGCGGCATCTTTTTTTCGTGAGCGCCCGCCGCCCGGCGGCGCGACCCTTTTTCCGCCGGACGGCAGCACATCCGCCGCCGGCTTTATAATACAAAGCACTTGACAATAATGCCGCCGGGATGTATTTTCAAGAAGCATGGCCGTCGTCCGACCCTTCCAGAAGCCGACAGAAGACGAGCCGCCCGCGCTGCACGACCGGGCGATGGACAACCTGCGCTTCATCCGCGAGGCGATGGAGCGCGCGTCGTCTTTCACAGCCGTGCCGGGCTGGGGCCAGGTCGCCATCGGGGTGACGGCCCTATTCGCGGCGCTCGTCGCGTCGCAGCAGAAGACCTTCGCCGACTGGCTCGCCGTCTGGCTCGCGGAGGCCGCCGTGTCGGCGGCCATCGCCGGGTGGACGATGTACCGGAAGGCGCACGCGTCGGACACCTCACTACTCTCAAGGCCCGGCAGGAAACTCATCATCAACCTCTCGCCGCCGATGGTCGTCGGCGCGCTGCTCACGGTCGTCTTTTATCGCGCGGGCCTGACAGGCCAACTGCCCGGCCTGTGGCTCTTGCTTTACGGCACGGGCGTCGTGACCGGCGGCGCTTTCTCCGTGCGCCCGGTTCCCTTCATGGGGCTGTGCTTCATGCTCGTGGGGGCGGGCGCTCTGTTCTGCCCCGCCGCGTGGGGCAACGCCTTCATGGCCGCGGGCTTCGGGTTGCTTCACGTCATCTTCGGACTACACATAGCGAGGAACTACGGTGGCTAAACAGAACGCACTTGCGAAAGATCGTGGTAAGACGAAGGCGGGCGCGCAGCAGAGCGCGCCGGAGGTTTTACGCGACCAGCGTCGCGGCAGCAGTAGGCCGACCGAAGGCCCCGCGCACGCCGCCGAACTCGAACGGCTCATACACGAACGCGTCCGGCTCGCCATCGTCAGCGCCCTCGCCGTCAACACCTCGCTCACCTTCAACGACCTCAAACAACTACTGAACACCACGGACGGCAACCTGAGCGTGCACGCGCGCAAGCTCGAAGAGGCGCAGTACGTCGTCTGCAACAAATACTTCGACGGGCGCACGCCGAAGACCGAGTACCGCTTGACGGCGGCGGGCCGCAGGGCGCTCGAACGCTACCTCGGACACATGGAGAGCGTGATCCGCGCGGCGCGCGGCGGTTGAGTCAATCAAGGTCGGATGGGGGTTGGGCCGCGGGCACCCGACCCTCTTCGTGAGGCGTGACTTGAAACCCGTTCCGGAGGCTGCCGAATGAACATTTCAACAATGAAAAAGCCCAGCGCCTTGATTCCATTGGCGATGTCGCTGGCCGCCCTGGCCGTGGTGCTTGTTCACGTTGCCATGTTCGGCGCTGCCCGTGAGGCCGACGAGGGGGCGGCTGCCCATCTCTGGCAGATACTCATGGCCGGACAAGTACCGGTCGTGGCGTTCTTCGCAATCAAGTGGCTATCGCGGACTCCTGGGCAGGCGCTGCTGGTACTGGCGCTGCAAGCCGCCGCAGCGCTCGCGGCGCTTGCACCGGTTTTCTTTCTCAATCTTTAAGCCACTTTTTTTTGCACCCTTGCTTTATGAGACAAAGGGCTTTACTTCAAAGCGGGGGTCGGCGCATGGGCGGAAGTGCCAAGCTCCGCGGAGGCGGTCGGGCGCTTGATGGCTCTTCAGAATTGCGCCGGACAGACAGAGAGGAGAGAGGTCGTGAACACGAACGTGAATTTGGCGGCACCCTTGGGAGTGCTGGGTTTCCTGGGCGCGTGCTTCGTGCTGCTGGTGCTCGGACTCTCGGCCCTGCACGCGCTGGTCGTGCGCAGGTTCGGGCGCGTGCGCGTGGCGCTCGCGGCGATGGCCTGTGTGCTCGTCGCCTACTTCGGGCTGACGCTCGTCTTCTCGCTGGCGAGCGCCGGGCGGGTTCTGGCGCGGGGCGAGGAGAAGTATTTCTGCGAGATTGACTGCCACCTCGCCTACTCGGTCGTCGGCGTGAGCCGCGCGAAGACCATCGGCGAAGGGCCGGGCGCGGCACAGGCCGGGGGCGAGTTCTACGTCGTGACCGTGCGGACGCGCTTCGACGAGACGACGATCTCAACGCACCGCGGCGACGGGTTGCTCCACCCGAACCCGCGCAGCCTGACCGTCTATGACGAGCAGGGACGTTCTTATCCTATTTCCGATGAAGGCCAGCGCGCGCTCGCGTCCTCGGGCGGCACGGGCACGCCGCTCGACACGCCGCTCCGCCCCGGCGAGGCGTACACGACCCGGCTCGTCTTCGACCTCCCGGCGGACGCGCGAGAACCCGCCCTCCTCATCAACGAGAGCGACCTGCCCACGCGCTTCATCATCGGCCACGAGAACAGCCTGCTGCACAAGAAGACCGAGTTCAGGCTCTAGCCGCGGCGAGAGCGAGCGCCGGCGTTACCGGCGGAGGGCGTCGGCTTCAGTTGACGGAGGGCGGGCAGAGGAGAGTGCGTGATGAAAGAGAGGACGAGGCTGGGGCTGGGCGTTTTGGAGGCGGCGCTGCTGCTCGGCGTCCTGGGAGACGCGCTGCTGCGCGCACAGCCGTGGGGCGTGAACGTGCTCTTGTGGGTCGGCGTGCTGTTGGCCGCGACCGCGGCGCTCGTGAGGCAGAAGCGCGTGCGGCTCGGCGTCGAGGGGCGTTGGCTCGTGCCGTGCGCGCTCGCCTTCGCCGCGGCCTTCGCTTGGCGCGACTCGCAGACGTTGCAGGTGCTCGACGCGTTAGCGCTCCTTCTCCTGTTCTCGCTCGTGCTGCTGCGCGCGCACCGCGGTCGCCTGCGGCTGGCGGGCCTCACAGAGTACGCGCTCGCGTGTCTGGCGGCGGGCTTGAGCGCCGCGCTGGGGTCGCTGCTTCTGCTGTTCGAGGACATCGGCTGGGGGGAGATTCCGCGCGACGGGTGGAAGCGGCATGCGTTCGCCGTCCTGCGCGGGATCGCCATCGCCGTGCCGCTCGTCGTCGTCTTCGGCGGACTGTTCGTGGCGGCGGACGCGATCTACGAGGGGATAGTCCGCCGCGCCTTCGACTTCGACGTGAATGTAGTCGCCTCCCACGTTTTCGTCTTCGTCTTTCTGGCGTGGGCAAGCGCGGGCTACCTGCGCGGCGCGTTCCTCGGCAAAGAGCCAGCCGCGCCCGGCCACGGCTTCCCTGCGCGCATCGCACTCGGCCTCGGCGGAACCCGACAGACCGGAAGCGGCGGGAGCGCCGCGACCCGTGACACGACTTCCGCCAAGGGCGACGCCGCAGCCGCGGTGAGAATTGAAGGCGCGGCAGAAGCCACGGGCGAGAGCGCGACGGGCACGAAGAGTGAGAGCGCGGACACGGAGACTGAAAGCTTCGGCGGCGCGGGGGATGAAGGCGCGGGCGGCGACGGCGGGTACGTGCTTGGCCCGAACGAGACGGGCGCGGGTGCGCGGCAGACGATCTCGCTCGGCATCGTCGAGATAGGCGTCGTGCTGGGCTTGCTCAACGCCCTCTTCTTCAGCTTCGTCGCCGTGCAGCTCCGCTACTTCTTCGGCGGCGCGAGTGTGGTGTTGACATCAGCCGGGCTGACCTACGCCGAGTACGCGCGGCGCGGCTTCTTCGAGTTGGTGTGGGTCGCGGCGCTGGTGCTCCCGCTTCTGCTGGCGGCGCACTGGCTTTTGCGCAAGGAGAATCCTGCGCACGAGCGCGCCTTCCGCTGGCTGGCGGCTGGGCTGCTCGCGATGCTCTTCGTCATCATGGCCTCGGCGGTCGGGCGCATGCGGCTCTACCAGAGCGAGTACGGACAGACGGAACTGCGGCTCTACACGACGGCCTTCATGGGCTGGCTCTTCGTGGTCTTCGTCTGGTTCGCGCTGACGGTCTTGCGCGGCTCGCGCGAGCGCTTCGCGTGCGGCGCGCTCGTCGCCGCGCTCGTCATCCTCGGCGCGCTGCACTTCATCAACCCCGATGAACGCATCGCGCGGACGAACGCCGCTCTCATCAGGCACGGGCGCGCGCTCGACGCGTGCTACCTGTCGCGCCTGAGCGCCGACGCCGCGCCCGCACTCGTCGAAGTGCTGCCGGAGTTAAAGGCCGAAGAGCGCGGGCTGCTCGCGGCGGGCCTCCTGCGTCGCTGGCCGACGGGCGGCACCGACTGGCGCACGTGGAACTGGTCGCGTGCGCATGCGCGCGGCGCGGTCGCCGAACGCGATGCGATGCTGCGCGAGATGAGCCAGATGCAGGCCTCGACGAACTGCCGGGACGACGAATTTGAATACTAACGCCGTTTCGCCGGGCGCGTCTGTGCCTCCTCGTCCAACGCCGCGGGCGCGCCCGATCCCGCCACGTACTGTTTCAATATCCAGCCGGCGGCGTGGGTTCTGTTTGACTACAAACAGGGCCGCGCCCCTCAGCCGTCGCGTGCGCCGCAAAGCTCTTGCGGGCGCAGGCGGTTGCGCGTCGGCGCGCGCCAGCGGTCTGCCGTTTGCAAAAGCGTTCGGGCGGGGAGGCCCGCGCCGTGGCGCGTTCCAAAGTCGCGGGGCGCGCGGCGGGCTTGATTCAGGCGAGCTAGGGGAGACGAGGGTTGATGCGGGCGCGGAGGTTTTCGAGTTGGGCACTGATCGCTCTGCTGTTCGTGCAGACGGCCTGCGGCGGGCTGCTGGCGGGCGCGGAGTGGGGCGCTCCGGCCCCGCGGCACGTCGAGGCCGGCTTCAACCTCTTCAGCCCGGAGCAGGACGTGGAACTCGGCGACGCGTCTGCCGGGGAGGTCGCGCGGCAGGTCGCACTGCTCCGCGACGAGCGCACCGACCGATACGTCCAGAGGCTCGGAGAGAAGATCGCGGCGGGCGCGCCGGGCTACCGCTTCCCTTACAGGTTCGTCGTCGTCGCCTCGCCGGAGGTGAACGCGTTCGCGTTGCCCGGCGGCTACGTCTTCGTCAACACCGGGGCGATTGAGGCGGCGCACACCGAGGGCGAGCTGGCGGGTGTGCTCGCGCACGAGATCGCGCACGTCGCGCTCAGGCACGGGACGAACCAGGCGTCGAAGGCTTACGTGGCGAAGACCGGCCTGAACATCCTCGACGCGCTCACGGGCGGCAGAAGGACGCGCCTGGGGCAGACCGCGCACTCTTACGCGCGCACGCTCTTCCTGCGCTTTAACCGCGAGGCCGAAGAGCAGGCCGACCTCGAAGGCGCGCGCCTGATGGCCGCCGCGGGCTACGACCCGCGCGACATGGCGAGCTTCTTCGAGACGCTCGAAGAGCGCGGCGGCGAACGCACGCCGGAGGCGCAGGACGACCACCCAGACCCCGCGAGCCGTGTCGCCCTCATCGAAGAGACTCTGCCCGCGCTCCGGCTCAGCCGCGCGCCCGTGCACGACACGGAAGAGTTCCGGCGGATCAAGGCGCGGCTGTCCGGCAGGCGTTAAGCACAAAAAATTACGGAATACGGATTGCGAATTGCGGATTAGAGGAGAGCTTGTCTCTCGTCAATCCGCAACCCGAACTCCGCATCCCGCAATCCTGCCCGCCGCGACTAAACCACGGCCCCGATGTTGAGCAGGCGCGTGATGGTCGGCACGAGCGCGAGAATGTCCTGCGGCTTTTTCAGGAACGCGTCGGCCCCTGCCGCGCGCGCTGCCGCCTCGCGGTTGGTCGCCGAGAAGATGATGATCGGCGTCCTTTCGCGGTGCGGGAGTCGGCGCGCGCGGTTGGTCAGTTCCAGCCCGCTCACCGACGGCAGGTCTTCGTCGAGCAGAAGCAGGTCGAAGTGATCCTGCCCCTCGACCTTCTTCAGCGCCGAAGCCCCCTCGAAGCAGGCTTCGACGTGCCAGCCCTCCAGCTCCAGCGTGTCGCGGATGGCGTCGGCGACGACCTTGTTGTCCTCGACGAAGAGGATCGTGACGGCGCGCGCCTCTTTGTCGGCGCGGTGGTGCGCCGTGCGGCGCGGCGCGCGCACCTTCACGATGCTCTGGCGGCGTGGGACGATGGGGTTGCGCGCGTGGAGCAGGTTCTTGTGTCTGTTGTTCAGGAGCGCGACGAAGGTCTGGTGGTGCCTGAAGCCCAGCAGCTTGGCCGCGCGCGAGACGACGCCGCCAGCGTCTTTCAGCGCGCGCTCGATCAGCTCGGACTCGTAGCGCAAAACTTCGTGCTTCAGTGAGAAGCCGGCCCACCTCTCTTCGACCGCTGCCGGCATCTCGTCGTCTCTGGCCGCCGCGCCCGACGGCGAGAGGGAGCGGACGACGCGGCCAGCGCAGGCGCTCAGGCGCGCGAGCGTGGCCGGGTTATTCGAGTTCGAGACGAGGTCGGAGGCGCGCTCGAAGACATCGAGCAACTCGCGCGCCGTCATGTGCCCGCCGAGTTCTTCGGCGAGCGCGAGCGCCGCCTGTCCTGCGTCTTCGGTGTCGCCCGCCTGCTCCGCCGTCTCGACGGCGCGCAGGAAGCTCGCCCGCGCCTCGGCGTGACTGCCGGCGCGCGCCTGAGCGAGGCCGAGCGTCGTCAGCGCCTCCGCGAGCAGGGCCTGCTGGCCGCCCGCCTCGAGGCCGCGCACGGCGGAGCGCGCCACACGCTTGGCCTCGCCCAGCCGCCCCTCGGCGATCAGGACGCGCGCGCGCGTCTCGTCCACCTGCGCCACGCTGCCGGCATCCTTCAGGCCGACGAAGAGGGCGCGGGCGCGCTGGAGGTGCTCGTGCGCCTCGGCGTGCCTGCCGATATTGTTGAAGAGGAAGCCGAGGTTATTCTCGACGCGCGCGCGGTGGCCGGCGTGACCCGCCTGCTCGAAGTGGTAGCTCGCGGCGGCGTACTCGATGAGCGCGCGGTCGAAGTTTTCGGGGCGGCCCTCGGCGCGCCCGAGGTTTTCGAGCGCGTCGGCGAAGTTGTGGTGGAATTTCCCCTTGAGCGCGTCGTTGCCGGTCGCCTCGACCAGCGGCGCGGCCTCATTAAATATGTCGAGCGCCGCGTCGTAGCGGTTGGACGAGCGCTCGACGAGGGCGAGGCGGATGAGTGCCAGCGCCCTCAACTCCCCGTCCGACTCCGAGAGGTCGCCGAGCGCCTGCCTCAACACCACGCGCGCCTCGTCGTAAGCGCCCTCGCGCCAGTAACAGACGGCGAGTTCGGTCTGCGCCTTCGTAACTTTCTTCCCGGCCCCCAGCCGCTCGAAGAGTGCGGCGCTCTCGCTGATGAGGTTCTTCGCGGCCTCTTGCGCGCCGCCCACATCCTTGGCGCCCCCCAAGCTGCTCGTCAGCCTCCCGGCTTGCAGCAGCACCTCAGCCGCCGCCTCCGGCGCGAGCCCCTCCACGGCTGGGCGCTCGCCGACGCGACGCCACAGCTCGCCCAACGCCGCGCACGCCCTCTCGTAATCGCCGGCCTCCTCGTAGGCCCGCGACACCTCGCAGCGGAGCATTACGTCGCCGCCGGCATGAAGGTCTAAACTAGCCGGCCCTTGAAGCGAGTGGTTCGCTAAGTCCATGTGAGGTGTCCCTTTCTGTGTTGCAATTTAATTTGCATACCGACCGGTTTACGCGCAAACTATGTCGCGCAACTGAAACCCGGGCTGCCCGCCCGGTGCAATGTTCCAACGTCTCTTTGAGCCTTTACTTTCCCGAACAGGAGAAGACCATGAAAAAAGTACGCCGTAGCTTTGCCATTGCCTTGCTGCTCCTCGCGTTGACCACCGCCGCGCTCGCCGACGACGGCCAGATGGGCGTCCCGCTGACAAACCCGACTCCGCAGGGGCAGACGGACGCCCCTGCGGAGGGGCAGATGGATACCCCTCTGGTGACGAGTTCGACGACTGGCGGCGACGCCGGCCAGACGGACATTCCGCTGACGGATGTCGCGCTGGCCCTCTTGCAGAGTCTGCCAACGCTCTTCTAGGGCGACCATTAAGCTCATTCAAAGTGGCGGCGCGCGGGCAGTTCGCGCGGTCAAGCTGTCGTGTGTCCAAATGTGAGCGCCGATGTTGCCGAAGAGCACGGCGAGGAAGCACTCAGTCGCGACAGCTTAAACCTTTGCCGCGAAGAAAAGCAACTAAATTTGCACGGGGCCGCCCCCCCTTTTCGAGCGCCCTCCGTTCATTCAAAAGATCGCCTTGACGGCGGCGGATTCGTCGTAGGCGTCAGCGCGCACGCGTCCGTGCGGGACTTTATGAAGGCGGCGGCAATGGTAGAACCCGCGGAGGCGTCGAGGCCAGATGCCGAAGACTGAGGCAACGGCCCCGTTGCGCCCTGCGCTAACTCGAACGCGCTCGCTCGGCGCTTTAAAGGCGCGGGCGGATGCAGGGCGCGGGGGTTCGGCGTCACGCGATTTTAAAGTGAGATAGGTCGTGAAGAAATTTGAAGCCGAGAAGCCAAAAAGAGATTGCGCTGCTACCCCGAAGAATAGCAGCGCAACCCCGAATCCCGAAGAATCGCCGAAGCGATCCGAGGGGAGTGGCAACCCTTGCATGTACACGCGCCGGTTGCCTTTTTGTATCCCGAAGCGTGTGCCAGCGGCGGCTCACCCCCGGTCGGCACGGACCTACTTCCGCAAGTCTCTCACGTCCGAAGACGTGGTGCCGTTCGGTTTTTGTTCTGGTGGCTTTTCCTCCACCTCCAGTCTACGTTCTGGACAACGAGGCTCAACCGAAGTTGAGCGGCGTTCGCTACCCGGAGGCCGATCATTTCCTCTGCGGGCGCCGTCGCGTTTTTATCCGCGCGGCCCGGACGAGTCTGCCGACTCATCCTGCGCAAGCCTTTCGGCTTCGGCTGGGGCGTCAGTGGCAGCAACTTAACCGCCGGTTACTGTCCTCAAGCGTCGCGTTGCCGCGTCGCTTGCCGATCCCCTCGCCGGTCACGGCTCCCTTGAGAACCGCGACGGGAGGCGGACTATACGCAGGCGCATGTGACCTGTCAAGAGATTTTTTGAAAAAAAATTCCCGCCGATTTTCCGCCGATTTTCCGCCCTTTCGCCTCATTCAAAAAGTTCATCCACAGTTGATTTCCACAGGTGGAAATTTCATGCGCGGACTGTCGAAAAG
>QHXN01000074.1 GCA_003222975.1 Acidobacteriota bacterium | reverse complement strand
GCCTGTCGTTTACGACTCGCTCACGCTTCTCGCGCAGACGCCGGTAGGCCTCGGCGTCCGAAGGCCGCGCGCAGTCCCGACCGATTCTTTCCCAGTCCGGGTCGTCCGGCTCAAGCCCCAGCGCGCGAATCGCCCCGGCCTCGCACACGTAGAAGTGTCGCCGGTACGGCAGAAGAAACCCGCCCTCGCTTTCGAGCGAGCCGCGCGCGTCCTCGTAATTCGAGAACCAGCGATTCAGAAACACGTCGAGGTCGGGCTGATACCACAACTCGTCAGCGTCTTTACGCTCCATATCTTGATCCCTCTCCTCACGCCTTCAGCTTCTCAAGGAAATGCTTTCGGAACTTGGCGACCTTCGGCGCGACGACGGCGCGGCAGTAGGGCTGGGCAGGGTTGTTCTCGAAGTAGTTCTGGTGGTAGTCCTCCGCCGCGTAAAACTCCGTGAGGGGCGCGACCTCGGTGACGATGGGCGCGTCCCAGACGCGCGCCTCCGTCATCTCGGCGATGACCTGCTCGGCGGCCTCTCGCTGCGCGGGCGTGTGGTAGAAGATGGCCGAGCGGTACTGCGTGCCCACGTCCGCGCCCTGCCGATTCAAGGTCGTCGGGTCGTGGACGGTGAAGAAGACTTCGAGCAGCTCGCGGAAGGAGACCTCGCGCGGGTCGAATGTAACTTGCACGACCTCGGCGTGGCCCGTCGTGCCCTCGCACACCTCCCTGTAAGTCGGGCGCGGCACGTCGCCGCCCGCGTAGCCCGACACGACGCTTCGGACGCCGCGCAGGTCTTTGAAGACTGCCTCAAGACACCAGAAGCAACCGCCCGCCAGCGTCGCCACTTCTTTATTCTGTTCTGTGCTCATCTGTTCTTACAACCCGTCCATCAAAGTTTTGAAAACCTCATAATTATACCGCGACGGGCCTTAAAGTGAGGGCCTTCGTCTCACTGAACTCCCGAATGCTTGCACAAACCTCGCCTCTCCGTGAAAATCTCCGGCAATCGTGTTCGGCATTTCCGCCGAATTCAGTTCGCACGCGCCGAACACATTGAGACGGAGGCGACGATGTCCGCTCATCAGTTAACTCGGAGAGCCTTTTGTCTGGCCGCGCTCGTGTGCGCGCTGGCCGCGCCCGCGCACGTCGCCGGGCAGTCGAAAGTTAAGTCGGACGCGCTCGAAGGAAAGGTCAGAGGGTTGATCGCCACGAGCGGGGCAGAGACCGTGGCCGTCGCCTTCCAAGACTTGCAGACCGGGCGCGAGCTTTTGATTAACCCCGGCGTCAGCTTCCACGCGGCGAGCACGATGAAGGTTCCCGTGATGCTGGAAATCTACAGGCAGGCGCAGTTCGGAAAGCTTTCCCTCGACGAGCGGCTGCCCGTCAAGAACGAGTTCAAGTCAATCGCCGACGGGAGCACCTTCTCCGTCTCGCCCGCCGACGACTCCGAGAAGACGCTCTACAAGAAGATCGGCGGGACGGAGACCGTGCGCGAGCTTCTGCGCCTGATGATCACCGAGAGCAGCAACCTCGCCACAGACATCCTCATCGAGCGCGTGACGCCCGCGCGCGTCATGGAATTGATGCGGCGGATGGGGGCGCGCGACATGCGCGTGCTGCGCGGCGTCGAGGACGGTAAGGCTTTCGAGCGCGGCCTCAACAACACAACGACCGCGCGCGACCTCCTCGTCCTGATGCGCGCCATCGCCGAGGAGCGCGCCGTCTCGATCATCGCGTCGAGGGAGATGGCCCGCGTCCTGCTCGACCAAAAATTCAACGAGGGCATCCCGGCGGGGTTGCCCCCGCTAATCCCCGTGGCGCACAAGACCGGCTCGATCACGAAGATCGAGCACGACGCCGGCATCGTCTTCCTGTCGGGCCGCAAGCCCTACGTCCTCGTCGTGCTCGTGCGCGGCATCGCGGAAGAGGCGCGCGCGCACAAACTCATCGCCGACATCTCGCGCGCCATCTACGAGGGCGTGACGAAGTAGCACCCGCCCCGCGCCGCGCAACTTACGCCGCGCCCGCGCGTATAAGACTCGTTACACGCCCCGCTTCGTAGGAAAGCCGAAGAAGAGAAGTGATGCCCGACTCGACGGAATTACTGCAACCCGCCGCCCCCGAAGCCGCCGACGCGCCCGGCCTTTTCGCCGCCGTGCGCCAGGCCGTGCGCGGCACGCGCGCGAGCTACGACTACACCTCCGGCTCCGTCGGGCGCGCGATCCTCCTGCTCTCCGTCCCGATGGTTCTGGAGATGCTGATGGAGAGCGTCTTCGTCGTGTGCGACGTGTTCTACGTCAGTCACATCACCAGAGACGCCAAGGAGGCCGTCGCCACGGTCGGCTTCACCGAGTCGCTGATGACCCTGGTTTACACGCTCGCCATCGGCCTGAGCATCGGCACGATGGCGACGGTCGCCCGTCGCACGGGCGAGCGCGACCGAGAGGGCGCGGCGCGCACGGCGGCGCAGACGATTGCGCTCGGCCTCGTCGTGTCGGTCGTCGTCGGCATCATCGGCGCGACGTTCGCCCCGCGCCTGCTCGCCTTGATGGGGGCCGACGCGGGCGTCATCGAGAAGGGGAGCAGCTTCACGCGCGTGATGCTCGGCTGCAACGCGTCGGTCGTGATGCTCATCCTCATCAACGCCATCCTCCGCGGCTCAGGCGACGCGGCGGTCGCGATGCGCGTGCTCTGGCTCGCCAACGCCATCAACATCCTGCTCGGCCCCTGCCTCATCTTCGGCCTCGGCCCGTTCCCCGAACTCGGCGTGACGGGCGCGGCCATCGCGACATCAATCGGGCGCGGCACGGGCGCACTCTACGCCTTCTCGCGTCTGCTGAGGGCGGGCGGGCGCGTCCACCTCACGCGGCAGCACGCGCACATCGAACCCGCAATCATGCTGCGCCTCGTGCGCCTGTCGGGCGCGGGGACGTTCCAGGTCTTCATCGGGATGGCGAGCTGGGTGGGCTTGACGCGCATCAACGCCGGCTTCGGGAGCGAGGCCGTCGCCGGCAACACCATCGGCCTGCGCGTCATCATGTTCGCGCTGCTCCCTTCGTGGGGGATGTCGAATGCGGCGGCGACCTTGGTCGGGCAGTCGCTCGGCGCGGGCAAGCCCGAACGCGCGGAGCGCGCGGTGTGGCGCGCGGGCTTCTACAACATGTGCTTCCTCGGCGTCGTCGGCCTCGTCTTCATCGTCTTCGCCGGCCCCATCGTCCGCGTCTTCACGCAGGCCGCCGCCGGCCCCGCGGTCGAGCACTACGGCGTGGCGTGCCTGCGCACAATCGCGTGCGGCTTCCTCTTCTACGCCTACGGCATGGTGCTCACGCAGTCGTTCAATGGCGCGGGCGACACGCGCACGCCCACCGTCATCAACCTCTTCGTCTTCTGGCTGTGGGAGATTCCGCTCGCCTACGTGCTGGCTATCGTTCTCGGCATGGGGCCGCAGGGCATCTTCCTCGCCGTGACGGTCGCGTTCTCAACCCTCGCCGTCGTCAGCGCGCTCGTCTTCCGCCGTGGACGCTGGAAGACGCGCGTGGTGTAATACGCCGGAAGGAGTACGAGTCAAGTGTTCGACAGGCTGGTCGAGAAGAAGATTCGCGAGGCGATGCGGGCGGGCGAGTTCGACGACCTCGAAGGCGCGGGCCGCCCCGTCAACCTCGACGCATACTTCTCGACGCCCGAAGAGCTGCGCGCCGGCTACGCCGTCCTGAAGAGCGCGGGCGTCCTGCCCGAAGAGGCGCAACTGCTGCGGGAGATCAACGAACTGAAAGAAAAGCTCGAAGCCTGCCGCGACGGGGACGAGCGCGAACGCTTGCGCCGGGCCGCGGGCGACCTGACGCTCAAGTACAACCTGCTCGTCGAGCGTTATCGGGGCAGGCGGCGCTCCGATTAGCGCGGGCGCTTCGCCGTCCGCCGTCGCTCACGACTCCGGCCCGGCCCCGGCTAATACCTTCATTCCCTCCGGGGATTTTCCGGCCATTTCCTGCGGCTTTCCGCCGCCCGAAACTTTTCTGAAACCTTTGGTTTGCGCCCGCCACTAACACGGCGGTGTTAGACGATGAAGCGGCTGGCGGCGAACACAATGAGCGTAGAGTTGGGGCAGCCGGGCGCGCACGCTGGGGCCTTGATGAACAGCATGGAGGAACTGGTAGCGCGCGTCCGCTCCGGCGACGAGGAGGCCTTCCGCCTCATCTTCGAGCGTTACTCGCGGCCCCTGCTCGGCTTCATCTTTGACATGGTCGGCGACCGCCACACGGCGGAAGACCTCGCGCAGGAGACTTTCGTCCGCGCCTTCCGGGGCCTGTCGTCCTTGCGCGACGAGACGAAGCTCTCGACGTGGCTTTTCCAGATCGCCAAGAACGTCGCGCGCGAGAGTTTGCGCTCGCGGCGACGCGACAGCGCGAACGTCGAGATAGACGACGAAGAGGTCTTCTTCGAGCCGCACGACCACCGTCCGACGCCCGCCGGGCAGTTGTTGGACAAGGAGCTAAACGGCGTCATCGGGAAGGCGCTGATGAGGCTCGACGAGGACAAGCGGCTGGTCTTCACTTTGAAAGTTTTGCAGCAGCGCAGCTACGAGGAGATCGCGGAGATCACGGGCTTCTCCGTCGGGAAACTCAAGACCGACCTGCATCGCGCGCGCGCGGAGATGCGCCGCCGCATCGGCCCGTACCTAGGGGGTGAGCAGTGATGAGATGTGTTGATTGCCTCCCTTTCATCGAGGAGTATTTCGACGGCGAGACGGACGCGCGCACCGGCGCGTCTGTGGGCGCGCACCTCGCGGCCTGCGCCGACTGCGCCGCCGCGCTCGACGCGCTCCGGTTCGAGCAGGAGACTTACGCGCGCTACGACCGCCAGCTCGAAGTTAGCCCCACACTCTGGGCCGCCGTGAGTGCCGAGATCGCGCGCGGGCCTCTGCCGAAGAAGTCAGGTAATGGGCATCCCTTTCTAGCCCGGTTGCGCGAAGGCTTCGCGGCAACGCTCGCCGCGCTCACGTTGCGACCGGCGCTCGCCTCCTCGCTCGCACTCCTCGTCGTCGGCGTCACGGCTGGCGCGCTCTGGCTCTCGCTCGCGCGTCACCCTGCGATGAAAAATCAATTGGCGAGCAACGAGCCGGGCAGAACGACGACCGTCAATCCTTCGCCTGCTTCGACCAACGCTTCAGGCGGCGACACTCCCACCAGGAACACTGCTGACGACGGCCCCGCGGTCGCGGGGATAGGGCAGCCGAACTCTCGTCGTGAGTCGGGCGGGCGCGTCGAAGCGACGAGATACACGACCCCGCCGGCCACGTCCGCGCCCGACGAGTCTGTGGAGAAACTGCTCGCGTACACGCCCCCGGCGGCGAGGGGCAGCAACATCGTGGTCATCAAAGATGACGATCACGAGACGAGGCAAGACTTGCCCGTGTTCGTGAACACGGCGAGCGCCGGCGAGGGAGTCGTGACGACGGACGCGCGGCTGGCCGACCCCGGCGACAAGGAGGTGGCGCGGCACGTCGAGCGCGCGCAGATGCTCCTGCGCTCTTTCAAGAACGCGCGGCCCGCGGAGGGCGACACGGTCAACGTCGCCTACGAGAAGACGAACGCGCGCAAGCTCCTGGCCGAGAACGCCACGCTCCAGCTCGACGCCGAGACGCGCGGCGACAAGGACACCGCGCAGGTGCTCGACTCGATTGAGCCTTTCCTGCTCGACATCGCGAACCTGCGCGACCAGCCTTCGCGCGAAGAAGTGCGCTCGGTCAAGGAGCGCATGAAGAAGACGGAGATCATCGCCGCGTTGCAGGTTTACTAGGAGGGCGGCCACCGAGACGACGGGTTATCGAAATTTAAGCTAAGGAAGAAAAGCCATGATTCACTCCAACACACGCAACAACGCTGTAGCGCGCGGCCCGCGCCTCTTGCAGGGCGCGCTCGTCTTGGCCGGACTCGCGCTCGTGCTCGCAGCCGCCCCGCCGCGCGCCGGCGCGCAGAGCCGCGAGCTGCTCAACCGCCTCGTCCAGTCGCCGGGCAACTCCGACGCCGCGACGCGCGCCTTCACGCAGGGGCGCAGCTACATTGACGAAGGCAAGTACGCGCAGGCGGCCTCGACCTTCGACAAGCTCATCACCGAGTATCCCTCGGACAAGAACCTGGACGCCGCCTTCTTCTGGCTCGCCTACTCCTACAGCAAGGAGGGCAGCTACCAGAAGGCGTATGACATGCTGACCCACCTGCTCGAACGCTACCCCCGCTCGTCCTGGGCCGACGACGCGAAGGGTCTTCGCGTCGAGGTGCTGTCGAAGCTCAACCCCGGCAAGACCGTTGACGTGCCGGAGGACGGAACCGACGACCTCAAGATCATCGCGCTCAGGGCGCTCTGCGAGAACGACAAGGCCGGCTGCTCCGCGCGGATTAGCGAGGTGCTGCGCTCGAACAACTCCTCGCGCGTCAAAGAGGCGGCCATCATCCTTCTGGGCCGCTACGGCGGCAATGAGGCCGTGCCCACGCTCATCCAGATGTCGCGCAGCGAGTCGGACGCGAAGCTCAGGATGCGCGCCATCCGGGCGCTGGGCGACACGAACGACGAGCGCGCACTCGACGTTCTGCGCGAGATCGCGATGGGGCCGACCTACGAGGACGAAAGCCCGACCGACTCGGCCATCCACGCGCTCGCCGGCCACGAAAGCCCGCGCGCCGTCCAGATACTCGGCGAGGTGGCTACGAGCGGCAAGAACATGCGCGCGCGCACGCACGCCGTCGAGCTTTTGAGCCGTCGGCGCGGCGACAACGTCGTGGACGAGCTGCTGCGTCTCTACGATGCCGTGCCCGAACTTCAGGTCAAGAAGTACGTCGTCGCGGCCCTCGGCAACCGCAAAGACCCGCGCGCGCTCAACAAGCTGATTGACATCGCGCGCAACGCCCCAGACGTTGGCTTGCGCATGCAGGCCATCCGCGCCATCCCGAACCGCGGCGAGGAGCAAGACCTCGACGTGCTCCTGTCGCTCTACGACTCGGAGCGCAACGACGAACTCAAGCTCAGCCTGCTCGCGTCCCTGGGCCGCTACCAGAACCAGCGCGCCTACCAGAAGCTTGAGCAGATCGTGCGCAACACCGCCGAGCCGATAGAGCGGCGCAAGGTCGCCATCAGCATGCTCAGCAACAGCAAAGACCCGCAGGTGCGCCAGTTCCTCGAAGATATGCTCAAGTAGCCCCGCCGATTGCGGATTGCGGAATTCGGATTGCGGATTGGAAACAGCACGTCTCTCATGCTCTGTCAAATCCGAATTCCGCAATCTCGCGCCCGGCCACAAGGAGTCTGACGATGCTCGCACTGATAACCGCCGCCTGGCTGATGCTCATCTCGCCCGCGCTGCCCGCGCAGCAGGAACAAAACTTCACGCCCGTCCAGGGCGCGACCTTGCAGGCCAAACAGGAGGCGGCAATCGCGCAGGCCGCGGGCGCGCACGCGCAGCGCTTCTGGACGGCCTACTCGTTCGACGTGCGGCCAGGCGTCGTCGTTGACGTTGACTACGTGGGCGACGACGGCCACGTCCAGATACAGGGCACTTGGGACACGACGGACTCCGGCTTCCTCGTCAACAACCCCTTGATGGAGACGCGCAGCCTCGGCGTCTTCGCCCTGCGCGACTCGGCGGGTCAGGTCTTGCGCGTCGAGGTCTATAACCTGGGGCGGCGGCGCGAGTACGGCGGCTATCAGGTCTATTGGATGGGCCGCGCCTCGAACGAAGATAGCCTCGGCTTCCTGCGCGGCCTGGCCGAGTCGGCGAGGCCCGTCGGGCCGTCGGGCCGCTCCGACGACCTGCCCGCCGAGGCCGTGCGCGCCATCGCCCTGCACGACGACCGCCGCGTGCCCGAAGTCCTCCTGAGCATCGCGCGCACCTCCGCGTCCGAGGGCGTGCGCGCACAGGCCGTGCGCTCGCTCGGCGTCCCGCCCGTCTCGGACGCGACGCGCGAATACCTCGCGCAGCTCGCCCGCGACGAGCGCGAGTCGCAGGAAGTCCGACGCGCCGCCGTCTCCGCCTACGGTCGCAGCCGCGACCCTCAGGCGCTCTCGTTCCTCCAGAGCCTCTACACGTCGCTCTCCAGCCGCGACCTCCGCCGCGTCGCGCTCACATACATCGCGCGCAACAACGACCAGAGGGCCGCCGCACAGTTCCTCATACGCGTCGCCACGCAGCCGTCGGACGACTCGGAGCTTCGCAAGATGGCGGTCTTGCGCCTCGGCGAGATCGCGGGCGAGCAGGCGCTCGGCACGCTCAAGGAGACCGTGGGCCGCACGGACGCCGACACGCAGTTGCAGTTGCAGGCCGTCGTCGCCATCGGACGACGCCCCGCCGCCGAGTCCGTCCCGCTGCTCATCCAAATAGCCAAGACACACCCCAAGCCCGAAATCCGCCGGCAGGCCTTCGTCATCCTGGGCCGCACCGGCGACCCCGTGGCGGTCGAATTCCTCAAGAGCGTTTTGACGAAGTAAGAGAAGGCAGGGGAAAAGGGGAAAAGGGGAAGAGGGGAAAAGGCGAAGGGGAACAGGAAGCATCTTCTCTTTTCCCTTTTACCCTTTTCCCCTCTTCCCCTTTTCCCCATCTTTTTGCCTTCCTGATAGACTTGTCGCATGGCCGTCATGGAGATCGTCGAGCACCCGGCGCAGGTGCTCAAAGAGGTGGGCGCGTCGGTCGAAAAATTCGACGCGGATTTAGAGAAGCTGGTCGCCGACATGTTCGAGACGATGTACGCGGCTGAAGGTGTCGGCCTGGCCGCGCCGCAGGTGGGGCTATCCTTGCGCCTCTTCGTGATGGACTGCGTGGGGCTGAAGCTCGTCGCCGCCAACCCCGAAATCCTCTCCGCCGAGGGCGAGCAGGAGGGCGAAGAAGCCTGCCTCTCGGTCGGCAAGATACACTCGCCCTTGACGCGCGCCGCGCGCGTGCGCCTCCGCGCTCAAGACGTTCGCGGAGAAATTTACGAGCAGGAGGCCGAGGGCCTGGCCGCGCGCTGCTTCCTGCATGAGACGGATCACTGCGACGGCCTTCTCTTCATTGACCGCCTCTCGCCTCTGCGTCGCGACATGGTCAAGCGCCGCTTCCAGAAGATGAAGAAATGGCGTCAGGGCTGAAGGGATAAAGGGGGTGTGCGAGCGCCATGCTAACATCAAAGGGTCGTGAAGAGTGCGTCATTCTCATCGCCGCGCGCGCCCGTGGTACGCGGGCGTCTTATCGTTTGTCCATGAAAGGTCTGCCCGATGATAAAGGGAAGCTTGCCCGTCGCGGTCTTGATCGCCGCCCTGCTCGTTAACGCCGTCGGACAACAGCCGCAGTCACCACCGCCACAGCAATCGCCCGCCGCACCCGGCTCACGCCCGCAGGAAGAGGACGAGGTGGTGCGGATTACGACCAACCTTGTGCAGGTGGACGCGGTCGTCACCGACCGCGACGGCAAGCAGGTGACCGACCTCGGCGCGGACGATTTCGAGATTCTGGAGAACGGACGCCCGCAGCAGATTACGAACTTCTCTTACATCAACGCCGCGTCGCCCGCGGCATCCGCTCCGACAAGATCGGGCAGCAAGTGCTCGCCCCGCGCAGCCGCCAGTTATTCGAAGGGCAGGGCGGCTTGAGCTTGCTCGCCAAAGAGACCGGCGGCCTCGCCCTCATTAACAACAACGACCTCGGCGGGGCATCCGGCGCGCGCTCGACGACATGAGCGGCTACTACCTGATCGGCTACCGTCCCGAAAAGGACACCTTCGACCCGGCCACCGGGCGCGTCCGCTTCAACAGCTTGACCGTCCGACTTAAGAACCGGCGCGGACTTTGCGTCCGCTCGCGCACGGGGTTCGTCGGCGTCGAGGACGCGGCGCGCCCGCAGCCGCGCACGCGGGCCGAGCAGTTGATGGCCGCGCTCGTCTCGCCGTTCGGCGCGGGGGGCGTCAGCCTGCGTCTCACCTCCCTCTTCATCAACGCGGCGAGCGTCGGTTCGGTGATGCGCTCGATGCTGCTGATTGACCCGCGCCCGAGGCCCGTTACGAGATTATGAAAGAGGGAATCTACCGCCTCAACGTCACGCCCGGAGGCCGCTCGGAGCTGCTCGTCTACGAGGGCCTGGCCGAGAGCGCGGGCGGCGAGATAAAGGAGGGCAGGGAGGCCGTCTCTCAAGGCGCGGGGGCAGCCGTCTCGCCCATTGATAAGAAGGCGCGCGATGGCTTTGACGTGTGGAGCAGGAAGAGGGCGGAGGTGCTCTTGGCGTCCAGCAGGTCGGTCAGGGCTTCGTTAATTGATCATAAGCTCAACCGGGCGCATTACGGCGGGATGTGGTTCCTCGATCAGGAGTCGGGCCAGTACACGTTCGTCCCCGGCTATTGGAGCTTTCACTCGCCCTACGGCGGGGAGTATTCGATTAAATTCGAAAGGCTACGAATCTTCCTCCCGCCGACCCCGTCCCCGCGGATTAACCGCAGACCTTGAACGCCGGGGCTTCTACGTGAACCTGCCGATGAACAGCAGCCCGACCGAGACGAGCGCCAGCGCGTACATGACCGGGTGCACCTCGCGACCGCGACCGGCGATCAGGTAAAGTCCGGCGTGCGAGATGAAGCCCCAGAGGATGCCCTGCGTGATGGAGAAGGTGAGCGGGATGAGGATGATGGTGAGGAACGCGGGGAGCGCGTCCTCGATGCGCGAGAAGTTGATGCTTGAGACGCTGCTGAACATGAACGCGCCGACGAGGACGAGCACCGCGGCGGTCGCGTAGGGCGGGACCATCCCGGCCAGCGGCGCGACGAAGAAGCAGGGCAGGAAGCAAGCGGCAGTGAAGACCGATGTCAGCCCCGTGCGCCCGCCCAAGTTGATGCCCGCCACCGACTCGATGTAGGCCGTGCCCGAAGAAGTCCCCGCCAAGCCAGCGCCCAGAGTCGCCCACGCGTCCACGATCAGCCCCTCGCGCAGGCGGCGCGGGTGTCCCTCCTCGTCGAGCATCCCGGCGGCCTGCGCCACCCCAATGAAGGTCGAGATCGAGTCGAAGAGGTCTGTGAAGAGCACCGCGACGATTGAGGGCAGGAGCGATAGCTTGAGCGCGCCGAAGGGGTCGAGCTTGAGGAAGACGCTGCGGAAGTCGGGCGCGCTGAAGAACTGCGGCGGCGCTTTCAAGAGTCCGGCGGCCCACGCGACCGCCGTCACGACGAAGATGCCCGCCAGGTACGCGAAGGGACTCTTCCACTTCATCAGTAGCACCGTGACCGAGAGGCCGAGCGCGGCGAGCAGCGCGGGCGGGCCGAGCGCGCCGAGGCGCACGAACGTCACGGGGTCGGCGGCGACGACGCCGGCGTTCTTCAGCCCGATGAAGGTGAGGAAGACGCCGATGCCGGCTGCCGTGGCCGTGCGCAGGTGGCGCGGTATCGAGCGCGCTATCTGGACGCGCACGGGCGTCAACGAGACGACGAGGAAGAGCACGCCCGCCCAGAAGATGATGCCGAGCGCCGACTGCCACGGCACGCGCTGGCCGAGAATGATGGTGAACGCGAAGAAGGCGTTTAGCCCCATCCCCGGCGCGACCGCGAACGGAAGTTTCGCATAGACGCCCATCAAAAGCGTCATCACGAAGCAGACCAGCACCGTCGCCGTCAGCACGCCGGTGAAGGACATGCCTGTCCCCTCGGTCGAGAGTATCGAGGGGTTGACGACGACGATGTAGGCCATCGTGAAGAAGGTCGTCACGCCCGCGATCAACTCGGTGCGGACGCCCGTCTTGCGTCCTTCAGATGTCGCGTTCGCGTTTTCGCCTGTCGTCTCCATGTCGGGCTTATGCCGTCGAAGAATTTAACCTGGACGGACGGGATGAACAGGACGAAAGAACGATGTCGGATTTGGAATTTCAAATTTGAAATCTGAAATTCTCGTCCTGCACATCCCGTTCGCCCATGTTAACGTTTCGTCGCGTTGAAGCGCGTCGAGTTGAACCGAAGCGGCCTGAGACTGTACCATCTTCGCCGCCTCAGATGAACACCATCGCCCGTCAGAAGTCTTCCCGGCCGTCACCGCTCGAACACGGCCTCGGCCCGCACTTCCGAGAACTGGCCCGTTTCAATTCGACGAAGGCGCTCACCGACTCGGCGCTCTACGCGCGCCTGCGCGCCGAGGTCGAGCGCGTCCTCGACGGCGTCGAAGTCGGAGACTTCGCGCCGGCTCAGGAGGTCGAGCGGGCCAGGCGCACGATCCGCGCGACGGCCTGGAACGTCGAGCGCGGCCGTCAACTCGACGAGATAATCCGCGTGCTCCGCGAGGACGGGCTAATGAATCGCAGCGACGTGCTGCTTCTGACCGAACTGGACTACGGCATGGCGCGCTCCGGCAACCGGCACGTGGCGCGCGAGATCGCCGAAGGCTTAGGGATGGCTTACGCGTTCGCGCCGTGCTACGTCAACCTGAGTAAGGGGAGCGGCCTTGAGAGCGGCGCGGAGGGCGAGAACCGAGAGGCGCTGCACGGGAACGCCGTCTTGTCGCGCTGGCCCGTCACAGCCGCGCGCTCCGTCGCGCTACCGAACGGCAAGGACAAGATGAGGGGTCGCGAGAAGCGCCTGGGGAGCCAGCGCGCCGTCGTCTGCGACGTGGAGCACCCACGGGGCGCTTTTCGCGCCGTGAGCCTCCACCTCGACGCGCATTCGAGCCAGCGCCACCGCCGCAGGCAGATGCGCGTTGTGCTCGACTTCCTCGATGGCCTGACTCCTTCCTTGCCTGTCCTCGTCGGCGGCGACTGGAACACCTCGACCTACAATTCGAGCCGCGCGGCCTATTCAATCCCCGGCTTCTTCCGCCGCGTGCTGATGGGGGTCGGCCACGTCATCGAGAACCACTATTTGAAACCGGATCGCTGGTTCGAGCGCGGTCTGTTCCGCGAGCTTGAGCGGCGCGGCTACACTTACGGCGACTTGAACGAGCCGGGCGCGGGCACGCTCCACTACGACGTGAAGGACTTGGCGGCGAACACGAACATGGGCGAGTGGGTTCCGCGCTGGTGCTTCTGGTGGATCGAGTGGGCGCTCAGAGACCACGGCGGGCGCTGCTCGCTCAAGCTCGACTGGTTCGCGGGTCGCGATGTGGAGCCTGACTCGCATGTAGCCCCGCGCGTCGTCGGAGGTTTGCGCGGGCGCGGGGGCGAAGTGCTCTCCGACCACGACCCCATCGTGCTCGACTTCGCGCTGAGGAAGACTTGAGACGTGATGCGCGAAAGGCCCGCGCTCATTCGTCGCCGGATGCAAACGCGGAGTAGGCCGCGCCCGCGGCGAGTCCGCCCGCGAGATACCAGGCGACGGTCATCAACTGCGTCGCGGGCGAGTCTTCGGTCGGCTGGCGGCCCAGGCCGAGCGGCTCAGGCAGGAGAACTGCGCCGAGTCCGGCGGCCAGTCCGAGCAGCGCGCCGTTGCGCAGCGCGTCTTCGCGAGACCCCGCGCCGACGAGGCTGTAGTATAAGGAGTTCGAGACGAGGTCGCCGACGAGCGCGGCCTCGTGCAGAGTGATGGGCGGCGCAACATCCACGGCGCGGGCCGCCTTCGCGAGCGCCCGCATGCCGAGCACGTCCATGCGCGGCGCGTCGTCAATGAATCGCCGCGCCGTCTCGTGAATCAGCGTGAGCGCGCACGCGCCCACCAGACCGCTCCCCAGAGCCTTCAGCATCCCCGTCTGCCCTCCTCGTCAGTTGGACTGGCCGAACCGCCGACCGTCATCTTTCTCTTACCCGGATAATGTTGCGGAAGTGTCAAATGTCTCATCTCATTGGCTCTTCTCTTCGAGCCTGAGCCAGTAGAAGCCGAACGGCGCGAGCGCCAGTTGGTAAGGCTGAGGGGTGACGGCGGGGAAGCGCGTCTTGCCGAGCATCTCGACGGGCGTGCGCCCCTCGAACCCTTCGAGGTCTAGCTCGACGGGCTGCGCGAACTGCGAGAGGTTGAAGACGCAGAGCACCGTCTCCGAGTCGTGCTCGCGGACGAAGGCGAAGACTTTGCGGTTCTCCGGCTTGACGAAGCGCATCGTGCCGCGACCGAAGACGTGGTGCTCCTTCCGCAAGAGAATCATCTGCCGCATCCAGTTCAGCAGAGACGAGTCGTAGCGCATCTGCGACTCGACGTTGACGGACTGGAAGCCGTAAACCGGGTTGTTGATGGCCGGGAAGTAGAGCTTCTCGAAGTCGGCCTTTGAGAAGCCGGCGTTGCGGTCGGGCGACCACTGCATCGGCGTGCGCACCCCGTCGCGGTCGCCGAGATAGATGTTGTCGCCCATGCCGATCTCGTCGCCGTAGTAGAGGAAGGGGCTGCCGGGCAAGCTGAAGAGCATGGCGTGAAGCAACTCGATGCGGCGGCGGCTGTTGTCGAGGAGCGACGCGAGGCGGCGGCGGATGCCGACGTTCAGGCGCATGCGTCGGTCTTTCGCGTACTCGTTATACAGGTAGTCGCGCTCCTCGTCCGTCACCATCTCCAGAGTCAGCTCGTCGTGGTTGCGGAGGAACATGCCCCACTGGCAGTTCGCCGGGATGTCGGGCGTGCGTTCGAGTATCTCGATGATGGGCCGCCTGTCCTCCTGGCGGAGTGCCATGAAGAGGCGCGGCATGATGGGGAAGTGGTAGCTCATGTGGAACTCGTCGCCGTCGCCGAAGTATTCGACCACATCCTCCGGCCACTGGTTGGCCTCGCCGAGCAGGAGCGCGTTCGGGTGACGTTTTTCCAGGTGGGCGCGCAAGCGTCGCAGGAAGGCGTGCGTTTCGGGGAGGTTCTCGCAGTTCGTGCCCTCGCGCTCGTAGAGGTACGGCACGGCGTCCACGCGGAAGCCGTCAACGCCGAAGTCGAGCCAGTAGTCAACCACGTCGAGCATGGCCCGCTGCACTTCCGGGTTGTCGTAGTTCAAGTCCGGCTGGTGGCTGAAGAAGCGGTGCCAGTAGAAGCCGCGCGCCGACTCGCACCAAGTCCAGTTCGACTTCTCCGTGTCGGTGAAGATGATGCGCGCCTCCTTGTAACGCTCCGGCGTGTCGCTCCAGACGTACCAGTCGCGCCTGGGCGAGTCGGGCGAGCTGCTGGCCTCCTTGAACCAGGGGTGCGCGTCCGACGTGTGGTTGACGACGAGGTCTGTGATGACGCGTATGCCGCGCTCATGCGCGGCTTCGAGAAATTGTTTGAAGTCTTCGAGCGTGCCGTATTCGGGGAGGATCGCGTAGTAGTCGGCGATGTCGTAGCCGCCGTCGCGCAAGGGGCTGGCGTACATCGGCAGGAGCCAGAGGCAGTCAACGCCGAGCCACTCCAAGTAATCGAGCTTCTCGGTCAGGCCGCGGAAGTCGCCGACGCCGTCGCCGTCCGAGTCGTAGTAGCCGCGCACGTAGATTTCGTAAAAGACCGCGTTCTTGAACCAGAGTGGGTCGTCGTGGAGCTTGCCCGTCTCGGCCATCAGTCTTCAGCCCCTCCTCGTCCGCTTTGTCGGTTTGAACTGCAAGATAGCGGCAAGGCGGCGGGAAAGGCAAGTGATGAATGCGGAATGATGAATGATGAATTGAAACGCACGGGCCGCTCCTTACTCATCACTCATCATTCCGCATTCATCACTTCTCTGTGGGTAGCCACAGCGCGTGACGACGGGCGAGCGCCGTCGGCGAGGGCGGCGGGCACGCGACTCCGCTGTTCGCACCCGTCTCGCGCGCGCCCGCCGGTCGCGGCGACAATGCGCGAGTGCCGCGGCGTCCGAGATGGCGGGCGCGGCGGCGTTGATAGAAAAGGCGAGACAATTTTTGACAGCCGTGATAGTTTATGCGCGCCCGTTCGTCTTGATGAGTCCTCGTCGAAAAAGTGATTTAGAGTTCGTCGAAAAGATGCGACCCCCTCTGCGTCTAACTCTCGGCTTCGCCTGCGTCGTTGCACTCTCCTCCTTCGCAGCCTGCCAGCAGCCCGCGCGCGCCGACGCCGTGGCGGGGGCGCGCTCCGCCGCCGCGAGCGACCCCGCCGTGCCCGCCGCAGTCGGCTGGGACGACTCGGACTCCGACGGCATCCCCGACCGCGAGGAGCTGCGCGCGTTCGGCGACCGCGAGAGTTTCCGCGCGTGGTTCACCGCAATCGCCGAGCAACAGTTCTACCAGCCGAGCAAGGAGTGGAATGAAGGCCAGCGCGACTGCGCCGGACTCGTCCGCTTCGCCTGGCGCGAGGCCCTGCGCACGCACGACCGCGCATGGTTCCTGCGCATGGGCGAGGCTTACGACGCGGTCGCGCCGGACGTGAGCGCCTACACGCTCGAGCACAGCCTCGTCGGCGAAAAGCTCTTCCGCGCCGCCGCGGGTTCGTTCGACGAGTCGAACCTGACGGACGGGACGTTCTCCGAGTACGCCGACGCGCGCACGCTCAAGGAGTTCAACAGCCGCTTCGTCAGCCGCGACCGCACGCAGGCGCGGCCCGGCGACCTACTCTTTTTTCATCAGCCCTGGGTGCAGAAGTATCCCTACCACGTGATGATCTACCTGGGCCGCGCGCGCGTCGCTTCAGAAGGCGCGGACGACTGGGTCGTCTATCACACAGGCTCGACGCCCGCGGACTCCGGCGAGGTCAGAAAGGTTCGGCTCTCCGTGCTCGAACACCACCCCGACCCGCGCTGGCGTCCCGTCGCGGGCAACCGAAACTTCCTCGGCTTTTACCGGCTCAAGATTCTGGAATGAAAGGAAGTGGTCAGTAGTCAGTAGATAGTAGATAGTAGAAAAACTTTATGAATCGGGCTTTTAAAGTTAAAGCGCTGGCACTCGCAATGCGGAGCCTACTGACTACTGACTACTGACTACTGGCTACTCGGAGGACTTATGTCCCGTCGCACACTGCTCGCCTCCGTCGTCATCTACCTGGCCGCCGTCTTGCTCGCCGCAGGCTTCGTCGTCCTGCGCGTGAAGACGCAGCACCGCTTCGCGGCGCAGACCGCGCCGGAGTCTCTGCCGGAGACGGGGCGCACGCCCACGCCGCCCGACGAGCACGCGAAGCCCTTCTTCTCCCTGCACACCAGCCGCACCTACGCGACGACCGACCGCGCGCGCGTCTGGGTCAACTACCGCGGCGTGGACGCGCTGGACTTCCGCGTCTATAAGGTCAAAGACCCTGTGAAGTTCTTCCGCGGCCTCGACAACCCGCACCAGGTCGGCGAGGACGAGGAGGAGCAGGTCGGCGAGATGACCAAGCACAAGCCGACGCTGCTCGAACGCCTCCGGCAGTTCAAGAGCTGGGGCTACGGCCTCGTCAAGTCTTACGTCCGCGCGCAGCTCCAGAACCAGTCGCGCAAGGGCTTCAACCAACGCTTCCGCCCCGAAGAGGACGACACCAGCTACCGCACGCCGCTCTCGGTCGCCGACTACGCGCGCGTGCCGCTCCTCAATCCCGACCAGATGGTCAGCAGTTGGCGCGAACGGCTCCCGCCGCTCGAAGACGTGTACGACCGGCGCATGATCTCTCTGGGCAAGCGCGAGCCGGGCGTCTATCTGGTCGAGGCGGTCAACAACGACCTGCGCGCCTTCGGCCTCCTGGTCGTCACGGACATCGCCACCGTCGAGAAGACCTCGCCCGACGGCTCGATGCTCGTTTACGCCGTTGACCGCGCGACGGGGCAGCCGCGCGAGGGCGTGCGCGTGCAAATCCTGCAAGACCAGTACACGGTCGAAGGCGCGAAGCCCTCGGAGTCGAAGGGCAAGCAGTTGTCGGATGTCGGCGCGACCGACGGCCAGGGGCTTCTGAAGTTCAAGCTGTCGAAGCGACCGGCAGCCAAGGACGAGGACGCGTCCGAGGGTGATGAGAACGCAGACGCCGACACCGCTTCGGGGCAAAACCCCTTCCTCATCATGGCGACCGCGGGCGACAACTTCGCCATCTCCGACCTTGAGTCCTTCTACTTCGGCGGCGAGGGCGGTGGCGACGAGGAGGGCGGAGGCGGCGACCAGAATTTCACCGGCTACATCTACACCGAGCGCCCCGTCTATCGCCCCGAACAGCACGTCTATTTCAAAGGCATCCTTCGCAAGCGCACCGACGCGGGCTATCGTATCCCCGCCGGCAAGACCGTCTCCGTCACCGTCTCAGACCAGACCGGCGCGAACATCTACGAGCAGGACTTGCCGCTCTCCACGCGCGGCACATTCAGCGGCGAACTCGACCTGCCCGAAGAGACGACGCTCGGCAATTACACCATCAACGCCTCGGTCGGCGACGACTCGGCCACCGGCAGCTTCGACGTGGAGGAGTACAAGAAGCCCGAATACAAGGTGAAGGTCACGACGCCGCAGGCGTTCGTCAACACCGGCCAGAAGACCAGGTTCACCGTCTCGGCCAACTACTTCTTCGGCTCGCCCGTCACGCACGCCGCCGTCAAGTATTACGTCTATCGCTCGCGCTACTACGGCTGGTGGCGCAGCAGCGACGAAGAGGACAGCGGGGACGAGTTCGGCACAGACCCGACCGCCGACGACAACAGCGGCGGATCGGGCGGCTACGGCGACGAGATGGTGCTCGAAGGCGACGGCAAGCTGAACGAGCAGGGACGGCTCGACATCGAGTTCACAGTCCCGCAGGCCGACGCGAAAGACACTTGGGACTACAGCTACCGCCTCGAAGCCGAGGTCACGGACGCCGCGCGCCGCTCGATGAGCGACAGCACCAGCTTTACGGGCGTGCGCAGCAACACGGTCGCCTACGCCTCGCCCGACCGGTACGTCTATTACCAGGGCGACGCGGCGAAGATTTCCGTGAAGGCCAACGACCGCGAGGGCCGGCCCGTCCAGACCCACGTGAAGCTCACCTTCTTCGAGCGCCGCTGGCAGAAGGTCATCAAGAAGACCGAGGACGGCTACGAGTACCCGGACTACGAGCCGAAGGAGAAGGAGCTTTCGTCCGCAGAGGTGGACACAGGGCCGCAGGGCGAGGCCGCGCTCGACTACACAGTCCCCATCAGCGGCGACATAGAGATCAAGACGACGGTGGTCGAGAACGGACGTGCCGTCGTGATGGACGCCGGGAGCCTCTGGGTCGCGGCGCGCAACGGTGAATGGTCTGACGTGTCCTACGAGGGCGAGGGCCAGATCAAGCTCGTCCCCGACAAGAAGTCTTATCGCGTCGGCGAGACGGCGCACGTGCTTGCGCTTCTGCCGAAAGAAAAAGCGCACCTGCTCGTCACGACCGAGCTGTCGGGCGTGTTGGGCGTCCGGCAGTTGGACGTGCCGGGCCGCGCCGCGATCATTGACGTGCCCATCGAGGCGCGCTTCGCCCCGAACGTCTTCCTGAACGTCACCTACGTCCGCGCGAGCGAGATGTACACGCAGGACTTGATGATCGTCGTCCCCGCGCGCGACAAGCTCCTGAACCTTCAGATCATCCCGAACAAGAAGGAGTTCAAGCCGCGCGAGACGGCCTCTTACACCGTGCTCGCGCGAAACTCCGACGGCTCGCCCGCGGCGAACGCCGAGGTGAGCTTCGGCGTCGTGGACGAGGCCATCTACAGCATCTCGCCCGAATCGGTCGAAGACATACGCCGCTCGTTCTACGGTCGGCGCTACAACAGCGTGCAGACTTCGTTCTCGGTCAACTTCCAGTTCTCCGGCTACGCCGGGACGAAAGTGGTCAACCTCGCCGAGAACAAACGCGCGCGCCAGCTCGCCGACTTCAAGAACGATACGGAAGTAAACCCGCAGGTGCGCCGCCTCTTCAAAGACACGGCCTTCTGGCAGCCCGCGATTGTGACGGGCGCGGACGGCAAGGCGACGGTCAAGGTGGAGCTGCCCGACAACCTGACGACATGGCGCGCGACGGCCCGCGCCGTCACGGCAGACACGCGCGTCGGCGTCGCCGTCTCGAAGGTGGTCGAGAGGAAGGATGTCATCATCCGCGTCGCCCTGCCGCGCTTTTTGACGGCGGGCGACACGGTGACTCTCTCCGGCATCGTCCACAATTATCTGAAGGCCGACAAGGTGACGAAGATCACGATTGACGTGGCGGGCGCGAAGCTTCTGGACGCGCCCGCGCAGACCGTGACGATTCCGAGTCAGGGCGAGTACCGCGTCAACTGGCGCGTCAACGCCCCCGCCACCGGCGACCTGAAGGTTCTGGCGAAGGCGCTCACCGACACCGAGTCGGACGCGCTCGAAACGACCATCCCCATCGTGCCGCGCGGTTTGAAGAATACGCGCGCCGACTCGTTCGCCATCGCGGACGACGATGCGGACAAGGTCTTCACCTTCACGCTTCCTGCGAACGCCGACCCGAACGCGCGCGCTCTCCGCGTCGAGGCGTCGCCCTCCATCGCGGGCACGCTCTTCGGCGCGCTCGACTACCTGACGAGCTACCCATACGGCTGCACCGAGCAGACAATGTCCTCGTTCCTCCCGAACGTCATCGTCACGCAGGCCCTCCAGAACGTGCAGACGGCGACCATCAAGGACACGAACGACATCGCCAAGAAGACGCGCAAAGGTCTCCGCCGGCTCTACGCATACCAGCACGACGACGGCGGCTGGGGCTGGTGGAAGGACGACCCGACGACCGCCTGGATGACGGCCTACGTCGTTGACGGACTCGTGCAGGCCGAGCGCGCGAAGTACGACGTTGACGACACGCGCCTCGCCAACGGGCGCGAGGCGCTCAAGAAGATGCTGAACGAGGGCAAGGACGGCGTGGGCGGCCTGGCCGAAGACGCACGCGCCTACGCCGCCTACGCGCTCGCCGAGAGCGGCGAGACTGACATGCGCTACCTCGGCGACCTCTTCAATAATCGCGCCAAGCTCACGGCCTACGCCCGCGCCCTCGTCGCGCTCGGCCTCAGCGAGCGCGGCGACAAGCGCGCGCAAACGGTCGCCGCCGACATCGAGCGCACGGCGAAGGGCGGCGGCGCGGACGCTTCCTGGGACAACAACACCGAGGCCACGGCGCTCTCCGTTAAAGCGCTCGCGCGCATCACGCCCGCGAGCGAGGTTCTGCCGAAGGCCGCGCGCTGGCTCGTCGGCCACCGGCGCTTCGGCTACTACTGGCTCTCGACGCGCGAGACGGCCTTCGCCATCTACGCGCTGATTGACTACCTCAAGGCCAGCCACGAACTCGAAGCGAACTACTCGCTCGAAATCTACGTCAACGGCGAGCAGGTTAAGCAGTGGCAGGTGACGCCGGCGGACGCCTCCTCCGCGCAGGTCTTCACCTTGCAGCGCAAGGGCGGCGAGGTCGGGCAGTCGAGCGAAGTGCACGTCGTCAAGCACGGCCACGGCATGCTCTACCTTGCGACGGCGCTCACGCACTACACCAACGAGGAGCAGACCGCCGAAGCCGCCGTGCCGCAACTGAAGCTGCACCGCGAGTACCTGCGCCTGAACGTCGTCGAGAAGTCGGAAGGCGGCCTCGGTTGGAAGGTCGAGCCTCTGACGGGCGACGTGCATTCGGGCGACATCATCGTCTCGCGCCTCCGGCTCGAAGGCGAGAAGGGTCAGTACCTGATGATCGAAGACCCGATCCCGGCGGGCTGCGAGCAGGTCGAGTCGGTGAGCGGCATTGACCTGAACCACGACGAGAAGGACTGGAGCGACTGGTACAGCGCGCGCGAGTTCCGCGACAACCGCGCCGTCCTCTTCGTCAACTACTTCGACGGCAAAGCGCAGTTCCAGTACGCCATGCGCGTGCAGGTTCCGGGCCAGTTCCGCGTCGCCCCCGCACGCGTCGAGCGCATGTACGAGCCGGACGTGCGCGCCAACTCGGCGAGCGCCGCGCTGACGATTTTGGACAAGTAATTGAGTGCGAAGTTCGGATTTCAGCCTGCGGAGCGGGCGGCAGCATAAAGCCCCGTGCGATGCCTTTAGGCGAGCGCGGGGTCGGAGTCGAACGGAGAAGAGCGGAGCTATCGGAGATAGCGACAGACGTTTGAATTGCGAGGGCTGCCGCCCGCTCGCGCGGGCTTGCTAATTTTGGCGGCGGCTCGACCCCCGTGCTGACGCACGGGGCTTTATGCTGCCGCCGTCTCCGACGGCTTACAACCTCTGCCCGAGTCACGTGAGCTAGAAACAGATCGTGAAGTTCAAAAGGAAAGTTCAGAGATGATTAAAGACTCGCTCAAGGCCATCGGCAACTCTGCGCTCGGCCTCTTCCGCAACCCTCTGGGGCTTCTGCTGCTGTGCGCGCTCTACCTCGCGCTGCTCGCCTGCCTCTACGTCTTCTTCGCGACGGGCGTGGCAACCGTCTGGCAACTCGTCCTCTCGGCGTTGACCGCGCTCGCCGCGCCGCTGCTCTTCTTCGTCTTGCAGGCGGCGGTCGTCAACTTCGCACAGCCGGAGGCGGCGGGCGTCGGCGCGCCCGTGCGGCACATGCTGAGGGACTTCCTGAAAATCCTACTGCTCAGTTTGCCGCTCATCGCGCTCGCCGTCGGCATTATCTACCTGCTCGGCGTGCTGCAAGCGCACCTGCCTAAAATCGAAGAAGCGCCGCACGCCTTCGTGGCCGCGCCGCACACCGAGCCGCCCACGCCTCTGCACTGGCAGGACGCGCTCGTCTCCTCGCTCTGGCTTCTGCTGCTCGGCATCACCCTCCCGCTCGTCTCCGCACACCTCTGGCTCTCGGCGTCGCGCCTGGGGCTTCTGCCGACGCTCAAACGAATCCACCGAGTCATCGCCCGCGCCTTCAACGCGCAGTCCGTCCTCATCTACGTCGTCGGCCTCTTCGTCTTCGGCCTGATGCCCTACTTCATCCTCTACACGCGCACGCCCGTCTCGAACGGCTGGGCCGAACTGATACTCTTCGCCCTGCGCCTCCTGCTCGCCTTCGTCTTCACACTCCTGGGCTGGACGATTACGCTCGGCGCGCTC
>QHXN01000010.1 GCA_003222975.1 Acidobacteriota bacterium | reverse complement strand
GTCTCGATTTCGGCGTGTTCTTCGCTGACGCCGCTCATGCAGAAGATTTCGCCGTCCCGGAATTCAAACCTCTCTTCGGAAGTTCTTTCCAGCTCCAAGTATTCTTCAAGCGCGTAACGTCGTTCAGGGTTGGCTGCCACCTCATGCGCTCCTCTCTCAGTCGCCCATAAAGTACGCCAAACCACCCACGCGTTTCAATCTTTTCGGCGACCGTCCCGGTATACAAAGATGTCCCGCGCGGCAGGTTAGTGGCGCGTCCATCGAGTGTGTATAATTCCACGACTCCTGCGACAGAAAAAGAGTTCCGCGCGGGCGTCCCCGTAGCTCCCATGCCCAGACGCACAGACATCCACAAGATTCTCATCATCGGCTCAGGCCCCATCGTCATCGGGCAAGCGTGCGAGTTCGACTACTCCGGCACGCAAGCCTGCAAGGCCCTGCGCGCCGAAGGGTACGAGGTCGTGCTGGTGAACTCGAACCCGGCGACGATCATGACCGACCCGGAGACGGCCACGCGCACATACGTCGAGCCGCTCACGGTCGAGTCGGTCGCGGCCATCATCAGGCGCGAGCGGCCCGACGCGCTGCTGCCCACGGTGGGCGGACAGACGGCGCTCAACCTCGCGATGGCCCTCGACGGCGAAGGCGTGCTTGAGGAGTTCGGCGTCGAGATGATCGGCGCGAAGCGCGAGGCGATACGCGTCGCGGAAGACCGCGAGCTGTTCAAGCGCGCGATGGAGGAGGAGGGATTGCCGATGCCGCGCGGCGGCTTCGCGCACTCGTGGGCCGAGGCCGAAGCGATAGTCGAAGAGACGCAGTACCCCGCGATCATCCGCCCCAGTTTCACGCTCGGAGGCACGGGCGGCGGGACGGCTTACCACCCCGAAGAGTTCGAGGAGATCGTGCGCGCGGGACTCGCCGCCTCGCCCGTCCATCAGGTTCTGATTGAGGAATCAATACTCGGCTGGAAGGAGTTCGAGCTTGAGGTGATGCGCGACCTCGCCGACAACGTCGTCATCATCTGCTCGATTGAGAACTTCGACCCGATGGGCGTGCACACCGGCGACTCGATCACGGTCGCGCCCGCGCAGACGTTGACGGATGTCGAGTACCAAACCTTGCGCGACATGGCGATCCGCGTCATACGCAAGGTCGGGGTGGAGACGGGCGGCTCGAACATACAGTTCGCCGTCAATCCTGAGAACGGCGACGTGAGAGTCATCGAGATGAACCCGCGCGTCTCGCGCTCCTCCGCCCTCGCCTCGAAAGCCACGGGCTTTCCCATCGCGAAGATCGCCGCCAAGCTCGCCGTCGGCTACACGCTCGACGAGATCGCGAACGACATCACGAAGAAGACCCCGGCCTCTTTCGAGCCGACGATTGACTACGTCGTCGTCAAAATTCCGAAGTGGAACTTCGAGAAGTTCCGCGAGGCCGAGGACGTTCTGGGGACGCAGATGAAGTCGGTCGGCGAGGTGATGGCGATTGGGCGCACGTTCAAGGAGGCGCTCTTCAAGGGCCTGCGCTCGCTCGAAGCGGTGCGCCCCTTGCGCCTGCGCGACGTGCCCGAAGACGAGTTGCAGCGCAAGCTCGCCCGGCCCAACTCGCAGCGCTTCTCCTACATCACATACGCGCTCCGCAGCGGCTGGTCGCTACAGGAAATCTACCGCCTCTCGCGCATAGACCCGTGGTTCCTCGAACAGATTCGTCAGGTCATGGAGATACAGAAGCGCGTCGAGGGGCACGCGCTCGAAGAGATTCCGATGGACGCGCTGCGCGACTTCAAGGAGGCGGCCCTGTCAGACCGCCGCCTCGCTTACCTGACCGGGCGGACGGAGCCGGAGGTGCGCGAGTACCGCAAGCGGCTCGGCCTCAAGCCGGTCTATAAGCGCGTGGACACCTGCGGCGCGGAGTTCGAGTCTTTCACGCCCTACCTCTACTCGACCTACGAGGAGGAGGACGAGGCCGCGCCTACGACCCAGCGCAAGATCATGATTCTGGGTTCGGGGCCGAACCGCATCGGGCAAGGCATCGAGTTCGACTACTGCTGCTGCCACGCCTCGTTCGCGCTGCGCGACGCGGGCTTCGAGACCATCATGGTCAACTGCAACCCCGAAACCGTCTCGACCGACTACGACACCTCCGACCGTCTCTACTTCGAGCCTCTGACGTTCGAGGACGTGATGAACATCGTGGACGTAGAAAAGCCCGAAGGCATCATCGTCCAGTTCGGCGGCCAGACTCCTCTGAACCTGGCGACGCGCCTCGACGAGGCCGGAGCGCCCATCATCGGCACGTCGCCCGACTCGATTGATCTGGCCGAAGATCGCAGGCGCTTCGGCGCGCTTCTCGGCGAACTCGGCATCCCGCAGCCCGAAAACGGCACGGCCACGTCGTTCGAGGAGGCGAAAGAATGTGCCGAGCGCATCGGCTACCCCGTCATGGTGCGCCCCTCCTTCGTGCTCGGCGGGCGCGCGATGGCGATTTGTTACGACGAGCGGAGCCTGGACGAATACATGCGCACAGCCGTCGAAGCCTCGCCCGAAAAGCCCGTGCTGATTGACAAGTTCCTTGAGCGGGCTGCGGAGTTCGACGTGGACGCGCTCGCCGACGAGACGACCTGCGTCGTCGCGGGGCTTCAGGAGCACATCGAGGAGGCGGGGATTCATTCGGGCGACTCCTCGTCCGTGCTGCCGCCCTTCAAGATCGCCGAGGAGCACCTCGACACGATGCGCCACTACACGCGGCAGCTCGCGCGCGCGCTCAAGGTGCGCGGCCTCATCAACATCCAGTTCGCCATCAAGGACGACCGCGTTTACGTTTTGGAAGTCAACCCGCGAGCGTCGCGCACCGTGCCCTTCGTCTCGAAGGCGACGGGAGTTCCGCTCGCGCGCGTCGCGGCGCTCGTGATGGCGGGCCGGAAGCTCTCGGAGTTCAATCTGCCGGAGGATTTGACCGTCCGCCTCGAACGCTTCTATATCAAGTCGCCCGTCTTCCCGTTCAAAAAGTTTCCGGGCGTTGACCCTGTCCTCAGCCCCGAAATGCACTCGACGGGCGAGGTGATGGGCGTCGGGCGCACGTTCGGCGAGGCTTACGCGAAGGCCATGACGGGCGCGGGGCTGGAGCTTCCCACCGAAGGGACGGCCTTCATCAGCGTCAACGACTCGGACAAGGGGCAGGCCGCGCTGCTCGCGCGACGCCTCGCGCGCCTCGGCTTCAGGCTGACGGCGACGGTCGGGACGGCAGCGCGCCTGCGCGAGGTCGGACTCGAAGTCGAGTCGGTCTTCAAGGTCAACGAGGGACGACCGAACATCGCCGACAAGATACGACTGGGCGAGATCGCGCTCGTCATCAACACGCCGCTGGGCCGCGCCTCACACTTCGACGAGCAGGCCATCCGCCGCGCCTCGCTCCAGTTCAATGTCCCCTGCGTGACGACGATGACCGGCGCGCAGGCCATCGTCGAGGCCATCGCCGCGCGCGCGCAGACCGAAGTGTCGGTCGTCTCGCTGCAAGAACTCCACGCCAAAAAAGAAGTGATGAGTGCGGAATGATGAATGATGAATGATGAATGAAAGGCAAGCCGCCTTCTCACTCATCATTCATCATTCCGCACTCATCATTCATCACTTCATCCTACGGCTGGCCGAAGCGCCCGCGGTACTCCTGCGAGACGATGAAAGCCTTGACCATCTCGGCCTTGTTGAAATCACCGTTGAACTGGTTGAGCTTCGAGAGCCAGAACTGGTAGCCCGAGTCGTTGAAGTCCGGCGCGTCCGTCGGGTTGCGCCGAAGATATCCGTAGTATTCGGACAAGACGAAGGACGGGCGGAACTCCGCTTGGCGCAACGTGTCGGAGTCCGCCACCGACCGAAACGCCGCGACCCTTCCCGCCGTCCCGCCCGCACCGAAGGCGTTGATGGCCGCCTGACGCTCTGCTGCCGTAGGCGCGACCGCCGCCGAGGCGTAGAGCGCGTCAACGTACTCGGCGGCGGGCGTGATGGGGAAGCGCGCGAGGAAGGCCGGGTCGTTGACGATCTGCTGGGCGTAGGCCTGCTTATTGGCTTCGAGCAGCGTGTCGAAGCCGGGCTGCCCGACGACGACGCCCGCCCCGACCTGGCGCGTGTCGCGCATGAACTGGAGATAGGGCACGCGCGACGTGGGATCGGCGGACTGCCGCCCGAAGGCGACGCGCTGGGTGCGTATGACGAAGCCGCCGGTCTCCTGGAACTCGATGGAGAGGAAGAAGGCCGCGCTGACGTTGACGCGGCGGTCGCTGATGCAAGCGGCGTCCGAGCCGCAGGCCGTGATCTGGCCCGTCCAGAACTGGAAGCCCGACGTGTCAGGCTCGCGCCCGAGGAAGTCGAGGTAGTGCTGGCGGACGAAGAAGTTGGTGTCGTCAATCGGGTTGACGGTCGTGGGCACGGCGTCGTCGTCCGTGATCGTGACGGCGATTGTGCCGGGACTGCCCAGCATGAAATTGTTGGAAGGGTTCGAGAGGGTGACGAAGAAGGTCTCCGGCCCTTCGACGAAGGCGTCGTTGACGAGCAGAATCTTGACCGCCTGCGTCGTGACCCCCGGCGCGAACTGGACGGTGCCGGAGTTGAACGTGTAGTCGCTCCTCTGATGCGCCGTGCCGTCGCTGGTTTCGAAGTTAACGCTCGCGGGCACAGAAGTGTCCCCCGTGCGAGTGATGTTGACGGTCGCGCTGCCCGCGCTCTCTGATGCGCTGGTGCTCGGAGCGCTGAATTGGATGCTGCCGAGCAGGGACTGCCCGCCGATGATCGCCGTGCTCGCGGCGCTGATGCTGCTGCCGCCTACGTCCCTGATCGAGGTGGTTATCGTGAACACGCCCGCGCCCGTGTAAGTGTGAGCGCCGGTCACGTCGAAGCCGCCCGACGCGTTGGGCGTGATCGTGCCCGCCGAGGTCGTGCCGTCGCCCCAGTCAATGATCGCCGTGAAGTCGCTCGCCTGCCCCGCGGGATCGGCGTCCTTGAAGGACGCGACGGTCGCGGTCACAGGCTCTCCGGCGCTCGCGGTGACGGTGATGCCCGTGGGGATGGCGGTCGGCTCGGCGTAAACGAAGTCGTCCGTCACGGCCAGGTCGCTGCCGGGCGGGGTGTCCGCGTCGCCCGGCGTCACGGTCGTACCGTCGAAGCTGAAGAGTTGTGCGTTGCCGAGGACGATCTGCACGCTGGTGACAACGGGGTTCTGGAAGAGCACGCCGAAGAACTCCGGCTGCCCCGACGTGCCCACGGGGACGAAGAACTTGCCGAGGCTCGTCGTGCCGTTGAAGTATTCGATTGAAGTGGTGTTGGGAGTTTCCACGTCGAGGAAGATCGCGCCGAACCCGCGCGAGGCCGCCTGCACGGGGGTGGTGGTGTGTACGCTCGGCAGCACGAAGCTGAAGCCGATGGTGTTGTCGTTGAACATCGCGAACGTGTTGTTCGGGCTGAAGGCGGGGAACTGACCCGCCGCGTTCGGGTTCACGCTCACGAATCCGTCGCCGCTGACGGCATAGACCTCCTCGAATTCGGTGCCGCGCTCCTGGAAGCGGTTGACGGGGATGCCGACCGTCTTGTTCGGCACGATGACGGTGGTGTCGCCGCCGAAGTCCGTGCCGTCGAGCTTGACGGCGTCCCAGTTGATCGTGCGGAAGCCGCCCACCTTCGGAGTCGGGGCGGCCCCGTTGTCAACGCCGCCCACGGCGCTCTTGAAGGCGCTGAAAGCGTTGAGCGCGCCGCCGCTCGTGCCGTTGCCGCCCGCGCCGCTGAAGGTTGTGGGCGAACCGGGGCTGAGGTTGCCGACGCTGAGCGGCGCGTCGGCGACCGTGGCGGCGGTGTTGGCCGTCGCGTCGAAGTTGTTCGCCGAGTCGTGGATCGTGACGGCGATGTTATAGGAGCCTTCTTCCGCGTAGGTGTGGTCGCCGGTGACGGTGAACGAGCCGCTGCCGTTGGAAGCTATCGTCCCCGTTGAGAAGGCCGTCGAGTCGCCCCAATTAATTGTTGCCGTGAAGTCGCTGGCGGGCCGCGACGGGTCGAAGCTCGTGAAGGTGGCGACGGTCGCGCCCGTGAAGGGCACGCCCTCCGTCGCGGCGAGCGTCGTGCCTTGGGCGGTGAGCGGGCCGGTCGTGGCGATGGTCTCGATGCTCGTGAAGGTCACGGTCTGGCGGTTGCCGAACGTGTAGTTGCCGTTCTTGCTCGCGCCGCTCGAACTCGTGACGTTCAGCGTCGGGTTGGTCGTGCCGAACGTGTTGACGTTGAGGGTGTCGCCGGGGGCGGTCGTCGGCACGTTGCCGGCAACCGTTATCGGTATTGTCGAGCTGGGCGTGACGTTAAAAGTGTCGTTGCCCGCGCCACCGTTGACGGTCAATGTGCTTACGTTTGAGTAGGGGATGGCCGCGTTGGGGCTTTCGGCGAGGGAAGTCGGCCCTATCGTCCACGTGTGTCCGGCGGAGGATTGGTCGTTAAAAATCAGGTTGTTCGCGGCGGTGACGCCGCCACCCGCGCCCAGAAAATTGCCGGTGCCGGAGGTAAGAGTGACATCGCCAGCGCCCAATACGTTGGTCTTGAAGGACATTGAACCGGTGGTACTGAGGGTTACGGCTCCGATGGGGTTGAGGCCGCCGTCGCCGATGACGTTGCCGATTTCCAAATTGCCCGTGTTGTTGATTTTGACGTTGCCGCTTGCGATGTTTATGAATTCGATATTGGCTACGCTGGTGGCGAGTGGAGCGCCCACGCTGCCGATGCCGTTGCCGGAAAGGATGAGAAGGTTCGTGCCGGCAATGCTGCCGCCAGAGTTACTGACCGCCCCGGTGGTGTTGATCTCCAGAGTCGTGTAGCCGCTACCGGCTTGTGTGATCGGCGCGGCCACCTCGACCTGGCCCTGGTACTGCGGCGAGGCGCTGCCGATCTCTAGGACGGTCGCGGTGACGCGGTCTAGTTCGGCGTCAGTCAGGGAGAGGAAGATGCCGCTTTCGGTGCCGAGGTCAATCGCCCGAATCAGGATGAACGGGGTGAGTATGACAGTCCCCGTCCCGGCGTTGACCGCGGCGTTGAGGTCCATGTTGTCCGCCGTAAGGATGATGTTCGAGCCGCTGCTGGCGATGGGCTGGCTGACGGTCAGAACGTTGCCGGCGCCGTTGACCGTGAGCGTTACGTCGGCGGCGCTGGCCGTGTCGTTGACGCCGGCCACGCCGTCCACCGCGCCGACGGACAGGCTGCCCGTGCTGCCGAAGCGGAACACGCCGCCCGCACTGCCGGCGAGAATCGAGACCGTGTTGGGGTTGGTGAGTAGCGACACGCCGACGCCGGCCTGCGCGGCCAGATTGGGAACTGCGATAGCTCCCCCGCCGCTCTGTGAGATACCGCCGCCTGTGATGAGATGGAGAACAGCCCAGCCGGCGGGGCTGCTGATCACTGACTTCACGGTCAGGTTGGCGGTGTCATCGCTCCGACCTATGCGCACGGCCCCAGCCGTGAGCGTGCTCAGCTCGGTCTGCGACAGGCGCAGCTCGCCGGCGGGGTCGCCGGCGGTGTTGTCCAGGTTGACCGCGCGGTTGAGTGTGAACGAACGGAGGGTGACGACGTTGGCCGCCCCCGTGCCGACGATGATCGTGCCGCTGTCTAGGGCCATGCGGTCGGCGGTAAGGGTGGCCGACGTGCCTGTGACCGTGCCGTTGTTCGTCAGCAGATGCTCGGGGCTGGGGCCGGTGCTTCCGGCGGTCAGGCTTACGGCCCCTGCGCCAGCGCTGACCGTCGTCCCCACCGTCAAGTCTCCGGCCACGGTCTGGACGCTGATGTTGCCGTTATTCGTTGTGGCATTCGTTACGTTCAGATTGCCGGCGGTCTGAAGGATATTAATTGCGCCCGCACTATTCAGCACCGCGGCGTCCAGGGTTGAGGCGCTTATCTCAAGCGGGCTGGCGGTGCTCGCGCCCAGGTTGCCGCCGTTGTTGGCGCGCAGGTTCACGGTGGCGGCGGTCACGTCGGCTGTGCCGTCAACCGTCTGGCTGGTCAGGCTCCCACCGTTTTGCGTTTGCAGGAAGGCCGTGTTGGTGCCGGCGTTGACCAGGCCGATGGCGGTGCCGGCCGTCGGGCCGCTGCCCACTTCCCTGATCCACAGACGCGAGTTGTTGGTGCTGGCGTTCAGGACGTTCGAGTCCACCTCGAAGAATTGTGCGCCGGTGGTGAAGAAGCCGATCTGACCCGTGTTGCCGTTCGATGCTCCGGTCGCCTTCAGTGTGACGACGTTGCCGATGACCTCGGCTGTACCGTCGTTGGGGCTGACGCTGGTCAGGCTGTTGCCCGCCGAAGTCAGGTTGACGTTGCCCGCGCCTGCGTTGACCTGCCCGATAGCCACGCCGCCACTCGTGTCGGTGATGAAGATGTTGCCGCCGGAGCTGTTCGCGTTCAGGGTCGAGGCATCCACCTCAAGGGGCACTGCGGCGCTCGTGCCAATCGTTCCCCCCGTGGTGTTCAGGCTGATTGTGCTCGCCACCAAGTCCGCGTTGCCGTCAGCCGCGCCGGGGCCGTTGATGCTCCCCACACCTTGCAGCGTGAATGTGCCGCCGGGCAGTTTGAAAGAGGTGATCGTAGCCGTGTCGCCCGCGTCACTGCCCGCGTCAACCGTCAGGGAACTCAGGCCGGCAGCCGGGGTGTTGACGTTGAAGGTCACGGCGTCGCTCCCGCCAAGCCCGTTGACGGTCACGTTGATCTTGTTGGCAAAGTTAATCAACTCGAACGTGTTGCTCGCGCCGCTGTTGACCTGCGTGGTCTGCGTGCCGCTGACAACAGGCCCGTCCACGATGTTGATCTGCTCGCCCGCGGGCGTGGCGTTGAACGTAAGAGTGGCAGCCGGGACCGTGTCGTTGATCGGCTCGATGTTTGAATAATAGATACGCGCCTCGTCGAGCGTAATCACGCCGTCGCTGGCGTTATTGACTTGATAACGCTCGTCGGTTGCCGTTCCGCCTGCGATAGCCAGAGTGTCGAAGCCGCCCGCGCCGCCGTCGTAGCTAATCCCTTCGGGCACTGAGAACACGCCGCCGCCGAAGTCCACGGTGAGCGTGTCGTTCGTCTCGCCGTCCGCCCCGCGGACGACGACGCGACTCGTCGCCGCGAGCGGCTGGCTACGCAACACCGCGCCCGTCCGGTCGTCCGAAAGCACGAGGTCGTCGCCGCGCCGCCTGAGCGTGTAGCGGTTCTCCGCACCGCCCGCGGGGGCCGTGTAGGCGAGCGGCCTCCCCGCGGCCAACGCCCCTCCGCCCCGGCGCGCGGCCCAGGCCGCGGCGAACAGGGCGAGCGCGAGCACGCCGAGCAGGAAGGCGAACACGAGTTTACGATGAGAGCGTGGCACGGCGGCGTGGTTCTGTGACATGCGGGGGACTCCTTCAGGCAGGGCTTTGTGTTGAGCGTGATTGCCGGGTCGCCGACCCCGGACAAAGTCTATCTTGTAGAGCGACAGACGCCGCGTCGGCATCGCGCCGAGGCAGGTAACGATCAGGCGCGGCGTCGGACGAGCGTAGAAGGCTTAATTCGACCGCTCCTTCGAAGCGGTGCGTCTCCGGCGAAAATCCAATCACGCGACGGAGGTTAGAAAAAAGGTGGGCGCAAAATTACACTCACCGCCGCGCGATGTCAAATAAATTATTCCGCGGCGGGACCCGTCCCGCCGCGGGTCTCTGAAGCGCGTCCCGGTTGTGGTACATTCCGAAGGATGGGGATACAAATCCGTGCGGTCGTCATCACTGTGAGCGACCGCTGCGCGAGGGGCGAGCGCGAAGACCTTTCGGGCGAGGCGCTCGCCGGTCTGCTGCTCGATGCGGGGGCCGAGGTCGCCGCGCGCGCGATCCTTTCGGACGACCCCGAACCTCTCGCCGCCGCGCTTCGAGCTTACGCCGACCGCGACGACGTGAACCTCGTCGTGACGACGGGCGGCACGGGCCTCTCCCCGCGCGACAACACGCCGGAGGCGACGCGCGCCGTCGTCGAGAGGGAAGTGCCCGGCCTCTCGGAGGCGATGCGCGCGGAGACTTTGAGGCAGACGCCGACGGCGATGCTCTCGCGCGCCGTGTGCGGCGTGCGCTCCGGCGCGCTCGTCGTCAACCTGCCCGGCTCGCCCAGGGGCGTGCGCGAGTGCTTCGCCGTCGTCCGCCCCGTGCTCGCACACGCCGTCGCGCTCGCCGCGGGCCGCGCGCACGAGGACGCGAAGTGAAGGGCCGCGGAAATGTTGTTTGACAAGGCTCGCGCGCGCCGCCTAGAATCCGAATCGTTCTTCACTTCGACCTGACGCGCTGAAGAGAGGCGAGACGAAAGATGCTGAGCGCGCTCCTACTGCAAGCGGGCATGAGCCTGACGACGGCGCGCACGCCCGCGGGCGTCGGCGGGCCTGTGAGCGGCTACTGGCCGGTGATGGTCTTCTTCGCCGTCGCGGTCGTCTTCCCCGTCCTGCCCGTGGTGCTGGGCCGTTTCGTGCGGCCCAACCTTTACGGCGAGGCGAAGATGCGCCCCTACGAGTGCGGCATAGACCCCACGACCGAGGCGCACGACCGCTTCACCGTCCGCTTCTACATCGTCGCCATGCTCTTCCTCGTCTTCGACGTGGAGACCATCTTCCTCCTCCCCTGGGCGATCATCTTCATGGGCGACGACTTCTCGTTCACGAAGTTCGCGCTCCTCGAAATGTTCTTCTTCATCGGCATCCTCGTCGTCGGCTACTACTACGCCTGGCGCAAGGGCGCACTAGAATGGGCATGACAGAGCTATTAGCTGTTGGCTTTTAGCTATTAGCCGGCAGCCGGCGGCTTGAAGGGTTGAGGCGCTTGCCGTGAAAGACTTCAAGAGTTTGAAGGCTTGGGGTAAAGCGCACGAGTTGACGCTGAAAATATATAATGTGACCAAATCCTTCCTGCGGGAAGAGGTTTTCGGGTTGACAAGCCAACTGCGGCGGGCCTGTGCGTCCATCCCGGCGAACATTGCGGAAGGCTGTGGTCGTAGCGGCGATGCCGAGCTGGCACGCTTCTTAGTAATAGCATCCGGCTCGGCGAGTGAGGTAGAGTATCACTTACTGCTGGCACACGACCTGAATTACTTAGACCATGCTGAATACCGGCAACTCGATGGGGAAGTCAACGAGCTGAAACGTATGCTCACGGCCTTCATCAATAAACTAAAAGCTAATAGCTAATGGCTAATAGCTAACAGCTTCTTATGGCAGAGCATCCAGAAGGAATCGTCCTGACGACCGTTGACTCGATCTTCAACGCGCTGCGGCGGAAGGTGGCCGCGCCGGTGATGGGGACTAAACCTGTGCGCGACCTGGTGAACTGGGGGCGCAAGTCCGCGCTGTGGCCGATGACGTTCGGGCTGGCCTGCTGCGCCATCGAGATGATCGCGACGGGCGCGGGCCGCTTCGACATAGATCGCTTCGGCGCGGGCGTCTTCCGGCCCTCGCCCCGGCAGAGCGACCTCATCATCATCGCGGGCACGGTGACGCTGAAGATGGGGACGGTCGTGCGGAGAGTCTATGACCAGATGCCGGAGCCGAAGTGGGCCATCGCGATGGGCGCGTGCGCCTCGACGGGCGGCCCGTTCGACTCCTACTCGACGATGCAGGGCGTTGACCGCGTCATCCCTGTGGACGTTTACATCCCTGGCTGCCCGCCGCGCCCCGAAGCGCTGCTCTACGGCCTGATGTGCCTGCAAGAGATCATCATGCGCGAAGCGCCCGCCGCCTATATCTTCGAGTCCGACGGCACGGTTCACCGCCAGCGCCGCCTCGAAGGCGACGGCGAAGAGACGGTCGCCGAGGTCGCGCCGCTCGACGCCGAGGCCGCGGAGGTCTTGGCCGAGGTCAAAGGTTAGTCGCACGGCGCGGAATTAGCGCGCTTCAAAAAGCTCAGGCCGCAACCAGACGCAGGTTGCGGCCTGAGCTTTTAAGCGTTGAGGCCGTTGAAGTCGGGAGAGACGAGCTAGTTCTCCTTCGGCCTGAGTTCCCAGTCCCACTTTTCGCCGTTGACGTTTTCGCCCTTGCCCTTGATGACGCCGCCGTCGAACTTGCCGCTCATGGAGGAGTAGCCGCCGATGTCCAGGTGGACGTAGTTGCCGATCTGCGACCACGTCCCCGTGGTGTGCGCCTTCGAGAAGACGAGCGTGTAGCGGAGCTTGTGGTCGGGGAAGAACTCGACGGTGTAGGGGGCTGCGTCCCTCTCGCCCGCCCAGATCGTTCCCGCCAGTTGTGGGCCGGGCGCTTCGCGCCCCTCTTCGGCCACACCTTCTGCCGCGGGCTTCGCCGCCGACTCAGGCTCGTCCGGCACTTTCGACGCGATGGTGAGACCGCGCTCGCCGGCCACGCTCAAGATGAGTTCGTCGGCCTTGTAGCCTTCGACGACTGCGTGCGGGCGCTGCACCTTGCCCGCGCCGAGATCAATCTGCACCTGTTTCGGCACGCGCACCTGTAGGTAATTGATGAGGCCGTTGAGCGTGACCTCGCCGCGCTCGTTGGCCGCCGCGCCCTTCAGCCCCTCGACCAGCGCCCAGGTGAAGTAGCCCTGCTTCTTCTCCGTGTATTCGTAGGCGCGGTGGCCGAGGTCGGTCGCGTAGATCGTGGCGAAGGCCTCGACCTCGCGGTTGCGCGTGTTGAAGTTGAAGCCGCGCGTGTAAGTCTCGGTCAGAGGGTTGTCGGCCTCGGCGCGACCGCCGGGGTCGTTGCGGCAGGCGTCGAGTATGAGCAAGACCTGACGCACGCCCGACTTCTTCACCCAATCTCTGACGGTCAGGACGTTGACCGCTGTCTGTTCGAGCAGCGTCACGTCGTCCGAGACCTGCGCGTCGGATGGAAGCAGGAACGCCTGCCCGCCGCGTTCCATGCCGTGGCCCGCGAACGAGAAGAGGAGCAGGCCGTCTTTGGGAACGACCGTGGCGAGGTTCGACAGACGCCGAAGGATGTTGCCGCGCGTCGGCTGCCGGTCTGCCGGTTGATTCGTGTCGAGCAGTATGACTTGATCGGCGGGGAAGCCAGCGTAGCGGACGAGCGCGTCGGCGAGCGAGCGGGCGTCGTTCGAGGCCCCGCCCAGCGTCGTGATCTGCGTGTCGGCGTACTTGTCCACGCCGACGACGAGCGCGTAGCGCTTACCCTTCGCGGGCAGAGCCTTCAATTCGCCGACACGCTCCTGCGCCGCCGAGGGCTGCGGCTTCGCGCCCTGCGTCTGCGCCGCGCCCGGGTGGAGGGCGGCGAGCAGCGAAAGGAAGACGAGGAGCGGCGTCAACGAAAATCTCACGCTGAGGCGCGGGGCGCGGGTTGTTCGGCTCATAAGTTTTACCCTATTTGTCGTCGGACGGTTCTGGTCGGTCGGGAAAACGTTTCGCGGCGTATGAAAATTAGAACTACGACGCGGCGATGTCAACCCGGCGACCTTGAGACTCGGAGCCGCGAACGTTGGGGAGCGGGAGCAGGTACTTGGCGACTCGACACGCCTGAGCCTAATCGCTTCAGATGTCAGCGAGGTGGCGCGTGTCGTTAACGTTGAGGACGCGAATCAGTCCGCCGTGCTGAATCTCGAAGCGGGTGACGCCGCAGTTCGCGGAGGAGACCCAGACGGGCCGGAGGTTCGGCGCGTCGAGCGCGCCCATGAGGTGCAGGGCGAGGATGCAGATCGTTCCGGTGTGTGAGAAGACGGCGATTGTGCCGCCGCGGTGCTCCGCGATTGCGCGGTCGAGTTCCGACGCGGCGCGGTCGAGCAGTTGACGGTAGCTCTCGCCGCCCAACAGTACGTGCTCGAAGTCGCGTCGCAGGAGCGCGGCGTATTCTTCGGGGAATGCTTCCGCGGCGTCCTCGAACGTCAAGCCCTCCATCCGCCCGATGCTTCGCTCGCGCAGCGCACCCGTCCGTTTGATTTCGAGCTTGGTTTCGCGCGCCAGCGGCTCGGCGGTCTGCACGGCGCGCAGCAGGTCGCTCGAATAGATGGCCGTCACGTTCTCAACTGTGAGGGCGCGCGCCGTCGCCTCGGCCTGTCTGAGTCCGAGTTCGCTCAGCGGCGTCGGGGAGTGGCCGCCGAAGCGCCGCTCGGCGTTACCCTGCGACTGGCCGTGGCGGACGAGCAGGATGCGCGTCGTTTCCATAAAGGCAGTGACGAGTGACGAGTGACGAGCGAAGGCAAGTTATGAGAGCAAGCTATTAGCTCTTAACTTGTCACTTGTCACTCGTCACTTGTTACTGCGTTTGTCTAAGCCGCGACCGTCTCGGCCTTCAGCTTCTCGGCCTGGTAGTGCGCGACGAGGGCGTTGATGAACTCGTCGAGCGCGCCCTCCATGATGAGGTCGAGCTGGTGGATGGTGAGGCCGATGCGGTGGTCTGAGACGCGGTTCTCCTTGAAGTTGTAGGTGCGAATCTTCTCGGAGCGGTCGCCTGAGCCGACCATCGAGCGGCGCTCCGAGGCCAGCGCCTCGTGTTGCTTCTGCTCTTCGAGTTCCTGCAAGCGCGCGCGCAAGACGCGCATGGCCTTCTCGCGATTCTTGATCTGCGACTTCTCGTCCTGCATCGAGACGACGAGGCCGGTCGGCTGGTGCGTGATGCGGACAGCCGAGTAGGTCGTGTTGACGCTTTGGCCGCCGGGGCCGGAGGAGCAGAAGGTGTCAATGCGCAGGTCGTTGGGGTTGATCTTCACGTCAACCTCTTCGGCTTCGGGGAGCACGGCGACGGTGACGGCGGAGGTGTGTATGCGCCCGCTCGCCTCGGTCTGCGGCACGCGCTGGACGCGGTGGACGCCCGACTCGTGCTTGAGCTTTGAATAAACCTTGTCGCCTTCGATGATGGCGATGGCCTCTTTGACGCCGCCGATGCCCGACTCCGAGGCGTCGAGTATCTCCATGCGCCAGCCCTGGCGCTCGGCGTAGCGACCGTACATCCGCAGCATCTCGGCGGCGAACAGAGTGGCCTCGTCGCCGCCCGTGCCGGCGCGGATTTCGAGGATGACGTTCTTCTCGTCGTTGGGGTCGCGCGGCAGAAGGAGTATGCGCAAGTCCTCTTCCGACTTGTCGAGACGCTCTTGCAGCGTCGTCATCTCGGCGCGCGCAAGCTCGCGCATCTCGTCATCTTCCGAAGAGTCGAGGAGTTCCTTAGCGCCCGAAAGCTCCGACTTGAGCTGCTTCCACTCGCGGTACTTCGCGACGACCTCGCCTAAGCTCCGGTGCTGCTTGCTCACCTTCGCGTAGTTCGCCTGATCGGAGAAGACATCGGGCGAAGAAAGCTCCTCGGTCAGTGCCACGTAGCGCGCTTCGATCTGTTCCAACTTTTCTAACATAGCTTTCAGCGGTCAGCAGTCAGCTTTCAGCCAGAGACATTCACGCTGACTGCCTTCATTTAAAGTTTGTCTCCCGCCGTCAAATAAAAGCTGAACGCTGATAGCTGACGGCTAAAAGCTTTTCACGACAAGGGCGTCAACGCGGCCTCTCCGGATTGCGGCTCAAGCTTCAAAGATTCCTTGAGCGCGACGAGGGCGACTTCGAGCTGGCCGTCGTCCGGCTCTTTGGTCGTGATGTTTTGCAGCCAGACGCCGGGGCGCGTAATCAGCTTGAAGACGAGGCCGCCCTCCTTCTTCGCCGAGAGCCTTATGATCTCGTAGGAGAGTCCGGCGACGACGGGGATGAGGGCGACGCGCACGGCGATGTTGTAGGCGAACGAGCTGAACGCGACGACCGAGAAGAGCACAATGGAGACGAGCATCACGACCATCAGGAAGCTCGTCCCGCAGCGCGGGTGCTGCCGCGGCTGTGGGCGCGCGTTCTCGACGGTCAGCGGAAGGCCGGCCTCCCATGTAAAGACGGTCTTGTGCTCCGCGCCGTGGTACTCGAAGACGCGGCGGATGTCCTTCGCCAGAGAGAAGCTGAAGATCATCGTGAGGAAGATCGCCATGCGTATGAGGCCGTCAACGAGGTTGAAGCCGACGTTCGGCTTCACGGGCTTCAAGTAGCCGCGCGCGCCGTGATAAGCACGCGCGTACCACGGCTCGCGCCCCGCGTCGTTAGCCGCCGCGCCCGTCGTCTGAGTGCCGTTCGCCGCGGTCGTTTGTGCGCCGTCGCTCGCGGCGGCCTGTGTCGGTTGTGCGTTCGCGACCCCGGCGGTCTGCGCGTTGCGGTCGGCCCAGCCCATGCCGACGAAGAGCGCGTTCGTCAAAACTAGCGGAGCGACGACGAAGAGCAGGACGTTGAAGAGGAGCGCGAAGGCTATCGAGCCGAAGACCGCCGCCGAGCCACGCTTCAACTCCTCCTCCGGGCTTTTCTTGGTCGGCACGGGGAAGAGTCCGGGCACGCCGCCCGTGATGCCCGCGAAGTCGCCCTCGCCCTCGACGACCGCGGGCGTCAAGGCGACCTTGACCTCGCGTGCGGCCTCGGCCTCGTTGAACGCCTCGCCCGCCGAATAGTTCAGAGCCTTGATGCCGAGCGCCATTGACTGCACGAGTACCGCCGCGCCGCGAAGCACCGGCAGCTTCAGCACGGGATAATTGTCGCTCCACTTCGGCAGGCGCGCACCCGTGTGCGTGATCGTGCCGTCGGGGCGGCGCACCGCGATGGCGTAGGCCGCGGGCGTCCTCATCAACACGCCCTCGATGACGGCCTGCCCGCCGACAATCAGGTCTTTCTCGCTTGCACTCACAACTCGTCCTTTCATCCTTCAAAAGTAAGACGCCGACGTTCGGTTCGGCTGTCTTTCGCGCGCCCTGTTCGGGCGTTAGAAAGACCTGGGCCGTGACGCGAGCGTCGGCGTCCGTTGTTGTCGGCTAATACTGGCGGCGTTGAATCGGCGTCATCGCGCTGCCGTAAAAATCAGGCGTTCGCACCCTCGACGCCCGCGGGCGCTTCCGTCTTCTTGCCGTAGCGCTTGTTGAAGCGGTCAACGCGGCCCGCGGTGTCAACGAGCTTCTGCTTGCCCGTGAAGAACGGGTGGCACTCCGAGCAGATTTCGACGTTGATGTCGCCCTTTTTAGTCGAGCGCGTCTGGAACGTGCTGCCGCAGGCGCAGTGGACTGTGGTCGTGTGGTAGTCGGGATGAATTCCTTGCTTCATTTCGTTTCCTCTTCCGTAGGTGGCGTTCGGCGCGCCCTCAAACAAAGTCACATGATACTTTCGCGCGCCGCGCATGGTCAAGCCGTGCAAACACTTGGATGCGCGAGCGGGCGTCCCGGCTCGCTCGCCTGAAGGTGCAGGATGCGGCGCACGTTTGAGTTTGTTGACAGGCGCGCAAACCGCGTGTTACAAACGCGCTGACACGCCTTCGTAAAGCTTTAGCGCCTTGAAAGTTACACCAGACGCAATCATACGCGAGTGGGGACGGTAGCGACACGTCTCTGCCCGGAGAGTCGAACCCTAGGACGCGATGACGGACGAACCCAAAACGCCTCCCCGTTCCACCGACACACAGGCGTCTGAAAGCGACGACACAAGCCGCGCGGCAAAGACCATCTCGAACGCAGACGACAAAGCGCGCGGCTCCGCGGAAGCGACCGCGGGCACGCTCCCGCCCCCGCCCGACGCAGACCTCCCGCGCCCGACTCCCGAAAGCCAGGCCGCGCTGACCGGCAAAGCGCCCTCCGGCAGCTCCACCTCCGGCACGACCGTCCCCGCCGCGGGCGGAGAGATTGAAGCGGCTACGACTGCGCCGTCCGCGAAGCCGAGGCCCGCGAGCGCGCCGCCGAACGAGACTCCCGAAGAGAAGAAAGCGCGCCTCGAACGCATCATCGCCGAGGCCAAAGCGAAGAAGGAGGCTGCCGCCGCACAGGCAGAAGGCGGTGAGCAGAGACCAGCCGCGCGTGCTGAAGCCGCGACGACAGAGGGCACTAAAGCCTCGACGAAGGAGGGCGCTGAAACTGCGTCTGCCGCAGGCGGGGAAGCAGCGGCGAGTCCTTCGGCGCGACCGCCGGGCGGCAAGTCGCCCGAAGTTGGCGACCCCTCGAAGAGTCCTTCGCTGGCAGACCTCGAACGCGCCTCGAAGATCGCCGAGGCGAAGGCCCGCGCCGCCGCTTTGAAGGAGGCGGCTGCCGCGAAAACTCCCGCGGCGACTCCGGGCGCGGGCGTGCCGACCGCGACGCCCGGCGCTGCGAAGACGCCGGCGACGGCAGCCGCCGGAGCGGGCGTGCCGAAGCCGCCCGTCAAGAAAAAGGACGAAGGGCCGAAGCCTTCGGACGCCTCAGACCACCCGCTCGTCAAACGCCTGCGCGAAAAACTGGGCGATGCCGTCACAGGCGCTTTCAACTTCCTCGGCCAGCTCTCGATTCACGTCCGTGGCGATTCCGTCGTCGCAGCCTGCCGCGCCCTGCGCGACGACGCGGAAACGCCTTTCAATTACCTGAGCGACCTGACCTGCGTCCACTGGCCGGAGCGCGAGGACGCGCCGTTCGAGTTGGTCTATAACCTCTACTCGATCTCGAAGAACGAGCGCGTGAGAGTGAAGGCCGCGGCTGACGAGGCCGACGGCATCGAGAGCGTGACCGGCGTCTGGCCCACGGCCAACTGGATGGAGCGCGAGGTCTTCGACCTGTTCGGCGTCCGCTTTAAAAATCATCCAGACATGCGGAGGCTTCTGCTCCCTTCGGACTGGGACGGCCACCCGCTCCGCAAGGACTACCCGCTGGAGTTCATGGAGAACGAGTGGACGGCGCGTCACCTGCCCGTCTTCACCGAAGTCCAGCGCGAGCAGTTGATGCAGCGCCGCGCCTACGGCCTCGACATCTTGCAGACGCCCGACGAGCGGCGCATCCGCGAGCTGTTCCGCGACGGGCGCGACCCTTTGCCGAAGGAGCACAAGTAAGTCGGTCGTAAGGAGCACGAGTAAAGGGATGCACCCGAAAGACCTCGCCGCCAAGTACGAAGTGAAGGTCTTCGACGCGTCAGCCGCGGCGGAGGCCGCAGGCTACACGCTCGGCCAGCGCATGGCCCCGCGCAACGTCTGGAACCGCGACAGCGCCGCCTCCGCCATCCTCTTCGACCTCCTGCGGAAGAAGAAGGGCGGCGAAGTCTCCGACATCGCGCTCGTGCTTGAGATTGACAGTGTGACGGGAGCTTTCAAGAAAGAAACGATGAATGCGGAGTGATGAATGATGAATTAAAAACAGCGACCTTCTCATCATTCATCATTCATCATTCCGCGTTCATCATTTAGCTTTATGCACCAAGTAGAAGTCGCCACCACGCAAGAGACGCTGCTCGACAACCCCGAAATGGTCTTGAACATGGGGCCGCAGCACCCGTCCACGCACGGCGTCCTGCGCGTCATCCTGCGGCTCGACGGCGAGACCGTCATTGATCTGGACTGCGACATCGGGTTCCTGCACCGCGGCATGGAGAAGATCGCGGAGAACCGCCTCTACCCGATGATCGCGCCCTACTGGGACAGGCTCGACTACATCGCGGCGGTCTCGAACGGGTTGGTCTGGGTCGAGGCCGTCGAGCAGATGTTGGGCCTCGAAATCCCGCCGCGCGCGCACTACATCCGCACCATCCTGACGGAGTTGAACCGCATCGCCTCGCACCTCCTCTGGCTCGCCACGCACGGACTCGACATCGGCGCGTTCACCGTTCTGCTCTGGGCCTTGCGCGAGCGCGAGGAGATTCTGAAGATTTTCGAGCAGCAGTTCGGCGCGCGCCTCACCTGCCACGCCTGGCGCATCGGCGGCATGCCGAACGACGCCTACGAGGGTTTCACCGAAGACGTGCAGCGCTTCGTGGACAACTTCCCGCACCGCCTCGAAGAGTACGAGACCCTGCTTTCGGAGAACCGCATCTGGCTCGGTCGGACGGTCGGCATCGGCGTCATCTCTGCCGAGGACGCAATCGCCATCGGCCTGTCCGGCCCGGCCCTGCGCGGCTCCGGCGTCGCCTGGGACATACGCAAAAGCCGCCCCTACGCGGCCTACGCCGACCTCGACTTCGACGTGCCCGTCGGCGAGAACGGCGACACATACGACCGCTACCTCGTCCGCCTCGAAGAGATGCGGCAGTCGCGCCGCATCGTCCAGCAGGCTTTGAAGCAGTTGCCGGACGGCCCCGTCAACGCCAAAATCCCGAAGGTCATCAAGCCGCCCGCGGGCGACTACTATCATTCGATTGAAGGGCCGAAGGGCGAGATCGGTTGTTACCTTGTGAGCGACGGCACGAGCCGCCCGTACCGCGTGCGCGTGCGGCCCCCGTGCCTCATCAACCTGCAAGCCTTGAGGCAGATGTGCATCGGCCACCTCGTCGCCGACGTGGTCGCCATCATCGGCACGCTCGACATCGTGCTCGGCGAGATAGATAGGTAGCTGTTAGCTGTTAGCCGTTAGCTGTTAGCTATTAGCTCTTGCGTACTCCGACGGTCGAATCTAAGAGTTGATGCCATCCGCAGGTGGGACAGGAAGCTAAAGGCTAACAGCTAACAGCTAACAGCTAAAACACCATGAACGTCATTCGCCTTCCAGTCCAAGAGATGACGCGCGAGGCGTTCGCGCCCTTCGGCGTCGTGCTCGACCGGCGCGGCTCTGTGGACGTGGACATCGGCATGGGCGTGCCGAGCATCACGGGCGCAACCGCCGACCCCAGGCCCTTCCAGTTCGAGTTCATGGCGCGGCACAAGCACACGATGCAGGTCTTCTCGCCGCTCGCCTCTTCGCAGGCCGTCATCTGCGTCGCGCCGCCGAACGGGCTGGAAGCGCCCGACGTGGACAAGGTCGCCGCCTTCCGCGTCGAGGGCCGTCTGCCCTACGCGTACTTCCGCGGCACGTGGCACACGCCGCCCTTCGCCCTGGGCGAGTGGTACTCTTACCTCGTCGTTGACCGCAAGGGCACGCTCGAAGACGACTGGGAGCTGGTTGATTTGAAGACGACGCGCGGCTGCACGTTCGAGATTGACGTTTAGACTTCACGGAAAGGAAGAGAAATGAGCACAGACCGTCTCACTGAAATCCTCAATTACCTGAGCGCGATCAGCCGCGATGTCGGAGAACTCCGCGCTGAAATGCGGGCGAAGTTCGCGGAGATGCAATCCAACTTCGACGACATACGTTCGGACATTCGTCACTTGTCTCGCAAGGTTGATGTGATTAATCAAGACATGCTCGACCTGCGAGCCAGCCGCACGATCTTGAGCACCGGATGGACACACTGGAAAACAAACGGGTGTAGGCCCAAATCTTTATAGAGCATGTTTAGCTTACTCTTCGCGCCGCCGAATTTCGTTGACGACCTGCTGCTGAAGTTGTTCAGCCAGGAGACGGTGAACTTCGTCGTGTGGCCGTTCATACAGATCGGCGCGGTCATCACGCTGATCGCCGTGTGGGCTTTGTACGCGAGCTACCTGGAGCGGAAGATTTCCGCCTTCATGCAGGCGCGGCTGGGGCCGATGCGCGTGGGCAAGTGGGGACTTTTGCAGCCCATCGCCGACGCCGTGAAGCTCCTCACCAAAGAAGACCTGATGCCGGAGCGCGCCGACCCTTACATCTTCCGCTTCGCGCCTTACATCGCAGTCGCCGCAACGTTCCTCACGTTCTCGGTCGTGCCGTTCGCGCCGAACTGGGGCGTCATCACGGACGTGAACATCGGCCTGCTGCTCGTCCTCGCGGTCTCCTCGGTCGGCGTGCTCGCGCTCATCCTCGCCGGCTGGTCGTCGAACTCGAAGTACGCGCTCCTGGGCGGCCTGCGCTCTTCGGCGCAGATGGTCTCCTACGAGGTCTCGATGGGGCTGTCGCTCGTCGGCGCGCTGATGTTTGCGCGCACCCTCAGCCTGTCGGGCATCGTCGGGGCGCAGGCGTCCGACTCCGTCTGGTTCTTCCTCTACCAGCCGCTCGCCTTCGCCATCTTCTTCGTCAGCGGCATCGCCGAGAACAACCGCGCTCCGTTCGACCTGCCCGAAGCCGAGTCGGAACTCGTTGCGGGCTTTCACACCGAGTATTCCGGCATGCGCTGGTCGCTCTTCTTCATGGCCGAATACGCGGCGATGGTCGTCGTCGCGGGCGTGGCGACGACCGTCTTTCTGGGCGGCTGGTACTTCCCCGGCGTGCTCCGGCTCGCGGGCGGCTACAACAACCTTTACGTCTTCCTGAGCCTCTTCGTCTTCGTCGTCAAGTGCGCCGTCCTGCTCTATCTCTACTTCTGGTTCCGCTGGACGTTCCCGCGCTACCGCTACGACCAGTTGATGGACTTGGGCTGGAAGTGGCTCATCCCGGCCTCGCTCCTGAACATCGTCTGGACGGGCCTGACCGTCTTCACAGTGCAGGCGCTCGACGGCTGGAACAACATTAAGACCATTGAGTCGCTCAAAGGCGCGCCGAATCTGGCGAGGGGGCTTAACCTGACGGCGACGGGCAAGGGCGTAGCCATCGCCCTCGGCTGGGCCGGCCTGCTCGTCGCAGCCCTCTTCCTCGCCGCGGTCAACTGGCGCTCGCGCGACTTCAACCTCAAGAAGCAGCGCCGCCAAGTCCGACTCGTTGACGTGCCGAAGGGCAAGCCCGCGGTGGCGACGACCGCGGCGACGGGCGAAGGGTAAAAAACCGTGAACCGTAAACCGTGAACCGTGACAAGAGAAACGCTTTGATGTCACAGTTCAACATATTCTGTCACGGCTTTTCTTGTCACGGTTTACGGTTCACGGTTCACGCGAGGAGTTGATATGCCACTGGTCAAAGTTTCGCAGGCGAGTTGGAAGGAGAAGCTGAAGCGCTTCTTCCTGTTTGATCTGCTTCAGGGGATGCGTCTGACGCTGAAGTACAACCTCGGCGCGCTGACGGACAAAGACTCGGTCAAGGGGTTCGGCATCTACACCGAGCAGTATCCGAAGGTGCGGCCCATCGTCGCGCCGCGCTTCCACGGCGCGCCGCGCCTGAACATGGACCCGGAGACGCACGAGTCCCTGTGCATCGCCTGTAACCTCTGCGCGCTCGCCTGCCCCGAAGACTGTATTGACGTGATCCCGATGGACATCGAGGTCATGGTCGCCGGCAAGCCGCGCAAGAAGAAGGTCCTCGACGAGTTCATCTTCGACACCTCGCGCTGCATGTTCTGCGCGCTCTGCCAGGAGGCGTGCCCGACGGCCTGCCTGGAGCTGACGCAGGAGTTCGAGCTGGCGACCTACTCGCGCGCCGGCTTCGTCTGGAACCGCGAGATGTTGGAACAGGGGCGCGAGGCACGCAAGTTCGAGGCGTAAAAGCCGTAAACCGTGAACCGTAAACCGTGACGAGTGGTTTCCGTATAAGCACGGCTCGCGGTTTCCGGCACATGGCTTTAACTTGTCACGGTTTACGGTTCACGGTTTACGAATATGATCCTGTCTGGCTGGGAAAGCGTCTTCTTCTGGGTGTTCGCGCTCGCCGCTTTGATCGCGGGGCTTCTGACCGTGATGGCGCGCAACGCCGTCCACTCGGCGATGTTTTTGATCTCGACGCTCGTCTCGGTGGCGGCGCTCTTCATCCTGCTCGGCGCGGAGTTCATCGCGGGCGTGCAGATACTGGTTTACGTCGGCGGCGTGATGGTCTTGTTCCTCTTCGTCATCATGCTCGTCAACGTCTCGGCTGAAGAGCGCGGCGGTGAGGAGTTGTTCAACCGTCCGGCCCAAGTCACCGCCGCCGTCTGCTTCGCCGCGCTCCTGGTCTTCGGCCTGTTCTACGCCATCAATAAGTCGGCGGGGCAGTTCGTCGCGGGCGGCGCGGACGCGAACGCCGAGGAGCGCGCCGACGCGCAAGACCAGTCGAGGCGCGCGCGCGAGGCGGCGCTCAAGCCATCCGAGACAGGTGTCTCGAAGATTTCCGAGGACACGCAGCGCGTCGGCGGCAGCCTCTACCGCTACGGCGGCCTGCCCTTCGAGATCGCGAGCGTGCTCCTCTTGGTCGCCATTGTCGGCTCGGTTCTGCTCGCCCGCACGGCGAAACAGGAACTCGCCGCGGACGACGTTGACCCGAAGGTGGCCGAGGAGTTGGAGACCACGGGCGAGCTGACGCCCGCCGAGGTCGAAGAGGCTTTGCACGCGCACGACCTTCAAGTCTGAGGCCGCGGCGCTCGCCGCGCGCGGGCGCGCCTGCACGCTTTATCAGCAACGCGGGGCGGCGGTGTTCGCTCAGGTTCCAGTGAGGACGTATGAATAACTCGTTCGCTTCGACGATGATTCTTCTCTGGCAGGACTCGGCCCTGGGCCGCATGTCGGAGGGCATACAGCACCCCGACCTCTCGAAGTTCCTCGTCATCGGGGCGCTGCTGTTCTCAATCGGCGTGGCCGGCGTGCTCGTGCGCCGCAACATCATCGTCATCTTCATGTCTATCGAGCTGATCCTGAACGCGGCGAACCTGAACTTCATAGCCTTCTCGCGCTACCTGCAAGAAACGGGGAACGTGAACGCCGTCGCCGGGCAGGTCTTCACGGTCTTCATCATCGTCGTCGCCGCCGCCGAGGCGGCCATCGGCCTCGGCCTCGTCATCGCGCTCTACCGCAACCGCGGGACGGTCTTCGTTGACAAGATTGACCTGTTGAAATGGTGACCGGGCGTAAACCGTGAACCGTAAACCGTGACGAGTAAGAACGGTTTTCTCTTGTCACGGTTTACGGTTTACGGTTCACGGCTTTTGCTTATGCACAGATACATCTGGCTCGTCCCACTCCTGCCCCTCGTCGGCGCGGCGATCAACGGGCTGCTGGGCCGCAAGTTCCGCTTCTCGGAGCGACTCGTCAGCGCGGTCGCGGTCGGCTCGGTGGCGCTCGCCTTCCTCATCAGCGTCGCGGCGGTCGTCAACTACGGCACGACCATCTGGCCGAAGACTTACGTGACGAGCGACGACGGCGCTTTCAAGTACACGTGGATTCCGGGCGGCGCGACTGAGATAACCGAGGGCTTGCAGGAGCGAGCCGAGGGCGAGACGACGAAGAAGGCGAGCGATGAGGCCGGGCGCGTCGCACGCGAGCGCGGCACGAAGCCGGGCGAGGCCGTCGTCGTCGGCGTCACGCACGCGCCGGTGCGGAGGGGGCAAGGCTCCGTGCTCGACGTTGAGTGGAGCTACCAACTCGACCCGCTCTCGTCCGTCTTCATGCTGATCGTGACGGGCGTCGGCCTGTGCATCTTCGTCTTCGCCACGGGCTACATGCACGGCGACCGCGGGTTCTACCGCTTCTTCTCCTACCTCGGCCTCTTCATGTTCTCGATGCTCATCCTCGTGATGGGGTCGAACTTCATGATGATGTTCGTCGGCTGGGAGGGCGTCGGCCTCTGCTCCTACCTGCTCATCGGCTACTACTTCGACCGCAAAGAAGCCGGCGACGCTTCAAGGAAGGCTTTCATTACGAACCGCGTCGGCGACTTCGGCTTCGCGCTCGCTGTCTTCGGCGTCATCGCCACGTTCGGCACGACGCAGTACACCTCCGTCATGTCGCAGGCGAGCGCTTTCCCCATCGAAATCATAGGGCAGTGGGGCATCATGTCCTGGATCGCGCTCGGCCTCTTCGTCGGCGCGTGCGGCAAGTCCGCTCAGATACCCCTCTACGTCTGGCTGCCCGACGCGATGGCCGGGCCGACGCCGGTCTCCGCGCTCATCCACGCGGCGACGATGGTCACTGCCGGCCTCTACATGTTGACGCGCACGAACGTCATCTTCCAGCACTCGCAGGCGATGATGCTCGTCGTGGCAATCATCGGCGCGCTGACGGCCCTGTTCGCCGCGACCATCGGCATCACGCAGAACGACATCAAGAAGGTTCTGGCCTACTCCACGGTCTCGCAGCTCGGCTTCATGTTCCTCGCCTGCGGCGTCGGCGCTTTCGTCATCGGCATCTTCCACGTGATGACGCACGCCTTCTTCAAGGCTCTGATGTTCCTCGGCGCAGGCTCGGTCATCCACGCCATGCACCACGAGCAGGACATGCGTCGGATGGGCGGCCTCAGGAAGTACATGCCGAAGACCTACTGGACGTTCTTCGCGGGCTGGCTCGCCATCTGCGGCGTCATCCCGTTCGCGGGCTTCTGGTCGAAGGACGAGATACTCTGGAACGCGGCCTCGACCGAGTATTTCCACAGCGGCTGGCTGCTCTGGCTCATCGCCACCATCGCCGCCACCTGCACGGCCTTCTACATGACGCGACTGATGGCCCTGACCTTCTGGGGACGTGAGCGCTTCCTCGAAGTGCGCGCGGGCGGCCAGGCGGACGAGGCGCACGCCGCCGCCTACGACGAGGGCAAGGCCGTCCACGTCGCCATTGACCCGTCGGTCGCCGACCGCCCGCACCACGGCCCCGAAGAGCGCGTCGGCGTCGCCCACGTGCTTGAGGCCGAGGCAGTCGGCGAGGCCGAGGCGACGGACACGCGCGGCCACGACGTGCACGACCACCACGACCCGCACGAGCCTGCGGGCCACGGCCAACACCCGCACGGCTCCGTCGTCCCGCACGAGTCGCCGCCCTCGATGTGGGTTCCGCTCGCCGTGCTCGCCGTGCTCGCCACCGTCGGCGGCTTCGTCGGCATCAGCCCCGCCTTCGCGGGCGGCCAGCACGTCGGGGGCCGACTCAACATCGTCAACTGGCTCGATCCCGTCATCTGGAACCCGGCGACCGGACGGTTCGGCAAGGAGACGAGCGCCGAAGTCACCGCGCTCGAAGAACGCAACAAGAGCGTCGCCGGTCGCGAGGCCGTGCGACAGGAAGGAAGCCGCGAGGCCCCGCTTCCGACCGAGAGCGGAGAAGGGCATGCCGAGCCGCCTCTGCCCTACGGCGACACGGGCTTCAACCTCGCGCACGCCGTCCAGGGCGTGCTCGGCGGAAGCCACGCCGCCGCCGAGTGGTTCTTCATCGTCGTCTCACTCCTCGCCGCGGGCCTCGGCATGGGGCTGGGTTATCTCTTCTACATAAGGAAGCCGGAGCTGCCAGACCTCTGGGCCGCGCGGCTCTCCTCGCTCTACCGCGCGAGCTTCAACAAGTATTGGATTGACGAACTCTACGGCGCGCTCTTCACGCGCCGCACGATGGACGCCGCGCGCGCCGTCAACGCCGTTGACTCGAAGGGGATTGACGGCGCGGTCAACGGCGCGGCCTGGCTCACGCGGCAACTGAGCCGCTTCACCGGCGCGACCGACCGCCTCGTCGTGGACGGCGCGGTCAACGGCGTCGCGGGCTTCATCAAGCTTTTGATGTCGCCGCTGCTGCGCGCGGCGCAGACCGGCGTCGCGGCCAACTACGCGCTCGTCATGATCCTCGGCCTCGTCGCCGCGGTCGGCCTCTACTTCGGCAAAGACATCCTCGCCGCCATCACGGGGGCGAGGTGAGGAAGGGGAAAGGGTGAAAAGGGAAAGAGGGAAAAAGGGAGAGTCGTTATCCCTTTCACCTTTTACCCGCTTACCCTTTTACCCCACTTAGCGATTCGTTTCGGAGGGACTGTGAAAATCCCCTACCTGCTCTCGATCATCACATGGCTGCCGGCGCTCGGCGCGCTCGTCGTCCTCTTCCTCTTCAACAAGGGTCAGACCGGCGCGCTCAAGCGTTTCGCGACCGCGTGGTTCGCGCTCGACTTCGTCGCCTCGCTCGCGCTCCTCGGATACGACCGCGGCCTCGGAGGATTTCAGTTCCTCGAAGACGCGCAGTGGATTCCGGTCATCGGCGCGCGCTACCAGATGGGCGTGGACGGCGTGGCCGTGCTGCTCATCCTTTTGACGACGCTGCTGGGCTGGATCGCGTCGCTCTCCTCCTGGGAGTACATCGAGAAGCGACAGAAGGAGTATTACGTCCTGCTGCTGCTGTTGCAGACCTCGGTGCTCGGAGTGTTCTGCGCGGCGGACCTGTTCCTCTTCTTCCTCTTCTTCGAGGTCTCGTTGGTTCCGATGTACTTCCTCATCGGCATCTGGGGCGGCGAGCGAAGGCTCTACGCCGCCATCAAGTTCTTCCTCTACACGCTGGTCGGCTCGGTGGGACTCCTGCTCGGCCTCATCAAGCTGTACTTCCTGACGCAGGACGCGTCGCTCGTCTCGACCATCGCGCCCGCGACGAAGTCTCTGATTGCGGGGAACGGCCCCGCGCTGGCGTTGCTCAACAGCAGCTTCGCCGCGGCGCAAGGAGCGGGCACGGGCACATTCAACATCATGTTCATGCAGTCATTGGGCAGCGTTCTGCCGATGGGCACGATGCAGGTCATCCTCTTCTTCGCCTTCGCGCTCGGCTTCGCCATCAAGGTCCCGATGTGGCCGTTCCACACCTGGCTGCCGGACGCGCACGTCGAAGCGCCGACCGCCGGAAGCGTCATCCTCGCCGGCATCCTCTTGAAGCTCGGCACATATGGCTTCTACCGCTTCAACCTACCGCTCTTCCCGAAGGCTTCGATTGACCAGAGCTATTTCGGCAGTTTCGGCGTCCGCAACGTGATGATCATCCTCGCCCTCATCAGCATCATCTACGGCGCGCTCGCAGCGATGTACTTCGTCGTCAAACGTGACGGCGACGTGAAGAAGCTCGTCGCCTACTCGTCCGTCTCCTCGATGGGCGTCGTGATGCTGGGGCTGTTCTCCCTGAACCCGAACGGGCTGGACGGCGCGGTGCTCCACATGATCAACCACGGCATCTACTCCGGCGCGCTTTTCCTCCTCGTCGGCATTATTTATGAGAGAAGGCACACGCGCGCCGTCAACGAGTTCGGCGGCCTCTCGCACGTCATGCCCGGCTACGCGGCGGTCTTCCTGGCGATGGCGATGACGGCGATTGGGCTGCCGCTTTTGTGCGTCTTCATCTCGGAGTTCCTCGCCATGCGGGGCGCGTTCGAGGCGAACCCGTGGTGGTCGGGCTGGGCCGCCCTCGGCATCATCCTGAACGCGGGCTACATGCTCTGGCTCTATCAAAGAATGTTTTTCGGAAACATCGAGAACCCGAAGAACGAGACGCTCAAAGACCTGAAGGGTCGCGAGTGGGCCTACATGATTCCGCTTGTCGTCATGTCGCTCTGGATCGGCGTCTATCCGAAGCCCTTCCTCGACTTCATACAGAAGCCGGTCGCGGCCATCGTCAAGCACGTCCGCCCCGACTACCCGTTCCCCGCGACGCCGCCGCGCGCGCCGCAGACGGCGAAAGTAAATGATGAACGATGAATGCGGAATGATGAATGTAAAGCAGCGAGCTTCTTAACATTCATCATTCATCACTCAGCATTCCGCATTTGAACTTATGTTTCTTCTTCAAGCATCCACAACCGCGCTGTTCGACGCGGGCGACCTGCGTCTGATCGCGCCGGAGTTGGTTCTGACGTTGTGCGCGTGCGTGGCGCTCGTGATGGAAGTCGTGCTGCCGCAGCGCCTGGGCCGCTGGACGGGCTACTTCGCGCTCGTCGGGCTGGCGCTGGCAGCCGCCTCTGTGCTGGTGCTCGGCTGGCCGCTCCTTTCCGGCGTGGGCACGGCGTCGCCGCTCGTGGGCTTCTACGGCACTTTGAAGGTTGACGGCTTCGCGGTCGTCTTTGAGCTTATCTTCCTGGTGGCGGCTGCGCTGACGGTGGCGATCTCTCTTCGTTACCTTGATGTCGAGAGGGAACAGGGGGGCGAGTATTACTCGCTCGTAATGTTCGCCACGGTCGGCATGATGTTCCTCGCGTCGGGGTACGACCTGATCGTGCTCTACATCAGCCTGGAGCTGATGGCGCTCACGTTCTACGTGCTCGTCGGCTACACGAAGCGCGAGCGGCAGTCGAACGAGGCGGGGATGAAATACTTCCTGCTCGGCGCGTTCTCGTCGGGGATTCTGCTCTACGGCATCTCGCTCCTGTTCGGCGTCGCCGGCTCGACGAACATCGCGGAGATCGCACCGCGTGTGGCGCAGGCCGTCGCGCAAGCGCCGGACATCAACGGCTTCTCTCTGAGGCCGATGGTTCTGCTCGCGATGATCGCGCTCGCCGCCGGCCTCTTCTTCAAGATCGCGGCGGTGCCGTTCCACATGTGGGCACCCGACGCCTACCAGGGCGCTCCGACTTCCGTGACAGCCTTCCTCTCGACGGGGTCGAAGGCGGCGAGCTTCGCGCTCTACGCGCGCATCTTCGTCGAGGCTCTGGGCGGGATGAGGGTTGACTGGGCACCGCTGCTCGGAATCGTCGCGGCCATCACGATCATGGTCGGCAACTGGGCCGCCGTGACGCAGAGCAACTCGAAGCGCCTGCTGGCCTACTCCTCCGTCTCGAACGCGGGCTACCTCCTGCTCGGCATCATCGCCGCGAACGAGTACGGCTACACGGGCCTCGTCGTCTATCTCATCGTTTACACCTTCATGAACGTCGGCGCGTTCGGCGTCATCATCTCTCTCCGGCGGCGCGGGATCATCGGCGACGAGGTGGATGACCTCGCAGGGCTGGGACAGAAGGCTCCGGGCACGGCGCTGATGATGGCGGTCTTCATGCTCTCTCTGGGCGGCCTTCCCGTCACCGGCGGCTTCATCGGCAAGTGGTTCCTGTTCGGCGGCATCATCCAGCGCGGCGCGGCGGAGGGGAAGAGTTGGTACTACTGGCTCGCGGGCTGGGCGGCCTTCAACACGGTCGTCTCCTTCTACTACTACGTGCGCTTCATACGCGCGATGTACATCGGCGACCGCGTGGCCGACGAGCGCCCGCTCTCGCTCTCGCCCGCGCTGCAAGCGGCGCTCGTCGTCTGCGCCGTCTTCGTAATCCTCATCGGCGTCTATCCGCTCCCGTTCATCAAGGCCGCCGAGACGGTCGTCTCCGCGCTCGCGCCGGGCGGGGCGGTCGCGCTGAAGTAAGGCAAAAGTAAAAAGGCAAAAGCAATGGCACGGCGGACAGCGTCGCTCTCGTCGTCGCCGACGATGAGGGGCATGCCGACCGCCTTCCTCTTTTGCCTTTTGCCTTCATTCTCGTGTTGCGAATCCGCCGCGAATGTCTGAAGATGTCGGCCTGTTAGTTTCACACCCGCGCACAACCAGGGAGGCCGAGATGGCGAGGGATTTGGAGGGGAGGGTCGCGCTCGTCACGGGCGCGACTTCCGGGATAGGTCGCGCGACGGCGCTCCGATTCGCCGAGGCGGGCGCGCGCGTCGCGCTCGTCGGGCGCAGCGGCGAGACTTTGAAGGAAGTCGCGGGGCGTGCGCGCGAGCGCGGCGGCGAGGCCGTCGAGGTTCGGGCCGACGTGACCGTCGAAGAGGACGCGCGCCGCGCCGTCGCCGAGGCGGTCGAGAAGTTCGGAGGGCTGGACGTGCTCGTCAACGCCGCCGGCATCATCAGCAACGGCACGGTCGAGACGACGACGCTCGCCGACTGGGACGCGATGATGAACGTCAACCTGCGCTCGGTCTTCCACCTCATGCAGCTCTGTGCGCCGCACCTCGAAAGGCGACCGGGCAACGTCGTCAACGTGTCGAGCGTGACGGGACTGCGCGCCTTTCCCGGCGTGCTGGCCTACTGCGTCTCGAAGGCCGGCGCGGATCAACTGACGCGCTGCGCCGCGCTCGAACTCGCGCCCAAAGGGGTGAGAGTCAACGCCGTCAACCCCGGCGTCGTCGTCACTGAGATTCACAAACGCGGCGGCATGAGCGAAGACAAGTACGCGGCCTTCCTCGAACACTCGAAGCAGACGCACCCCATCGGGCGCGTCGGTTCGCCGGAAGAGGTGGCGGAGCTGATACTGTTCCTCGCCTCCGACCGCGCCTCCTGGATCACGGGCGCGACCTACTCGATTGACGGCGGGCGCGCGCAGACCTGCGCCCGCTGAAAAATACGGAAGGATTGCCGAACATGACTCCAAACAAATTCGGATCACGAACCAGCACCATTATCTTCACCGCTCTGCTGTGCTTCTTCTCGGTCGCGGCACTCGCGCAGGGCGGCACGGTCACGGAGCGGCGCATACGCTTCGCGCGCGGGCGGACGACCGCGGTCGAGAAAGGCGCAATCGCCTACGCGCACAGCGACGTGTACACGCTCGGCGCGCGGCGCGGGCAGACGATGTCGCTGCACATAGCGTCCGCGAACCGCCAGGTCGTCTTCTCCCTGACCGCGCCGAGCGGCACGCCGGTCGAAGGCGCTTTCACCGTGCGCGACTGGTCGGGCGAACTGCCGGAGTCGGGCGACTACACCATCACCGTCGTCAACAACCGCGAGCACAGCGCCGCGTCCGCCTACACGCTCGAAGTGACGATCAGGTGAGGGCCGCACGCGGCGCGCCCGCCGCCTTCTCGGCGCGGCGCGCTACAGCCGACCGGGGATGCTGATCTTCTATTTCTTCGCCGCGCTCGTCATCTTGCAGAGTCTCGTCTCGTTGCGCGGCGGCGTGCGCTGGCTCGCGCTCTTCCGGCGCGAGCTTGAGGCGAAGCGACCGCTCTACATGCCCCGCGCCTCCGTCCTCGTGCCGTGCCGCGGCGTGGATCAGGGCCTGCGCGAAAACCTCGCCGCGCTCTTCGCGCAGCACTACCCTGCTTACGAACTCGTCTTCGTCTCCGACCGCGCGGACGACCCTGCGCTCGCCGTCGCCGAAAGCTTGAGCCGCGAGTTCGCGGGGTGCGGCGCGGCGCGCGCGCGCTTCGTCGTCGCGGGCCGCGCGGACGCATGCGGGCAGAAGGTTCACAACCTGCGCGCAGGCGTCGCCGCCGCCGACCCTTCGAGCGAAGTCCTCGTCTTCGTTGACACGGACGCGCGGCCACGCACGGACTGGCTGCGCGCGCTCGTCGCGCCGCTCGAAGACGAAGGTATAGGCGCGGCCACGGGCTACCGCTGGTTCCTGCCCATGCGCGGCGGATGGGCCTCGCACCTGCGCTCGGTCTGGAACGCCTCGATTGCCTCGTCGCTCGGCCCAGAAGACCGGCGAAATTTCTGCTGGGGCGGCTCGACCGCCATCCGGCGCGAGACGTTCGAGAGGCTGCACATCTTTGAGCGCTGGCGCGGCGCTGTCTCCGACGACTACGCGCTGACGCGCGCCCTGCAAGAGGCGAAACTCGCAATCCGCTTCGTGCCCGCGTGCCTGACGGCCTCGCTCGAAGACTGCACGCCCGCGGAGCTGTTCGAGTTCACCACGCGGCAACTCAAAATCACGCGCGTCTATGCGCCGCACCTCTGGCGCTTCGTCCTCATCTCAAACCTTCTCTTCGTCGCGGTCTTCTTCGGCGGCATCGCCCTCGCCGCCGCGCGCGCCGCGCTCGGACTCTCATTCGCTTGGCCGCTCGCGCTCGTCTCGGTCGTCCTCCTGCTCGGCGTGTGGAAGTCCTTCTTCCGCCTGCGCGCCGTGGCGTTCGCGCTCGAAGACCAGCACGCGGAGCTTCGCGCTGGTCTATGGGCGCACCTGCTCCTCTGGCCCTTGACGGCGGCGCTCTTCCTTTACAACGCGCTCGCCGCCGTGCTCTCGCGCCGCATCGTCTGGCGCGGCATCGAGTACGAGTTGAAATCGCCGAACGAAACTGCCATCATCGCCGCCGATTCCGCGGACGACGCCGCGGCGGGGCGGGCGCGGCAGTCCACTCTAAGGAGTGGCGACTAAGGAGACCTTTTAGCCGCCGGAAGACTCCGCCCTCGGCAATCCGAAAAGATTTCTTCCGCCGTAAATTCTTTCGACTAAAGTCGCCGCCTCGTTCCGTCGAAACCTTCTACCCGGAGTCCTCGGTTCGTCCTTCGCCAGCGCCTGCTAACTTCAAACGCCGTGAGCATGAACCTCGCATCGGGCACACTCTTAGGACGCTACAAAGTCCGCGAGAAGATAGGCGCGGGCGGGATGGGCGAGGTCTATCTCGCGCAGGACACGGGCGAGCTGGAGCGCGCCGTCGCCGTCAAGCTGCTCTCCGCCGAGGTAGCCTCCGACCCCCGCCGCATGCAGCGCTTCGTGCAGGAGGCGCGCACCGTCTCCGGCCTCACACATCCGAACATCCTGACGGTTTACGACTTCGGCGAGACGGGCGCGACGCGCTTCGTCGTCACGGAGTACGTTGACGGCGTGACGTTGCGGCAGTACATGGCGAGCCGCCGCCTGAAACTGCACGACGTTCTGGACATCACCGCACAGGTCGCCGCGGCGCTCGACGCGGCGCACGAGGCGGGCGTCGTCCACCGAGACATCAAACCGGAGAACGTGATGATCCGGCGGCGCGACCACATCGTCAAAGTTTTGGATTTCGGGCTGGCGAAGCTCGCCGGGAAGCCCGCGGCGGTGGGGCGGCAGGAAGTTGACACACAGGCCGGGACGCAGCTTCAGGTGAACACCGAGCCGGGGCTGGTGTTGGGGACGGTCGCCTACATGTCGCCGGAGCAGACGCGCGGCGAGGCGGTGGACGCGCGGGCGGACATCTGGTCTCTGGGCGTCGTGCTCTACGAGATGGTGGCGGGGCGTCTGCCGTTCGAGGGTAAAGACGCTTACCGGCAGATCATCGCCATACAGGACGAGGAGCCGCCGCCGCTTGCGAGGTTCGCCGAAGGCGTGCCCGAGCGCCTGGAAGAGATCACGCAGAAGGCGCTGGCGAAAGACCCGAATGAAAGGTTTCAGTCGGCGAAGGATTTGCTCATAGACATCCAGCGCCTGAAGAGGAAGCTGGAGGTGGACGCCGAGATAGACCGCACCGCGCCGCCCGAGCAGAGGGGCGCGGGCGTCGAGGCAAAGACCTCCGGCGTGCGCGAGGCCGTCCCCGACGCGCAGGCGTCAGCCGCGCAGACCGCGCCGGTCGAAGGCGCGCGCACGGCTTCGAGCGCCGAGTACGTCTTCGCCGGAATCAGGCGGCACAAGCGCGGCGTGGCCGTCGCCCTCGTCCTGCTCCTCCTCGCCTCCGCCGCCGTCGTCGCCTATCGCTTCACCAACAGGACTGACTCGATTGCCGTCCTGCCGTTCGCCAACGTGGGCGGCGACCCGAACACAGAGTACCTGTCCGACGGCATCCCCGAAGCACTGATTAACAGCCTGACCGAGCTCCAGCGACTGCGCGTCGTCGCGCGCTCGACGGCCTTCCGCTACAAGGGGCGTGAGGCCGACCCGCAGCAGGTCGGGCGCGAGCTGAACGTGCGCACCGTGCTGACGGGGCGCGTCCGTCAGGTGGGCGACACGCTGAACGTGCAGGTGGACTTGGTGGACGCGCAGACGGGCGCGCAGCTCTGGGGCGAGGAGTACGAGCGCAAGGTCTCGGACGTGCTCGCCGTCAAGCAGGAGATCGCGCGGGAGATTACGGGTAAGCTTCGGCTGAGGCTGTCCGGCGAAGAGCAGAAGCAGCTCGTCAGGCACGACACGGCTAACGCTGAAGGCTACGAGTTCTACCTGAAGGGGCGCTACTACTTGTACAAGCGCACGCCCGACGATTTCAGGAAAGCCGTCGGCTATTTCCAGCAGGCGATTGAGAAAGACCCGAACTATGCCTCGGCTTATGCCGGGCTGGCCGACTCGTACAACGCCTTCGGAGGGTACGGCCTGATACCGGGCACGGAGTCCGCGCCGAAGGCCACGGAAGCGGCGACAAAGGCTGTCGAGCTTGACGACACGCTGAGCGAGGCGCACACGTCGCTGGGGCTGCTCAAACTTTATTACTCCTGGAACAGGCAGGCAGCCGAGAGCGAGTTCAGGCGGGCCATCGAATTGAACCCGTCCTACGCCTCGGCGCACTACGGCTACGCCTACTGCCTAATCACCCTGGGGCGGACGGCGGAGTCAATCGCCGAGATCAAACGCGCGCAGGAGCTAGACCCGCTCTCGCTCCCCATCGCAGCCGACGCCGGGGAGATTTACTACTTCGCCCGCCGGCCCGACGAGGCCGTCGCGCAACTGCGGAAAGCGATTGACATGGACCCGAACTTCGCGCGCGCGCACTTCCTGCTCGGTCGCGCCCTCGAACAAGAGGGCGACTTCCCCGCGGCCATAGCCGAGTTCAAGGCCGCGGTCGCGCTCTCGCCGGACAACAACGAGATGCTAGCTGCGCTCGGCCAGGGTTACGCCGCCTGGGGGAAGAGGGAAGAGGCGTTGAAGGTGCTCAGTGAGTTGCAGCAGCGGGCCGGGCAGGGCTACGTCTCCCCGCACCTCATGGCTATCATCTACGCCAGCCTGGGGGACAAGGATCAGGCGTTCGCGTGGCTCGGACAGGCGGTCGAGAAACGGTTCCCGCCGTTGATCTATCTGAACGTAAACCCCATCTGGGACAACCTCCACTCCGACCCGCGCTTCTCGGACTTGCTCCGGCGCATGAACCTCTCCCCTTGAGCCGATTAAGCCGGGGCGTCGCTTCAAGCCGAAGGCACGTTGAAAGATGGGGCCGGAGCGGCTAACATGCTTCCCGTTTATGCCGAACCGAGTCGTCAAACTTTACCAACTGCTGCGCTCGACCGGGCGCGAGAAGCGCCTGGGCACGGTCATCTTCTTCATCACCTCGCGCTGCAACGCACGCTGCGAGACCTGTTTCTATCACGAGGAGCTGAACCGCCCCGGCGACCTGAGCTTTGAAGAGATCGCGCGCGTCTCCCGCACGATGCCCCCGATCACAGACCTCTGGCTCTCCGGCGGCGAGCCGACGCTGCGCCACGACGCCTCGGAGATAATTCGACTCTTCGTCGAGAACAACGGCGTCCGCCGCCTAATCATCCCGACGAACGGGCTGCTGAAAAGCCGCACCTTCGAGATCGTTGACCGCGCGCTCGGCCTTCACCCGGAGCTTCACCTTTATCTCAACGTCGCCCTCGACGGCTACGGCGAGACGCACGACCGCGTGCGCGGCGTGCCCGGCAACTGGGGGCGCACGCTCGATTGCATACGCTCGCTCTACCCGCTCAAGGAGAAGTACGCGGAACGCTTCCGCCTCAACGTCAACACGGTCGTCTGCGCCGAGAACTACGCCGAGCTCGAACGCCTCGCCGACTTCATGTTCGAGAACTTCCGTTTGGACGGCCACTACTTCAACATCGTCCGCGGCGAGACGAAGGCGGGCGCGGGAATCAAGCAAGTGCCGACGGAGCTTCTGCCCGCGTTGTACGCGCGCGTCTCGGCGCTCACCGCGGCTTACGGCGGGAGGATGTTCGCGGCGGACGACGCCGCCACGCGCTTCGTCAAGTCGGTGGCCTACGTCGGCGCGATCACGACGCACTACCGCACGCAGCACGCGAACTTCGACGCGTCCAGGCCCTGGCCCTTCCCCTGCACGGCGGGCGAGACGACCGCCGTCATTGACTACGACGGCGGCGTGCGCGCCTGCGAGCTGCGCGGACGGTTCGCCTCCTTGCGCGACCACGATTGCGACTTCGGCGCGCTCTGGGCCGACCGCGCGCGGCGCGAAGAGCTTGCGGCGATTGACGAAGGGCGCGCGTGCTGGTGCACGCACGTCTGCTTCATACACGACTCGATGCGCCACTCGCGCCGCGCGCAGTTGTGGGAGGTGCCGAAGAACTACCTGACGCGCGGGCGCTGGTAATTGAAACGTGCGGGCGCTGGTGAGCGAAAGTTTTGAACGAGTGCGCGCCCGCGAGCGTTTATCCTGGTGAAAGCGCCCGAAGGGCACAGGTGGATTCGCTCCCGGAGGTTTTTTATGAGCTTCTTCAAGATCATTCTCGCGCTGCTCGTGCTGTTTCTCGCAGTCCTCGGCGCGTTCGCCCTCTACGGCCTCGTGATCGTGCTCCTCAAGTGGCTCGTTATACTCGGCGTCATCGCGCTCGCAGGCGTCGGCGCGTACAAGCTATTGTCAAAGTCTGAAGAGCCGCGCCTCGAACTGTCTTCCGCCGAGCGCGAGATGCAGAAGGCCGAGCGTATGCTCGCGGAACTCAGGCGCAAGCAGTTGACGAAGTAGCGCCCCGCGTAAAATCATCATCGGGTAATTCCTTTGCGCCCTTCGCGAGTCCTCCAGCGTCCTGCGGCGGTTAAGCACGACCCACTTAACCGCCGCAGGACACGGAGTAAACGCAGAGACCGCAAAGGCGCGCTATTCGGGGGAGCGAATGGACGAGAACGAGCGGGAGAGCGAAGAGCAGGAGACGACGCGGAAGAGCGGCATGGCCTACGTCGCGGGCCTCTCGATCTTCTTCTCCGTGCTCTCGTTCATGGGCGTGGGCTGGCTGCTCGACCGCTGGCTGGGGACGAGCTGGCTGATGCTCGCCGGGATAGTCCTCGGCGCCGTCGCGGGCTTCTACCAATTCATACGCATCATCTCGCAGATCAAGTGATGCGGGCGCGCACACCCGACTCGACAGGCGGGCCGCGCGCCGTGTAAAATCCCCCGTTCCGTGATGAGCGAAAGCGCTGACAGTGCGCGCTCGCGCGAGCCGGGCGGCGCGGGCGAAGACCCGCGCGCGGCAGAGCGGCGCATCTTCCGGGACACGTGCGTGGCCGCCGCCATCGCTGTCGCGGTGAGCGCGTTTGTCGCGCCCTGGCGCGTGACGGCGGGGCTTCTGCTCGGCGGCGCGCTCGCGGTCTTCAATCATTACTGGCTGCGCGCGTCGGTCGCCTCCATGTTCGGCGACGCGCGTGAGGGCGCGAGGCCGCGACTCGGCGCGGCGCGCTACGTGCTCCGCTACTTCATCATCGCCGCGGTCGTCTTCGCCGCCGTCAGGCTCGGACTCGTCACGCTCGTCGCCACGCTCGCGGGGATGTGCGCGGTCGTCGCGGCGCTGCTCGCGGAAGGTCTCAGGCAATTGTACTTCGCAATCGTGCGTCGGGAGGGAACCTAAGAGATGTTCTTACTGTTCGCCGAAAAGGCCGCCGAGGCGAGCGAGCAAGCACCCGCAATCGTCCAGTTCGTCAACCACTACGTCGGCGAGCCGGTTTTCAACTTCGAGATGAAGTACACGTACCCGTTCTGGCAGAAGTTCTTCGGCTACTTCGGGACGACGCCGGAGAAGGTCTTCGGCGAGTACACGCCGGAGAACGCCGTGCCTTGGTACACGGTAATGTTCATCATCGCCGTCGCCCTCACGTTCGTCGTCGTCTGGGTCTTGAAGCCGCGCAGGCTCTCGGTCGAGGAGCCGACCTACACGCAGCTCGTGCTCGAAAAGGGCATGCTGGCGATACGCGACCTGCTGGCGGACAACGTCGGGCCGCACGGGGTGAGATACTTCCCCGTCGTCGCCACCTTCGGCATCCTCATCCTCATCTCGAACTTGATGGGGCTGATTCCGGGGCTGATGGCCCCGACCTCGGCGACCTCCGTGACGTTCGCGCTCGGCATCACTTCGTTCGTCTATTACAACGCCATCGGCATCCGCGAGAACGGGCTGCTCGGACATTTAGGGCACTTCGCCGGGCCGATTCTGTGGCTCGCCCCGCTGCTGTTCGTGGTCGAGCTGATCAGTAACTTCGTGCGCCCGATCTCGCTCGGCGTCCGCCTGTTCGGCAACATGTTCAGCGACGAACAGGTGATGACTCAAATCTCGAACCTGTACTCACCTTATACGAACTTCCTGCTGCCCGTGGCGCTGATGGGCCTCAGCGTCTTCGTGGCCTTCATGCAGACGTTCATCTTCGTGCTGCTCTCGATCATCTACATCAGCGAGGTCTCGCACGCGCCGCACGCGGAGGAGCACCACGGCGGCGCACAGCACCCGAACCTCGAAGAGGAGGGCGGCGTCTTCACGCTGCCGGAGCACGCGTAAAAGTTTTCGACTTGGAGCGCGCCGGCGAGCGGCGCGGGCAAGACGCGCCCGCGCACGTTGCGGCGCAGGTTTAGAGAGACTCGACTTCGGGCAGGCGGCGCGGGACTCCGCGCCGGCGGTCGGCAGGAGTGCGGTAGGCGTGCGAGGTATCGGCTTTCGCGTTTTGAAAGCGGTTGATGCCGAAATCGCTGGAGCGCCGTTGTAAGAGGGGCGGCGGATACCGGGTGGAGGCGAACTCATAAAAGCGCACGCGCAAGATTAGGCCCGCCGGGCCGGCGGGAATTAGCGCGGCCCTCGGTCGAGTCCGAAAGCAACAGGAGAAAAATCGATGAGCAAATTCAGAATTGCTTTCTTCGCCGTTGTCGGCATCCTGATGACGGCGGCCCCGACGCTCGCGCAGGCGGGCGCGGTGGCGGCTGACAACGAGCAGTCGGTCGCCAAATATTCGAAGATCGCGGCGGGCTTCGGCTTCGCCATCGCGGCGGCGCTCGCGGCCATCGGGCAGTCGCGCGTGGCGGCTGCGGCGGCAGAGGGCGTGGCGCGTAATCCCGGCGCGGGCGCGCGCATCCAGACGTTGATGATCCTCGGCCTCGTCTTCATCGAGACGCTGGTGCTCTTCACGCTGCTCATCGTCTTCGCGGCGGTGAAGGTCTAAAAGCTCCGGCCACTGACAGGAACGGCGGGCGTGCCTCCTTCGGGAGCGCACGCCCGCTTTGCTTTTCGCTCAAAGCTCTCTCTTTCTCGCAGCGTGGGCGGCGCGGATGATCGGGTCAATGGTCGGCGCGAAGGGAGGCGCGTAGGCGAGGTCGAGGCGTTCGATGTCGTCGGCCTTGAGTCCGGCGTGCAGCGCCGCGGCGTACACGTCCACGCGCTGGGCGACGCCCTCGCGCCCGACCATCTGCGCGCCGAGCAGACGGCCCGCGCGGTCTGTGACGAGACAGGTCTGAATCAACGCCGCGCCGGGGTAGTAGCCAGCGCGCGAAAGCGTCTCGGTCTCCGTCTCCGCGGCGTCGAAGCCCGCGGCGCGCGCCTCTTCGAGCGAGAGTCCGGTGCGCGCTGCCTCCAAACGGAAGACCTTGCAGACGTTCGTGCCGACGACGCCCGCGTAGCGCGCCCTGGTCGAACCGTCGCCGCGCGCGGCGTTCGCGCCCGCGACCCAGCCCTGCCTGACTGCGGGTTGCCCCAGAGGATTCCACACGCGCCGGCCCGAAACGCGGTGCAAGACCTCACAACAGTCGCCCGCGGCATAGACGCCCCCGGCGCTCGTCCGCTGCCGCTCGTCCGTCACAATCGCGCCTGCCTCGCCGACCTCAAGCCCGGCGGCGCGCGCCAGCCCGACTTCGGGCCGCACGCCGACGCCGATGGAGACGATGTCGGCAACAAGCGCGCCCCCCGACTCGGTCAAGACGCGCGCGACGCGACCCGCGCCGCCCTCGAAGCCGACGACGCGCTCGCCGAACAGAACCTCGACTCCGTTCGAGCGCAACTCGTCTGCCAGACGGTCGCGCGCGCCGCCGCCGAGCGCGCTCATCAATTTGTCCGAGGCTTCGACGAGCGTCGTCCGCAGGCCGCGCGCCGTGAAAGCCTCGGCCATCTCAAGTCCGATGTAGCCCGCGCCGACGACGACTGCGCTCTGCGGACGCGCCTCTTCGATGAACCGCAGCATGCGCCGACCGTCGCGCATGTGACGGACGACGAATACACCTTCGAGTTCGTGGCCGGGCAGAGGAGGGCAGACCGCCGCCGCGCCGGTCGCGATGACGAGCGCGCCGTAGCCCATCTCGCGCTCCTCGCCGTTCTCCGCCACGCGCACGATTGACTTCGCGGGTAGGACTTCCAGCGCCTCGCTGTTGAGGCGTATCTCTATGCCGTGTCGCTCGCGGAAGTATTCGGGCGTGTGGACGACGAGTTGTTGGAGCGAAGGTATCAGACCAGCGACGACGTAAGGCAGGCCGCACGCGCCGTATGATATGTCGCCGGTGCGTTCGAGCACGGTGACGTGGAGGTCTGCGGACGCGCGCCGCGCCTCCATCGCCGCCGCCAGACCCGCGGCGACGCCGCCGATGACGACAAGTTGATCTCTGCCCAAAGTCACGCCGTCTGCTTCAAAGGTTGCGAAAGCACTCGAAGCTTAACCAAGAAGCACGGCGAAGGCAAAAGGATGTGGCGGGCCAAGATAGAGTGAGCTGCCGTCAATGGATCGTCCTCGCTGGCCCAATCCTGAACGTCGCATTGCGTGGCGCGAAAGCGGTGTGTTACGCTCAGGCCATTCCCTGACGAGAGCACCGAAGGCGAGGCGTTAATCTCATCTCATGAAGACATGCCCCAGATGCGGCAGGCAGTACGCGGACACGAACACCCTATGTCCGGCGGACGGCACGGTGCTGAAGAGGGGCGATAAGGACGACGGCCTGATCGGGCAGGTGCTGGCGGGCAAGTACCGCATAGACGAGAAGATTGACGAGGGCGGCATGGGCTGCGTCTATCGCGCCACCCACGTCCTGATGGAGAAGGTGATCGCCGTCAAGGTTCTGCACCCGGCGCTCGCCGCCGACGACAAGATCGTCGCCCGCTTCACGCGCGAGGCCAAGGCCGCCTCCCGCATCTCACACCCGCACGCCATCAGCGTCACAGACTTCGGCGAGTCGGAGAACGGCGTCGTCTATCTCGTCATGGAGTACCTGCGCGGGCGCGCGCTCAAGGACATCGTCCGCGACGGCGGGCCGATGCCGCTCTCCCGCGTCGTCGAGATCGTCCGGCAGGTCGCGGGCGCGCTCGACGCGGCGCACGCCGAGGGCGTCGTCCACCGCGACCTCAAGAGCGACAACATCATGCTCGAAGAGGCCACGGGCGGCGGCGACTGGGCGAAGGTCTTGGACTTCGGCATCGCCAAGATTCAGCAGGACGTGGACACGACCGATCCGGGCCTGACCGCGCCCAACCTCATCATCGGCACGCCGCAGTACATGTCGCCCGAACAGTGCTCGCAGGCTTCCGACATTGACGCGCGCTCCGACATCTACTCCTTCGGCATCATCCTCTACGAGATGCTCGCCGGGCACGTGCCCTTCACCGGCGACTCGCCGACGGCGATCATGATGAAGCACCTGCAAGAGCCGCCGCCGTCCGTGCTCGACGAGCGGAAGGACTTGCCCGCGGGCGTCGGGAGAGTCATCGCGCGGGCGCTCGCCAAGCGGCCCGAAGACCGCTACCAGGAGGCGAGCGAACTCGCCGACGCGCTCGCCGACGCCGCCAAGGAGAACGCCGCCGCCGCGCTCGCGGGCGTCGCCGCCGCTGCCAACACAGACCGCATCATCGTCCCCACCTCGCCGAACGAAAGCCCGCGCACGACGCTCGACGAGGACGAGGCGACGGTCGTCAGCGCCCGCGGCGCGCGCACCAGGACGGACGAGCTTCCGCCTCCGGTCGCGCCGCTGCCCGAGTCTTCGTTCAGCCCCTGGCGCATCGCCGTCCCGGCCATCGCCGCGCTCGCCATCGTCTTCGCGGTCGCCTTCGCCCTACAGCGCCGCGGCGCTTCTTCGAGCGGGCAGGCGGCTCAGCCCGCGCTCAAGAGCGACCCGAACGGCCAGCCCGTCCAGCCGATCACGCCGCCGACGGGCCAGGCCGAGCGCAACATCGCGCCCGCCGCCTCTGCCACGCCGACCCCCGCCGCGGGCGTGGTTATCACAGTCCCCGCGGGCGAGACCGGCAACGTGAACGTCGCGCCGTCGCCCACGCTGCGGCGCAGCAAGGGGAATGCGAATCAGAACGAACAGCCCGCCGTCGTGTCGGACAACGACAATAAGAACGAAAACGAATCGGAGGCGACGCCGACGCCGACGCCCCGCCGCAACAAGCGCCTGCCCGACATCAACGCCAACGTCGAGCCGCCGCCCCCAACAGCCCCGAAGCCGAAGCCCGAAAACACACCCGACAATCGGCACCAGGTCAACGAAGCGCCGCCCGACGCCAACACGCCTGGGCCTTCAGTCCTCAGCTAACAACTCAAAGCCTCACGGATAACGCTCCGCGAATCAGTCCGAGCAGCCTGCCCTCGTCTTCAAACTCCAACTCCGTCTCGACGACATAACAGGGAAGTGTGAAGCCGTAGCCGCGGAGCTTGACCGCGTCCTTCGCCGTCGTCAACAGCGCGCGCGCGCCGCGCCGCTCGGCCTCGCGCGCGAACGCCCCGACCTCCCCTTGTGTGAAGGCGTGGTGATCCGGGAATGCGCGTGTGTGACGGAGTTCAAACCCCGCGCGCCGGAGGTGCTCGAAGAACGCGCGCGGGTTGCCAACCGCGCAGAACGCCGCCGCCGACTGCCCGGCAGCGCGGCTCTCAAGCTCAGTGCTCGGAGAATCCGATGAAGGGTTGAGTAAAGTGAGGCCGCGCGTGCGAACGCGCGAACTGATGACGGCGGCTCGTCCGCCGCTCAGCCGCTTGACCTCCGCGCGTAAGTGTTCGAGGTCGTCGGCGAGTTCGGCGCGTGTGATGACGACGCAGTCGGCGCGCGTGAGGCCGCGCGGAGGCTCGCGGAGGCGACCGCACGGCAGCATGTGTCCGCCGCCCCACGGCGCGGTCGCGTCGAGCGTCACGATGTCGAGGTCGCGCGCGATCCTCAAGTGCTGAAAGCCGTCGTCGAGGACGAAGACCTCCGCGCCTAGATTCTCGCGCGCCCAGCGCGCCGCGGCCACGCGGTCGCGGTCGCAGACGACCGACGCCGCGCCGAGCAGCCTCTCGGCCAGCAGACGCGGCTCGTCGCCGCACTCGTCCGTCTCGGCCAGCACGCGCCCGCCGTCCGACGCGACTACGCGGCGGCGCTCGTCCGCGCGACCGTAGCCACGCGTCAGCACGCACGTGCGCCGCCCCTCGCTTGCTACGGCGCGCGCCGCCCACTCGACGAGCGGCGTCTTGCCCGTGCCGCCCGCGGTGATGTTACCGACGCTGATGACGGGCGCGCCCACACTTTCTGTTTTCAGGAGGCCGGAGCGATAGAGCCGGAGGCGCGTCCGCACCAGCGCGCCGTAGAGAAGGCCGAGCGGTGCGAGCGGGAGTGGCATAAGAGCAGATGTCAGATGTTAGATGTCAGATGTCAGCCTGTTCTCATTTACTAACATCTGACATCTGGCATCTGACATCTGGTTAAGGAGTGGTGCGAGCAGCTTGACGGTGCGCGCGGTCGCGCCGCGATTCTGTTCGAGCACGGCCCGCGCGCGCTCGCCCGTGCGGCGACGACGCGCGTCGTCGTCCAGCAGTTCGCGCAGCACGCGCGCGAGCGCCACGGCGGCCTCCGCGCCCTCGACCGGCGGAAGCTGGACGAGCGCCTCCTTTTCGAGGAGCGCGGCGACGACGGCCTTGAAGTTGGAAGTGTGCGCGCCCGTGACGACGCAACGGGCGGCGAGCGCAGGCTCAAGGACGTTGTGCCCGCCGACGGGCACGAGACTTCCGCCGACGAAGACGACCTCGGCGAGCGGGTAGGCGGCGCGCAGCTCGCCGATGCTGTCGAGCAGTATCACGTCGCAGCCTTCGTCCCCCCCGTGCGCCGCGTCGCCCCGCCGCGCCCAACTGAATCCCGAAGATTCGACGAGCGCCGCGACTTCGCCGAACCGCTCCGGGTGGCGCGGCGCGACGAGCAGGCGCGGACGATTGCCGCGCGAAGTCTCCGTCAAAAGTTTGTAGGCTTCGAGGAGTATGCGCTCTTCGGGCGCGTGCGTGCTCGCGGCGACGACGAGCGGTCGGTCTGCGCCCAGGCGGAATCGGCGTCGCAGCTCACGGGTGAGCGGCTGCGCGCCCGCCTCTTCCAGGTCGAACTTGACGTTGCCCGTGACGCGAGCGCGCTCGGCGGCGAGTCCGAGAGCGCAGACGCGCGCGGCGTCCGTCTCGGTCTGCATCGCGGCGAGCGAGAGGTCACTGAGGACGCGTCGGATGAAGAAGCGTATGAGCTGGTAACGTCGGAAAGACTTCTCCGAGATGCGACCGTTGACGAGCGCCACGGGGATGCCGCGCCTCCGGCACTCGCGGAAGAAGCGCGGCCACAGCTCCGTCTCCATCACCAGCACCGCCGACGGATTGATCGCGCCGAGCGCGCGCCGCACGCTCCAGGCCCAGTCGAAGGGGAAGTAGAAGACGAGCGCCGCCCTGTCGCTGAAGGTCTCTCGCGCGACGCGCTGCCCCGTCCGCGTCGTCGTCGAGACGACGACGACGTGCCCCGGATACTCTTCAAGAATCGCGCGGGCGAGTGGTCGCGCCGCCTGCGCCTCGCCGACCGAGACGCAGTGGAGCCAGACGACGGGCCGCCCCCCCGCGTCGAAACGGGGCAGCGACCCCGCGCGCTCGCCGAGGCCCGCCGCGTACTTCCCGTGCCGCGCCGCGTCGAGCAGAAACCGCGGCAGCAGCGCGACGACGCCGATGCCGAGGAGGATGCTGTAGAGGAAATACATGACGGAAAAGCCGTAAACCGTGAACCGTAAACCGTGACAAGTGAAGAGCTGATTTCTCTCGTCACGGTTTACGGTTCACGGTTTACGGTCTTACTTGGCCCGCTCGATGTAGCGCCCTTCCGCGGGGTCAACGCGGATGCGGTCGCCCTCGTTGACGAAGGGTGGGACGGAGATGGTCACGCCGTTTTCGAGCCGGGCGGGCTTGTTGACATTCGAGACGGTCGCGCCCTTCATCGTCGGCTCGGTCGCCACGACCGCCAGCTCGATGGAAGGAGGCAGGTCAATGCCGATGGGCGCGCCCTCGTAGAACTCGGCCTGGATTTTCATGCCGGGCATAAGCCACTGCGCCATGTCGCCGAGTTCTTCGTCGCTCAAGGCGGTCTGCTCGTAGTTCTCCGTGTTCATGAAGTGGTAGTGCGTGCCGTCGGCGTACATGAACTCCATCTCGTGCTGTTCGAGGACGGCGCGCTCGACCGTGTCCGCCGAGCGGAAGCGGTGCTCGAACGAGGAGCCGGTGCGGAGGTTGCGCAGCTTCGTCTGCATCATCGCGCGCAGGTTGCCCGGCGTGTGGTGGCGCGCGTCCAAGACCTTGCACGGCCCGCCCTCGAAGACGATGACCATCCCTTTTCTGATTTGGGTCGCGGAGATTGCCATAAAAATTCTAGCTCCGAATGAAAAAGATTCTAAATCCGCCCGCCGAAAAGACGCGCGCACCACACGGAGAGAGACCGGCGGCCTTTCGCAAACCTCGTAGTCTAGCCAGCCGCGCTCGCCTTTGTCCAGCAAGGAAGCAGGGCGGGGTCGAGTCAGTTGCTGAGTTCAATCTCCGGCCCGTTCAGTGTTCGGAGTTCAAGCCTTAGCTTGCGCTCGGTAAGAGGGACAAGCTAAGGCTTGAACTCCGAACACCCCCCTCGACCGCCGCTTCGGCTTCAGACGAGGGTCGCGCCGGGGCCGGCGCTGTCGTCCGACTCCAGCTTGAAGAAGACGCGGAGCGTGACCTGATATTCGAGCCGCCCCTTTTGCAGCCCGCCGCGCATCTCCTCGACGACGAACCAGGAAAGCTCGCGCAGCGTCTGCCGCGCCCGCGCGACCGCGGCCTCGATGGCGTGGTTGAAGCTCTGGTCGGAAGTGCCGACGATCTCGACGCCCTTGAAAACAGTCTCGCTCATAAAGACGCCCTCCGAATTTCAGATTTGAAATTTCAAGCCCCGAATCTGAAAGGATGAGTTAAATCCGTGATACGGGGCGCGAACAAAAAATCCAGCGCAAGTTGTTTTCGCTTGAAAGCAGGCGGAAGCTAACACGCGTACATGGGCGAGTCAAGGAGTCTAAAATCGTGGACGCGGGTGAGAAAAATCGTTGAGTAAAAATCCTGAGAGCGGGCGGGCGATTCGAGAAACATCGGAGGGAGTGATGTCTTCTCGCGTCGCCCGTCCGCTCTTTTCGGAGGAGCCCACCTTCCTGAGCGTTTAAACGACGAGCCGGCGATAAAGTTTCCGAAAATTTTTTCAGTCGAAAAATTACGGGCCGAATTTTTCTTCACGCCGCGCGCGCGCGCAGAGTCCTCCGCTGTCGGACGATTTGGTCGAGCCAGCGCTGCGCCTCGCCGTAGCGCGGGAAGCGCTGCTCGTCCGTGCGGAAGGCTTTGGTGTGGTAGTAGCGCCTGCCGTTGATGAGGCGCGCGGGGTGCTTGATGTGCAGCATCTCGTGGTAGAGGATGTATTCGACGAACCATTCGGGCACGTCCGATGAGTCGAGCGTCTTGCTGATGACGATGGTGTCGTGGACTCCGTCGTGGTGGCCGAGGATGGTGCGCGTGCGGCGCTGCGACCAGGTGAGCGTCGGCTGTTCGATCTGGCCGTCGAAGAAGCGCTGGTTCAGGCGATTGAACATCCGTCCGAGATCATAGACGCGCCCCTGCGCCGAAGAGACGACCTTGTGCCCGCGCTGCCGCCGCGCCAGGTCGGAGGCGCGCAGCACTTCGGACGAGCAGGCGTAGTCGCGGTAGGCTCTCACGTAGAAGGGCGGCGTGCGGCGGCGCAGGAGTTTGGAGACGAGGATGAAGGCGAGCGCGCGATGGACGCCCAGCGGCGCGCTCTTGAAGATGTCGGACAGGCGCACATAGACGCGGCCTGAACGAAGGCGGATGGTGTGGTTCAGCCCGGCGTAAGGGTAGTAGCGAACGTCAACTTCGGGCGCGGCGCGCTTGGGCGCGAGCGTGCGGAACGTTTCGACGAAAAGGGTGCTGAGCAGTGTCTGAGAGTCGGGCATAAAGTATGAACCCTGCAAGGAACTCGCCGCTTTGTCGTGACCGGAAAGTCGCCGGAACTCAGGTGGTGCCGCCGCCGCAAGCTGAAACGATACCCGTTGACCTTGTGAGCCGATATTAAGGGGCATCAGAGAGGGGCGTCAAATGCTACTTTCAGTCGCCACGCTAAGCCTTTTGCTTTCCGACAAATGCCCTCCCAGACTCCGCGCCGTGTCACGGACAGCCAGGAGAAAGCCACTTCTCAATCCCTTTCGTTGTAAAGCTTTAACTCGAACGCAATCAGATCATACTGGAGGCGATGGGGTAAGTTCTGCCGCTTCTTTGAATTAGGAATGCGGGCACGAAGGCGAAGGGTGACGAGTGGGTTGGCAAACTCCCGTTTGCGCGTGTTTTCCTTAATCCGCTATACTTCAGACGGCCTTCAGTTTGGAGGTCTGAACGTGACCGTGAGGCCGCCGGCAATTTAGTTCTTGACATGGTGGTGTGGCGTCTGTAAACAATTTATAGACGGCTGTTGACGCGTCGGCTCCGGCGCGTCCGGCCCGTCCCCGAAGAATCCCCGAAGCCCCGCTCGCCACTCTTGAAGCGCATGGCAATCCTGGCCCCGACATCACCGTCCCAATCCGACTGGACGCCCGACGCGCGCGGGCAGGCCGTGCTCACCGCTATCATCAAGGAGCACCTGCGGACGGGCGAGCCTGTAGGTTCGCGCACGACCTCGGAGCGCTTCGCGGGCGGCGCGGGCTGGAGTCCGGCCACCATCCGAAACGTGATGGCCGAACTCGAAGAGCACGGCTTGGTCGAGCAGCCGCACACCTCCGCGGGCCGCGTGCCGACGGACAAGGGCTACAGATTCTACGTTGACCACTTCATCGGCGACGCGCGTCTGTCGAGAGCGGACATCTCGGCGATTGACCGCACGCTCGGAGTGCCGGGCGAGGCGGGCGCTCAGACGGGCCGGCTAATGGAGCGGGTGTCGCACGCGCTCTCCGAGCTTTCCGAGAACGTCGGCATCGTCGTCTCGCCGCCGGTGGCCGACAGCCGCCTCGAACACATAGAGTTTTTGCAGCTCGCCGACGGGCGCATCCTCGCCGTCCTGGTCTTCGCGTCGAACGTCGTCCAGAACAAGATCATACGCGTTGACGAGCGGCTCACGCAGGAAGAGCTTGAGGGCGCGGCGCGTTACCTCAACGCAGAATTCAGCGGCAAGAGCCTTCAGATGATTCGCTCGGAAGTGCTGGCGCTGATGCGCGAGGAGAAGGCCCTCTACGACCGCCTGCTTCGCAACGCCGTGCTCCTGTTCGAGCGCAGCGTCGAGGGCGGGGAAGAGGAGACCGGCGACGTTTACATTGACGGCGCGTCGAACATCCTCTCGAAGCCCGACTTCTCGGACTTCGAGAGGCTGCGCGAGTTGTTCCGCACGTTCGAGGCGAAGTCGAGGCTCGTCAAGATACTGAACGAGTGCATCGCGCGCGAGCCGGTCTTCGCCGACGTGCACGTCGTCATCGGGCGCGAGCACAGCGCGCCGTCGCTTCAGTCGTGCACGCTCATCACCGCGCCGTACCGCATGGGCGAGGGCTTCGTCGCGGGCACGGTCGGGGTGGTCGGGCCGATGCGCATCGAGTACGCGCGCACCATCGCCGCCGTCAACTATATCGCGCGGGTGGTCGAGCGCCTGCTGCGCGAGGAGGCGCGCATCTGAAACTTCGACGGCGCGGCCTGCGCCGAAGCGGGCGCGCGTGGGGGATTCGGCTGACCGGAGGGTTGGAAGGAATGACACAGACGAACATGGCAGACAAGAATAAGCGGAAGCCGAACCGCATCCCCGTGCGCTTCGACGAAGAGTCGCCGGAGGCGAAGAACGACAGCGGCGTCTCTTCGGAAGAGATCGGGCGCGAGTCTGCTTACGACGACGCGACCGAGGTCAAGCGCCGCGTCGGGCGGGGCGAAGAGCAGGACACAGAGGCCGGGCGCGCGCGCGCCGACGAAGAGGACTCGGCGGGCGGCCCCGACCCATCCGAGCTGCCGCGCAGCCGCGGCGAGCAGGACACGACCGCCTCGCACACGGGCGGCGAAGAGAAGGCGGACGAGCGGCAGGCGGAGGGCGGCGACGCGTTCAAAGCACAGGACGAGCAGCCGCGCAGCGCCGACGCGTCCGCCGGCCCCGTGTTGGCCGAGCTGGTCGCCACGCGCGCCGAGCTGCGGCGCGTCGAGGCCGAGTTGAAGAAGGTCGCGGACGAGCGGCGCGAGTGGGCCGACAAGCTCGCGCGCCGCCAGGCCGACTTCGACAACTTCCGAAAGCGCACCGAGCGCGAGCGTGGCGAGACCTACAACCGGTCGCTCGGCGAGGTCGTCCGCAGGCTCCTCCCCGTCATTGACAACCTCCAGCGCGCCCTCGAAGCCGAGCGCACGCTCGAAACCAAAGAGTCGAACGAGTTCCGCCACTTTCTGCACGGCGTCGAGCTGATTAACAAGCAGCTCAATGGTGTGCTCGAAAGCCTCGGCGTCGAAGTCATCCCCACCGTCGGCGAGCTTTTCGACCCCCACGTCCACGAGGCCGTCTCCACCGAGGAGGCGGACGAAGTCGAACCCGACACGATTGTGCAGGAGATGCAGAGGGGCTACCGCCTCCGCGACAAGCTCCTGCGCCCCGCGATGGTCAAGGTAGCTACCAGGACGTAAACCGTAAGTCGTAAACCGTGACGAGTTACTCTCGGCCCATCACGGTTCGCGACTTCCGACCCACGGCTTTTCTGGTCACGGTTCACGGTTCACGGTTCACGGGAAAAAATTATGGGCAAAGTAGTAGGAATAGATTTGGGGACGACCAACTGTTGCGTGGCCGTCCTGGAGGGCGGCGCGGTGCAGATCGTGCCGAACAAAGAAGGCGGGCGCACGACGCCGACGGTCGTCGGCTTCACGGACAAAGGCGAGCGGCTCGTGGGCCAGATCGCCAAGCGCCAGGCCGTCACCAACGCCGCCAACACCATCTACGCCGTCAAGCGGCTCATCGGGCGCAAGTTCAAAGAGCCGGAGGCCGAGCGCACGCGCGAGACCTCGCCCTTCGAGATCGTCGAGGCGTCGAACGGCGACGCGCGCATACAGGTGCAGGGTCGCGTTTACAGCCCGCAGGAGATTTCCGGCATCGTCTTGCAGCGCCTCAAGGCCGCCGCGGAAGACTTCCTCGGCGAGCCGGTCACGGAGGCCATCATCACCGTGCCGGCCTACTTCGACGACACGCAGCGGCAGGCGACTAAAGACGCGGGCAAGATCGCCGGCCTCCGCGTCGAGCGCATCATCAACGAGCCGACCGCCGCCGCCTTGGCCTACGGCTTGGGCCGGAGCGAGTCGGAGCGCATCGCCGTCTATGACCTCGGCGGCGGAACCTTCGACATCTCCATCCTCGAAATCAACAACGGCGTTTACGAGGTGCTCGCCACTTCCGGCAACACCTTCCTCGGCGGCGAGGACTTCGACGAGCGCATCATCAACTGGATGATCACGCAGTTCCGCGAGGAGACCGGCATTGACCTGCGCAACGACCGCCTCGCCCTCCAGAGGCTGAAGGAGGCGGCGGAGCGCGCCAAGTGCGACCTCTCCTCCCTCAGCGAGACGAACATCAACCTGCCCTTCATCGCGGCGGACGCGTCGGGGCCGAAGCACTTCAGCAAGGCGCTGACGCGCGAGGCCTTAGAAGGTCTCATCGCCGACCTCGTCGAGCGCACGGTCGAGCCGTGCCAGAAGGCTCTGTGGGACGCGAAGCTCCAGCCGCAGGACATAGACAAGGTTCTCCTCGTCGGCGGCCAGACGCGCTCGCCCATCATCGCGCGCACCGTCCGCGAAATCTTCGGCAAGGAGGCGTCGGCAGAGATCAACCCCGACGAGGTGGTCGCGATGGGCGCGGCCATACAGGGCGGGGTGCTCACCGGCGACGTGAAGGACATCGTCCTCTTGGACGTGCTGCCCCTCTCGCTCGGCCTCGAGACGCGCGGCGGCCTCTTCCACAAGATCATCGAGCGCAACTCGACCATCCCCTTGCAGAGCGGGCAGACGTTCACCACCGTGGTTGACAACCAGTCGTCCGTCGAGATTCACGTTCTTCAGGGCGAGCGCGAAATCTCGATGCACAACCGCTCTCTGGGCAAGTTCGAGCTGGTCGGCATCCCACCCGCGCCGCGCGGCGCTCCGCAGATCGAGGTCACGTTCGAGGTGGACGCCAACGGCATCCTCAGCGTCTCGGCGCTCGACAAGGCGAGCGGGCGCAAGCAGCAGATGAAGGTCACGCCCACGTCGGGGCTTGCGTCCGACGAGATCGAGCGCATGATCGTTGAGGCGCAGACCTCGGCGGAGGCCGACCGCCGCGCCAAAGAACTCATCGCGCAGCGCACCAAGCTCGAGGGCCTGCTGCGAAACACGCAGCGCACCTTCCGCGAGTTCGGCAACTCCCTCCAGCCCGACGAGCGCCTGGCCGCGCACGACGCCTTCGCCGAGTGCGAGGACCTGGTCAGGTCGGAGAACGTCGAGGCGATCCAGGAGGGGGTGCAGAAGCTTGAGAGGATCGCCGGCCTGCTCACGATGGCGATGCTCAACCCCGTGGCCGACGTGAAGCACTGAGGGCCGAGCCGTTTTCAGCGGCGAGTGACAAGTGGCGGGCGACAAGTTAAAATCTGCTTTTGACTTGTCACTCGTCACTTGTCACTTTTTTTTATAGATGAGCAAACGCGACTACTACGAAGTCCTCGGCTTGAGCCGGGGCGCAACCGAGGCGGAGATCAAGAGCGCTTACCGCAAGCTCGCCGTCCGCCACCACCCGGACAAGAACCCCGGCGACCAGGAGGCCGAGGAGAAGTTCAAGGAGGCGGCTGAGGCCTACTCCGTCCTCTCCGACGCGGAGCAGCGCGCGCGCTACGACCGCTTCGGCCACGCCGGTGTCTCCGGGGCGTCGGCGGGCGCGGGCTGGGGCGCGCAAGGCTTCGGCGGCATCGAGGACATACTCGGCGACCTCTTCGGCTTCGGCGACGTGTTCGGCGGCGGGCGCGCGTCGGGCGGGCGGCGCACGTCCGCGCAGCGCGGCGCAGACCTCCGCTACGATCTCGAAATGACGCTCGAAGAGGCCGCTTCGGGGATGACCGCGCAGCTACGCATCCCGCGGCTCGAAACGTGCGACGCCTGCCGCGGTTCGGGCGCGGCTCCGGGCACGCAGCCCGAACAGTGCCCGCAGTGCGGCGGCGCGGGGCAGGTGCGTTACCAGCAGGGCTTCTTCTCCGTGGCGCGCACGTGCGGCCAGTGCCACGGCACGGGGAGGATCGTCCGCACGCCTTGCGAGACTTGTAAAGGCGCGGGCCGAGTCGAGCGCGAGAAGCAGATGGAGGTGAAGATACCGGCGGGCGTCGAGACCGGCTCGCGCCTGCGGCTCGCGGGCGAGGGCGAGTCGGGGGCGCAGGGCGGCCCCGCCGGAGACCTCTACGTCGTCATCCACGTCCGCGAGCACGACGTGTTCGAGCGGCAGGGCAACAACCTCTACGCGTCCATCCCCGTCACGTTCGCGCAGGCCGCGCTCGGCGCGGAGGCGAGCGTGCCGACGCTCGGCGCTCAGCAGAACCTGAAAGTGCCCGCGGGCACGCAGACCGGTACGGTCTTCCGTCTGAAAGGTCACGGCATGCCCGCGCTCGGCGGGCGCGGGCGCGGCGATCTCTTCGTCTCCGTCACGGTGGTGACGCCGACCACACTCACGCGCGAGCAACGCAAGCTCCTCGAACAACTCGCCGAGATCGAGGAGAAAGACCTCGGCGACAAGGGCCTCCTCGACAAGGTGCGCGACATCTTCGGCTGAGCCGAGGGAATTCCCTACATTTACCGGTCAACTCGAATCGCCACGGGCGCAATCCCGAATAAAAATAGAGCGATGGCTTTAAGATTAGGAGCAATTCAAGCTTGAATTGCTCTGACTCAAGCTTGAATAGGAGCAATTGCATTAAGAATCAGACCGATTCAAGTTGCATTTGGGGAAAAACGGTTAGGAATTAAAGCAATTGCGACTTGAATTAAGCCGATTCAAGTCGCAATTGCTTTAAACTTTATTGAGTTCGGGGCAGTTCAAGTCAAGTTCGTCCCCGTTCAAATGAGAATTGCTCCGGTCTCGAACGGGTTCGGGATCACCGCGGGAGAGATTACTTCAATCCCGCCCCCCGCGCGGTCGGCGTTTCCCCGTCCGCCTCCTTCAACCGTATCCAGTAGTCGCGCGGGTAAATCCGGTAGAGCCGCGCGCTCGGCCCCTCGACGGTCTTCAAGTACTGCTCGTATGCCGTCAATTGTTTCTCCGGGCCGATGACGTAATAGACGCCGCCCCGCACCTCGCTCGCCTTCGAGCCGAGGCCGGGCAGGATGCGCGCGTAAACCAAGTTCATGCGCTTGAACAGCTCATCCGAAAGGTTCGGCATCCGCCGCAGGTCGAGCAAAGCCCGGCGGAACTTGCGCACCGCTTCGGGCGGCGTGCCGTCGGCGATGTCGGCGGCCTGCGCCTCGCCGCGCGTCTCGTAGGGCGAGGCCGAGCGGAACTGCGAGAAGGCGACGGCGATGGCGTACTCGACCAGTCCCGGATCGGGCTTCGCCTTCTTCAACTCGTCAATGACGAAGCGGAGCGTCTGCGGCAGTTCCGGCGTGCGCTCCGCGTAGTAGTTGATGCGGCCCGTGCCGGGCGAGCCGCCGAGGCCGTTCGAGTAGGCTAGCCCAGCGCCCCAGGTCTTGATGAAGATGGCATGCGCGCCCGCGCCGCCGTAGAGACGCGAGGCGAGGTAGTCGAGGAGCATGTCGCGGTTGTCCGCGTCGGCGTAGGTCACGGACGGGGCGGAGTTGAGGAAGACGCCGCCCTGCGAGTTCGGGTTCAAGAGGCCGACGAAGACGGGCGACTCGCCAGCGCCCGCGCGCTCACGCACGCGCGACTCGACGAGCCGCACGCCCGCGTACTTCGCGGGCGCGACCCCGCCGCTCTCAAGGCCGGCGAGCAGCGCGGCGACGCCCGGCGCGAGCCTCTGCTGGTTCGCGACCGAGCCGATCATAAACATGCGCGCGCCGCCGGTCTTGAGTAAGCTCTTGCGGACGGCGTCCAACTCGGCGAGCGCCTGCGCGGGCGGGACGAGAAGGTCGCGCCGCATCTCAAGGCTGAGATACTCCCAGTCCTTCGCGAGCGTCGCGTCGGGGATGTCGGCGAGGAGTTGGTCGAAATCTTTCGCCGCCTCGGTCGCGAGTTGCTTCGCGCCGTCGGGCAGACCCGCGAAGTCGTCGGCGTATGACTTCAGGCCCGCCGGGACTTGCGCGTCCCTTTTGCCCTGCATCGCGGCGAGCAGCGACTTCAGCTCGGCGCGGCTCCCCTTCGCGCCCGCGCCCGCGAGGTTCGAGAGGAAGTTGGCGATTGAATCACGCTGCGCGCCCTCGCCGGCGTCCTTCAAGAGCCAACGGAGGCGGTGGACGTTGTGCGAGCGCGTGAGGAACGAGGAGGTCGAGAGGAGCAGGGGGTTGTCCTGACGCCAGTAGGCGTCCGCCGGGTCGTTCACCCAACTCTCCTCCGGCCCCTGCATTCTGTTTCGCAGGCCGCTCAAGGTCTGGTCAACCACGTCGCGTATGCGCGGAAGGTTTTCGGCGCGCCAGTCAGGGCTTGTCAGCACGAGCTTCATCCATTCGAGCGCGCGCTCGGACTCGGCGGCGTCGTTACCCGCGCCGCGCACGACCAGCTCGGCGCGGCCTGTGCGGAAGTTCGTGCTGAAGTAGCTGTTCAAGGAGAGAATCTCCTTGCGCAGCATCTCGCTCATCTGCTCGAAGGGGATGGCCTTACCGTCACGGACGACGCCGACCTGCGTCAGGAGCGTGGGCATGGCCGAGAGGTAGAAGAGCTGTTCCTGCGGCACGCCGTCGAGCCTCAGGGCCAGCCCCGTGGTCGCGCTCGTCATGTTCTCGAAGTCCGAGGCGACCAAAGGCACTCCGCCCGCGAGCTTCGTCACCTTGTAGTCGAGCCGGTCGTCGAGCGTGAGCGGCGGGTGTTCGAGGAATTTCATGTTGGCCGACTGCTGCGCCAGGCGCTCAAGCTCGGCGGTCGTCGCGTCGTACTCGGCCTTGTATCGGCGCAGCGCCTCCTGCTCGTCCGTCACCCCGTACTTCTTCTCAAGCACTTCGGCCTCTGCGTGCGCGCGCGCGTTGAAGTCCTGCTCGCCTTGCGCTATGGCCTGCGGGCGCGGAACGGCGGCGACGGCGTAAGGCAGGCTGTCTGCCAAGTGCCACTCCGCTACAAGGTCGCGCCAGACGTTCTTGTCGGAAGAGAGCAACTGCTCGACCGAGGCAAGCTCCGGCCTGAGCGTGACCGACTTGCGGAAGCCGGGCGTGCGGTTGAGGTCAATGAGGTGCGTCATCCACTCCGAGCCTGTGTTGCGGAAGCCGAAGCCCGGCGGCGAGTTGATGAATTTCGCAAGCCCGCGGCGCGTCTGAATCACGCGGCTCTTCATCCGCTCGTTGAACTCCTTCAACTCCGGCGAGCCGTCGGCGAACGAGGCGACGCGCTTCATCTCGTCCATGACACGGCGGCGGATGTCGGCGATCTTCTCGTTCGTCATGTTCGCGGGCGCAACGTCGGTCAGGCCGACGTAAACCGGGTTGCCGGCGATCATCTCGTCGTCGAGGAAGGCGAAGACGGACTTCGCGCCCGTGTCCATGACGCGCGTCTTCGAGTCAACGAACATCTTGTAGAGGTTCGTCGTCGGGTCGCCCGCGACGTTCGAGAGGAAGAGGTTCAGAAGCGTCTTCTCCCGCGTGTCGAGCTTGAGCTGCGCGGGGTAGGCGAACATGACCCAGCCGGGCTGCTGCTCGTTCTTGTCGGGATACTCGACGAGTTTGATCTCGCCCGCCGTCGCTGGTCTAGGCGCTGGCACGTCCGACTCGGTCGTGTAGTGGAGCGCGGGCTGCGTCGGCTCAAGCCGGTTGAGTATGTCGTCGAGTCGTTGCAGCGTGTCGCCGAGCGGCATCTCCTTCGGGAAGGAGGCGACCATGCCCATGTTGGCGAGGTGGTAGTTGTCCGAGTGAAATTTCCGGATGTCCTCGGCCTTCATCTGCCGGATCGAAGCGGGCCAGCCGCCCGCCGAAAGAGCCAGCGGGTGATCCGCGCCGTAGAGCATCTGGTTCTCGGCGCGGAAGAGGAGGCTGATGGGGCGGTCGTAGGTCGTCACCATCTCCTGATAGACCGTGCCCTTCTCTTCGAGGCGCAGGTTCTTGTCCGCCGGGTTCTCGCTGACGCCCCAGTGGCTCACCTCGCGGCGTATCTCCTCGTCGGTGTAGTCGGGGTGCAAGAGCGCGTTCATCTGGCTCTCGAAGAGCTTGTAGAAAACGTCGGGGCCGGCGGCGGTGTCGAACTGATAGCAGGTGCGCCACTGCTGCGTGAAGGCGGTCGAGACGGCGAGCGACATGCCTTCGAGGCCCGAATGCGCGCGCCCGACGTTGCCCTTGCCGAGCAGGAGGTGTTCCTGCGTGTGCGGCTCGCCGCGCTCGGAGACGGGGAACGAGTTGACCCACGCGAAGACCTGCGGCACGGACTGGATTTCGAGGAAGTCGAGCGTGAAGCCCGTCCGCACGTGGCGCAGGCGCGCGCCGAAGGGCTTGTCCGCGTCGTTCAAATACACGGCCTCCGTGCGGAAGCCGTTGACGACCTTGCCCTCGGCGAGCGAGTCGAACGAGAGGTTGTTAGACTGCTGCGCCGCGGCGAGACGCGGCATTCCGGTCGAGAGAATCGAAACGATCAGAAGCAGCAGAAGCAGAGCGGAGGGGCGTTTCCTGTTCATAACGAACTCCTGTCAAAGGGTAAGCCGCCGAACGCGCCGCGCACCGAGTCGGGCGTCGGGGCGTTGTGAAGTTTCTTGAGTCCAGATTTACGGATGAAATCCAATCCCTTGCGATGCGACGGAAGAGCGGGGAGGCACGATGCTAGCCCGCGCCCCCGCCGTTGGTCAAACGCACCGAGGGGTGATTAGGTTTCACATGCCGCGGCTTATGTGCCGGTGTTCTTCGGCGGATGACAGATGAGAGGCATGCTGTTTAGAATCCATCTGCCCCTATCAAACGACACAGTGACCTGAAACGAATTTTATGGAACACATTCGCTACTCGGTCGCCGCCTGCCAGACCGACCTGCCGAACCCGGTCGAGCGCCGCGAGATGAGGCGCAACACCGAGCGCATGCTCTCGTTGATTGACTCGGCGGTCGCGGGCGCGGCCCCGTTCCTGCCCGTGCGTCTCGTCGTCTTCCCCGAATTCGCGCACGCCGCGCCCGTCTTCGCCACGGTCGAAGAGCTTCTGGAGAAACTCGCCGTGCCGATCCCGAACGAGCACACGGAAGCTTTGGAGAGGAAGGCGCGCGAGCACGGCATCTACATTCAGTCCGGCTCAATGATCGAGCGCGACGCGCGCTACCCCGGCCTGGTCTTCAACACCACTTGCCTTGTCGGCCCCGGCGGCGTCCTCTATAAATACCGCAAGGTGAACACGTGGATTCCTTACGAGGTTCACTCAAGCCCGCACGACATAGAGGGCTACGACGAGCCTCTGTTCCCCGTCGCCGACACGGAGATCGGTCGCATCGGCTGCGCCATCTGCTATGACTGGCTTTTCCCCGAAGCCATCCGCCAACTCGCCGCGAACGGCGCGGAGGTCTTGGTTCGTGTCTCCGCCTACATGGACCCTTGGGGCGCGACGACGCCGATGGACTGGTGGACTGTCGTCAACCGCTGCCGCGCCATTGAGAACACGGCCTACGTCGTCGCCGCCAACCAGGGCGCGAGCCTGAAGCACTACCCCCCTTACTCCTGGCCGGGCGGCAGCATGGTCGTAGACTTCGACGGGCGCGTGCTCGCCGAGGCGAGTCCGGGGCCGGGCGAGAGAATCGTCGTCGCGCCCGTTGACATCTCCGCGCTCCGGCACGAGCGCGCCGCACGCCGCGGCCATCACATGCTCGCGCACCTGCGCACCGAAGCCTACCCCCTTTACAACCGACACACCTACCCGCCCGCGCTCGAAGGCGACGACGCCGGGCCGCTCTCCTACGAGCGCAACAACCTTCTGATTGACGAGGCGAAGAGAGGGCTGAAGCCGCCCGACGCTGAGTGATACTTAAACGGTTCCGTGTTTGAGCAGGGCGCGACTGCCCGGAGCACGGGCGAATGTGCGCGTGCTCCCGGCGGTCGTGCTCATCCTTTGAGACGGCCTCCGATGTTTACGTTTTCGGATTGGGCGACGAAAACTTGGAAGTGCCGGCGTGCCGAAATCGAAAAGGCACGCGGGTTTGCCTGAAAAATCTCGCGTCCTCCGGCGTGGCACTTTCGTTGCTTCTATGCGGCGGAGTTTCCGAATAAACAGATTCGACTTGTCGCCTGCCGAACCCCGTTGACCTGAGTCTCAGAGAAAGTGATTGACAGGTCTTCGATTTTGTACTAAAACCTACTTCGTTCGGACAGGCAACAAACCTCGTGATCTGATTTCTACGGACAATAAATCGAAGCAGCCGGCGGCTGCTCGCCCCACAGGCTTGTTAGGTTTAGCTGGCCCGCATAGAAACCTTTAGCAAGTCGAGTCGGACGGCCATCAAGCACCCTTTGACCATGCGAGGCTCACTCATGAACACACCGAGGAGAACTATACGTTTCTCAAGCTGGGCGGCGGCGCTTTTTTGCGTGGCCGCTTTCGCGTTTCCGGCCACCGCCCAGAGCAACAAGGGCACGATTGTCGGGACGGTGACCGACCCCAACGGCGCGGTCGTCAAGGGCGCTAAGGTGACGGCGACCAACGTCGCCACGAACAAGACGGGTGAGGCGACGACGGGCGACTCAGGGACTTACACGATCCCCGAACTCGACCCCGGCCTCTACCGCGTGACGGTGGACGCGCAAGGGTTCAGCCAGGCCGCGGTCGAGCAGGTCAAGATCGACACCAGCTCGCGTCAGGCCGTGGACGTGGTGCTGACCGCCGGCAACGTCAGCGGCGGCACCGTCACGGTGACAGCCGAGGCCCCGCTCGCGGATAGCGAGTCGAGCGTGCGCGGCGACCTGATTACGGGCAAGGAGGTCACAGACCTGCCCATCCCGCAGCGCAACTTCACGCTGCTCGCCACGCTCTCGCCCGGTGTGACGCGTCCCTTCGTGGGCGTCATCGGCGGCGGCGGCAACTTCGAGGCGGGCGGCAACCCCGTCGGAACCTCGACCGAGTCAACGCGCTTCCGCGAGTCGGGCGGCTCAGTCCTCGTCGTTAACGGCGCGCGACCGACCAACAACAACTTCACCCTCGACGGCGTGGACAACAACGAGGGGCAGTTCGGCCAGATCGGCATCTACCCGCCGCCGGACGCCATCGCCGAGTTCAAGATTCAGACCAGCGTCGCCCCCGCAGAAGGCGGGCGGGCTGGCGGCGGCATCATCAGCACGACGACCCGTTCGGGCGGCAACAAGTTTCACGGCTCGCTCTACGAGTTCTATCAGGGACGCACGCTGAGCGCGCTCAGTCGCACCGACAAGCGAAACGTCAACGCGCTGACGAACCGGAACACGCACCAGTTCGGCGGCACCGTCGGCGGCCCCGTCTATCTGCCGCGCTTCGGCGAGGGCGGGCGCTCAATCTGGAACGGCAAGAACCGAACCTTCTTCTTCTTCTACTACGAGGGCCAGCGCAACTCGACGCCCTCGACGACCGGCGACTTCGGCTTCGTCAGCGTCCCAACCGACCGCATGCGAGTCGGCGACTTCAGCGAACTGCTCCAGCCCGGAACCTCCACGACCTTCAACACCATCCGCGGCCCGGTCGTCGCGCCCGTCGGCACGGTCTTCTGCGCCAACGGCTTCCCGGCGGCGGGCAACGACATACGCAACTGCGGTCAGGCGCTCTCGCCCGCCGCGCTCAACGTCCTCCAGGCTTATCCGCACCCGAACGTCACGGGCAGAATCTTCGACAACTTCGCGACCAACCGTAAGGAGCACTACGACCGCAACGGCTGGGGCGCGCGGCTCGATCACAATATCAGCCAGAAGGACTCGATCTTCGGCGCTTTCAGCCACGACACCAGCGGGCGCGCGCGCGACAACAACTTCCCCATCGGCTCGTCGCCGACGGGCAACGACCTCCCGTCCGGCTTCGGCGCGGGCAACGAGTTCGGCAACTCGCGCGGCGTCCGCCTCGGCGAGACGCACACCTTCTCGCCGACCGTCATCAACGACGCGCGCTTCGGCCTGACGCGCGTCGAGATCGGCATCTTCAACACGGGCGTCGGCGGCGCGCTCGGCTTCAGCCCGACCATCTCCTCGCAGCTCGGCATCAATGGCGCGAACATCTGCGGCCAGTGCACCGGCTCCGTCCTGCTCGGCATCGAGGAGCCTTTCCAGCGCGGACGCCAGAACCAGCTTGAGTTCATCGGCGACGGCGGCCCGTTCTACTTCACCTCGAACAACTGGAGCTTCGGCGACGCGCTGACTTACGTCCACGGCGTCCACACCTTCAAGTTCGGCGGCGACCTCCGCCTCCGGCAGAACAGCAACCTGGACGGGGGCCGCGCCGGGGCCATCAAAGGACAGTACCAGTACGGCACGGGCGTCGGCGGCTTCCTCGCCGGCAACTACAGCGGCATCCCCGTCGGGCCGCAGGACTCCGGCTCCGGTGCCGCAAACTTCCTGCTCGGCTACGACCCGGCCTTCGTCAGCCGCGGCAACCCCGGCACGCCGCCCTTCCTTTCCAACAAAGAGATCGCCTTCTTCGGCCAGGACGACTGGAAGAAAAGCCCGACGCTGACCTTGAACCTCGGCCTGCGCTGGGACCTCTTCACGCAGCCGACCGAACGCTTCGACGCGCAGTCCAACTACAACCCTGCGAACGACACGCTGACGCGCGCCGGCAAGAGCGCGCCCGGCGGTCGCTCCCTCGTCAGCGCCCCCAAGCACAACTTCGGGCCGTCAATCGGCTTCGCCTGGAGCGGCTTTAAGAGTGACAAGACGGTGGTGCTGCGCGGCGGCTACGCCATCAAGTACGCCGTGGACACCCCCGGCATCCCCGGCATCCTCTCGGCCAACCCGCCGAGCGGGGCCGGCTACGGGTGCTCCTTGACCCAGTACGGCACGTCGGCCTGCCCGCAGCTCCCGCGCATCTTCAGCCTCGACACGGGCATCCCGTTCCCGGCTGTGTCCAACGTCGCCGCGCCGGGTCAGTCGTTCCCCGCGCCCGCCGGCGCGAATCTCGTCTTCGTTGACCCGAACACCCACAACGAGCTGTTCCATCAGTACAACCTGACGGCTCAGTGGGAGTTCCACCCGAACTGGCTCGCCGAGGTCGGCTACGTCGGCAGCCGCGGGCGCAACCTGCTCGTCGTGCAAAACATCGGCAACAACAGCGGCGGCTTCCCCGGCTCGCGTCTGGTGACGAACCACACGACTGTTCAGGACATTCAGTACATCGGCAAGTCCTGGTACGATGGCCTACAGTCGAAGCTCGAAAGGCGCTTCTCGCAGGGGCTGTCGCTCATCTCCACCTACGTTTGGTCGCACGCGATTGACAACTCGCCAGGCAACTTCTGCACGGGCGGCACGGGGCCGAGCACCTGCGGCTTCTCGAATCCGCTCCGTCCCGGACTCGACAAGGGCAACGCAGACTTCGACGTGCGCCACCACTTCAGCTTCGCGAGCGTGTGGGACTTGCCGATAGGGAAGGGGAAGCGTTACGCGGGCGACGCCTCACGCGGCCTCGACCTGCTGGTCGGCGGCTGGCAGGTGAACTCCGACATCACGATCCAGAGCGGCCCGCCGTATTCGGTCTTCGCCAACGGCGAACGTGTTGACCTGATCGGCGACCCGACGCCCACGGCGGCGCAGCAGGCGCGGCTTCTGGAACTCAACCCCGCGGCGTTCCGCGCGGCGGTGACGCCCGTCTTCTCGAACGACCCAGGGGGGCCGAAGTTCGGCAGCCTCGGTCGCAACGTCTTCCGCGGCAAGCGGCAGACGTTCGTGAACGCCTCGTTGTTCAAGAACCTCCACATCACGGAGACGTTCAACATCCAGCTCCGCGCGCAGGCCTACAACCTGTTCAACCACGTCAACGGCTTCCGCCCGAACACCGACCTGAACAGCGGCAACTTCGGCATAGACACCTCCGAGCAGCGCCGACGACAGATCGAGTTCGGGATGAGGATTGTCTTCTAGCGCTCGGTCTCGGACGAGCCTCGCCGAATCCTTCGAAAGTGGCGGGCGTCCTCGCGCGAGGACGCACGCCACTTTGACTGTCAGGCGCGCGTCGAACTCGATAAGGGCAACGCCGACTTCGACGCGCGTCGCGGCTGACTTTCAATTAAAAGCGGAGGCCGAAGCGTCGCGCGCCGCCGCTTGAGTTCGTCGCCGAAAGAAGCTAACTTGTCGGCGTCTCTCCTTCGCTCCCGACGCCGGAATTTTTCAACCCGCCGCGGCGCGTCCGCAGAGCGACGCCTGCCCGGAATTTTCGATGAGCGCACGCGCACAGATTTCAAGCTGCCGCCGGCTGCTGGCGCTGGTGGCGGCGTGCGCCTTCGCGCTGCGGCCCGCGGCGTCGGCGCAAGGCGTCGGAGGGGCGGGCGCGTCCGTCACCCCGGCGCAGGTCGCGCTTGCGGTCGAGCGTGTGCGCTCGTCGTCCGCGCCCGACGAAGGCTCGCTCGCGCAGGCGCTCGCCCTCGGCGGCGCTCTGTTGCGCGAGGGCCGCTTCGCGGAGGCCGCCGAACTCTTCGGCGCGCTAGCATTGAAGCTCCCGCGCGACCCCTCGGTTCTCTACGGCGCGGCGCTCGCGACCTTCAACGCGGGCCGCGCTGCCGAGGCCGAGCCGCTCGCGCGCAGGGCCGTTGACGCGGCGCTCGCCGCCTCGCAAACGACGAAGGCGGGAAGCGCGGACGCACGCACCGCGAAGGAGCGCGCGGCGGACGCGCTCGTGCTACTCGGCGTAGTGCTCGCCGTCCGCGGCGACGACGCGGGCGCGCTCAAATTGGTCGGGCAAGCCGTCGGCCTCGCGCCCGACAACTTCGACGCGCAGCTCGCCCTGGGCCGCGCGCTCTTCGGCGCGGGCGACGACGCGGGGGCCGTGCGCGCCTTCCGCGCGGCGGCCTCGCTCAGGCCCACGGACGCGCAGGCGCGCTTCTTCCTGGCGACCGCGCTCGAACGGGCGGGCGACAACGTCGGCGCGCTCGCCGCCTACCGCGAGCTGGTCGCGCGGCAGCCCGGCGCGGCTGAGGGGCATCTGGGCCTCGGCGTCCTACTCTTGAAGCGCGGCGGGGCGGAGGCCGAAGAGGGCCTGAAGGAGTTGGCGCGCGCGCTGGAAATCAACCCGCAACTCTACGAGGCGCGCGTCACGCTGGGCCGCGCGCTCGTCGAGCGCGGGCGCGCGGGCGAGGCCGTCGAGCACCTGCGACGCGCCGCCGAACTCGCGCCCGGCAACCCGGAGCCGCACTACCAGCTCTCGCTCGCCTACCGACGCCTGGGCCGCAAAGAGGAGGCCGCCGCCGAGTCCGACATCGTCAGACGCATACACGAGTCGCGTCGCGTCGGCGCACAGCCGGACACGTCCGCGCCCCCCGACGAGTGAGAAAATAATTCTCAGTTGAAAATAATTCTCCGTCTGATGCGAAGGGCGTTCAGCATTTCTCGTTGACACGAAGGGCTTCAAACAATTCGCAAAGGGCTTCAGACGATTCTCAGTTGACACGGCCAACTTCAAACATGAACCCGCGCGCGGCGCGTCTGTTTCGCGCGGCACTCCTCGTCGCCCTCGCCTGCGCGTGGGCGCTCGCATCGGCGTGCGTCGCGCGCGCGGCACAGGGGCGGCGCGGCGGCGGGCAGGGTCAGGCGAAGGCGGTTGCGCCGCGCGGCGGCGACTCGTCGCTCGTGCGCAATGCCGCCGCACTCCTTCAGGCCGGGAGGCTCGAAGAGGCGGAGTCAGCCGCGCGCGGGGCCGTCTCAGCCGACCCGCGCGACGCGGAGGCGCACGCGCTCTTAGGCGTCATCCTCGTCCAGCGCGGTCGGCAGACGGACGCCGAGCGCGAACTGCGCGAGGCCGTGCGCATAGACCCGAAGTCAACGGGCGCGCTCACGAACCTCGGCGTGCTGCTCGTCCGCACGAACCGCGCGGATGAGGCCGTCAAAACTTTCGAGGAGGTGTTGCGCCTTGCGCCCGGCCACGCGCAGGCCGCCTACAACCTCGCCGTGCTCTACGTCACGCGCAAGGACTACGCGCGCGCCATCCCGCTCCTCGAACGCATGGCGGAGGCGAAGGGCGGGGCCGAGTCTTCCGACGTGTCGCCCCTGCTCACGCTCGCCGACGCATACGCCCACGCGGGCCGCGCAGAAGATGCCGCGCGCCTCTCCGACACAATCGAGCGGCGCGCCGGCGACGACCCGCGCGTCCTCTTCACGCTCGGCCTCGCGCTCGCCGACGCGGGCGCTGACGAGCGCGCCGCGCACCTCTTCACCCGCACGAACGAGCTGCGCCCGAACACATACGAGGTGCTCTACAACCTCGGTGTTGCGCTCTTCAACCTCGACCGCCTGGACGGGGCGCGCAAGGCTTTGCAGGCCGCGGCGACGCTCCGCCCCGAAGAGCCGGAAGTTTTTTTCCGCCTCGGCCTCGTCGCCTCGGCCAAGGGCGAGAGCGCGAACGCGCTCGGCCTGTGGCAGCGCGCCGTGATGTTGCGCCCCGCTTACGCCGAAGCCTACTTCATGATGGCCGAGGAGCTGGTCAAAAACCACCGCAACGAAACCGCCGTCCCCTTCTACGAGCAGGCCGTCGAGCACGACCCGTCGCAGCCCATCTACCACGTGCGCCTCGGCGTCGCGCACTTCCGCGCGCGGCGCTACCAGCAGGCGCGCGAGACGTTCGAGCGCGCGCTCGCGCGCTTCCCCGACAACGCCGTGCTCTACTACCTCGCGGGCTACGCGGCGCGCGCCGAGGGGCAGTTCGACGTGGCGCTCAAGGCCTTCCGGCGCTCGGTCGAGTTGCAGCCCGACAACGCGGCGGCCTACGCGAACCTCGGCTTCCTCGCCGAAGAACGAGGGCAGCACGATGAGGCCGAGCGCCTCCTGCGGCGCGCGCTCGCGCTCGACCCCGACAACTACCCCGCGACCTATGACCTGGGCCGCCTGCTCGTGCGCCTCAAGCGCTACGACGAGGCGCTGCCCCTGCTTGAGCGCGGCGCGGCGCTCGGCAAGGAAGACCCCGGCGTGCACTACCAGCTCTTCCTCGTCTATTCGCGCCTCCGGCGCAAAGAGGACGCCGACCGCGAGCTTGCGACCTTCAAGCGGCTGGACGAGGCGCGCAAGGCCGTGGACTCCGGCGCGGGCGCGAAGACGGAAGAGCTGCCGCCGCCCGACACGACTGCCCCGGCCAAAAGTGACGCGCCGCCCGCGCCGAAGAAACCGCCCGGCAACTGAGGCCGCGCGCTTTCGCCAAAGGCCCGCGCGGTGATAAATTGAGGGCGACCACATCCGCGAACGCGACCGTTTGATTCGACGGCGCGGCGTTAGTGAAGTAAGGAAAGACGAAATCAGATATGAGATTGACGTTCCCCCAACGCATCGCGGCTCTTAAACTCCTGCTCATCGGCCTGGCCGTCGTGGCCGTCTTCTGCTCGTTCGGTCGCGCGTCTGCAAGCGGCGAGGGCGACGACCAGAAGAAGGACAGTGCGGCGCGCTACGAAGACCTCGTGGCGAAGTCCTACGACTACCGCTTCGGGAAGAACCCGTTCGCGCCGTCGAACGCCAGCTCGACGACGGGCACGTTCATCCCCGGCTCGAAGTTCCTGCCCGCGGCGCGCTGCGCCAACTGCCACGGCGACGCGCACGCGCAGTGGCGGCAGTCGGCCCACGGCAACGCCTTCCGCGAACCCTTCTACCAGAAGAACGTCAAGGACATCATCGCGCAGAAGGACATCGCCTTCACGCGCCACTGCGAATCGTGCCACAACCCCGCGGCCCTCTTCTCCGGCGCGCTCACGGACAAGCCCGCCTTCAAGCAGCGCCCCTTCGACGAGGACGGCGTCTCCTGCATCGCCTGCCACTCCATCCAGGACGTGAACCGTCGCGGCATCGGCGGCTACGTGATGGGCGAGCCGGCGCTGCTCGTGAAAGAGGACGGCACGCGATTACTTGAAGGCGTCACAGACCAGCAGATTTTGGATAACGTCAACGACCACCGCCGCGCGATGATGAGGCCCGTCTTGAAGTCGCCGGAGTTCTGCGGCGCGTGCCACAAGTCGCAGGTTCCGAAGGAGCTGAACGACTACAAGTTCCTGCGCGCCTTCATGGTCGCCGACGAGCTTCAGATGTCTTCGTTCTCGAAGGAGTCGCCGCACCCTTTCTACGTGCGCGACAAGGAGACTTGTAACTCCTGCCACATGAAGCCGGAGGCCGCGCCGAAGTTCGACGTGTCCGCGAAGAACGGCACGATTAAGTCGCACCGTTGGGCCGCCGCCAACACGGCCATCCCGTTCTTCTACAACTTCAAGGAGCAGCTCGAAGCCGTCTCGAAGTTCCTCGAAGGCGACGTGATGGGCATAGACATCTTCGCCGTCCGCCGCCAGCCCGCAGGCTCCGACAAAGAGGAGTTCATCGCGCCACTCAACCGCAGCAGTTATAAGATTGAGAAGGGCGACACGATCACGGCGGACGTGGTTCTCACGAACAAGAACCTCGGTCACTCGTTCCCGCCGGAGCTGCGCGACTTCTACGAGGCGCACGTCGAGTTCACCGTCGCCGACGCCTCGACGGGCCGCGTGCTCTACAAGTCCGGCTTCATCAAGCCCGACGGCTTCCTCGACGAGTCGGCGCACAACTACAAGACGTATCTCGTGATGCCCGACGGCACGTTCAACGACAAGCACTTCATCTGGAAGACGCGCGTCATCGCGCAGAACAACCAGGTCGGCTCTGGCCGCTCGGACGTGGCGCGCTACCGCTTCCAGATTCCGCAGGACGCGGGCGACGCTTTGAAGATCACGGCGCGGCTGCGCTATCGCCGCTTCACGCGCGTCTTCAGCAACTACGCGCTCGGAAAGTCAGTTGACTATCCCGTCGTCACGATGGCGACCGCGGAGTACACGATGCGCGTCGGCGAGAATGCGGCGCAGGAGCCTGCGAAGGGCGCGATGCCCGACTGGCGTCGCTGGAACAACTACGGCATCGCGCTCTTCGACAACCGCCAGTTCCCGCTCGCGGGCGAAGTGTTCGCGCGCGTCGCCGAGTTGGACGCGACCTACCGCCCGATGGCGCTCACGAACCGCGCGCTCGCCCTCATCGAGATAGACCGCTGGGACGACGCGTCGAAACTAATAGACGCCGCGCTCGAACTGAACCCGAACCTCGCGCGCGCACTCTTCCAGCGCGCGCGCATACGCCGCCAGCGCGGCCAACTCGCCGACGCCGAGGCCGACATCCGCCGCGTGCTCGCCGACTACCCGCGCGACCGCCTGAGTCTTCAACAACTCGGCGAGCTGTCGAAGATCAAGCGCGACTTCGCGACGGCGCGCGACTGTTACGAGCGCGTCCTCCAGATTGACCCGGAGGACTCCGGCTCGCACTACAACCTGATGCTCATCTACCGCAAGCTGGGGCTAAACGAGCAGGCGCGCGCCGAGGCGAAGGTCTTCGCAGACCTCAAAGACGACCCCGCCGCTCTGCCCCTGGCGAACGAGTTCCTGCGCCGCCACCCCGAAATGAAGGGCGAGAGTGTGCCGTTCCACGTCCACGATCTTGTGCGGGGCCGCGCCGAAGTCGCCAGCTCGGAAGAGAGATAAACGACAAAAGGGAATCATTGCCTCGCATGAAGAGAATGAAAGTTTTCGTGTTCTGGGTGGGAGTCTTCGTCCTCTTCGTCTATGCCGCCGGCGCGGCGTCAGGAATTACGACGCTGGCCGACACGAGAAGGGGGAAGCCGCAGGTTGAGAGGGGCCGGGAGGTCTTCGTCGCCAACTGCGCGCGCTGCCACGGCGGCGACGGCATGAGCCACACGACGATGGGCGAGATGACGGAAGCGCCGAACCTGACCGACGCCGGCTGGCAGTCGCGACGCGGCAACGCGCGCATGATCGCCTCGGTCGTGAACGGGCGCGGCGAGATGCCCGCCTTCAAGCGGAAGCTCTCGCGGCAGGACATCACCGCGGCGGTCGCCTACATCCGCACGCTCAGGCGTTAGCGCGCCGCCCGCGTCGGGTTCAGTTTCCCTGCTGTAATTTTAGCGGTCTGCCTGCGTTCGGATCGTGCTCTGCCACGTGCGCGGCCGAGGTTTATCTCTCCGCGCTCGGAGTGTCCTGCCGCACTTGAGACGGCCACAACCCGGATGAAACTGCGAGCGCCGAAACTACTCTCGAAAGCCTTCGCCGCGAGCCTCCTGCTCCTGCTCGCGTCGGCTGTCGCTCGCGCGCAAGGCCCGCAGGTCGTCAAGGTCGAGCCGCCTTCGTGGTGGGCCGGGCACACGATCAATCCGGTGCGCCTGCTCGTGCGCGGCAGCGACTTACGCAACGTCGTCGTGCGCGCCGAGCCGGGAGCGCCGTTCGAGGTCTCCGGGCAGACGGTGAACGCGAGGGGCACTTATCTCTTCGTCAATCTCCGCATCAGCCCGACCGCGCGGCCCGGCGATTACAAGTTGAACTTTCAAACCGGCACAGGCTCCGCGTCATTCCCCTTCCGTATCAACCCGCCGCTCGACCCGGACAAAAATTTTCAGGGCGTCACCACCGACGACGTGATCTACCTCATCATGACAGACCGCTTCGCCGACGGCGACGCGTCGAACGACGCGCCCGCCGGGAGTCCGTCCGAATCGAACGACCGCGCGAACCCGCGCGCCTGGCACGGCGGCGACCTGCGCGGCGTCATCAAACACCTGCCTTACCTGAAAGACCTCGGCGTCACGGCTCTGTGGCTCACGCCCTGGTACGACAACTGGAACGGCGTCACGCGCTGCGACAAGCCGTGGTGCCCGAACACCTTCTACCACGGCTACGGGGCGATTGATTACTACGGCGTCGAGGATCACTTCGGCGACTTGCAGACTTTGCGCGAGTTGGTCGAGAAGGCGCACGCGCTGGGCCTGAAGGTCATACAGGATCAGGTCGCCAACCACATCGGCTCTCATCATCCGTGGCTCGAAGACCCGCCGCTCGACGACTGGTTCCACGGCACGCCGCAGAAGCACCTGCGCAACCCCTTCCGCGCAGACCTGCTGCTGTCGCCGCACGCGCCCGCAGCCGCGCGCCGCCCCACGCTCGACGGCTGGTTCTCCGACGACATGCCCGACATGAACCAGGAGGAGCCGGAGGTCGCGCGCTACGAGATACAGAACTCCCTCTGGTGGCTGGGCGTGACGGGCGTTGACGGCATACGCCAGGACACGATCCAGTACATGCCGCGCCCCTTCATACGCGACCTCAACCTGGCGCTCCGACGCCAGTACCCGCGCATGTGGATGGTCGGCGAGGTCTTCGACACAGACCCCGTCCACACGAGCTTCTTCATCGGCGGCCACACGGGCTGGGACGGCATAGACACGCAGCTCCCCGCGGTCTTCGACTTTCCCTCGTGGGACGTTTCGCGCAAGGTCTTCACCGGAAAACTTCCCGCGTCGGCGCTCCGCTTCGTCCTCCGCTCCGACTCGCTCTACCCGGACGCCTCGCGCCTCGTCACGATGGAGAACAACCACGACACGCGCCGCTTCATGTCTTTGGAAGGCGCTACGCTCGAAGGCGTGATGCTGCACATGGCCTACATACTGACCATACGCGGCACGCCCGAAATCTACTCCGGCGAGGAGATCGCGTTGGAAGGGGGCGACGACCCCGACAACCGCCGCGACTTCCCCGGCGGCTTCCCCGGCGACCGTCGGAGCGCCTTCGAGAAAAGCCAGCGCAACCTCACCGAGCAGCGCATGTTCGAGTGGACGCGCGAACTCCTGCGCCTGCGCCGCGAGCACCCGGCCATCCGCCGCGGTGCGCTCATTGACCTCGCCTTTGACGAAGACTCATACACCTACGCGCGGCGAGACGACTCGGAGACCGTCGTCATCGCCATCAACCGCGCCGCCACGCCGAAGGAGGTCGTGTTCCCCGCCGACTACCTCGACGCGCGCGAAGGCTCACGGCTCGAACCCTTGCTCGCGGCGACAGACCGCCCGGCGGTCGCCTCCGGCGCGTTTAAGCTGAATGTGCCCGCGAAGTCGGCTGTCGCGTACAGGCTTTCGACGCCGTGAGAATTTCTTGAAGGGCGCGGGTAGTCAGCCGGTGGGACGCGCGGCTGGGTAGTGAAGAGAGGTTCAGAGTTCAACCTTCAGCTTGCGCCCTCTTGAAGGTCACAACCTGAAGGTTGAACTCTGAACTACGAACTAGCCGCGGCTGATTTCCATTGCCCCCGCGCGGCAATTGTTGTAGCTTTCAGGAAATTCCAAATCTCGCGAGGTCAAAGGTGAGCTTCCCAAGAGCGTGTGGCGTCCTTCTGCACCCGACCAGCCTTCCCGGTCGCTACGGCGTCGGCGACCTCGGCGTCGAGGCTTATCGCTTCGTTGACTTCCTCGCGGCGGCGGGGCAGGGCCTCTGGCAGGTCTTGCCGCTCGGCCCCACGGGCTACGGCAACTCGCCTTACCAGTGCTTCTCGGCCTTCGCCGGCAACACACTGCTCGTCAGCCCCGACCTCCTCGTCGAGCAGGGCTTGCTCGCGCCGGAAAACTTGTCGAACGTCCCTTCTTTCACGGACGAGCGCGTCGAGTACGGCCAAGCCATCGAGTTCAAGGAGGCAATGCTCAGGAAGGCTTTCGAGAACTTCGTGCGCGCCAACCCGGCGGGCGTGCGCGCAGAGTTCGAGAAGTTCAAGGAGTCTTCGTCAGGCTGGCTCGACGACTACGCGCTCTACCGCTCTCTGAAGAGGGAGCGCAACGAGGTCGCCTGGACTGACTGGGAGGAGCCGCTCGCCGGGCGCGACCCCGCGGCGCTCGAAGAGGCGCGCGCGCGCCTGCGGGAAGAGGTCGAACGCGTCAAGTTCAAACAGTTCCTCTTCTTCGACCAGTGGACGCGGCTGCGCGAGCACTGCCACGACAAAGAGATCAAGATCATCGGCGACATCCCCATCTTCGTCGCCCACGACTCGGCGGACGTGTGGGCGGAACCCCACCTCTTCAAGCTCGACGAGCGCGGACGCCCGCGCTTCGTCGCCGGAGTCCCGCCCGACTACTTCAGCCGCACGGGACAGCTCTGGGGCAACCCGATTTATGATTGGGAGCGCATGCGCGCCGACGGCTTCCGCTGGTGGATCGAGCGAGTGCGCTCGATGCTCTCGCTCGTTGACATCATACGCATTGACCACTTCCGCGGCTTTGCCGCCTACTGGGAGATACCGGGCGGAGATAAAACGGCGGAGCGCGGCCAGTGGGTCTTCGCGCCGGGCCGCGAGCTATTCGACGCCATCAAGAGCGAGCTTGGCACGCTCCCCATCATCGCCGAAGACCTCGGCTTCATCACGCCCGACGTGATCGAACTGCGCGACGAGTTCGACTTCCCCGGCATGCGTATCTTGCAGTTCGCCTTCAGCTCCGACGCGACCAATAAAGACCTGCCGCACAACTACGTCCGCAACACCGTCGCCTACACAGGCACGCACGACAACGACACCGCCCTCGGCTGGTTCAGAAGCGAGCCGGGCGGCGCGTCTTCGGTGCGCTCAGCCGCGCAGATCGAGCGCGAGCGCCAGTTCTGCCTCGAATACCTTGACACGGACGGCTCGCAGATCAACTGGGACTTCATCCGCGCCGTCTTCGCCTCGGTCGGCGACACCGCGCTCGTCCCCTTGCAGGACGCGCTCGGCCTCTCGTCCGAGGCGCGCACGAACACGCCCGCGACGATGTCCGGCAACTGGTCTTGGCGACTTCAGGACGGCGCGCTCACCGAACAGTTGGCCGCGCGCCTGCGCCACCTCGCCGAACTCTACGGTCGCCACCCCGTCATGCACGACCGCCCGGAGCACACCGCCGAGAGCTACGAGACGAAACAGACGTGGGGGTGAGACAGCGAACCTGAGATCATGCGAACAAACGAGATAACAACTGCACGACTCACGCTCCTGGTTGCCTTATTTTTCATGGCCGTTTCGGCCTGCTCGGCGCAAGCGCCTTCGGTCGAGAAGGTGGAGCCGCCGAACTGGTGGGCCGGTCATTCGATCAACCCCGTGCGCGTGCTCGTCCGCGGAAAGAATTTGAACGGCGCGCGCGTCGAGGCCGTGGGGCAGGGAATCAAGACCGGGCTGGTTCGTGTCAACGAAAGGGGAACGTATCTCTTCGTTGATGTCTTCATCAACACCGATGCCAGTCCGGGCGCGCGACAGCTACGCATCCGCAGCGGCGGCGGAACTGTTGACGCGCCCTTTGAAATCTCCGCGCTGCTCCCGCGGCAGGGGCGCTTTCAAGGCTTCTCGCCCGACGACGTGATCTACCTCATCATGCCCGACCGCTTCAGTGACGGCGACACGTCGAACGACGACCCGCCGCAGTCGCGCGGACTCTACGACCGCGCGAACAAGTTCTACTACCACGGCGGCGACTTCCAGGGCATCATCAACCACCTGCCTTACCTGAAAGACCTCGGCGTCACCGCCATCTGGCTCACGCCCTGGTACGATAACGTCAACCACCCCGACGAGATCGAGAAGAAGGAGGGCGGCACGACCACCGGCTTCCACGGCTACGGCGCGGTGGACTTCTACGGCGTCGAGGAGCACTTCGGCACGCTCGCCAAGCTGCGCGAACTCGTGGACGACGCGCACCGCCTGGGGCTAAAGGTCATCGAGGACGAGGTTCGCAACCACACAGGCCCGTATCACCCTTGGGTTGACGACAGCCCCACGCCGACTTGGTACAACGGCACGCGCGCCAGCCACCTCAAGAACGTCTTCCAGACCTGGATGCTCCACGACCCATACGCCGAGGAGAAGAGCAGGCGCGAGACGATGGAGGGCTGGTTCCTCGACTTCCTCCCAGACCTCAACCAGCACGACGAGGAGGCGCGCCGCTACCTCATACAGAACACGCTCTGGTGGATCGGCGCGACCGGCGTTGACGGCATACGCGAGGACACCTGGCAGTACGTCCCCAACGACTTCTGGCGCGACTGGACGGCGGCGATCCGTACCGAGTACCCGAACTTCCGCGTCTTCGGCGAGGTCAAGGACGGCGACCCCGTCCACGTCTCCTTTTATCAAGGCGGCGTCCGGCGCTTCGACGGCATAGACACCGGCCTCGACTCGCTGCTCGACTTCCCGCTCTTCTACCCCGCGCGCCGCGCCTTCGGCGAGGGCGGCAGCGTCAGGGAAGTGGCGCAGGCGCTCTCGAAAGATTACCTCTACACGAATCCGGGGCTGCTCGTCACGCTCGTCGGCGGCCACGACGACGGGCGCTTCATGAGCGAGAAGGGCGCGAGCGTTGCGGGCGCGAAACTCGCCCACACCTTCATCCTCACGACGCGCGGCGTGCCGCAGCTCTACTACGGCGACGAGATCGGCATGACCGGCCCGGACGAGCCAACCACGCGCAGAGACTTCCCCGGCGGCTTCCCCGGAGACGCCCGCGACGCCTTCACCCGCGCGGGGCGCACGCCCGAAGAGCAGGAACTCTTCGACTACGTCCGGCGCGTGGTTCACCTGCACACGGAGCTTGAGCCGCTGCGGCGCGGCGCGCTCAAAGACCTCTACGTCGCCGACCAGCAGTACGCCTACGGGCGCACGACGGCGCGCTCTTCGGTCATCGTCGTCATCAACAACGACTCGAAGGCGGTGGGCTTCGAGTTCAGCGTCGCCGAGGCGAATCTCAAAGACGGCACGCGACTGGAAGACCACCTCGAAACACTCCGCGGCGAGATGCGCGTCGAGCGCGGTCGCGTCAGCGTGACGATGCCCGCGCGCTCGGCGGCTGTGCTCGTTCCGCGCGGCACTTTTCCGTCCGGCGTCGAACTGGAGAAAGACGGGCCGCGTGGGCGTGGGGGCGTCAAGACCTTCTGAGCGCACCGAAGGGAGGCGTGAGTAACGATGGCACTGAAGAGCAAGCCATTCTCGGAACAGGTCGCGCTCGTCACGGGCGGCGGCACCGGCATCGGTCGCGCATTCGCCGGTGCGCTGGCGTCGGCGGGCGCGCGGGTCGTCATCGCGTCGCGCAACGAGGCCACACTACAGAGCACGGCGGACGAGCTGAATTCTGCGGCGGGCGCGGAGCGCGTCTTCGCATACGCCTTCGACGTGCGCGACCGCGGGCAGTGCGAGGCCGTTGTGCGCCACTGCGTAGAGCGCTTCGGCGCGCTGGACGTGCTCGTCAACAACTCCGGCCTGGCCGTGCCCGAAACGGTCGAGGAGATAACGGAAGAGGGCTGGGACAAGGTTCTTGAGACGAACCTGAAGGGTGCGATGCGGCTCGTGCGCGCCGCGCTGCCCGTCATGGCCGCGCAGGAGTTCGGCGACATCGTCAACGTCTCTTCGCAGGCGGGCAAGCACGGCTACGCCGACGTTCCGTCCTACTGCGCCTCGAAGTGGGGCCTGCTCGGCTTCGCCGAGTCAGTGCGCGACCACGTGCGCAAATCGGGTGCGAACGTCCGCGTCTTCAACTTCTGCCCCGGCCTCGTTGACGTGGAGAACACGGCGACCGGACGGGAGCCGCGCCCCGGCTTCGTCCACGTCTCGAACATGGCGAGAACGCTTCTTTACGCGCTCTCGCTCGACCGCAACGTCGTGCTCGAAGACATCAACATTTATTCGAGAGGCTAGATGTCAGATGCTAGATGTTAGTAAGAACGAATCGCCTTACTAACATCTAGTATCTGACATCTAGCTACTGCTTTTAAAGGAGCGAGCCACACCCATGCAGCAGAAACCGCGCCTGAGCTTCGGGCAAATCTGGAACATGAGCTTCGGGTTCTTCGGGATTCAGTTCGCCTTCGGCTTGCAGCAGGCGAACATGAGCAACATCTTCAAGAACCTCGGGGCGAGCACCGACGACATCCCCATCCTCTGGCTCGCTGCGCCCCTGACGGGACTCATCGTCCAGCCGATCATCGGCTCGATGAGTGACCGGACGTGGAATCGTCTGGGCCGACGCCGCCCCTACTTCCTCGTCGGCGCGCTCCTGACCGCGCTCGCACTCTTCTTCATGCCCTACTCCTCCTTCGTCCTCATGGCGGTGCTCTTCCTCTGGCTCCTCGACGCCAGCGTCAACGTCTCGATGGAGCCGTTCCGCGCCTTCGTCGCCGATAAGCTCGTCTCCGAACAGCGCACCACCGGCTTCGTCATGCAGAGCTTCTTCATCGGCGCGGGCGCGGCCATTGCCAGCGCGCTCCCGCTGATGTTCCGCAAGCTCGGCGTCAACGACTCGACAGCGAGCGGCGTGCCGCTGACGGTCAAGTATTCGTTCCAGGTCGGGGCCTTCGCGCTGCTCGTCGCCGTGCTGTGGACGGTCTTCACGTCGAAGGAGTACCCGCCCGACGACATCGCGGAGTTCGAGCGCCGCCGCGCCGAGACGCGCGGCGTGGGGAACTGGTTCCGCGAGATGTTCGACACCATCCGACAAATGCCCTCGACGATGAAGCAGCTCGCCGTCGTGCAGCTCTTCACCTGGCTCGGCCTCTTCTGCATGTGGATTTTCTTCGGCCTCACCACCGCGCAGCAGGTCTTCGGCGTCACGAACCTCGACGACCCGGCGCAGAGGACTCTGAAAGATCAGGGCAACGAGTGGGGCGGCTTCGGCTTCGCCATCTACTCGGTCGTCTGCTTCATCGTCGCCTTCCTCCTGCCGAAGCTTGCCGCCGCGACCAGCCGCAAGGCCGTCCACGCCCTCTCGCTCGTCTGCGGCGGCATCGGGCTGCTCTCGGTCTATCTCATCCACGACAAGTGGGTTCTGCTTTTGACGATGGTTGGCGTCGGCGTTGCGTGGGCCTCCATCCTCTCGATGCCCTACGCCATCCTGTCAGGCGCTCTGCCACCCGAAAGGATGGGCGTTTACATGGGCGTCTTCAACTTCTTCATCGTCATCCCGGAGATTACCGCGGCGCTCACCTTCCAGCCGCTGGTGAAGTACGTTTTCAACAACAACCCCCTCTACGTGGTGATGCTCGGCGGCGTGTGCCTGCTCTTAGCCGCCGCGCTCACCGTCCTGATAGTGCGGGACGTAGCCGAGCGCGTACCGGTCGGGGCCGTGCTCAGGGGCGACGAGCACGAGCCGTTGACCACGCAGGTGGCGGCACAGCCCGTGCCGAGCACGGGATTGATGGGCGACGAGGGCAAGGGGCGTTGAGATTACGGCGGAGACGAATTGAGGCGATGCGAGGAGGAGGAAAGAACTTGAAGGGCATGACCGAGAAGCTGCGACGTTCGGCGGCTCTGTTCGTCGTCCTCGTTTCGTTGCAGCTCGCGCCGTTGGCGCAGGGCCAGCGCGACGTGTCGAGGGAGTCGGCGCGCGCGTCGAGACAGTGGGTGCGCGACGGCGTCATCTACGAAATCTTCCCGCGTGTCTTCTCGGCTGAGGGGAACTTTGGCGGCGTCACGGCGCAGCTCGACCGCCTGAAGGGGCTGGGCGTCAACATCCTCTGGCTGATGCCGATTCACCCCATCGGCCAGGAGAAGAAGAAGGGCATCATCGGCTCGCCTTACGCCGTGCGCGACTACTACGGCGTTAACCCCGACTACGGCACGGCGGAGGATTTGAAGCGGCTCGTGCGCGAGGCCCACCGACGCGACATGAAGGTCATCATTGACATCGTCGCCAACCACACCTCCTGGGACAGCGTGATGATGAAGACGCCGGAGTTCTACGTCCGCGACGCACGAGGGAAGATCATGTACCCGCACGACTGGACGGACGTGGCGAAGCTCAACTACGACGACCCGCAGCTTCGCAGGTACATGACCGACATGCTCGTCCACTGGGTTCGCGACTTCGACCTCGACGGCTTCCGCTGCGACGTGGCCGCCGACGTGCCGACCGACTTCTGGGAGCAGGCGCGCGCCGAACTCGAAAAGGTAAAACCCGACATCGTCATGCTCGCGGAGGCCGACAAGCCGGAACTGCTCGTCCGCGCCTTCGACCTCGACTACTCGTGGTCTTTGCACTCGACGCTCACGGATGTTTTGCAGGGACGCAAGCCCGCGTCCTCGTTTCGCGAGGTGTGGGAGTCGGACGCCGCGAAGTATCCGCGCGGCGCTCTGCGGATGCGCTTCTCCGACAATCACGACGAGCGTCGGGCCATCGCGCGCTTCGGAGAACCCGCGTCGCTCGCCGCCGAGGCTTTGATGCTCACGCTCGACGGCGTGCCGATGCTCTACAACGGCATGGAGGCGGGCGACACCGCCGAGTCGGGCGCGCCCGCGCTCTTCGAGCGCCTGCTGATCTTCTGGCCGATAGCCGAGCGCCGCCCGGAGTTCCCGCGCTTCTACCGGCAGATGATCGCGCTGCGAAAGACGCACACCGCCTTGCGCGGCGGCGAACTCATCTGGCTTCACAACTCCGACGAGTCGCGCGTCGTCACCTTCGCGCGCCGCGACGCGACCGAGGAGATCGTCGTCGCCATTAACTTCTCGACGCAGCCCTTCGTCGGCACAATCGAAGCTCCGGGCGGCGCATCCTTCGCGGACATCACGCCCGACACGCCTGAGCCGATGAAGTCGGACGCCCCTCCATCCGAGCGCGCCGCGCGCACGCGGACATCGGGCCTTCCCGCCGTCGCGCTCGACGCTTGGGGTTACAGAATTTTCAGAAGGCAAAGGTAAGAAGGAGGGGTAAAAGGGGAAAGGGGAAAGGGGTAAAAGGGGAAAGGGGGACAGCGACAGATAGCGCCTTCAACTTCATTTCCATTTACCCTTTTCGCCGTTTCCCCTTTTACCCCTTTCCCCTTTTACCCCTTTCTTAGTCCGACCAGCCGCATCGCCCGCGGAATCTCACCGTTGCGCATAAAGTAGCGCCAGACGAAACCGTCTCGCAAATTCTCGGCGCTCAGAAGCGTGATGCCCTGGTCAATACCGATGACATCGGTGTCCACCCAGCCCGTGTTGGGGTTGAAGGCGTCAACGAAGCCGTAGCGACCGTAAACTCGCTCGCCGTACTTCTCCTTCATCGTCCGCAGCGCGCGCAGAGAGATGTCGGGCGTGAACATGAGCGAGCCGGCGGGCGCGTTCGGCACAACCGTGCCGTCAATCGCGGGGTCGCGCGGCGGCCCGCCCCAGGCGACGTAGCCGTGTGCGCTGTCGGAGGCCGAGATGCCCCACACGTCGGGGCCGTAACCCGCGAACTCCGAAGAGAGGTCTATGCAGAACTGCCGATGCGCGCGCGTGGCGGCGACGGAATTGTCGAAGTAGTTTGTGAACGGATACCAGCTCTCGCGCACGTCCCGCAGGTCGGCCCACGCTTGCGTGTACTGGTGCGTGAAGAGCGGGCCGGCGTTGAGGTAGGTGTAGCCGTCGTAGGTGATGCGCTTGCGCGACCAGGCGAGCCAGGCGCGCGGCGTGACGGGGTGTGTGGGCGAGCCGACGGCGAGGAGTTGGAGGATGAGGTGCTCGCTGTAGGTGTCCCAGCGCGAGGAGATGAAGCCGGTCTCTGGCCGCCAGCCGTGCGAGAGCAGCACGGGGTCGCCCGCGAGCATCCAGCCGAAGTCAACGCGCTCGTAGATCAGTGTGGCGAGTCGGACGACCTCCGGGACTTCGTGGAAATACTGCCGCGCCGTGAGCACGCCCGCGAGCAGGAGCGCCGTGTCAATCGAGGAGTATTCGCTCGTCCAGCGCCGCTCGCCCGTCTCCTTGTCCATCCAGTGAAGGAACCAGCCGTGCTCCTGCGAGGCGCGCTCCGCGAAGAAGTGAAGGGTCGTGAGCACGCGCCGCCTCGCGTCGTCGCGCGTGATCCAGCCGCGCGCCGCGCCGATGCAGAGGGCCGTGAGGCCGAAGCCGGTGGCGGCGCTCGAAGTTATGTTGTGACTCGGATGGTTGGGCGGGTGCGCCTCGCCGCCCGCGAGCGCGCGGTCGAGGACGAGGCCGGTCTGCGGGTCTGCGTGGTCTATGAAGTATTGGAACGCGCGGCGCGAGAGGTCTTCGAGGAACGCTTCGTCGTCGCGGGACAGAGCATACTTCGCCGGCTGCGAGGCCGCGACCGTGCGACTGTGTGCGCGCCGTTGCGTAACGGGCGAGGCGTGCGCGCACGGCGCAGCGGCGAGAAGGATTAAGATGACGAATCGTCGCATGCGTCGTGCCGGCCTTGGGCCGATGTTTGGCGGCGGAGACTGCCCGGCTATACTATCATGGGCGCGTCTTTCGGCGTGCGCCCGCGAGACGCGCGAGTGCTATGAAGGCAATCCGAAGCTTCAAACCGACTGAGATGCGAAGACGAAGGAAAGAGACGCGAAGACGAAGAAAGGCGCGCGCCTTCGTCCGTCTCTCCGGCGTAGTCTGTGTGGCCGCCCTCTTATTCTGCGCGCAGGCCGCGGCGTCGGGCGGGCAGGCGGGGAAGAGAAGCGCCACGCCGCCTGCTCAATCGAGACCGCCCGCCCAAACGAACGACGCCGTGGCCGCGGGCGACGGGGCAGCCGCGGCGCTGGCGCGCGCGGTCGAGCTTTTGCAGTCGGGGAGGCCGGGGGAGGCCGAGCCGTTCGTGCGCCGCGTCCTGTCTTCGGAGCCTCGGAACGCCGACGCGCACACGCTGCTCGGCGTCATACTCGACCAGCGCGGCCTCCTGCGCGAGGCCGAAGTCGAGTACCGTGAGGCGATGCGCCTGCGCCCGAAGTCGGTTGCGGCACGCGCCAACCTCGGCGTGCTGCTCGCGCGCAGTCGGCGCTACGAAGAGGCCGTGCGGATTTTCGAGTCGGTCTTAGCCGACGCGCCCGACCATCCGCAGGCGAGCTTCAACCTCGGCGTCGCGCTCTTCCAGTTGGGCCGCTACGACGAAGCCGAGAAGTTGCTCTCGTCGCCCGCGGCGCTCTCGCAGAACGCGCCCGAAGTCTTCTACCGGCTCGGCCTGATCTCGGCCTCGCGCGGTCGTGCGGAGGAAGCGGCGGACTTCTGGCAGCGCGCGCTCCGGCTTCGCGAGAGCTACCCGGAAGTCCACTTCGCGCTCGCGGAGGAGCTGCGCCGGCAGCGACGCTACGAAGGCGCGGCGGAGTTCTACGAGCGCGCGCTCGCCGAAGACCCGACGCAGTTGGTCTATTACGTCCGTCTCGGCGGCGTGTTGATGCTGCTCGTGCAATACGACCGCGCGCTCGAAGTCTTCCGGCGCGCGGTCGAGCGCTTCCCCGCGTCGGCGGAGGCGCAATACTTCGTCGGCATCGCGGCGCGCGGGCGCGGCGACTACGACGCGGCGGAGGCTGCGCTGCGGAAGTCTCTCTCGCTCAAACCCGAAGACGCGGACGCGCTGGCGCAGCTTGGCTTCGTCGTCGGCGAGCGCGGGCGCGACGCGGAGGCCGAGGCGCTGCTGCGCCGCGCCATCAGGCTCGACGCGCGCCACTTCTACGCGAACTATGATCTGGGCCGCCTGCTCGTCCGCGCCCGGCGCTACGACGAGGCGATAGCGGCACTCGAAGGCGCGGCGCTGATTCGCGGGCGCGACCCAGGCGTCCACTATCAACTGTTCATCGCCTACTCGCGCCTGAAGAAGAAGGCGGAGGCTGAGCGCGAGCTTACGCTCTTCAAGCGTTATGACGAGGAGCGCAAGGCGAAGCGCGGCGAAGGCGAAGAGCAGATCGAAGACACGCTGCCGAAGTCCGCGAGTGAGGGCAAGCCGGAGTAGAAACGCATTCGTTTGGGTTGCAGTGGTCAGTACCGCAGGCGGTACTGACCTGCCCCGGTCACTTATCCGTAAACCCCATGGCCGCGCATTCGGGCGAGTCGAAAGGAAGTGGCCCGGCAGTCAAGCGCCAGGCCACTCTCATTCGTCCCTGACAGAATTACTTGCTCATCTCTAAAACTGAATCCGCCCTTGCAGCTCGACGACGCGGCCCGCCAGTCCGCGCTCGGCGCGACCGAAGAGCGTGCTGTTGACTTGCGTGCTGGGGCTGTTGAAGTTGAAGGGTTGCAGGTTTAGGAGGTTGAAGATGTTGAAGAAGTTCGCCTTGAGTTCGAGGAACTTCCCCTCGCCGAAGAGGCTGGTCAGGCCGAAGCGCTTGGCGAGGCTCATGTCAACGTCGAAGTAGCGTGGGCCGCGGAACGAGTTGCGACCGATGCCGGGCAGTTGGAAGCCGGTGGGCGCGGCGGTGCTGAAGAAGGCCGCGCCGCCGCCGGGGAAGTTCGTGCCGTTGATGAAGGCGTCGTTCGAGGTGTCTGTGCCCGCGCCGCCGAAGTAGGCGATGGGGCGCGACGGGCAGAGCGAAGGCCCGCGCGTGCTGACGCACTGGCCGACGACGGGCGTCCAGGGGAAGCCCGTGTGCGCGGTAAGTATGCCGCTCAGTTGCCAGCCGCCGAGCAAGGCCCCGGCGGTGTCCTTACGGTTCCTCAAGACGGGCAAGTCCCAGACGCCCGACATGACGAAGTTGTGGCGCACGTCGAAGTCCGAAGGGCCGCGCTCCTGCCGCACGTCGAGCGGGTAGGTCGGGTTGGTGTTCGCCGTCGGGCCTTCGTAAGAGACGATGTCAATGCTCTTGCTGAAGCGGTAGATGGCGTCGAACTGGAAGCCGCCCGCGTAGCGCCGCGTCAGGCGCGCGATCAGGGCGTTGTAGCTGGCGGTCGTGTCCGGCGTCGGGAACAGGACGTTGGTGAAGATGCCGGGGTCTGTGAAGAGGAAGCGCTCGTTGACGAGGCGGACGAGCTTGCGCGAGGCGCTGCCCTGGTAGCCGAGTTCCGCCGTCAGCTTGGCGGGCAGGCTGTACTGACTATCGAGCGAGTAGGTATAGACGTAGGGCGTCGGCACTTGGGGCGGCGCTCCCCAGACCTCCACCTGCCCACCGGGCGGCAGGTTGGTGGGGATGCCGTTCGCATTGAACGTCATTATCAGCGCAGGGTTCGCCGGGTAGCTGAAGGGCGAGTTGTTCGCGCCGAGGGCGTAGAGAATCTCGCCGCCGTTGAACGGGGAACTGAAGTCCCCCTGTGACTGCGGGGCTGTGCCGCAGCAGACCCCGTAGCGCGCGAAGAAGGGCGGGTTGCCGCGCGTGTTGGAGAATTCGAGGAGAGGGACGCGGTTGTAAGCGATGCCGAAGCCGCCGCGCAGCACGAGCTTGTTCTCTTTGAAGAGGCCGCCGAAGCGCTCGCCGTAGTTCGGGCTGTAGGCGAAGCCGAGGCGCGGGCCGAAGTTGTTCCGGTCGGGCGGGTAGAGGCTCTTGACGACGCGGAGCGACGCGCCCGTTAACTCCTGTCCCGCCGGGCCGAGGACGAAGTTGCTGAGTATCCCATCCTTCTCGCTGAGCGGCGAGAAGTATTCCCAGCGCAGGCCGAGGTTCAAGGACAGGTTGGGCCGCACCTTCCAGTCGTCCTGCCCGAACAGCGCGGAGGTCGAGGAGCGGAAGTGGCGCTGCGAGACGGCGGGGCCGCCCGTGCGCGGGTCTGCGTTGATCTGGTAGAAGAGCGGCGTGTCGTTGGCGAAGTTGAAGAGGCCGGCGAAGGTGTAGAGTGGGCGCGAGCCGCCCGAAAGGTTGTTATTGTCCTGCTCCTTGCGCCACTCGCCGCCGAAGCTCCAGGCCTGGTTGCCGCGCACCCAGCGGAGTGTGTCGCGGAACTCGAAGGTGTTCTCGGCGAAGACGCCCGGAGTGGTCTCAGACTGCGGAGCGCCCCAGCGGATGCGGTCGAAGGGCAGGTCTTCGATCTCGATGCGCGGGATGCCGAAGTTGGTCGTGCTCGACGAGGCGATCTCGTCGAAGGCGAAGCGCGTGGCGTTGACGCGCGCCTCGTTGACCATGCTGGGCGAGAGGACGCGCGTGTAGGTCAGCATGCCGAAGACGTTCTTCGGCGCAGTCGTGATGTCGCCCATCGGGCGGCTGCGGCCCGCCGCGTCGGCTCCGAGTCCGTTGAAGCGCGTGGTGTAGGAGCTGAAGGTGAAGGTGTCCTTCTGCGTGAGGTTGAGGTCAATGCGCGGGTTGAACTGGTTGCCGCGGCTGGTGGTCGGCACGGAGAGCTGCGCGAACTCGACATCGGGGATGCCGTCGAGTCCGCCGCCGTTCAGATTGCTGAAGGGCAGGTACTGGCCTTGCGCGCCGCCGACGCGCCCGATGTCGAGGCCGCCCGCGACCTGTTGGCAGGCGGGGAAGTTGCCGTTGGGGAAGCCTGCGGTGGCGCAGGTGACGGGGATGACGCCGATGACACGCGGCGAGACGCCGGGGTCGCTCAGGATTCTCGCGGCGATGCTGTTGGGCCGCGCCGAGATGACGGCTGAGCGGAACTGCGGCGTCTCGATGAAGGAGTTGACGGTGTCGGTGTTGTTGCTGCGCAGTCCCTCGTAGGAGAAGAAGAAGAAGGCCTTATTCTTGCCGTTCCAAACGGAGCGTCCGCCCTCACCGAAGCGCGGCAGGTCGAGCGGGCCGCCGATTGAGCCGCCGAACTGGCTGAGGCGCTGGTTGACGCGTATGGCCGGCGCTCCGTTCGGGCCGCCGTACTTGTTGAAGGCGTTGAGGCCGGGGCTGTCGTTCTTAAGGAAGAGGCTGCCGTGAAAGTTGTTCGTCCCGTTCTGCGAGACCGTGAGCACCTGTGCGCCGGAGTTGCGCCCGAACTCCGCCGAATAGACGTTGGCGATGACGCGAACCTCCTTGACCGACTCCTGGTTCGGCGTGATGACCGCCGCGCCGCCATTCGTCAGGCTGTTGACGCTCGTGCCGTCAATCTGGAAGTTGTTGGCCGTGATGCGCTGGCCGTTGGCGGAAATCTGCGGCTGGTTCTCGGTCTGGAAGATGGAGCGGCTGGAGCCGCCCGGCCCCGCCGTGTTCGGCAGGTTGACCGCGCCGCCCGTGCCGCCGCGCGCGAAGTCGCCGAACACGCCCGGCGTCAGACGTGTCAGCTCGTATGGGTCGCGCCCGAACTGCGGCAGCGCTTTGACCTCGGTCGTGGTGACGGCCTTGTCCAGGTTAGCGTTCTCGGTCTCAAGCGCGGGCGCTGCTGTGTCCGTCACGGTCACGGTCTCGGAGACCTCGCCGGTGGTGAGCACAACGTCCAGGCCCTGGACGTTCTCGGCGTTGACGACGACGTTTTCGAGCGTGCTCTTCTTGAATCCGGCCTTCTCGACGGTCAGCGTGTAAGTGCCGGGCGCAAGCTCCGAGAAGCGGTAGAAGCCTTCGGTGCTGGCCGTGACCTGTTGTGTCTTCGCCGTCCCGTTGTTCTTGAGCGTCACGGTCGCCTCGGGGACGACCGCCCCGTTCGGGTCGCTCACGGTGCCCTGAATGCCCGCGCGGAACTGCGCCCGCGCAGCCGTGGCGCAGCCGAGCAGGACGAGCGCGCACAACGCGGCGCGGAAGAGAGCCGTTAATTTCTGCCTCATCTCGAAGACCTCCTTGTGCGGAACCCCCCGCGTCTGGTGGTTGATTTCAACGTAGAACGAATAAGCGGTAAGCGATCTCATCTCTGCGGCAAGAAGGGGGAGTCGCTAAAACTTGCCGCACATCAGGCTTCTTACAATATTGGACGCCGAGTTAACCACACGGGGGGTCGTGTGTCCGTGCGCTAACACACGCATGGCCCGAAACCTTCATATTCCTCGACCTTGAAATGACCAACTGGCGCGCGCCCCCCGAGCCTCACCGTGATGGCAACCCGCCGCGGGGTTATGCCGGGTGAAACAACTCTGCGTCGCGGCGGCGGGGTGGCCGCCAGGTTTCAAATGCCGGGGGAAGACGACGGGGAGACGGCTTCGGCCTTTCGGCCAGGGCTTCTGAATGTTTGTTGTGTTAGCTGACTGAGAAAGAAATAACACCTGGATTGAAAAAATTCAATGGAAATCTTGCGCGGGCCTCTGGTAATCTTAGGCGCGTTCAAGCAGTCAATTTCCGCAGACTCCAAGGCGACCGAACGAGACGCCGGGCGCTTCCGGCGCGACGGACGGCGGGCGACGCCCGCGCACGCGCGTGCGCGTCGCGCGCGAGTGCCAGAACTTTCGACGGCGCTGTAGGGCGCGCCTTCCCCCGGAACCAGGCGTCGGGCGAATTCTCTTCCAGACACGAAGGAGCGAAACTGATGAGACAGGCGAGAGAGTGGACGTTGGTATGGGCCGCCGCGGCGTCGTTGCTGGCGGCGTCGGCGTGCTCAGGCGGGCCGCAGCAGGGTCAGGCGGGCGGCGGCTACCAGCGGAAGGTGAAGAAGGCGGGCGAACCCATCTACATCGGCTTCTCGATGGACACGCTCAAGGAGGAGCGCTGGCAGCGCGACAAGGCGCTGGTGGAAGCGCGGGCCAAAGAGGTCGGCGCGCAGCTCGACGTGCAGGTCGCCAACGGCGACGACGCCGTGCAGACCAAGCAGTGCGACAACCTTCTGACGAAGGGCGTGGACGTTCTGATCGTCGCGCCGCACAACGGCGAGATCGCTGCCTCCATCGTCGAGAACGCGCACGGCAAGGGCGTCCCCGTCATCTCCTACGACCGCCTCATCCGCAACTCCGACGTTGACCTCTACGTCTCGCACCAGGTCGAGAAGATGGGCGAGATGCAGGCCGACTACGCGCTCAAGCACGTGCCCAAAGGCAACTACGTCCTCATCGGCGGAGCGCCCACCGACAACAACGCCTTGCTCCTGCGCAAGGGGCAGATGAACATCCTCAAGCCGGCGGTTGACCGCGGCGACGTGAAGGTCATCTCCGACCAGTTCGCCAAGGAGTGGAAGGCCGACGAGGCTCTGCGCCTGACGGAGGACGCCATCACGCGCACGAACGGCAACATCCAGGCCGTCGTGGCCTCGAACGACGGCACGGCGGGCGGCGCGATCTCGGCCCTCGAAGCGGCGGGCCTGGTCGGCAAGGTGCTCGTCACGGGCCAGGACGCGCAGCTCGACGCCGTGCAGAGAATCGCCGCGGGCAAGCAGACCATGACCATCTACAAGCCCATCAAGCCGCTCGCCGACAGCGCCGTGGACAACGCCATCAAGCTCGCGCACGGCGAGCAGTTGAGCACGCCCGACAAGATCAACAACGGCAAGATTGACGTGCCCTCGATCCTGCAAGTGCCGGTCGCGGTGGACAAGGACAACCTCATGGACACAGTCATCAAGGACGGCTACCACAAGTGCGAAGACGTGTACAAGGACGTGCCGGGCCACCAGTGTCCGAAGGCGCAAGTTCAAAGTTCCAAGTTCAAGGTTCAAAGTTCAGCCCTTGCTCTGATCTTTGGCTTCCTTGCCTCGGCTTCCAACTTTGAACTTTTGAACTTGGAACTTTGAACCATGTCTTTACTGGAGATGCGCGACATCACGAAGACGTTTCCGGGCGTGCGCGCCCTAGACGGCGTGTCGTTCGACCTCTACGCGGGCGAACTGCACGCGCTCGTCGGCGAGAACGGGGCGGGGAAGTCAACGCTGATGAAGGTCTTGGGCGGCGTCTATCCGTTCGGGAGTTACGGCGGCGAGGTCGTCATTGACGGGCGGGTGCGCCAGTTCCACAGCGTGCGCGAGGCCGAGAACGCCGGCATCGCGGTCATCTTCCAGGAGCTTTCGCTCATCAAGGAGCTGACCATCGGCGAGAACATCTTCCTCGGTCGCGAGCCGCGCACTTTCGGCGTCATACGCTGGGAAGAACTCTACAGCCGCGCGCAGAAACTTCTCGACGAGGTGCAACTGCCGCTCGACCCGCGCACGCCCGTCGGCCACCTCGGCATCGGGCAGCAGCAGCTAGTCGAAATCGCGAAGGCGCTCTCGCAGGAGGCGCGCATCCTCGTTTTAGACGAACCGACCGCCGCGCTCACCGACGCCGAGGTCGAGACGCTCTTCCGAATCATCAACCGCTTACGCGCGCGCGGCGTCGGCATGATCTACATCTCGCACAAGCTCGACGAGGTTTTCAGCATGTCCGACCGCATCACGGTCTTGCGCGACGGGCGCACCGTGGGCACGGAACCAACGTCGGCGCTCGACGAGCCGCGCGTCATCGCGCGCATGGTGGGCCGCGAGGTCGGCGACATCTTCCCCGAAGCCACGCACGAGCACGGCGACGAAATCTTTGAAGTCCGCAACATGACCGTGGAAGACCCGAACGTGCGCGGCAAGCTCCTGGTCAAGGACGTGAGCTTCAAGGTGCGCCGCGGCGAGGTGCTCGGAATCGCCGGCCTGATGGGCGCGGGCCGCAGCGACCTCCTGATGGCGGTCTTCGGCGCGCACCCTGGGCGCACGACCGGCGAGGTTTACGTCGCCGGCGAGCGCGTGCACATCAGGCGACCGTCCGACGCCATCGCCTACGGCGTCGGCTTCGTCACGGAAGACCGCAAGCGCTTCGGCCTCGTCCTTGACCAGACCATCCTCAACAACATGACGCTCGCGGGCCTGCCGCGCCTGTCGGGCCGCTTCGTGACGGACGTGGACGCCGAAGCCGCCGCGGGCGGGCGCGCGATGAAAGACCTGAGAGTGAAGGCCAACTCCGTCTTCACCGTCGCCGGGACGCTCAGCGGCGGCAACCAGCAGAAGGTCGTCCTCGCCAAGTGGCTCCTGACGAACCCGCGCGTGCTTTTCCTTGACGAGCCGACGCGCGGCATAGACGTGGGCGCGAAGCAGGAAATCTACGGCCACATCAACCGCCTCGCGCAAGAAGGACTCGCCATCGTGCTCGTCTCCTCGGAACTGCCCGAAGTGCTCGGCCTCTCCGACCGCGTGCTCGTCCTGCACGAGGGCCGCGTCACCGGCGAGTTCAAGCGTACCGAAGCGACGCCCGAAGCCGTCATGGCCTGCGCGACCGGGCACACGCGGCGCGCGGCTTAGTTGTAAGCTCGACGAATGAAGGGCCATTGATTCGGAGCTTCTCTTATGTCACATCCAGCCAACGAGCCAGACGTGAAGCGACCGCTGACGACTGCCGACGTGTCGCCGCCCGGCGCGGTGCCGGAAGGTGTGGAGGCGCGCGAGGGGCGCTTCCGCCTCCCGACCGAAAGCTTGCGCGCCTACACGATGATCTTCGCGCTCGTCGCCATCTGGCTCTTCTTCCAGTGGAAGACGATGGGCATCAACCCGACGTACCCATACGGAATCTTCCTGTCTCCGGGCAACTTCTCGAACCTCCTCCAGCAGATGTCCGTGACGGGCGTGCTGGCGGTCGGGATGTTGATGGTCATCGTGGCGGGACAGATTGACCTGTCGGTCGGCTCCCTCGTCGGACTCGCGGGCGGTGTGGCGGCGATGGCGCAAGACCCCGGCGGGCTGACGGGCGCGCTCGGCGCGGCACTCGTCCTCGGCGTCGTCATCGGGGTGTTTCAGGGCGCGCTCGTGGCCTACGCGAACATCCCGGCCTTCATCGTCACGCTCGGCGGACTGCTCGCGTGGCGCGGCGTCATACTCGGCCTGAGTAAGGGCGCGACGATCCCCGTCCGCATACCTTTCTTCAGGGAACTGGGCGTCGGCAAAGTCCCGCAGGCGGCGGGGCTTGTGCTGGCGGCGCTGGCGATCCTTGCGGTCGTGTGGACGACGTTCAGCCGCAACCGCGCGCGCCGACGCCACGGGCTGACGATGCTGGGCGCGGGCGCGACCGCCGCACGCATCGTCATCCCGGTGGTGCTCATCATCGCCTTCATCTACCTGATGAACGCGGGCGGCGGCGTCCCCGTCCCCGTCCTCGTCCTCCTGGCCGTCGCCATCCTCGGCGCGTTCCTGACGCAGAACACGACCTTCGGTCGTTACCTCTACGCCATCGGCGGCAACCCCGACGCCGCGCGCCTCTCCGGCATCAACATCCGCCGCTACATTCTCGCGGCCTTCGGCGTCCTCGGCCTCCTCGTCGGCGTGGCCTCGCTCCTGCACACGGCGCGCGTCGGGAGCGCCTCGCCCGACGCGGGCACTTACATGGAGCTGGACGCGATTGCGGCGTGCGTCATCGGCGGGACTTCTCTGATGGGCGGACGCGGAACCGTGTCGGGCGCGGTCGTCGGCGCGCTCATCATGGCGAGCCTGGATAACGGCATGTCGCTCCTCAACGTCGAGAACTACACGCAGTACATCGTCAAGGGTGCGGTACTCGTCGCCGCGGTCGGCTTCGACATGCTCGGTCGGCGCAAGTCCTAACGCCGGTTCGAGAACACGAGTTTGAGAGTCGAGTCTCCGTTCGCACGCGCTTCGGCTGCGAACGGAGACTCATACTTTGAGTGAAGGGAAATGAAATTTTTTTCGCCGCCCGCGGCCCTGCTCGCGCTCATCCTTTTCTCTTCCGCCGCCGCGCCGCGCGCGCAGAGTGCCGCGTCGGACAACAATCTCGCGCCCGGAGCGCCCGGCCACGACGCGCAGTGGACGAACGCGGGCAAGGACGCCGTCGGCACGTCGAACACGCTCGAATCAAAGGTCTGGTTCACGCTGCGCGACGGCGTGATGACCGAGGTTTACTACCCGACCGTTGACGTGGCGAACACGCGCGTCCTCCAATTCGTCGTCGTCAGTGCCGACGGCAAGCACGTCGAGACGGAAGCGGAGGACACAACGCACCATGTCGAAGTCGTTGACCAGCAGTCGCTCACCTTCCGCCAAATCAACACGGCGAAGAGTGGCGATTACACGATCACCAAGACATATGTCACCGATCCCGCGCGCCCGACCGTTCTGATTGATGTTGAATTCGACTCACATCACGGCGAGCAGCTTTACGTTTACTACGACCCTTCGCTCAACAACAGCGGGATGCACGACTCGGCTTGGACGCAGTGGGCGCAGCAAGGCGGCTCTGACGCGCTTTCGAGCGACGCCGACAAGTCTTCGGCGCTCATCATCAGTCGGCAACCGAAACAGCTCTCAGGTTTCGGCGTTGTGGCAAACGGCTTCTTCGAGACGAGTGACTTCCTCACAGAGTTGCGGCGAGGCAATAAACAGTTACGAATCTACTCGCGCGCTGCTGACGGCAACGTCGTGCAACTCGCCCAAGTCTTTCCTTACTTTCCTCCCGACGCCCTGCTGAAACTGGGCGGCGACAACCGCGAGCCGCCGAGCAACCACTTCACGCTCGCGCTCGGCTTCGGTAGAGAGCCGGACGAGGCTTTGAAAAATGCGCGGCAGTCGCTTCTTAAAGGCTTCGACGCGGCGCGGGCCGAGTACGCGGCTGGCTGGCATGATTACGTGGATTCTTTGCGGCGTGTTGATAAGAAGTATCAAGCCGAGTACGAAATGGCCGCGTTGGTCCTGAAGGCGCATGAGGACAAGACCTACCGCGGCGCGATGATCGCCTCTTTGAGTATCCCGTGGGGCGGCGGCTCGAACGCGAACGAGCCGAACGTCGGCGGCTATCACCTCGTCTGGTCGCGCGACCTCTATCAGGTCGCGTCGGCATTCTACGCTCTCGGCGACAAGGCCAGCGCCGACCGCGCGCTCGACTACCTCTTCCGCGTCCAGCAGAAGGCGGACGGAAGTTTCCCGCAGAACTCCTGGCTCGACGGGCGGCCCTTCTGGGGGTCGCTACAGATGGACGAGGTCTCGTACCCGCTCGTCCTCGCCTACCAACTCGGTCGCACCGACAACGAGACGTGGGCGAAGCACGTCCGCCCGGCAGCCGACTTCATCGTCCGCCACGGCCCCGCCACGCCGCAGGAGCGTTGGGAGGAGAAGTCCGGCTACTCGCCCTCGACCATCGCCGCCGAGATCGCCGGCCTAACTTGCGCCGCAGAGATCGCGCGCCGCAACGACGACCAGACCTCGGCCAATGTTTACCTCGCCGCCGCCGACGACTTCGCGCGCAACGTCGAGCGCTGGACGGCGACGACTACCGGCGTTTATGGAGACAAGAATTACTACCTCCGCCTCACCTTCAACGACGACCCGAACGACGGCGCACCCTTCAACGTCGGCAACGGCGGAGGCACTTACGACGAGCGCGAGATCGTTGACGCGGGCTTCCTCGAACTCGTCCGCCTCGGCGTGCGTGCGCCGCAAGACCCGCTCGTCGCCAAGTCCGTCGCCGTCGTTGATAAAGTCATCAAAGTTGACACGCCGAACGGCGCGGCCTTCTACCGCTACAACCACGACGGCTACGGCGAGATGGACGACGGGCGGCCCTGGAACTGGGACGGCCACTACACGGGCAAGGGGCATCTCTGGGCCTTGCTCGCGGGCGAGCGCGGCGAGTATGAGCTTGCGCGCGGCATGAAGTCAGAGGCCGCGCGCCGTCTCGACGCGATGAAGGGATTCGCTAACGAAGGCGGAATGATCCCCGAACAGGTCTGGGACAAGCCCGAAGGCCCGCGGCCTGACCTCAAGTTCGGCGAGGGCACAGGCTCGGCCACGCCGCTCGCCTGGTCAATGGCGCAGTTCATACGACTGGCGACGAACCTGCAAGAGGGGCGCAACCTCGACACGCCCGACATCGTCGCCGCGCACTACTCGAAGGGCGTGCCGCCGCGCGCGACCGCGGCCTTCAACTTTCCCGCGGTCGAGATTTTAGAGCGCACGCAGGCGGGTTCGACCTTCCGCGTCGTCGGCGGCGTGCGCTCGCCTGGCGCGCGCGTCTTCGCGCTCGTCGGCGAGGAGCGGCGCGAGTTGGAGCTTGACGCAGAGGGCAATGTCTCTTTCGACGTGACCGTAGCGCGCGGCGACACGGCGGTGGTCATCGCCGCCATCTCGCCGACGGGCGCGACCTATTTTCAACGCGCGCTCGTCCGCGGGCTGACGCAGGAGGAGAAGGAAAGGGAAGACCGAGACCTTTACCCGCCCGAACTCGCCGAGCGCGTGAAGGCCGCAAAGACCTCGCCGCTCGTCGAAGGCGAGGACGTGACTTTTATTTATCGCGGCGAAGCGAAGCGCGTCGAGGTGGTCGGCGACTTCACGGGCTGGTCTCCCGCGGGCTTGGTGCTGCGCGAAGTGCCGGGCGCGAACGCGCGCGTCATCCGCCTGAAGTTCCCCGTGGCCGCTCGCCTCGAATACAAGTTCATCGCCGACGGCGGATGGATTCTCGACCCGCTCAACCCGAACAAGAACAACAACGGTGTCGGCGGCTTCAATTCCAACTTCACGGGGCCGGACTACCGCCCGTCACCCTACGCCGTGGGCCGCGACGAGCTGCGCGGGCATCTCGAAAGATTAACCCTGCCCGGCGACGACAAGCGCAAGGTTCAAGTCTATCTGCCGCCTACTTACGCGCAGGGCAGCGCACGCTACCCCGTGCTTTACCTTCAGGACGGCTCGCAGTTCATCGAACTCGGTCGCGCCGCGGAGGTCGCCGACCGTTTGATCTCCGAAGGCAAGCTCGACCCCTTCATCATCGTCTTCATTGACCCCGTCGAGCGCAACAAAGAATACTGGGCCGACGACCGCTTCGCCGACTGGATGGCACAGACGCTCGTTCCCCTCGTTGACTCGCGCTTCAACACGCGCGCCGAACGCGAAGGACGCGCGCTCTTGGGCGCGAGCCTCGGCGGCGTCATCTCGGTCTGGACGGCCCTGCGCCACCCCGAAATGTTCGCGCGCGTCGGCGGCCAGTCCTCCGCCTTCCAGATAGACGACGAGCGCGTCGTCACCGCGCTCGCCCGACTGGACGACGAGACGCGCCGACGCTACCCTTTGCGCTTCTACTTCGACGCCGGGCGGTTCGAGCCTTTAATCATGGACGTGGGTCGCCGCGTCAACGTCTCGCTCGCCGCGCGAGGCTACCCCGTCACCTACCGCGAGGCGGCAGTCGGCCACAACTACACGGCCTGGCGCGACCGCCTCGCCGACGCTTACGCGGCGCTGTGGGCGAAGTGATGCAAAAGAAAACGGCAAAGGGAGTATTACCCTTTGCCGCCATGGTTATGCCCGCTGTTGGACTCGAACCAACGAAACCTCTCGCGTGTGAAGCGAGCGCTCTACCAACTGAGCTAAGCGGGCCTGCCGTTTAAAGGAAGCGAGATGCTAACAAAGCGGGCGCGCGAGCGTCAAGCGGGATGGCTTGGGAGTAGTAGGGGGTATTAGGGTGTTGTTATCCCGAACTAGCCTTCGACTTTATCTGCCGCTTCTCGCAAGAGCGCAGCGACCGCTTTGGGATCACCCCAAAAGGTTATTGCCGAACGGTCGTCATCCATCTCTGAATCGTGGAGAGCCGGAGCGCTCTGAAGAAAGATACGAACACCCCGGAACTCAACGCCCGTCTCTGCTGTTTTCACCACTAGTTCAGTCCGACGTTCTATTGGCAATTCTTCAGCATAAACATTTACTCTCATGGACTCTCACTCCAAGTTAGCCATCTGATATTTCGCAAAGCGATTCTATCAGTAGTTCGGTATCCCATCAGCAATACACTATTACCCCACTACCGACTTGGGCGCACGCGCGCGGCGCTTATGGAGCATGAAGGGGTCGCTTTTAGCCGCCGCCGACGGGCGGGTCGTCGGGGCCGGCGGGCTTCTCGCTGTTGGAGGTCGGGCGGCCCACGTCCGAGCCGCTGTAGAAGAAGCGCGTGCCGGTCGCCGTCAGGCCCGTGGGCTTCTGCGGGTTGGCGTTGACGGTGTAGGCCGGCGGCTGGTTGCCGGACTTGGCCGTCAGAGTCATCGTGAAGATGTAGCCGTCAACGAGCGGCGTGTCGCCGACGAAGACCTTATCAAGGTAGCCGCCCGAAGAGAGCTGGTCGAAGGTTCCGTAGCCGGAGCGGTTCTTGGTGTTGAAGAAGGTCACCTGCGCGGTCGAGATGCGCTGGAGGTGCGTGATGGCGGCGGCCTCGTTGGTCGAGCGGACGCTCGCCTGCCAGGCGGGAATGCCGATGGCGACCAGGATGCCGATGATCGAGATGACGATCATTAGCTCGACGAGCGAGAAGCCGCGCCGGCCCAAAATCTTTCTGTTCGTTCTCATTCTTTCAAAACCTCACTGCCTTGAGTACACGTGTGTCACCGGTCGGAGTTCCACAAAGCGGCCACGTTCGAGACGGCGCGGCGGCGGGCCGATGTTTCCGGCAGAAAAATTCTACTATACGGAACCGCGCAAGTCACACGGGCATCAAATGAAGGCAAAAGTAAAAAGGCAAAAGGCAAAAGTGAAGAGAATGCCTTGCGCCGCTCGGCATTTACATGGTGTTAGCTTCACGCAGGGTTCGCCCCTTCTGTTGCCTTTTGCCTTTTTACTTTTGCCTTTAGAATGGTAGCGGGCATGCGAAATCTTCAACCTGCGGACGGGGAGGGCTTGCTGTCGGCGGTCGAGGCCGCCGAACGGGTCGCGCGCTTGCAGTCGGCCATCGAGCGCGTCATACGCGGCAAGGCGGAGGCCGTCCGCCTCGCCATCGTCACGCTTTTGGCGGGCGGCCACCTCCTCGTCGAGGACGTGCCCGGCGTCGGCAAGACGACGCTGGCGCAGGCGCTCGCGCAGGCGATCAACTGCGCCTTCCAGCGCATACAGTTCACCTCCGACCTCCTGCCCTCGGACGTGATCGGCCTCTCCATCTACAACGAGCGGACGCGCGAGTTCGAGTTCAAGCACGGCCCCGTCTTCGCCAACATCGTGCTGGCCGACGAGATCAACCGCACGACGCCGAAGACGCAGTCGGCCCTTTTGGAAGCGATGGCCGAGGGGCACGTCACCGTCGAGGGCGTGACTTATCACCTGCGCGCGCCCTTCATCGTCGTCGCCACGCAGAACCCCATCGAGCACCACGGCACATACCCTTTGCCGGAGTCGCAGGTTGACCGCTTCATGCTGCGCCTGCGCATCGGCTACCCGTCCTTCGAGATCGAGAAGGAGATACTGCGCGACCGCGAACACGGCGACCCGCTCGAAGCGTTGAGGCCGGTGCTGTCGGGCGAGGACGTGGTCGAGTTGCAGCGCGCCGTCCACACGGTCTCGGTTGACGACGCGCTCGTTGACTACCTCATGCGCATCGTCGCCGCCACCCGCGACTCGGAAACTTTAGACCTCGGCGTCAGCCCCCGCGGCACGCTCGCGCTCTTCCGCGCGGCGCAGGCCCTCGCGCTCACTGAAGGGCGCGACTACTGCCTGCCCGACGACATCAAGCGCCTCATCCTCCCCGTCTTCGCGCACCGCCTCGTCGTTAACTCGCGTTTCTCCTCGTCGCTCCACCGCCGCAGCGAGGAGGCCGAGGAAGTCCTACGCGAGATCATGAAGACGGTGAGCGTCCCGCTGTAGAAAAGATGTGGGTGAAGAGGATAAAAGGGGAAGAGGGGAAGAGGGGAAAAGAAAAATCCCCTTTACCCTCTTCCCCTTTTACCCCTTCCTCCTTTGTTTCTGTTCTCCGCGCATGGCGCAACACTATCCTGGGCATGCTCGTCGTGCTCGGCGGCGTGAGCGCGGCGGTCATCACGGTCTTGGCGCGGCGCGGCGGCGACTGGGCGTTGACGCGGCTCGGCGCGGTCGCGTCGCTGCTGTTCGCCGTGCTCATCGTGATCTTCGTCGTGCCGACGCTGGCGCGCTCGGCGCGCGCCGAGGCCGCGCGGCTCGACCTCGGTTTGCAGATGACGGCGGGCGGCGGCGTCTTTGTCGGCATCTACGCGGTCGTCGCCTTCGCCGCCTGGAACACCGGCAACAACCTCCTCTTCCTCGTCTTCTCCGTGATGACCTCGACGCTCTTTGTGGCGTGGTCGGCGGCGCGCGCCTCTCTGCGCGACCTCGTCGTCTCGGCGCGTTTCCCCGACCACATCTTCGCGGGCGACCCCGCGCCCGTCATCGTCACCGTCCACAACACGAAGCGGCTGCTCCCGTCCTTCTCCGTCGTGGTCGAGGCGCGCAGCCGCGCCGAGGAAGTCGAGGCGAGGCGGCGCTTTCTTCGCCGCCGGACTCGCGAGCGCAAGCGCGTGCTCGCCTACTTCATTTACGTACCGCGCCGCGCGAAGGTCGAGCAGAGAGTCGAGCAGACGTTCGAGCGGCGCGGGCGTGTGCTGGTCACGGGCTTTGAGATTTCGACGCGCTTCCCGCTCGGCCTCTTCCGCCTGCGGCGTCGCCTGCGCGCGCGCGACGTGGAGATCGCCGTCTATCCGAAGCCGGAGCGCGAGGGCGACGAGCTGCACCTGCTGCCGGCTGACGCGGGCCGTCTGGAGGCGCGGCGTCGCGGCGCGGGTCACGACCTGCACAGCCTTCGCGAGTACCAGCCGCGCGACGACATGCGCCGCATTGACTGGAAGGCGACGGCGCGTGCGGGCCGCCTCATCGTCCGCGAGTTCAACGCCGAGGACGAGCGGAGAGTCCACGTCGCGCTCGACACGTTCGTCGCCGCGGGCGAAGTCGCGAACATCGCGGGCGAGGGCGCGGACGCCGCCGCGCGCTTCGAGCGTGCGGTCGTGCGCGCCGCCTCGCTCGTCGCCCACTTCATAGAGGAGCGGTCGGAAGTCCGCCTCACGGTCGGCGAAGAAGAGTCGCGCTACGGCGTCGGGCGCGAGCACCTCTACGAGTGCCTGCGCCGGCTCGCGCTCGTCGCGCCCCGCGCCGCCGCAGTTGACTCCCGACGACGCCGCGACTTCTGGCAGCGCATCGCGCCACACTCTTCCGGCGGCGGCCACGTCATCCTCGTCACCACGGCCCCACGCGGCACCATCCCCGCCGAACTCTGGCGCAAGTCGCACGTCATCTACCTCTGATCCGACGGGCCTGATAATTGTTTGACGGAAAATCCGCCGCCTGTTAAAACACTTCCCGAAAACCTCCAACGCGTTACCCACGGCAAGTAAAACGATAGGCTCGCGCTCCGTTTGAAAGGAATCTTATTGCCATGAAAGTTCAGACGAGATTATTCCTGCTCCTCGTCCTGGCGCTTCTGTGTTCTTCCCTCATAACCTGTAAGAGACACCAGTCGCCGCTCGTGCTTGAGGCCGTTGACCCCCATTGACCGGAGGTCTGATTTGCCGGTCGGCGCTCCCATCAGCCGAGACCTCGACGAGATTAAGCGCGGCGGCACACTGACCGTCCTCGCCCCCTACAATTCCACCACCTACTTCGTCTATCGCGGCGAACCCTTCGGCTACGAGTACGAGCTGCTTCAGTCGTTCGCCAGAGATCAGGGACTCACACTGAAGATGGTCGTCGTGACGGATTTGAAGAGCATCTACTCGATGCTCAACAGGGGCGAGGGCGACGTGGACGACGCGCAGCGCCTGGCCGAGAAGTACGGCGGCAACCCGAAATCCTGGGAAGACGTTTCCTACTGACTGCTGCAAGAATCAACGCAGCAGTACATCGCCGACCCGGTGGTGAAGTTCGGTTTCTGCCGCGGCCTTGAGCTGGTGAACTACGTCACGTTCATCCTCAAACGCTTCGACCACTACAAACAGTTCGTCGTCGGCCAGTAACCTCATCAGGAATCAGGCCCCGTCCCAACACTTCTCTTTGAACCCTTCGGCTCAGAGAGAACGAAAGACTCTGCGCGCGGCCTCGATTGTCTGTTCGAGGAGTTCGTCGGCGTGCGCGACGCCGATGAAGGCGGCCTCAAACTGCGAGGGCGCGAGGTAAACCCCTTCTGCGAGCATCGCGTGGAAGAACTTGCCGTAAGCGCTACGGTCAGACTTCGCGGCGGAGGGCCAGTCGTTGACGGGAGAGTCTGTGAAGAAGGTCGTGAACATCGAGCCGACGCGGTTCGTGACCGTCCGGACGCCGGCCTCGCGCGCGACCTCTGAGAGTCCGTCGCAGAGTCGCCGCCCGGCCCGTTCAAGCCGTTCATAGACGGTGCGGTCGCGGAGCCGCCGGAGCGTGGCGAGGCCCGCGGTCATTGCGAGCGGGTTGCCTGAGAGCGTGCCGGCCTGATAGACAGGCCCCGCGGGCGCAACCCGCTCCAAGATGTCGCGGCGGCCTCCGTAAGCCCCGACGGGCAGACCGCCGCCGATGATCTTGCCGAGCGTCGTGAGGTCGGGCGTCACACGGTAAAGCTCCTGCGCGCCGCCGCGCGCGAGCCGGAAGCCGGTCATCACCTCGTCGAAGATAAGCAGCGCCCCGTGCCTCCGTGTGACATCTCGCAAGGCTTGCAGGTAGCCTTCGCGCGGCGGCACGCAGCCCATGTTGCCGACGACAGGCTCGACGATAACGGCGGCTATGTCAGCGCCGTGCGCGGCGAAGATTTTTTCGAGCGCGGCGGCGTCGTTGAAGGGCGCGGTGAGCGTGTCCTGCGCGACCGAGGCGGTGACGCCGGGGCTGTCTGGCAGTCCGAGCGTGGCGACGCCGGAGCCGGCCTTGACGAGCAGGCTGTCGCCGTGGCCGTGGTAGCAGCCCTCGAACTTGACGATCTTATTCCTTCCCGTGAAGCCGCGCGCCAGGCGCAGCGCAGACATCGTCGCCTCCGTGCCGCTGTTGACCATCCGCACCATCTCGACCGAGGGCACGGCGTCAATTATCTCCTCCGCCATCTCGACTTCGAGTTCGGTCGGAGCGCCGTAGCTCGTCCCGCGCCCCAGCGCCGCGTGCAGGGCGTCTATGACCTCCGCGTCGGCGTGGCCGAGAATCATCGGCCCCCACGAGCCGACGTAATCAATGTAGGTGCGGCCTTCAACGTCGGTCATGGTCGCGCCCCGCGCGCTCGCGATGAAGCGCGGCGTGCCGCCGACGCCGCGGAACGCGCGTACTGGCGAATTCACTCCGCCCGGCATCAGTTCGACGGCGCGCGCGAACAACTCCTCGGAACTCGACTGCCTGTCTCTCCGGCTTGCGCTCATGGCCTCATGCTAAATGCGTCGGGGCTGGTAAAGCAAGAAGTTGAAGAGATGCGGAAGCGGACGAGGCGCGGAGGTGGCGACATGTAGTTGAGTAATCAGAAATGCAAGGCCATCCGTTCATTGCCCATTGTCATGTGTCTCGCGCCCATTCAGATGCGCTCAAGGTCTTCGCGTGGCTCGACCAAGAGCGTGCGGAAAGATGAAAGATAGACCAGGCCGGGAGCCGCGCCCTTCGGCTTCGAGACGAACTTGCGCTGCGTGTAGTTGACGGCGACCTTCGAGTCCTTGTGCGCCCGGCTGAAGTGCGCGGCGAGGCGCGCGGCCTCGACGATGGTGCGGTGCGGGATTTGTTCGTCGCGGTTGCGGGCGCGGACGACGACGTGCGAGCCGGGGTAGTCGGCGGCGTGCATCCAGGCGTCGAAGGAGCGCGCGAGGCGGAAGGTCAGGCGGTCGTTGTCGCGCGCGGCGCGACCGACGAGGATTTCGTAGCCGTCCGAAGAGCGGTAGCGGCGCACGCCGCGGAGTTCTTCCGCCTCCTTCTTCGAGGGCTTCTCGCGCGCGGAAGTTTCAGCTCGGCCCGCCGCGCCCTTTTCGCCGGTGAAGTCCGCGAGCGCTTCATGGTCGCGCGCGGCGATGATGCCCTCAAGTTTCGCCCGCCTTTCTTCGAGCGCGGCGAGTTCAGCCCCGATGGTCTTCAGCCGTTCGGAAATCTCCTGCGCGGCGCGCTTCGCTTTCGAGTAGCGCGCGAACCTGTGCGCGGCCTCCTCCTGCAAAGTCCTGTTCTCGTCAACCTCAAGCTCGACGAAGGGCGCGCCGTCGGCGTAGAAGTCTTTGAGTCGAACCGTGCCGCCGCGGCGCTCCGCTGTGGCGAAGTTGGCGAGCAGGAGGTCGCCGGCGCGCCTGTGCCCCTCGGCGTCGCCGTGCGCCGCGAGGTCGCGCGCGAGGTTTGATTGGAGTTTGCGAAGCCGCGCGACCTCCTGCCGGACGCGCGAAGAGGCCGCGGCTGCGCGCGCGTCGAAGGCACGTTCGCGCTCAAGGCGTCGGAAGTGTTCGTCGAGCGCTTCGGAGAGAGAGTTGAAGCCGGCGCGCGAGATCATTGGAGCGACTCGCGCTGCTGCCGTCGCGTCTCGCGGCTTCAGCGGCGTTCCGCCCGCGGCGGGGGCGCTGTACACGTCGCCGACCTCCCGGCCCGCGCCGCGCGAAGGGCGAAGTGAATCAACTATCCGCCCGCGCTCGTCGAGCAGGAAAAGGTTCGACGTGCGCCCGGTCAACTGGACGACGAGCGTCGCGGCGTGCTCCTCGCCCGTCGCGTCCGGCGCGGCTAGACGGAAGCGCACGACGCGCTCGCCCTCGTCCTTCGCAAGCGAGTCGAGTGTCGCGCCGCCGAGGTGTTTGCGCAGCACGAGGGCGAAGGGCGTGGGCGCGCGCGAAGCCTTCTCAAGCTCACGAAGCGTGCGGGAGATCAGGTGGAGGCGCGGCTGGTTCGGCTCGACCGAGACGAGCAGGTAGCGCCCGTCGCCCGCGCGGAAGTCAACGGCGAGCGACGCGCCCGAAAGCTGGAAGACCTTGCCCCAGCGCCGGCCCGCGAGCGCGAGCCTGATCTCTTCGACCACCTCCCCGATTAGCTGCTCGTTCATCTGAAGTCTCGCCGCGCGCGGGCGGAAGCGACAGGCTAGCAGACTTTCGCGCGGAGATAAAAAGTTCCTGCGGAGTTAAGTGGAGATAACAGGTCGCGCGAAGGTTCACCCTCATATTTGATGACGAGGGACTACTCTCCCCAATGCGCTCGCCGCACGACGGAAGCCCCGAACGCGCAAGTTTATTTGTCGTTCGGGGCTTTCAACGGCTGAAGATACTGACGCTCGCCTACTGTGCCGGGGCGATGTTAGTGTTCTGCGCCGCGACCAGCCGCCAAGTGCCTCCCTGTTTAGACCACACCCAGATCGTCCGATTGTTGAGGGCTTGCCCGTTAGGCCCCGCCGCTGACGTGACGCGCCCCGTCACTACCGCCGTGTCGCCGTAGATGCGGGCCTTCAGGTCTGTGAAGTCGAGGGTCGCGGGCGGCGGGGTGCTCTTGATGCTTTCGAGGCGCTGCGCCTTCGACATGAAATTCCCGTTCACGTCCGTGAAGGTGTAGTCGTCGGCGAAGAACTGCCCGATGGCTGCCGGATCGCGCTTGTGTAGTGCATCCAGATAGGCCCGCTGCCGTGCCTCAACGGCCTGCGCCGTGTCGGGCGCAGGACTCTTCTTGGCATTCGTGGCTCGACCGAGGGCGAGAGCCGAAGCTGCCAGCAGCAGCGCGAGAACTATTATTCTTCTCATGGGAGACTCCTCTCGAAGATTGTGCGAAGGGGTTGTCGGAATGCAGGCGGGCAGCCGTGACAGAGACTGCCCGTTTTCGGTTTTGTTGCCTTGTGGCGGTGCGTACTCTATGGGCTGAGCATGCCCGGCGTCAAGGCTTTTGGGGCTTGGTTAATAGCGATGACTGCTCATCAACAAATGTGCGGGTGAACCGCGCGGAGGCGGGCGTGGATAAAAAGAGGCACGGCTCTTGATCGCGCCGAATTTTTTCTCAACGCCCCGCGCCCTACTTTTTCACGACGACCGTGCCGGAGAGGATGTCGTGCGCGGTGCGGCCTTCGGCGTCGAAGAGGGAGTAGAGGACGCCGAGTCCGAAGGCGGCGAGCGAGAGCATGTAGAGGATCGCGCGGCGCACGCACTGGCCCGTCGTCGGCACGCGCGCCGTCGCGGCGTCAACGGCCTGGAGCGAGCAGAGCCACATGCCCCACGTGCGCCCGGCCAGCGCGACGGAACAAGCCTGATAGAGGAACATCACGACGGCGACGATGCCGCCCATCGAGGCCGCGACGTGCGCGTCGCCCCAGTTGCCGATGGTCAGCTCGATGAGGGCCGCGAAGGGGGCGCAGAGGAAGGCGACGGCGACGAGATCAACGAAGGCCGCGGCCAGACGCTTCGCGCGCGGGGCGCGGTCGTCGTAAGCGACTTCCGGGGCGGCGACTTTGGGCAGCAGTTCGATGCCCTGCCTTTCGAGCCAGAACTCGTCAATCACTCCGGCGATGTGGCGCGGCTGCGGCTTCCCCGTCTCCTCCTGCGTCGCGGTGCTGGGCTTCGCGGCGGGCCGTGCCGGCGTCTCGACGACCGCCGAACCTCCGGCGGTTACGCTGGTCGCCGCTTTAGTCTGCGCCGCTATTCGGGCGGCACGATGTGTCTGCGCTTCGGCCTGCGCGTGCGTGGCCGGTTCGTGCTTCGGCTCAGGCGTGGCGGGCTGCTTGGGCGGGACTACGACGAGCGAGGAGGCGCGCGCCTGATCGCCTTCCGCCCCCGACTCGTCCGTCCGCAGGGCCGGGCGCTTCGAGGGCGCGGCCCCGCTCAAGCTCTCCGGCTGTCTGGCATGCGCGGGCCTGTGCGCGGGCGTCGGGATCGTCTCGTCGAGATACTCCGGCTGCTCTTCGACGACGCGCGCCGCAGCCGTCGCCGCGCCGTGCGAGCGGGTCGCGGACGAGTGGGTCACGGACGGGGCCGTTGTCTTTCGCGCTCGCTCGATGCGCCGCAGCGCCGCGACGACAATCGGGTTCAACTCCGGCTCGTCAGGCTGCGGGACGAGGCCGAGCTGCTTCGGCGTCACCTTCGGTTTTGCGACCGGGACGGCGTCCGAGATTGCCGGACTGATCTGTTCGGCCCCGGCGCGGGGAGCCGCCTTGTCTTCGGACGCGGCCTCGCGTGCGCGCCGCTGCTGGATTTCGCGGAAACGCTCACTCAACTCCTTCCGCCAGGCGGGGCGGTTGCGGTTGAGTCCGGGGAACTCGATCAGGGTCGAGTTGTTCGCGCCCTGCGGCGTTGAGTTCGTTGCATTCGAGTTATCGGTCATAGCGAAAGCGTTGGCCTAAGTGCGGCGTTTCAGGCCGTTCGTATTCGGGGAAGCAGGCTGCTTCGGATTCGGCCTCCGGCAACGAGGGAATTTGTCGAATGCCTGCCGGTGAATTTCTTGCATGCGGCACACTGTATTGATTAGAGGGGGCCTCCGGGTCGCTGAAAAATTGTCGCTCGTTGGGCGAAGGGTCGACGCCTCTAAACCCATGCCCTCTGCGGAGTCGCGGCGGATGCTATCAGAAACTACTTTAAGTCGTCAACCAGAAAATATACAAGCCGCTGTATTTGAACGGCAGAAGGCTACAAGATTTTGGAGCGGACGGCTCAAGTGTGAGCGTGTAGCGTCCGCCGGCGGAGGGCATCCGTAAGTAGGTGTCGGCTTATCGCAGCAGGGTGCCGAAGCGGCCCCAGCGCGTGTTATGGAGGAAGTCGGCGATGAAGTTGAAGGGGAGGGGAGCTTGGCTGTGCGGCGCGCTCTCGTCGTAAGACCAGATGACGAACATGGCACGACCGACGACGAGGTCGCGGGGCACAGGCCCCCACACGCGGCTGTCGGCGCTGTTGTCGCGGTTGTCGCCCATCACGAAGTAAGAGTCGGCGGGAATTTTGTAGGGACTATTGACCGCGTAGCGAAACTCAGTCGAGACCGAGGGCATGCCCCTCGCGCTGCTCTCGATGGTCTCCGGGGAGTAGTAAACCGTGTAAGGCTCGTCCGGGCTGCCCTTCGTGCGGACGAGTTTTTTAAGCTCCGCCTTTTCGCTTTCCCGCACGTCGAGTGCAGTGACGCGGTATTCGGGCAGGGGCTTGCCGTCAATAAGGACGTTTGCGCCTTTCACCTGGACGGTCTCGCCGGGCAGACCGACGACGCGCTTGATGAAGAGGGTCTTGTACTGGACGATCTCGTCACTCGTGTTGATCTTTGACGGATACTTGAAGACGATGATGTCGCCGCGGCGTATGTCGCGCTGCGGCAGGAACGGCATGTGCGGGCCGGGCGCGAAGATGAACTTGTTGACGAGGAAGTGGTCGCCGACGTAGATCGTGTTCTCCATCGAGGCCGAGGGCACCACCGCCGCCTGCGCGACGAAGGTCATGAAGAAGAACGCCATGACGAAGACGACCGCGCCGGACTCGAAGTATTCGCGCAGGAGGCTGCGCGGCGGCCCCGACGCCCGCCGGTGCTCGTCCCCAGGCCCGGCTTCACCAGCGCCCTTCGACTTTTCTTCTTCCTTCTCCAGGGTCGTAGCCACTTACAGAGTGCCTTTCTCGCGGGAAAGCCGGAAGATGGAAGTCAGGAACAAAGGCCGCCTCGAATTCCGACTGCTGACCTTCGGGTGCTGACTTCCATTTTTCACAACGGCTGTCTGCCGGCGAAGCCCGCCTCAACGTCGTGCCACCACTCGATGCTTTCGCCCTCGCCCGACTGCCAGCAGAGCAGCACCACGCGCCCCTCGCGCATAGCGGGGAAGTCAACCAGGCCGCGCTCGTAGTCTTTGATCTGCACGCCGAGGGCTTCGAGCTGTCCGACCGACTCGGCCAACACCGTCAGCGAAGCGACGTAGCGCGCGCCTCCCTCCATGCCGCCGCCGCCGAGGAGCGCGCCCGCCGCGGCGTGACGCGCCGCCTCCTGCGCGCCGACGACGCGCGCGTACCCACGCTGAATCCTCCCGACGACCTGTCGCACGGTCGGCAGCAGCGCGTTCGCCTCTTCGGTGGTGAAAAGCCTCATAAGAACTCTCGTGAACCGTGAACCGTAAACCGTGACAAGAGAAAAGAGGCGCTACTTGTCACGGTTTACGGTTCACGGTTCACGACTACTGGTCGTCCGTGACGCGTATGAAGTCGGAGCCGTTGGAGAACCTTTCGCCCTCGTCGCGCGGGCCGGGGTCGGCCACGAGCTGCGGGACGGCCTCGTCGAACTCTTCGGCGCGGCGGACGCCGCCCAACTCTTCCTCCTCGCCGTTCGGGCGTTCTTGGGCGCGCGAGATGATCTCTTCGCCGCGGTTCGGGGCGGAGCTGTTGTTGGCGAAAGAGGGTTGCTGCTGCGGCTCGTGCGCGTGGTTCTCGTAGTAGCGGTGCGCGTGGTTCGGCTCCTTGCGAACCTTGTCGGCGATCTCGCCGAGGTCTATGAAGTAGTCGGCCACGTCTATGAGCTTCGGCGCGGTGTTCGAGCGGAAGCCGGCGACCTCGACGCGGCAGCCCTTGTAGGCGACGGCGTTAACGGCGTAAACGAAATCCTCGTCGCCCGAAACCAGCACCGCCGTGTCGTAGCGGCCCGCGAGCGAGAGCATGTCCACGGCGATTTCCACGTCGAGGTTGGCCTTGCGCGTCCCGTCGTAGAAGGTCTTCAGCTCCTTGTGGATGACGCGGAAGCCGTTGCGCCGCATCCACAGAAGGAAGCCCTGCTGGCGCTCGGCCCCCACGTCCACGCCCGTGTAGAAGAAGGCGCGCAGCAAGCGCCCGTCGCCCAGGAGGACGCGCAGGAGCTTGTTGTAGTCTATGTCTATGTTGTGGAACCGCGCCGCGTGGAAAAGGTTGTTGCCGTCAATGAATACCGCTACTCTGCCTCTGTAACCCAACTGCCAGGAGATGTTGTTAGTGGGATCATAATTCATGCGAAAAACACTCCGTCAGAGTTTCCGATTCGGAAATTTCAAATATCAGTGAAGTTTCTGCACGACGCCCGCCGCGCGGGCTTCAGAAAAACTCAGGGGAACTCGCGATACTTCGCGCCCGCCCTTCGAGATGGTGGCGGCGGGCCGGCGAGTTATTTAACCACGAACCTTGTCGTCAGGACAACAGGGGACGCCGGGTTCATGTCTGTTCACGCTCGACCGCCCGGCTTCACTGAGTCGCCGCGAGCACATCGCCCGTGACGGCATCAACGTAAACGAGGGGCGGCGATTCAGGGCCGCCGACGGCGATCTCCCAGGCGACGTGAAGCTCAAGCGTCCCCGCGCCTTCAGCGCGCAGCACGGGGAAAATGACAAGCTCGCGCGCCGTCGCGGCGTCGGCCTGTGTGACGGTGTGCGTCTGCCGGACGCCGTTGCGGTCGTTGAAAATGATGGCGCGGTTCGCGAGCGCCGCGACGGCTTTGCCGCCGTCGAGGAGCGTCGGCTTGACGGCGGCGAGCGAGCGGCGCAACTGTTCCGAGTCGGGGATGGCCGTGCTCGAAAGACCGACGACGCGCAGGTCGGGCGTGAACGTCACCTCGACGACGCCGTAGCCGTTGCGCAGCGGGTACGAGAAAGGGTTCTGTTGGTAGCGCGCGGTCTTCGCTCCGCCAGCGGCGTCCTTCACCTCGACGAGCGAGAGTTCCTGCGGGGTGACGCCGAGCAGCGGCGCTGACGTAGCGATGAAGCGGCGCAGAGACTCTCGCGTCTCCTCTTCGGTCTGCGCCTTCTTGTCGCCCAGGACGACGAGAGGCATGCGCGGCGGCGTCTGTAGATTCGGCGGCAATGATTTGAGCGTCGCCGTCACGGGCTGAAGCTCCGGCGTCGGACTCGCGGCGGCCTGGTCGCCGACGATTGTCTTCCAGTCGGCGAGTGCGCCCGCGCGCCGCTCGTCGCTGGCGGCGAGGGCGGCGAACTTCGGCGGTTCATTCGCGCCCGGTCGCCCCGCGCCGGGCGGGCGCGTCGCCGCGGCGCACGCGCCGAGCAGGAGCGCGAGCGCGGCGGCGGCGGCCCCGCGCAAGGTTCTTTGCTTGAGTGTGCTGGACATGATCGAAACCGTCCGAGGTTGGGGATCATCCCTTCGGTTTCCGCACTCGGTTAATGCCCGACCGAAAAATGATGAAGGGGAAACGTGCGAGTAGGATTATACTCAAGAACGCGCGGGCGGCAATTCGGTTTCGCCGCCGCGGTCGAAAACACTTGAGAGTCCTGGAGGAGAGTTTGCCGCGCGAAGACGAGTTTGAGGAACTCGCCGAGCACGAGTTGTCGGGCGCGCACGCCGCGACGCAACGCTTCACGCCGGAGCAACTGATTGCTTGCGAGCGCTGCCTGCGCGCCAACGCCCCGACGCGCATGAACTGTCTCTACTGCGGCGCGGCGCTCCCCTCGACCGCGCAGAGCACCGCGCTTCGACGCCCCGTGCTCAAGAAGCTTGAAGAGTGGGAGCAGGGCTTCAACGTCGTCCTGCTGCCGCGCGCCGGGCGGGAACTGACGCCGGAGGAAGTCGGCGTCGCGGCGTCGCTGCTGCGCCTCGACGCGGCGCGGCTTGTCGAAATCGTGGAGGCGCGTCGCGCCCTGCCGCTCGCCCGCGCGTCTTCGGTCGCCGAAGGCGAGTTAATCCTGAAGCGGCTCGGCGCGCTCGGCCTCGCCGCCGAAGTCTTCGCCGACGACGAATTGTTGAGGCAACCCGCTAGAATCCGCGCGCTCACGCTCGGCGAAGACGCGCTCGTCTGCTGGCCGACACTCGACGCGGAGCCGCGGCGCGTGGCCTGGTCTGAGGTCTTTCTGCTCGTGCGGGGGCGCGTCGTGACGAAGCGCGTCGAGGTCGAGGAGCGGCGGGGGCAGTTGAAGGGCCGAAGCGAGATCGTAGAGGTGCGCGAGATCGCCAGCGACGAGGCCGTGCTCGACATCCACGCGGCGGCGGAGACGGGCGACGAATGCTTCCGCGTCATGGCCGACAATTTCGACTACTCCTGCCTCGGCGCGGACAAGCGTCTGCTCGCCAGGGAAAATTTCGTCACGCTCGTCGAGACGTTGCGCGCACGCGCGCCGTCCGCCGCCTTCGACGACGAGTACGTGTCCTCGCGTGCGCTGCTCTCGGCGGCGTGGCCGCCCGCGGAGCGCACCGAATCGCTCGGCCTCCGGCGCGAGAGGCCGGGGCGCTTGAACACGGAGGCCGCGACCGTCGTCACGAACGAGGCGCAGTTCACGCGCTATTCTCGTCTGCGCCGGCGACTCGCCCTGCGCGGTCGTGGCTGAGTTTCGATGAAGCGACGCAGGGATAACAGGCAAAGTAACGACCGTGCCGAAGCCGACCGGAGCGAGCGCCCGCGCGAGTCTCCCGGCGAGCGCGTGGCGCGCGCGTTCACCGAACGAGAGGCGCGCGAACGTCCGCCGGGCGTCGGGCGCGAGCGCCCGCACGCGGACGACGCTCGCGCGGTCACGCCGCAACGGTCAGACGCGGGCGACGGCGCGCACGTCTTCGGCGTCCAGCCCGTCCTCGAAGCCTTGCGCGCGGGGCGGCGCCCCGTCGAGCGCGTGACCGTCGCGGAGGGCGCGCACGAGTCGCGCCTGCAAGAGATTTTTGCATTAGCGCGCGCGGCAGGTGTGCCCGTCCGACGCGCGCCGCGCGCGGAGCTGCAACGACTCGCCGACGGCGCGAACCACCAGGGAGTGGTCGCGTCAATCGCGGCTGCGCGTTACGTCCCGGCGGACGAGTTGCTCGACGCGCTCGCCGCGCGCGTCGGCACAAACGACCCGCCGCTCGCCGTCGTGCTCGACGGGGTGGAAGACCCGCGCAACCTCGGCGCGATCATACGCACGGTCGAGTGCGCGGGCGCGCACGGCGTCTTCGTCCCCGAACGGCGCGCCGTCGGACTGACCGAGACGGTGGCGAAGGCCGCGGCGGGCGCGCTCGAATACGTTCCCGTGGCGCGCGCGGCCAACGTCGCGCGGCTGATAGAAGAGTTGAAGGGGCGCGGCGTGTGGACGGTCGGGACGGCGGCGGACGCCGCGTTGACTTATAATCGTTGGGACTGGACGCAGCCTTGCGCGCTCCTGCTCGGCGGCGAGGGCGAGGGGTTGCGCCGCCTCGTGCGCGAGCGCTGCGACGTGCTCGTCAGCGTCCCGTTGCGCGGCCATGTCGAATCGCTCAACGTCTCGGTCGCCGCCGCCATCATTCTCTACGAGGCCGTGCGGCAGAGAACCGCGCGCCGCGCCGAGACGTACAATGAAAGCCGGAGTGATGAGTGATGAGTGATGAATGAAAGCGGCGTGCTTCTCACTCATCATTCATCATTCCGCATTCATCATTTGATTTGGAGGGTTGCAACAAATGTTTTGTCCGAGGTGCGGGGCGCAGAACGCCGACGACGCTAGATTCTGCCGCGCGTGCGGCACGGACATCAGCCTCGTGCCGCAGGCCGTCACCGGCCAACTCGCCGAGAGGCTGGCCGCCGAGGAAGACTACTCGCGCGGCAGCCGCCGCCAGCGGAAACGAGATCGCGAAAAAGGGCCTCCGACCATCGAGCGCGCGGTCAGGAGCTTCATCATGGGGGTCGCCTTCATCTTCGTCGCCTTCGCGGTCAGGACGTGGGCGCCCGCCGGCGGCATCTGGTGGTTCTGGATGCTCATCCCCGCGGCGAGCATGATCGCCGACGGCGTCTCGACCTACATCCGCATGGCCGAGGATAAAAAGAGGCTCGCGCCCCCGCCCTACGTCAACGCGCAGGCCGCCGTGCAACCGCCGCCGCGGGCGAGCGCGCTGCCGCCACTCAATACCGGCGAGATCGTCCCGCCGCCGAGCATCACCGAAGGCACCACGCGCCACCTCAACGTGCCCGCCGACCGCACGCGAAACGACACCTGAGCTGAGAGGCCCGACGCCTGAGTTAAAAGACCTGCGACTTGAGTTCGTAGCTCCCCGCGCAGCCGCGTGCCTTCCGCTCCAGCCGGAGTATATAGTCGTCTTTCGGTTACAAACGCCATGAGAGAGGCCGAACAAGTCCGCGTCTGCGTCCCCGTCTGCGTGCGGCGCGCGGGCGAGCTGCGCCAGGGCGTAGCGCGCGCCGCCGAAGTCGCTGATATCGTCGAGCTGCGCCTCGACTGCCTCGACCAAGACCAGCTCGACCCGGCCCTCTCTCAACTCAGTCAACTCTTCGTGGAGACGCCGCGACCCTTCATTAGCACCTTCCGATCCGCCGAACAGGGCGGACGCCGCGCGCTCGACACACACGAGCGCATCGCTTTCTGGAAAAAGCTGGCCGCATTGCTAAGCGGGGCCGAAGCGACGTGCATGGCGTTCTTTGACATCGAACTCGACCTGTTAGAGTCGCCGCACGGCGAGGCGTTGCGCGGGGTCTTCGGCGAACTCCTGGCCGCCAACCGTCTCAAACTCATCTGCTCCCAACACGATTTTCGGCACACGCCCGCCGACCTCGGCGCTCTCTTCGAGAGGATGGCGCGCACGCCCGCGCACGTCCTGAAGGTCGCGGTGCAGGCCGAAGACATCACCGACTGCGTCGCCGTCCTACGCCTGCTCGAACTCGCGCGGCGCGCTGGGCGCGAGTGCATAGCCGTCGCGATGGGCGAGGCGGGTCTGCTGACGCGCGTCCTCGCGCCTTCGCGCGGCGCTCTGCTCACCTACGGCTCGCTCGACGCGGCGCAGGCGACCGCGCCCGGACAGGTCGGCGCGCGCGAGCTGCGCGAGCTGTATCGCATCCACCAAATCACAGAACGCACGCTCGTCACGGGCCTCGTCGGCTCGCCTGTCGCGCACTCGCTCTCGCCGCACATGCACAACGCGGCCTTCGCCGCGCGCGGGCTGGACGCCGCGTACATTCCCTTCGACGTGGCGGATGTGTCCGCCTTCGCGCGGCGCATGGCGCACCCGCGCACGCGCGAGCTTCGCTGGAACCTGCGCGGCTTCAGCGTCACCGCGCCGCACAAGCAGGCGATCACGGCGCACCTCGACTGGGTCGAGCCGAAGGCTTCGGAGATCGGGGCGGTCAACACCGTCGTCGTCGAAGGCGAAGAGCTGCGCGGCTACAACACGGACGCGGAGGCCGCCTTGAAGCCTCTCAGCGGTTTGATTGAGTTGGGCGGCGCGCGCGCGGCGGTCGTCGGCGCGGGCGGCGCGGCGCGCGCGCTGCTGTGGGGGTTAAAGAGGCGCGGCGCGCGCACGACCGTCTTCGCGCGCGACCCCGAACGCGCGCGCAAGACGGCGGACGACTTCGGCGCGTGGGCTGCCGCGTCTGAGGGCGCGAGCTTCGACGGCTTCGACCTCGTCGTCAACGCGACGCCGCTCGGCACGCGCGGCGCGCGCGAGGACGAGACGCCCGCGACCGCCGCGCAACTTCGCGGAGCGCGTGTCGCCTACGACCTCGTTTACAATCCTCCGGTGACGCGCTTCATGCGCGAGGCGCGCGCCGCCGGGTGCGAGACAATCGGCGGCCTCCCGATGCTCGTCGCGCAGGCCGCCGAGCAGTTCAAGCTCTGGACGGGCGCGGATGCGCCGGTCGAGGTCATGCGCGCGGCGGCGGAAAAGCAGATGTTGGATGCCGGATGCTAGATGTCAGTTAAGAGGGCGAACACCAGCATCTAACATCTGACATCTAACATCTACTTTATGGAACGCTACAGCAGACAAGTTCTTTTCGACGGCATCGGCGAGGAGGGGCAGCGCCGCCTTCGGGAGTCGCGCGCGCTGGTCGTGGGCTGCGGCGCGCTCGGCTCGGCGCAGGCGGAGATGCTGGCGCGCGCAGGGATAGGGCGGCTAAGGATCGTTGACCGAGATTTCGTCGAGGAGTCGAACCTGCAACGGCAGACGATGTTCACCGAACGTGACGCGCGCGAGCGCGTCCCGAAGGCGGTCGCGGCGGGGCGTCGAGTGGCGGAGATCAACTCGGACGTGGAGTGCGAGACGGAGGTCGCGGACGTGAGCCAGTCGAACGTCGAACGCCTCATCGAAGGCTGCGACGTGGTGCTCGACGGGACGGACAACTTCGCGACGCGCTTCCTTCTGAATGACGCCTGCGTGAAGCACGGGGTCGCGTGGGTTTACGGCGCGGCGGTCGGCAGCTACGGCGTGACGATGACCGTCCGCCCGCGCGTCACGCCTTGTCTGCGCTGCGTCTTCGCGGAAGTCCCCGCGGCTGCGTCCGCGCCGACGTGCGATACGGCGGGCGTCATCATGCCGATCATCTCGGTCGTTGCCGCGGTGCAGGTGGCCGAGAGCTTGAAGCTTCTGGCGGGGCGGGCGGAGAGTCTGCACGGCGGGCTGTTGCAGTTCGACGTGTGGCGCAACGAGTGGCGGCGCATCGCAATCAAAGAGCGAGCGCCCGACTGCGCGACTTGCGTGCTCGGTCGCTTCGAGACGCTCGAAGCCGAGTCGGGCGACATGACGACCGTTCTGTGCGGGCGCGACGCCGTGCAGGTCAGCCCGCGCCGCGCGTCGAGGATTGATCTCGAAGCGCTGGCCGGGCGGCTGCGGGCCGCTGGCGAGGTGAAGGTAAACCCGTACCTTGTCCGCCTGCGCGCGGGCGAGTACGAGCTGACCGTCTTCGAGGACGCGCGCGCCATCGTGCGCGGGACGGACGACGTGGGCCTTGCGCGCTCGCTGTACGCGCGCTACGTCGGGACGTGAAGGCATGAGGACGATTTCGTTGACGCGGTTTCTCGGCGCGCGTCTTTAGAGGTATGATTCCTAAGAGGCCGACGCGTGCGGCGCGTCTGCCCTGTCAAACTAACTTCGACAGACGTTGCCGTCTTCCCTCTGTCTGCCGAGAATTTGAAAGCGACCCTTTGAGTTAATGGCTAACAGAACATCCACCCTTCGCACTCTTCAATCCACCCTTCTCGTTTTCACGTTCGCACTCCTGGCCGTGCCCGTAGCGCGCGGGGGTGGCCCCGTCGTCTGGGAGACCGGCTCGCGCGCCGAGCTTTTGAACGGCGAGTCGCACGGCGTCTCGGTGACGGACGCGGGCGCGCTGATGCTCGCGCCGCAGTTCACGAAGGTCTTTGACACCGAGCAGGCCTACGTCTGGTCGAGCGCGGCGGACGCCGCCGGGAACGTCTATCTGGGCACGGGCCACGACGGGAAAATCTTCCGCGTCGGCGCGGACGGGAAAGGCTCTCTGCTCTACGACGCGGCAGAGCTGGACGTGACGGCGTTGGTCGTCGGACGCGACGGCGCGCTCTACGCGGGCACGTCGCCGGACGGCAAGGTCTATCGCATCACGCCGGACGGCAAGGCCGACGTTTACTTCGACCCGCCGGACAAGTACATCTGGTCGCTTGCCTTGATGTCGGACGGCTCGCTCGCGGTCGGGACGGGCGACAAGGGCAAGCTCTACCGCGTGCGCGCCGCGGGAGCGAAGCCCGACGACTCCTTGCTCGTCGACACCAACGAGACGCACATCATCTCACTCGCCGTTGACACGCAGGGGAACCTCATCGCGGGCACAGACCCCGGCGGGCTTGTGTTGCGCGTGTCGCCGGAGGGCAAGGCGTTCGCGCTCTACGACTCGCCGCTGCGCGAGATTCACTCGCTGGCGCTCGCCGCCGACGGCTCGATCTACGCCCTCGCGCTGAGCGACGCGGCGACGGGGCCGCGCCAGCCTTCCACGGCGGCGACTTCCTCGTCGTCGAACGTGACCACGACCTCCGCGGGCGGGACGGTGACGGGCACGGTGACGACCGTTGACGAGAGCGGCGCGCAGACGGCGAGCGTCAGCACTCCGCAGCAGGTGCGCAGCCGCAACGAGCTTCAGAACGCGCGCAGCGCCGTCTTCCGCGTCACGCCGGACGGGGGCGCGGACGTTCTGTGGAGTTCGCCGACGGTGACGGCCTTCTCGGTCGCCGCCGCGCCGCAGGGCGGGAGCGTCCTTATCGGCACGAGCGACAAGGGGCGTATCTACTCCGTGACCGACGACGGACGCGACACGCTGCTCGTGCAGTCGGGCGAGGATCAGGTCTCGTCGCTCGTCGTCGTCGGTCGCCAGATGTTCGCCGCCTCCTCGAACCAAGGCAAGCTCTTCCGCTTCGCCGCTGACCCCGTGAACGAGGGCACCTACGAGTCGCCCGTGCGCGACGCGAAGTTCGTCGCGTCGTGGGGGCGCATCTGGTGGCGCGGGCGGGGGCAGGTCGAATTGCAGACGCGCACGGGAAACACCGAGAAGCCGGGCGCGACGTGGAGCGAGTGGAGCGCGCCGTACCGCGACCCCGCGGGCGCGCAGATCGCCAGCCCTCGCGCGCGCTTCGTGCAGTGGCGCGCTGTTCTGCGCTCGACCGGGCAGTCGGGCGGCGCGCGCGTCGAGGACGTGAGCCTCGCCTACCTGCCGCGCAACGTCGCGCCCGAAGTCACGCAGATTCAGGTGCTGCCCGTCGGCGTCGCCTTGCAGCCGGCGGTGCAGATTCCGATTGACCCGAACATAGAGGCTTCGGGGCTTGACCCCGCGCTCGTCGGCGCGGTGGTGCAGATTCCGCCGCGCCGCCTCTTCCAGCGCGGCGCGGTCTCCTTTCAGTGGCAGGCCGAAGACCGCAACGGCGACCAGCTCGAATACTCCGTCTATTACCGGCCCGTCGGCGAGAGCACTTTTCACCTGCTCAAAGAGAAGCTGCGCGAAAACTTCTTCTCGATTGACGGTGCGACGCTCGGCGACGGTCGCTACGTCTTCAAGGTCGTCGCCTCGGACGCTCCCGAAAACTCCCTCGGCCAGGCGCTCACGGGCGAGCGCGTGAGCGAGCCGGTTGACGTGGACAGCACGCCTCCGGTCGTGCGAGCCGCGGGCGAGCCGCAGGTCACCGCGGACGGGCACGTGCGCGTGCGCTTCACGGTCGAGGACGCGAGCGGCATGGTTCGACGCGCCGACGTGAGCGTTGACAGCGGCGAGTGGCGCGCTATCTTCCCAGAAGACGGCATCGCCGACAGTCCGCGCGAGTCTTACGCGCTCGACCTGGTGGTCGCGGGCGCGGGCGAGCACACGATTTCTCTGCGCGCCTTCGACGGCAGTGGCAACGTCGGGAGCGCGAGAGTCGTCGTAAGACGTTGAAGAGTGTGCGGGCTGTCGGGGCGCGCGCCCTCGTACACGATACGGTGCGAGGCTTGACCTATACGGTGCGAGGCCATAACCTTCAAAGGCCATAAGGCTTTGTAGGGTCGGCGGCGGCGGCGTGGCACCGGCCTTGCCATACGAGACGGCGAGACGCGCTCGGTCTCCCTTCTCCTCCACATGCGCGACCAACGAACATGAGGAGGCTCTGATAGGAAGTATGAAGTTTTTCAAGCAGATTATGATCGCGGTCGTCGCCTCCTGCGTACTCGCCGCTGGCGCGCTGGCGTTCGAGCCGCAGAAGAACGACAACAAGCCGCCGCCGCCGAAGGAGAAGCAGCAGGTTCCGAAGACGGAGAAGCCGCCGCCGCCGCGCAGCAATGACGGCGGCAATAGGGGTAACGACAACAAGAAGGGAAAACCGTAGGGCTGCTCGTGAAGAGCGTCGCAAGAGCGTCGCGCCCGTCCTTGCGGACGCGCGCGGGCGGCCTGCGATTCACGACGAACAAAACTTCCGCCCGCTTCGCCGAAAGCAGGGCCGCAAAAACAAAGGTGCGCCGGAGGAGGCGTTTACATCCCCCGAAAGCGCGCCTGAAATTTTTTTAGGGGGACGAACCAGGGATGAAGGCAAGAACAGTCAGAACGGGTTTGTTGACCTTGACGCTGTGCGGCGCTCTCCTCTCGACGCTCGCGCCGAAGGGCGTCGCGCAGGCGAGGCGACCGGACGCGCGCCTCTTCGCGCAGGCCGAGTATTACTCCGGCGACACCTTTCCTTTCGAGACGAGGACGCCGCGCGGCGTGCGCGTGTACGCCGTGAGGAGACCCGCGCCCGAAGCCCTGCGCGCGATTGACGACGGGCTGACGGAACTGTTCGCCGTCGCGCGCCGCCACGGCTACGGGGCGCGCCTGAGCTACACCGACTACACGGTCTTCATCGCGCGCGCCGACCGGACGCGCGACAGCGCGGGCGCTTACTCGCCCGACATCGCCGTCGGCGCGGCGCAATACGCGGGCAGCGTCTATGACCAGGGCGGCTACATCTACGCCGCCGGGATGGTGCTCTCGACGGAGCCGTGCGCCTTCCTCATCGCCGAGCACGAGCGCGACTTCCAGCGCATCGCGAACGTCACGCGCTACGAGGGCGAGCACATCGTCCTCTACCACAACGACCGACGCCTCTACGAGCAGACCGCCGACCACAGCCGCGGCGGCGGCCACCCGATACTGAAATAGTGATTAATGCGGAATGATGAATGAAAAGAGCCTTATGCCTTCTCATTCATCATTCCGCATTCCGCATTAATCATTTACTTTATCGTGCTGGCCGAGAGGACGACGACGACGCTCTTGTCGGCGATGCTCATCGTGCCGACGACGACGCGCTCGCCCTCGCGCAAGCTCACGGGGTTCAGGAAGCCGACGCTCTGGTAAGTGATCGAGCCGGAGTTGAGCGAGAGCGGGACTTTCATGTCCATCTTGAACTCGCCCACCTGCACGCGCGCCTGGCCGCCCGTGTTGTCGAGCGTGATGGAGTTGATCATGTACTCGTAGAAGACGGGGTTCTTATTCGCTGGGCTGTCGCCAGCGAGCCGCAGGTCGGCGACGCCCCTGTTTTCCGAGGGTGTGCGCCCCTCCTTGCTGCGCACGACCTGCGATCCCATCAGGCTGAAGTTCTTGTAACCGAGCGACGACTGGAGCTGTTTGACCAGGTCGCCCAACTCCGCGGGGTAGCGATTCGCCACCGCGTCGTCGTTCGAGGCGACGAGCATGTGGACGCGAAACTCGATTGCGGGGTGCGCAGGCTCCGGCGTGTCGAGGCGGCGGATGGCCTCCTCGATGACGGCGATGTTTTCGGGGAAGTCGCGCACCGTGATGGTTCTGAACTCGTCGCTCGGCGAGACGACCGCGCCTTTGAATCCGCTGGTGAGCGGCCAGAGCACGCGCGCGAGGGTCTGCGGGTCGCGGTTCTTAACGTCGAACACGCGGTTCTGAAACATCTTCGACGTGACGTAGTTGTCTTCGGCCTTCGGCGCACTCTGCTCCGAAGGCTTCTGCGCCAGCGCCGCGGGCGCGACCAGGAGCGCCAGCGCGAGCGCGAGAAAAATTTTGCGACGGGTTGAAAGCATAGTCTCTCCTTCTCCTGCGGGGTTCGTCGGCCCAGGCGACGCTCCGAAGCCTTACACGCGCGCGCGCCGGAAAGGTTTCAGAAGAATCTTCGGGGCGCGGCGCTCGACCGCCGGGTCAAAAAAGTTGGACTCGGCGCGCGGGCCGCACGTACAATGCACAGGCTCTTAACTGTTGCTCCGGTCGTGCAAAAAGTCTCCCTGCCTTCGGACTGCCGGAAGTCAAACAATTGACCTTGACGAAAGGATTCTCAGAGCGCGATGACGAAAGAAGGTTTGATGAGAATGGTGGTGTGTGCGGGACTGGCCCTGACAGCCTCCGTGATGATCGCCGGACGCTGCGCGCAGGTGTCGAGCGCCGCGCTTCCGGCGCAGCAGCAGGGCGACAAGCCGGTCGAGCAGACGCGCAAGAACATCAAGGTGCTCAAGGGACTGCCGGAGTCGCAGCTCTTTCCGCTGATGAACTTCATTTCCGTCTCGCTCGGCGTGAAGTGCGGCTTCTGCCACGTGAGTCAGGGCAAAGACCCGAAGACGGGCAACACCAACTGGGTCTGGGAGAGCGACGACAAGCCGGAGAAGAACACCGCCCGCCAGATGATGCAGATGGTTCTGGCGCTCAACCACAGCCAGGGCTACGGCCTCGACCCCGGCGCGGTAAGCTGTTACACGTGCCACCGCGGGGCGAACCGCCCGCAGTCTCAGCCCGTCCTGCCGCTCGCCGCCTCCGGCCACGAAGCCGGCCCCGCACCCAGCCCTTCGCCCGCGGGCGCGCCGACGCCAGCGCCGACGCGTGAAGCGCTGCCGACAGTGCAGCAGGTCTTCGACAAGTACGTCGCCGCGGTCGGCGGACAGGAGGCCGCGTCGAAGTTCCAGACGCAGGTAGTGAAGGGCACGCGCGACGCCTCGCAGGGGCGGTCGTGGCCGTTCGAGGCCACGTCGAACGGGCCGGACAAGTTCCTGATGGTCGTCCAGGTTCCGCAGTTCGGGACGGTCTCGCAGGCAGTCAACGGCGGGGCGGGGTGGGTGAGTAACCCGCGCGCCACGCGCGCACTCTCCGCTTCGGAGCTGGCCGAACTGAAGAACGCCGCGCAGCTCTTCGACGTGATCAAGTTCAGGCCGACGGCGACGATGAGGTCTGTGGGTCGCCATAAGCTCGGCGACCGCGACGCTTACATCGTCGTGGACAGGCCGTCGGAGGGCGTCTCGCGCAGGTACTACTTCGACGCGCAGACGGGGCTTCTCCTGCGTATCACGACGCTCACCGACACGGTGCTCAGCCCGCTCCCCGAACAGATTGACTTCGAGGATTACCGCGACGTTGACGGTCTCAAGATTCCCTTCGTCACGCGCGTCTCGAACATAGACACCTTCAACAGCTACACGCGCACTATCACGGAGATCAGGCACGGCGTCGCCGTTCAGGACAAGCTGTTCGACATGCCGCCCGCCCCGGCATCCACGCCGAAGCCTTAACATCGAAGCTCGGAGGGCGGCGAGTGTGCACTCGCCGCCCTCTCATCGCAACCCCGACTCCATGCGACGAATTGATCTCACGAAGGCCCAGGCCGCGCGCTCCTCGACGATCCGCGACATCAACCGCCAGTTCGTCCTCAACTACATACGCGACCGCGAGCCGATCTCACGCGCCGAGATCGCGCGCGTCACCGCGCTTCAGCGCTCGACCGTCTCGACCATCGTCGAGGAGTTGAAGGCCGAAGGGCTGATCGAGGAGATCGGCGCGGGCGCTTCCACGGGCGGACGCCGCCCGACGCTGATCCGGCTGCGCGCCGCGGGCGCGACCGCCGTCGGCGTGGACATCACGCCGACGGCGACGACGATTGTGACGAGCGACCTGGTCGGGCGCGTGCTCGCGCGCGAGGATGTCGAGAACAGCCCGCGGCCCGACGAGATGGCGGCGCGCGTCGTCGGGCGCGTGCGCGAGATCGCCGCGCGCGACCATCTAGGGGCCGTCGCGGGCGTCGGCGTCAGCCTGCCGGGGTTGGTTGACACGGGCACGGGGCGCGCCGTCTATATCCCTTTCTTCCGCTGGCGCGACTGGGCCATCGCCGAGGAGATCGAGAGCGCCACGGGCTTGAAGGTGAGCGTGGACAACGACGCCAACGCCGCGGCGCTCGCGGAACTTTGGTTCGGTCGCCCGGAGGTCAGCGACTCGCGCGACTTCATCATCGTGCTCGTCGCCGAAGGCATCGGCACGGGGATCGTCTTCGACGGGCAGGTGTATCGAGGCGAGCGCGGCGCGGCGGGTGAGTTCGGACACATGATCGTCGGGCAGGGCGGCCCCGTCGCGTGCTCGTGCGGCAACCACGACTGCTGGGAGGCGTTCGCCTCGGAGGGCGCGGCGGTCGCGCGCTACCTGAAAAACGCCGGGCTGAGCGGAGCTGAGTTGCCGCGCGCCTGCTTCGGCGAGGTGGTCGAGCGCGCGCTCGGCGGCGAGCAGGCGGCGATTGACGCGCTGACGGAGACGGCGCACTACCTCGGCATCGGCATCTCGAACCTGATCGTCGGACTCTCGCCGGAGGCGGTCGTCGTCGGCGGACACATCACGCGCGCCTGGCCCATCATCGCCCCTTCGCTCGAAGAGACCATCCAGCGCAGCATCCGTCGGGGCTTGCCCTCGGCGCGCATCGTCGCCTCGACCTTGAGCGAGCCGACGCTCATGGGTTCCATCAGCCTCGTGCTCGCGCGCAAGTTTGGGCTGGCGGAAGTCTGAAGGGGTTCGTTGCCGGGAGCGCGGGCGCACTCATTCACTAACAGCACGGATGAAATCTGCCGATGTAGTCATCGTCGGGGGCGGAGTCATCGGCGCGAGCGTGGCCTACCACCTCGCGGCGCGTGGCTGTCGTCGAGTGATCGTTCTGGAGCGCGGCGCGCGACCGGGCGAGGGGAGCACGGGGCGCGCCACGGGCGGCTTCCGCGCGCAGTTCGCGACGCCGGTCAACGTCCGCCTCTCGCTGCTCTCGCGCGAGAAGCTGCTCGCCTTCCGCGACGAGACGGGAGTTGATCCTGGATTCCGTCAGTGCGGCTATCTGTTCATCGCTGCGAACGAGGCGGAGCTTGACGCGCTCGCGGCGGCGCAGACGGTGCAGCACGACTGCGGCCTTGAGGAAGCGTGGGGCTTGAGCGCCGAAGACGTGAAACGACTGAACCCGGCGGTGGAGGGCGCGGGAGTTGTCGGCGGCGTCTTCTGCCCGACGGACGGCTTCATACGCCCGCTCGAAATCCTGCGCGGCTACGCGCAGGCGGCCACGCGCCTCGGCGCGCGCTTCGAGTACGGCATCTCGGTCGAAGGTCTTCACGTAGATGGGCGGGGGCGGGTTGACGAAGTGATGACGACGGACGGCGTTGTCGAAGCAGGGTGCGTCGTCAACGCCGCTGGCGCGTGGGCCGGCGTGGTGGCGCGACTGGCGGGCGTCCGCGTTCCGGTCGTGCCCCTGCGCCGTCAGGTCGCGATCACGGAGCCTTGCGAACTCCTGCCCGAAGAGATGCCGATGACCATCTTCGTCGCCGACGGCTTCCACCTACGCGTGCGCGAGCGCCGCGTGATGCTGCTCTGGCCCGACGAGCCGCGCGTCCGAGACCCCTTCGACACGAGCGTCGAGGACGCGTGGTTGTCAGAAGTCGTCCGCCGCGCGCACGAGCGCGTGCCGTGTCTGAGGCGGGCGTTGATTGACAGGGAGAGATGCTGGGCCGGACTCTACGAGATGTCGCCGGACAAGCACGCGCTTCTGGGTCGCGCGCCGGGTCTTGAGAACTTCTACCTCGCCAACGGCTCGTCGGGCCACGGCGTCATGCACGCGCCCGCGCTCGGCCAACTCCTCGCCGAGTTCATCCTCGACGGCGCGGCCACCACACTCGACGTGCGCGCCCTTCGACCGTCACGCTTCGACGAGGGCGAGCCGAACGCCGCGCCTGAGTTCCTGTGAGACCGGCATCCCCGCTCGCGCGACAGGGTTGAAAAGAAACGATGCCGCGCGAGACATAACCTCACGCGGCATCATTTCTTTTGGCCCACCTTCAGCGCGCCGCGTCAGGACGCGCCGGGAGGGCGCGCGTGCGCGAGCTTCGACCTGACGGCTTCGACCAACTCGACCTTACGCTTCAGCATCTCCTTAAAGTCGAGCGTGTCGGTGTGGTGAAGCTCGTGGAGCAACTCCTCGCGCTGCGCCTCAAGAATTTCGAGCAGGTAGTCTCTCTCCTCGTCCGTGATGTCGAGCGTCATCGCAAATCCCCCGCGAGTTAATGGCAGAATCTTGTCAGATTATTTTACGCCCTTCCCTTCGGTGAGCGTGAGCGTGCGGTCAACGCCGGGCACGTCGAAGGCTTCGGTCGAGCCGTCGGGCCACTTCACTTCGAGGCGTTCAACTTTAGTCGCCGCGCCGAGGCCGAAGAAGAGGCAGCAGTCGTTCTGCGAAGAGTAGCTGCCGCCGCTGACGACATCCTCGCGCTGGCGCAACTTACCGGTGGTGACGTAGGCGATTGCGCCGGTGGCGTCGCGCGGGCTTTTGCGCGCGGGGTCGCCGACGAGCTTGAGGCGCAGCCAGTGATTCTTCGCCTCCGAGACGTTTCGGAGGACGGTGGGCGAGGAGTCAATGTTGTTGATGACGAGGTCGAGCCGCCCGTCGCCGTCGAAGTCCGCGACGGCGAGGCCGCGGCTGCACCAGGCGGTCGCGAGTCCCGAACCCGGAGCCGCGCCGATGCGGCGGAAGACGCGCACGCCCTTCGCCGCCTGTCCCGCGTCCGGGTGCGGGACGTTCTGGAAGAGGAGCAACTGCTGCGCGTAGGAAGTGCCCCACTGCTGGCTGTCAACCGCCGGATAGACGTGGCCGTTGGCGACGAGAACATCCTTCCAGCCGTCGTTGTCGAAGTCGAGGAAGGCCGTGCCCCAGCCGAGGAAGGGGATGGTCGGCTCGCCCAAGCCCGCCTGGAACGTCACGTCCGTGAAGTTGCCCTCGCCGTCGTTGTGGTAGAGCGTGTTCGAGTCGTCGGAGAAGTTCGTGATGTAGAAGTCAACCAGGCCGTCGTTATCGTAGTCGCCGACGGCGAGGCCCATGCCGGCCTGCTCGCGCCCGTTCTCGTTGAGGGCAATGCCCGAAGGGTAGCCGACCTCCTCGAAGGTTCCGTCGCCCTTGTTGATGTAGAGCTGCTTCGGGGTGGAGTCGTTGACGACGACGAGGTCGAGCAGGTTGTCCTCGTTGACGTGCACGAAGGCGGAGGAGAGGCCGTAGTAGCCTTGCGGGTCGCTCGTGCCGGCCTTCTCGCTCACGTCTTCAAAAGTGCCGTCCGGCTTCTGGTGGTAGAGCGTGTCGTGCTCGCCTTTGAGTCCGCGCGGGCCGCACATGACGGGCACGCCGCGGAACTGGCAGAAGTTCTGCGCGATCTGTCCGGGCTTCGCGGCGTCGGAAGGGCTGGGCGGCAGGTTGTTCAGGTCGAGGTCAAGGTAGCCGGGGACGAAGAGGTCGAGCCGCCCGTCGCCGTCGTAGTCGCCGAAGGTCGCGCCGGTTGACCAGCCCTTGCGCGCCACGCCGAGCTTGGGAGCAACGTCCGTGAACGTGCCGTCGTGGTTGTTGTGGTAGAGGCGCGACGTGCCGAAGTTTGAGACGTAGATGTCGGGGTAGCCGTCGTTGTCGTAGTCGCCGACGGCGAGGCCCATGCCCCAGCGCTCGTTCGCCACTCCCGCCTTGTCCGTCACGTCCTCGAACTTCCAGTTGCCGAGGTTGTGGTAGAGCGCGGCGCGCGGGGCTTTCTCCTTGCCCTGCTCGGCGGCGATGGTCGAGCCGTTGAGCAGGTAGATGTCGGGCAGGCCGTCGTTGTCGTAGTCGAGGACGGCGACGCCCGCCGAGACGGTCTCGACGATGTAGTCCTTCTGCGGGCTGCCCGAACGGTTGCGGAACTGCGCCAGCGCCGTGCGCGCCGTCACGTCCTCGAAGACGGCGGGCGCTTTCGGGTCAACGATGCCTGCCGTCCTCTTCGTCGCCGAGACGACCGCCGTGCCCGTCGAGACGCCCATGCCCTGCGGCGGCTGTTGTTGCTGCTGCGCGGCGGCGGGCGGCTTGCTCTGCTGCCGCGCGTGCGAGGCAGCGGGCGCGAGTGTCAGAGAAAACAATGCGGCGATGGCAAGCGCGCGGCGCGCGGCGCGCGGCTTGGGGGAAAAAGAAAAAAGCATAAGCCTCATCTCTATTTAACGGTTACGAACCTGATTTCTCGCTGATGAGCACGTACCGGTCAATCTGGGGATTGCTAATCGTCTGTGTCTGTCCGTCCGGCCAACGAACTTCGACGGCACGCACGCCCGTCCTGTTGCCCAGGCCGACGATGATGCGCGGGTCGCTGGAAGAAAGATAACTGCCCGCGCTCGTCACGTCAAAAATCTGCCTGCCTCCCGCCGAGTCCGTGACCGTTAAGCGCGCGCCGAGGGCCTGCCGGTTGCCCTTCGCGCCGACGAGCGCGAGGCCGAGCCAGTGGTTTCGTGTGCCGTTGTTGCGGAGGATGACTGCGGGGCCGTCGGTCTGGCCGAGCACAACGTCGGTGTCGCCGTCGTTGTCAATGTCGCCGAAGGCCGCGCCGCGCGCGGCGAGCGCCGTGGTCAGCCCCGCGGAAGTCGAAACGTTGACGAAGCCCTTGCCGGTGTTGCGCATCAGGAGCGGCGGCTGCTTGTAGGTGAGGTAGCCCGCAGTCTTCTCGATGGTGTCGAGGACGTGCCCTTGGGCGACGAAGATGTCGCGCAGGCCGTCGTTGTCGAAGTCTGCGAAGCGCGCGCCCCAGCCGGAGAAGGGGACGGTGACGAGGCCGACGCCCGTCGTGCTCGTCGCGTAGGAGAACGTCACGTCGCCGTTGTTGCGGAAGAGCGGGTAGGTCTCGTTCGAGAGCGCGGTGACGAACACGTCCACGAATCCGTCGTTGTCGTAGTCCGCCGCATCAACGCCCATCCCCGAAAAAGATTTGCCGTTCTCGTCGTAGCCGACCCCGGCCAGGAGCGCCACGTCCTCGAAGGTTCCGTCGCCCTTGTTGCGGAAGAGGAACTGCCGCGCGTTGTCGTTGGCGACGAAGATGTCCGTGAGGCCGTCGTTGTCGAAGTCTGCGAGGGCGACGCCGAGACTCTTGCCGGTGGCGTCGGTGACGCCGGCACGCTCGCTCACCTCCTCGAAGGTTCCGTCCGGTTTCTGGTGGAAGAGGAGCGGCGCAGCGCCCTTGAAGTTATCGGGGTGGCAATAGGCGCGCACCTGCGGCGAGCCGCAGTAGAGCGTGCCGCGCTCGAAATCCCAGTCCATGTAGCGCACGACGAAGAGGTCGAGCCGCCCGTCGCGGTCGTAGTCAAACCAGCCCGCGCTCGTTGACCAGCCCGGCGCTGTCGTCTTCGTCTTCTGCGTCACGTCCTCGAACGTGCCGTCGCCGCGGTTGCGGTAGAGCGTCGCGCCGCCGAGTCCTGTGACGTAGAGGTCAACGAAGCCGTCGCCGTCGAAGTCCGCGGCGGCAACACCCATCGAGTAGCCGTCGCCGCGCAAGCCTGCGCGCTCGGTCACGTCCTCGAAGCTGCCGTCCGCCTTCTGATGATAGAGTCGGTTCCAGAAGCGCGGGTCCGTTTTGTCTGGGCGCGCGCCCTTCGGCATGGGGTCAAGGAGTCGCGCGCCGTTCGTGAAGAAGATGTCGAGACGCCCGTCGTTGTCGTAGTCGAGGAGGGCGACTCCGCCGCCCATCGTCTCAGGCAGGTACTTCTGCGAGGTGGGCGAGGCCGCGTGACGGAACGCGACGCCGCTCTGCGCCGTGATGTCGGTGAAAGTGACGGGCGACTGCGCCTGCGGCGCAGGAGGCGCGGGCTTGCGCGCGGGCGCGCCGCTCTCGTAGGAACGGCCAGTGCGCGGCGCGGGCGTCTGCTGCGGCGCGGGCGCGGGCGTCTGCGCCGGGGTCTGTCGAGGGTAAGCGCGCGAGGGCTGGCCCTGCGTGAAGACCGCGAGCGAGAGAAGCATGAGAAAGCGGGCGAGCTTCACCGCCTTGCTTTGCGTCGGATTCATTAACGGCTATGATTTGATTTCGCCTGGGAGCTTTTCCGGTTCGCGCCCCGCGCCGAGCGCGCGTCAAGTTCGCGGCGCGGGAATCATTCCGAGGCCGCCATAGTAACCGCTGCGCGGCGATGCCGGCAAACGAAGACGCTTCAACTCTCCGGCGCACGCTGGTTGCAAGTCACCTAAAACTCCGAAGGAGGATGAACTAATGCTCAGGCTGAAGGCCTTGATAAGGTGGGCGATGGTGATGTCGTTCGTCGCGGCGGCGGCGTTCGTCGCGTTGTCGTCGGTGTTTGCGACCCCGGCGGTGCTGGAAGGCGCGGCGCTGGCGCACGTCGTCCCGACCAGCTTCTATTTCGAGGGGCAGAGCGCGCCGACGCAGACGCGCAACACCGCGGCGGTGCAGTGGGGCGCGGGCAAGGACGCGCGGCTCGTCATCGTCGGGATGGTTGACACCTCCGGCTACTCTTCGGACGTGCGCGCCAAGTACCAGGGCTTCTTCATCGCGGACTCTCCCGTCTCCGTCGGCGGCAAGGAACTCGGAACCGGGGCCTACGGCTTCGGCTTCACTGAAGACGGTCACCTCAACATCTTCGACATCGGCGGCAGACAGATTCTCTCCGCCCCCGCCACGAAGGACACTAAAATCCAGCGCCCGCGCCCCATACTCATCAGGGTTGATTCGGGCGAGGTGCGCTTCTACAGCGGGCGCGATTACGCCGTCATCAACACGCGTTAAGAGTTCAGTACCTCGGAAGCGGGAATGCGGATTGCGGATTGAAGGCAACAGGCTCTTCCAATCTGCAATCCGAATCTCGCATTACGCAATCGGCTTGTACCGTTACAAAACGTCCTCTCGCCGTACAAGCGCACGGCGCTTGACACTTCAGGCGCGGTGCGTCCCTCCCGCTTCGCCGCGTTTCTTCAGTAATCCCGCACGAAACGGCCCGAATTGAGTTAGCGAACGCCGCGGCATAATGGTTGCCGTGAGATTAGCCGTCAGTCATTCGTTCGGGTTCGGGAGTCGAGAGATGAGAAGACGAAGCCTCGCATGTTTGATCGCGGTTCTGCTGTCGGCAGCCGTGTACGTCCCGGCGCTCGCGGCCAAGGGCGACGGGGACGACACGGACGTGCGCCTCGTGGACGCGAAAGTCGTGGAGGTCAACGACCGGCACATCTCGGTCGTCGCGCGCACGGGCGTCGAGCACGTGATCGCGACCGACGCCGCAGACACGCACGTCACGCTCAAGGGCAACCGCGTCGCCTTCAAAGAACTGCAAGTCGGCGACACCGTGACCGTCGAGCTGGACGCCGCGAACCCGCTCAAGTTCGCGCGCCGCATCGTCATCGGCGAACAGGCCGGGGGCACGCTCGCTTCCGTCAAACGCTGACGGCCCCGCGCCGAAAGAAAATCAAGTTTGCCGCTCGTTGTCGTTGACCCCTTTGCAGGTGTCCGGCGACGCACCGGCAGAAAGAAGCCGCACGGCTCCCTCGCTCTTCGTGAAGCCGTGCGGCTTTCACTCGATTGCGGAGTGCGGAATTCGGATTGCGGATTTGAAACCGTAGTCAAATCTGCAATCCGAATTCCGCACTCCGCAATTTCTTTATAGTCTGTAGTGGACTCGTCCGCGGCGGCGGACGCCTCGCGCAAAGCGCTGTTGCAGGCGACGCCGCCCGCGACGATGAGCGTGCGCGGCCTGTGCTCCGCGGCCAGTTTTTCCGTCGTGCCGACGAGCGAGCGGATGACCACGTCCTGAAAGCTAGCCGCCAAATCCTTGACGGCTTGCGAAGGCTCCTCGCCCGGCGCGACCGGCTTGAGTCCCGTCTCGCGCACGTGCTTCGAGACGGCGGTCTTCAAGCCGCTGAAACTGAAGTCGGGCCGCCCATCGCCCATGCGCGGCACGCTGAAGCGCACCGCGCGCGGGTCGCCATTGCGCGCGAAGGCCTCTTCGACCACGGGCACGATCTTGTCGAGGTGCTCGCGCGAGGCGAGTTCGGGCACGACGACGCCGAAGCGGCTGTGAATCTCGACCTGCGAGGAGATGACCGACGACACCATCTCGCGCCCGTCGCGCACGATGGCCGCGGCGGTCTCGTCGCAGGAGCTTTCGATGCCGAGAACGAGCATGTTGATTCAGTTCGAGAGTGCAGAGTTCAAGCTTCAGCTTCTGTTTTTCGGAAGAAACAACCTGAAGGTTGAACTCTGAACTGCTTAAAGCGCCAACGCGCGGATTGCTAACGTCGCTTCCAGCGCACGCCGTCGCGCGTGTCTTCGAGGACGATGCCGCGGGCGGCGAGTTGGTCGCGTATCGCGTCGGCGCGCGCGAAGTCGCGGCGGTGGCGCGCCTGCTGGCGCTCTTCAATGAGCGATTGAATCTCGGCGTCGAGCAATTCCTCCTGCTCCTCGCCGAAGACGTTGAGGACGGAGTTGAAGCGGTTGATGAGCGCGAGGATGTCGCGCCGGTCGTCGGCGCGGAGCGAGCAGGCGTCGAGCGCGGTGTTGACCTCGCGCTTGAGGTCGTGGGCGGCGGCGAGCGCGACCGAGGTGTTGAGGTCGTCGTCCATCCCGGCCTCGAACTCTTCGAGCGCGCGCGCGGCGACCGAGCGCAGCTCCGGGTTCGACCCCGGCTCGCCGCGCGTCGTGCGCACGCGAGCGCGGAAATCGCGCAGGGACTCGACCGTCTTCTCCGCGCCGCGCAACCCCTCGAAGGTGAAGTTGAGCTGCTTGCGGTAGGGCACGCTCAGAAGCAAATAACGAATCGCGACGGGGTCGAAGCCCTTCTCGCGGAGGTCGCGGAAGGTGAAATAGTTGCCGCGCGTCTTCGACATTGACTCGCCCTCGACCTTCAGGTGCTCGGCGTGGAGCCAGTAGCGGGCGAACTGTTTGCCCGTCGCACCTTCGGATTGCGCGATCTCGTTCTCGTGGTGCGGGAAGACGAGGTCTATGCCTCCGGCGTGGATGTCGAAGGTCTCGCCGAGGTACTTCATGGACATCGCGGAGCACTCGATGTGCCAGCCGGGCCGGCCCGCGCCGATCTCGGTCTCCCACGCCGGCTCGTCCGGCCCTTCCCGCGCCTTCCAAAGGGCGAAGTCGCGCGCATCCTCCTTGTCGTACCTGTCCGTGTCAACGCGCTCGCTGCCGCCCACAATGTTACCCGCGAAGTTGATCTTCGAGAGCTTGCCGTACTGTGGGAACGAACTGATGCGGTAATAGTAAGAGCCATCGGAGCGGTACGCGTGGCCCCCAGCTTCCAGCCGCTTGATGATGTCAACCATCTCATTGATGTGGCGCGTCGCCTGCGGGGTCACTTCGGGCCGCTCGGCACCGAGCGCGTCGAAGTCTTCCAGAAACGCCTGGATGTACTTGGCCGTGTACTCGTCAATCGTCTTCCCCTGCTCGCGCGAGAACTTGATGATGCGGTCTTCCACGTCCGTGATGTTCATCACGTGCGTCACGTGGTAGCCCTTGTACTTGAGATAGCGGCGCAGCACGTCGCCGAAGGCGGCCATCGTGCGGAAGTTGCCGATGTGCGCATAGTCCCAGACGGTCGGGCCGCAGATGTAGAGGCGCACCTCGCCCTCCCGTAGCGGGCGAAACTCTTCGAGCTGGCCGGAGAGCGTGTTGAAGAACTTGAGCATCTTCGATTTTGTTCGACCTTAAAAGAAAAGCGCGCCGCTTGACGACAAAGCAGACTAACGTCCGGCGGCGCGCTTACCGTTTATTCGAGCACGAAGTTGTACGTAAGCCAGCCGGAGACTTTCACCGGCTGACCCGAAAGCAGCGTCGGCGAAAACTTAGCCTGACGCGCCGCGACAACCGCCGCCTGCTGCAAGAGCGGGTGTCCGCTGACCGCGCTGGCCGAGATCACATCGCCGTCTTCGTCAACGACGACCTGCACGACCACTTTGCCCTGCGTGCGCGCCGCCTTCGCAATCGGCGGATAGGCGGGCTGCGGCATTTTGAGCGCCTTGTCGTTTAAAACGGGGACTGAAATCGCCCTCAGATGCGAGCCGCAGGAAAGTGCGCCTTGTGGTTGCGCGCTCTGCTCAGGATCGGCGAGCAGTATGCTGCCCGTCGCTGGCGCTCTTTCAGTCGTCTTCACGCTTTTGAAGTCCAACATCGAGCTAATGGTGACGCCGACGACAAAGGTCAAAAGGGCGACGATGAGACGAATGGCGAAGTGGCGCATATTGTTCCTCCTTTAAGAACCGTGCAAGGGCCGGGGAGCGCTTCGTTGAAGAGTCTAGGCAAGGACGGGCGGACAGTCAAACATCTGCCGGTTCAGGCGAAGCCGAACGACCTACCGCCGCGCACGCCTGAAGTGCTCAAACCCCGCGGGTTTGAGCGGGCGCTCTCTCGCGTCCCGGAGGAGTTTGATTTTGCCGCGCTCGCCCGTGACCTCGCCGACGCGCGTCGCGGGCACGCTGCCGAGCGACTCCGGCAGCTTCGCAATGTCGCGCGGGCGGACGGTGAACAGTAGCTCGAAATCTTCGCCGCCGTTGAGGGCGAGCGAAAGCGCGCCATCCTCACCCGCAGACGTGGACTTCAACAGCGGGTCAACAGGCAGGAGCGCGGCGTCAACGCGCGCGCCGACTCTGCTCTCGCGGCAGAGGTGTGCGAGGTCTGAGGAGAGGCCGTCGCTCAGGTCAATCATCGCCGTGGCGAGTCGCCGCTCGCCGAGGAGCAGGCCCCACTCGACGCGCGGTTCGGGGCTGCTCTGGCGGAGGATGAGCTGACGTTGCGCGCGCGCGCGCTTCACGCGCGACTGCGAGACGGCGCGACCCTCAAGCACTTTGAGTCCGGCGGCGGCTCCGCCGAGCGCGCCCGTGACGAAGATTTGGTCGCCGGGCCGCGCGCCGGAACGAAGCACGGCGCGCCCGCGCTTAACCTCGCCCAGCACGATTGAGTCAATCACGACGCGTTCGGGCGTGCGCGACGTGTCGCCGCCGATGATCGAGACGCCGTGGCGGTCGGCGAGCGCGCGGACGCCCGCGTAAAACTCTTCGAGGAAATTGCTACGCCAGCGCGCGGCGGGAAGGCCGACGGAGATGAGGCAGAAGCGCGGGCGCGCGCCCATCGCGGCCACGTCCGAGAGCGAGACGGCGAGCGCCTTGTGGCCGAGGTCGCGCGGGCGCGCACCGTAGCGTTCGAGGTGGAAGTCTATCCCTTCGACGAGGAGGTCGGTTGTGATGACCGTGTCGAAGCCTGAGCGCTGGCGGATGACGGCGGCGTCGTCGCCGATACCTATGAGAAGTGATGAGTGATGAGTGATGAGTGATGAGTGTTTGTGCACGGCGAGGCGTCTGAGTTCCTGGCGGCGGATGCGTTCGATGAAGTCGAACTCGCCGCGACGTGACGAGGCAGATGAGTTTCGGGAAGGAGGCTTGCGGCGAGCCGGGCGAGAGTCGCCACCGTCGTCCGTCAACTCGTCACTCATCGCTCGTCACTCATCACTTCAGTTAGAGGTTGCGGCGCATGGAGTCGAGGCCGGCGTGGATCGTTTCGGGCGAGGTCGAGAAGGAGAAGCGGAGGCGGCCCTCGCCGTGCTCGCCGAAGACGATGCCGGGGACTGTGGCGACCTGCGCGCGTTCGAGCAAGGTGTCGGCAGCGGCGCGGCTGTCCGGGTTGATGTGGGACACGTCGGGGAAGGCGTAGAACGCGCCGTGCGGCGGGTCGCAGGCGAGACCGAGTTCGCAGAGGCCGGAGACGAGGAGGTCGCGACGCTCGCGGTAGGCGGCGCGCGTGGTCTCGTAGAACTCCGCGGGGAGATTAAAGGCAGCGAGGGCCGCCCACTGCGAGGGCGTCGAGACGCCGTTCGTCGAGTAGAGCAGGCACTTGCGCATGCCCGTCATCCAAGGCTCGGCGGCCACGACGTAGCCGACCCTCCAGCCCGTCATGGCGTAGGACTTCGACATCGTGAAGCTCGTGATCGTGCGTTCGAGCATGCCTTCGAGCGAGGCGATGGAGACGTGCGCGCCCTCATAGACGAGGTCTTCGTAAGCCTCGTCGGCGATGACGACGAGGTCGCGCTCCCGCGCGAAGCGCGCGACCAGTTCGGTCTCCTCGCGCGTGAAGACCACGCCGTTCGGGTTCTGCGGCGTGTTGAAGTAGATGGCGCGCGTCTGCTCGGTCGCGTAGCGGGCGAGTGTGCTGGCGAACCCCAAGGCGCGCGCCTCGGCGGTCGGCACAAGCACGGTCACGCCCTCGCAGTGGGCGATGAGGTCTTTGATCGGCGTCCAGTAGGGCGAGAAGACCAGCACCTCGTCGCCTGGGTTGACGACCGACTGGAACGCTCCGAAGAGTCCCTGCATGCCGCCGTTGAGGACGATCACGTCCTGCTCGCGCGCGTTGATGCGGTTGCGCTCGCGCAGCTTCGCGGCGACGGCGGCGCGCAGTTCGGGGACGCCGGACGAAGGGGCGTAGCGCGTGCGGTTCTCTCGCAGCGCGCGTGTCATCGCTTCCTTGATGGGTTCGGGCGTGTTGAGGAACGGCTCGCCGCCCTCGAACTGATAGACCGAAGCGCCCCGCGCGCGCAGCTCCATCACCTTGTTGCGGATTTTGACGATGTCGGAGAAGCCGACACCTTCGAGCCGCCTCGCGAGGCGGAAGACGGAAGCGGACGTGGACACGGCGCGCGGCGAACCTCCAACAGTTTCGGTGAGCAAGGGCGGATTATAGCCCCGCAATCGCCGGGGCGTCCAATACCTCACGCCGCGTTCGCCTCCTTTTTCAACAAACATCTGACGCGAAAGGCAAATTAACCACAGAGGCACAGAGGACACCGAGGCGTCACAGAGATTTGAAATATCAAATCTGAAATTTGAAGTTCTCTGTGCATCCTCCGCGCCCTCTGTGCCTCTGTGGTTAACTGTTTCTCTCATCAAATTCGAGAGCCGTTGGTCGTGTGGCTTGACTGAGCGGGCCGTCGAGTGTGACTGAGGAAATCGTCTAGGCGCAGTCCATATCGTATATGAAAAGGACAGAGAGTCTGAGGTCAACGCCCGCGCGCATTCTTACATTTCGGTGACAAAATGGTTGCGCCGCGCCGAAAAACTTTCGCGCCCCGCGCATCTTTGTTAAATTGACTGCGAAGTGCCTGAACATCCGCGCGCGGGGAACGGCAGTTGCCACACGGCAGGGTGCGTCCATCTATTTTGGTGCGTCTTTAAAGATCATTTCGGAATTCAGAGGAGACACTGACCATGACATCGAACAAAATCTTACCGGTGGCGCTGGTCGCCGCACTGCTCGGCGGGACGGTCGGCGGGTTCGTCATGCACTCAAGCAATAACACGGCAGCGCCCGACACCGCGCAGGCGATGACGCAGCCGGCGAGGACGACCAACATCTCGACCGACAAGACCGTACCGGGCGACCGGAACGCGCTCGTAAACAGCGAAGTCGCCGCGCAGACCCAGAACATGACCGACCAGGAGCGCGCGGCCTTCCGCGACGGGTTCATCCAGGGCGTTAACACCGCGTGCACCTCCGGGTTGAGCGGCACACGCACCGTCGCGCGCGATTACTACGCGCCGACTTCGGAGCGCGTGATCTATCGCACGGGGACGCGCACGCGCTACGCGAGCAGCGCGCCGCGCAGCGTCTATTACGACTACGGTCAGCGCAGCCATCGCTCCTTCTGGCAGAAGCACCGCGACAAGTTGACGCTGGCAATGGGCACGGGCGGCGGCGCGCTGATCGGCGGCCTCATCGGCGGCGGGAAGGGTGCAGCCATCGGCGCTCTCGCGGGCGGGGGCGGCTCGGCGCTCTACACGTACAAGATTCGCAAGCGTCACCGCAACTACTAAGAGGGTTCGGGCAATGGGGAGTCTGAAGGCGTCCGCCGCGTGCGTGGCCTCAGCCCTGACCTTCGTGTCGCTCCTGTTCGGGTGGGCGGCCTCGCCGAGTCGCGGGGCCGCCCATTTCCGTGCCGGTGAGAGCGCGGCGGCGGCCTTTACCTTCTTTCTCGATTCATCCAACTTCATTAATTCACACGGAGGCGCTATGCCCCGTGCCGCCGCAGGTCAGAGTGCAAGGCTGCCGTCGCCCGTCGGCTTCCGCGAGTCCGGCGGGCGCGGTCTGCTCGTCGAGACCTGGGTCAACGGCACGGGGCCTTTCACCTTCGCCGTTGACACGGGCGCGGGCGCGACCATCCTCTCGCCGCGCGTGGCGGGCGAGGCACGCGTCGAAGTCGAAGCGGGCGGGCGCGGCATAGAGGTCGGCGGCCTGAGCGGTATGACCGCGGGCGGAGGCCAGAAGGCGTTCCCGCGCAGCATCGCGCTCGGCTCGCGCGACAACACACTTCCCGCGCGCGGCCTCGCAATCGTCGCGCCCGGCTTGCCTTCGGACGTTGACGGCATACTCGACCCGACCGAAGCCTTCTCGCCGCTCGGCTACGTGATTGACATCCCGCACAGCGAGTTGAGGGCCTTCGACCCGCGCGTGCAGCCTCTGCGGGCGGGCGACGCGCCGCGCGACGGGGCGGTCGTGCCCTGGCTCACCGACGGACGCAGTCGCCGCCCGTTCGTCATGCTCGAAGGGGGCCGACCCGCGCTCCTCGACACAGGCTCCGGCTTCGGCCTCGCCGTGGACGAAAGCGCCGCGCGCGCGCTCGGCATCCTCTCGTCGGGAGGGCGCGAGCGCGCGGGCGCGCACGACATCGCGGGCGGCGAAATCTCTTCGAGGCGCGTCCGCGCGGCGACGGTCGGCGTCGGCCCGCTCGTCCTGCGCGGCGTCCCCACAGACTTCCTCACGCACGCGGAGAAAGGCGCGCCCGTCCTCTTGGGTCGCGACGCGCTCAGACCTTTCCGGCTCACCTTCGACCCCGCGAACCGCCTCGTCATGTTCGAGCCTGTGGAAAACTAACAGCCCTCCCGCTTAACAATTGCATTGACAACGGTTTGAGGCGTGGGTAACATTGGCCCAGACTTGCTCGCCCTGCCGCCCGTCGTGGAGCGGCTCGCGGTCAACAGTCCAAATTAACAGCCGCGTGTGAAGTCGGTTCGACCTCAGCCTCCGGGCGGGTCTCCCTTGAAGATATGAACCGAGCAGCCGTCTCCATCCCCGAAAAGCTCTTCTTCAAGATCGGCGAGGTGTGCGAAATCACGGGCATACAGGCGCACGTGCTCCGCTACTGGGAGTCGGAGTTCCCGATGCTCGCGCCGCAGAAGAACCGCGCCGGGCAGCGCACCTACCGCAAGCGCGATGTGGAGATGGTGCTCCGCATCAAGGAGTTGCTCTACGAAGACCAGTACACAATCGCCGGCGCGAAGAAGCGTCTCACGAACGAGCTGCGCGGCGCGAGCAAGCTCAAAGTCGTGACGCCGGAGATGAGCGGGCAGGCCGTAAGCTCATCCCCTTCGCCGCAACTCGTCCCGTCAACACCCGAACCCTCGGAAGACGAGTCGCCGCACACGTTCGACGACCCTCAAGAGGACTCCGTCCAGCCCGCCTACCGGCCCGACCAGCCGCCGCGACTGACCGACGACCGCCGTGCCGCGCTCCGCCGCCTGCGCGACCAACTGCGCGACATCCTCGTCCTCCTCGACGCCGACAAGCCCAAGCCCGGCGCGCAAAGACGCTAAGCGCCGTCACCCCCGACGCGGCCCGCGCCCCGTTTGACTCAAGCCGCCGGTTCCAGAGATACTAACCGTCACGGGATGTGGCGCAGCCTGGTAGCGCGCTCGCTTGGGGTGCGAGAGGCCCGCGGTTCAAATCCGCGCATCCCGATTATTTATTAATCGTCGCCTTATGCCGTTCAAAGACCTGGACAAGAAGCGGGCATGGCAGAAGCGACGCGACCTCAGCGACGCGACCTCATGTTCTCGCAAATGCGCGCAGCGGGCGTTGACGTTGCGCGCTTCATTTTGCGCGAAGCGCGTAGGTCAGATAAGTTGCGCGGGCGCACGTGCGACCTCACGAAGCAGGAGATCGAGACGCTCATCGCGGGCGGTTGCCGCTACTGCGGCGAGAGGGAACTGAGGATGACCTTAGACCGGATTGATAACTCGAAAGGTCACAGCCGCGACAACGTCGTCCCCGCGTGCATCCGCTGCAACTATGCCAGGCGCAACATGCCTTACGAAGCCTGGCTGTATTTGACCGAAGGGATGCGGCAGGCGTGTGAGTTGGACTTGTTCAAAGGGTGGACTGGCCGAACGCGCTGACACGCGCTGCGTCGAACCCAAATCGAAATGGCTTACGGCACGCGTGCCGTAAGCCATTTCAGTTTTTCACAGCAAACGTCGAGATTATCAGAAGCGCCGCACACCGGCGGGGACGGTAGCAGTGCCGGCGTTCTTCCCGGCTTGCGGCTGCGCCGAGCCGACCTTTTCGTTGAAGCCCCCGGCGAAGGTGATGACGCACATGCCGCCGAGCTTGTGGTCGCCGCAGGCGACGCCGACGACCTTGTAGTTCGGGTCGAATAAGCGCAAGCGGTGGCCGCGGTTCGCGATGCCGTCGTCTATGAGGAGCGTGATGACGCGCTCGCGCGCCGCATCGTCGCTGTAGTTGAGGTCTTCGCCGATGTCGCCCGTCCAGTTCCCGAAGCGCTGCGTGCGCTGCTCGCAGAAGCTCCCGTCCGAGCCTCTGTGCCCGGTCGCGCCCGTCGCGCCCTGGTCTTTGACAAGCTCGCGCGCGCCCGCGCACATCCCCGTCGAAAGGCCGAGCGGCGCGGCGGGCTTCACGGAGCGCAGGAACTTGATGGCCTCTTCGAGCGCGCTCGTGCCCTCCTCGGTCATGAGCGCGGGCTTGCCGGGCCGGCGGTACTCTTTGCCCGCGAAGTAGGGTCGCAGTTGCTCAAGGTAGGACGCGTACTCGGCGGGCCGCGTCCGCGCGAGGTTGATCTCGCCGATTAAGTCCTGCTCGAGCGGCACGAAGGCGTCCGTCTTCGCAGACGCGTTCGCCGTCGCGAGCTTCTGCTGCGCGCGAGACGCGCGCGAGGACTGGAGGGAGAAGAACAGAGCCGCACCGGCGAGCAGAGGGAATACGTAGGCAACACGCCTCATGGAAACTCCTTTTTAGTTTGAACACGCGGAAGACGGTAGCACCCCCGCGGCTGACGAAATGACCGAAGACGCCAGCGGACTTTTATGCTAAACCTTCGGGCAAGTCAAGCCCGTTCGTGCAGGCGTCGGCGCTACTTCGGTGTAGCGCCCTCGGATGTCCGCTGAAAGCCACTTCGCGTGCTCGCGAAAGTCAGCGCGGCTCGTCGGACAGCTCCGTGATGACGACCTCGCTCGTCAGCGTGCGGTGGACGGGGCACTTGTGTGCGATCTCTTGCAGGCGCGCGCGCTGCTCATCGGTCAGCGGGCCTTCGAGCCGGACGGAGCGCTCGATGTGATGAATGTAGCCGTCGGCTGTGCTCTCGCAAACGGCGCAGTCCTTCGCGTGGACGCGCCGCTGCCGCAGGCGAACGGTGACGCGCTCCAGCGGCCAGCCCTTGCGCCGCGCGTAGAGCGTCACCGTCATCGAGACGCAACTGCCGAGCGCCGCCAGCAGGAGCGTGTAAGGGTCTGGCCCCGTGCCCTTACCGCCGGCGTCCGTCGGCTCGTCCGTGATGAGCGTCTGCCCCTCGCCGTAGCTGACTTCGTTGCGCAGGTTTGAAAGGGCAGTCACGACGACTTCGCTCATGGCGTCCTCCTGTGGCCGTGCGGATTCTAGTCGAGCGCGCGGCGGGAAGGTTAGCGCGGTCGCCGCCGCGCCGCAACCGCAAGAGTAGTTCGCGACGAAAAGGGGTGGGGCGGGACGAAACTTCAGGCGGGGCGCGACAAAAAAGCGTGCGGGACGGAAGCGCTTCCATCCCGCACGCCCTCTCACCCAAGGATGCAACAGAAAACCTGAAACCTCTAACCCAACCTGCCGGCTCTCGCGTAGAGATTGAGCGCAAAGAGCAGCGTCAACGCCAAAGTCATCGCTTCACCTCGCCTGTCTTGATACCGCAAACACACGACCAATTAAAGACGGTTTCCAGAAAGCAGGAGGCAGGAGCAGGAGGCAGACGGCAGGGGCAGGAGGCAGGGGGTTGACTTCAGCAGGCGTCGGGCTTTCACCTTAACCGCCCGACGCAGACTGTTGTTCTACTGCCTCCTGCTCCTGCCTCCTGCCTCCTTTCGCTTGCAGTGTCGCGGCGCGTGCGGCTACACTCGTCGGCGTTCCGACACAGTCAAATAAAATTCCTGGCGGTCGGGGAAAATCTGGCCGCCTCCGAGGTTCGAGGATGAAGATTCACGAGTATCAGGCGAAGGAGTTGTTGAGGAAGTACGGCGTCGCCGTCCCGCGCGGTCTGGTCGCACGCTCGCCGGAGGAGGCTTATCACGCGGCGAAAGAGCTGGCGACGGACGTGGTCGTCGTCAAGGCGCAGATACACGCGGGCGGGCGCGGCAAGGGCGGCGGCGTGAAGCTCGCGCGCTCTGCCGAAGAGGCGCAGGAGATCGCGCGCCGGATGCTCGGCATGAAGCTCGTCACGCACCAGACCGGGCCGGAAGGGCGCGAGGTGAGAGTGCTACTCGTCGAAGAGGGCCTGCCGATTGAGAAGGAGTTCTACCTCGGCATCGTGCTCGACCGCGCTTCGGGCCGCCCCGTCTTCATGGCCTCTTCCGCGGGCGGCATGGACATCGAGGAGGTCGCCGCCAACACTCCCGAATTGATCCTGAAGGAGACGATTGACCCGGCGGTCGGCTTCCGCCCGTTTCAGGCGCGCAAGCTCGCCTTCGGCCTCGGCCTGCCCGCGCAGTTGGTCAACCAGGCGGCGAAGTTCATGCAGGCGCTCTACACGGCCAACGAGCAGTTGGACGCCTCGCTCATGGAGATCAACCCGTTCCTTCTGACGAAGGACGGGCGGCTGTTCGCGCTCGACGCGAAGATCAACTTCGACGACAACGCGCTGTTTCGCCACCCCGACTTCCAGCACTTGCGCGACCTCAACGAAGAGGAGCCGCTCGAAATCGAAGCCTCGAGGTTTGATTTAAATTACATCAAGCTCGACGGCAACATCGCCTGCATGGTCAACG
>QHXN01000073.1 GCA_003222975.1 Acidobacteriota bacterium | reverse complement strand
TAGTCGTTGTAATCCAGCCCGACGACGAAGCTCATGCCGGGGCCGTTTGTGGCTTGGGCGACCTCGACGCTGGCCTGAGCGCCCGTCATGTCCCAGCCCCGGACAGAGACGTAGCCGTTGTAGTGGAGGCCGGTCGTGTTGGACAAAGGCTTGATCTGCAACTGCGCGTTCTGCTCCAAGACCTGCACGGCGGGGTCGAGTTGCGAGGAATCTTTGCTGAAGAGGCCGACGCTCCACTTCGCCGCGTCGCGGGCGTTGTCGTCGAAGTCGTCAAAGAAGCCCGCGGCTGTGGCCGGCGTTGGCAAAGGCGTCGGTGAAGGAGTCGGTGAAGGCGTAGGCGTGGGCGAAGGAGTCGGTGAAGGAGTCGGTGAAGGAGTCGGAGCAGGGGTGGGAGTAGGCGTCGGCGTGGCAGTCAGCGACTGCAATACGAAATTGTCGAAGATGGCTGCCCCCGGCGCGACGACGGCCTGGTATGTGCCGGCCATCAACTCGATGTTCAGAGACGTGATGGGGAGCCGTCGCGCTTCGGTGCGTTGCACAGTCCACGATACGTTGTCCGGACCCGTTTCCCAGAGAATGAAATCCGTCGCGGGGTCATGGCGCAGACGTAACCACTTGTGCCGCGTCGCGTCGTAGGGAATCACGAGGTACGTCTTGCTCCCGCCCACATTCTGGTAAAAGTAGAGCGATCCGGATTCCACCGCAAAGCGATACCAGTTATTGCCATCAAGGGAGAGATAAAAATTCGTCTCAGTGCCATCGAGGTTGCTGGCTGGCTGCACAAGTTGGACGCTCGCGACCGCGCCCGTCAAGTTCCACTTGTTCACGGAGACGTACCCGGCGAAATGGTCGCCGGCGACTCCGCTGAGCGGACTGATCTGCAACTGCCCGTTCTGCTGGCGGACTGACAGGGCCGGGTCAAAAGGCTTGCTGACCGCGCCGACGTACCACTTCGTCGTGTCGAGCGAGGCGGCGTTGAAATCATCGCTCAACAGAACGGTCGGAGTCGGGGCGGGCGTCGGATTGGGTGTCGGAGTCGGGGATGGACTCGGAATTGGCGTCGGAGAAGGGATCGGGGTAGGCATCGGCGTCGGCTTCGGAGACACGGGCGTCGAGTCGAGCACGAAGTTATCGAATTTTGCTACGCCGGGGGCGCTCACCGAGCCGGACGTACCCGCACACAGCTCGACGCGCAGGGCGGAGATGTTAAGCTGGCGCGCGATGGCTCGCTGCGTCGTCCAGTTAACGTTATCACTGCTCGTCTCGAAAAGGATTTGGTCGCTTGCGCCGTCGTGTCTGATGCGCCAGTAGTGATGCTGTGTCGCGTTGTAGGTGACGCTGGTCGAGTGTTTTGTGCCTCCGACCGTATCCTGGAAAAAGATTTGACCGGATTGGGTTGCAATCCGATACCAATTGTTGCTATCAATACCAAGGGCCAGATCGGCCAGAGCCGCCCCACCGGGCGCTTGCCGCACTTCAACTGTCGCGCGCCTGCCGGTCAGATTATAGGTCTGAACCGAAACGTATCCGTTGTAATGCTGCCCGCTGACCCCAGACCGGGGCGTAATCTCCAGCTCCTGATTCTGCTCCCTAACAATTACTTTAGAGTCGAAGGCCGAAGAAGGCTGGCTCAACACGCCGAGATTCCACTTGGCGGCGTCTCGCACGTTGTCGTTGAAATCATCGCTAAAGATGATTGTTGATTGCGCGCGCACGCCGACCAGCGAGATCAGCGCGACACCCGCGAGCGTGAACAGAAGGATGCCAGTCCACTTCGACCGCGCGGACCACAACCTGAATCGGCGCATATGGAACACCTTATCCGAGGAATTAAAAGGGCCTGACTCTCGCCTCGAATCCGAATGACTTCATGCCGTCTGGTAACCCGTTAGCCCTGCACCGATTATACAGTGACAATGGCCGACATTTTCCACGTCGGATGTTACCCGGTGAGACATCATACTGAAGGCTCGGAAATTATGAAAGACTTTTGGCCGTAGTAACTTGGGCGAACTTTCCGGCCCCGCCCCGTCCGGCAATTCGGCCTCACCTACTTCCCAAAAAGGATTTGAGCGCATACACTTTATCTGGTAGGGGGCGCTATTTGCCGTCAGGAAGAGAAATTACCGATGGATGTTCGACGTGGTTGCCTCACGATAGACGAAATCAATTTGTAGTACCCCTCTCGGCCCTCTATCTCGAACTAGAACTGTATCCGCAGGCCGGGGAAAAATAGAGCTATCGGAGTTTACCAAGTTGCACGAAGCGGCGACCGCGCTCTTGTCGCATGTCCCCATCCGTTTGTGGACAGATAAGGAGACCGCAGTCAAGAGGTGTGTAGAGAAGCATGTGCGGAATTGCGGGGTTCGTAAATCAACGGTCGGCGGAGAAGGCGCACGGGCCGGAGGAGTGTGCCGCCGTGCTCGACCGCATGTGCCGCGTGATCGCGCACCGCGGGCCGGACGATCAGGGCATGATGGTGACGAAAGACGGCGTCGCGCTCGGCATGCGCCGTCTTTCGATCATTGACCTGGCGGGCGGCCACCAGCCGCTCTCAGGTTGCGGCGGCTCCGCGACGATTGTCTTCAACGGCGAGGTCTATAACTTCCGCGAGTTGCGCCGCGAGCTGGAGGCGCGCGGCCACCGCTTCGCGACGCATTCCGACACGGAGGCGATTGTTCACGCCTTTGAAGAGTACGGCGAGGCGTGCGTGGATCACCTTCGCGGCATGTTCGTCTTCGCCATCTGGGACGAGCGCGAGCGCCGGCTCTTCGTCGCGCGAGACCGCGCGGGGAAAAAGCCTCTCTATTACACCGTCACGCCGCGCGGCGCGTTCGTCTTCGGCTCCGAACTGAAGTCGCTGCTCGAACACGACGAAGTCGGGCGCGAGATCAACGCGGAAGCCCTCGACGCGTACCTGACGCTCGGCTACGTGCCCGAACCGCTCAGCATCTTTCGCGACATACACAAGTTGCCGCCCGGCCACCACCTGACTTTCGCCGACGGTCGCGTGACGATTAAGAGCTACTGGGATTTCCGGTACGAGCCGGTCAAAGAGGCGCGCGGGGAAGAGGAATACATCGAAGAGCTTCGCGGGCTGCTCGACGAGGCCGTGCGGATACGTCTGGTCGCGGACGTGCCGCTCGGCGCGTTCCTTTCCGGCGGCGTTGATTCGAGCACGGTCGTCGGCCTGATGGCGCGCCACACGAATCGTCCGGTCAAGACCTTCTCGATAGGCTTTCACGAAGACAGCTACAACGAACTGAAGTACGCGCGCCTGGCTGCCGAGCGTTTCGGCACGGAGCACGTGGAGTTCATCGTCACGCCGGACATCTGTGACATCGTTGACGAACTCGTCTGGCACTTCGACGAGCCGTTCGCCGACTCGTCCGCCATCCCGACCTACATGGTCTCGAAGCTCGCGCGCGAGCACGTCAAGGTCGTGCTCTCCGGCGACGGCGGCGACGAGCTGTTCGCCGGCTACACGCGCTACGTCACGGACAGCAGGCGGAGCGGCTTCGCGCGCCTCCCGCGATTCTTGCGGCAGGGGGTCATGCGGCCTTTGAGCGCACGCCTGCCCCACGGCGCGCGCGGGCGCAACTACCTGCACAACGTCGCGCTCGACCCCGTAGAACGTTACCTGGACAGCGTCTCAGTCTTCACTAAGCTCAACAGGCTTTCGCTCTACACGGAAGACTTCCGGCGTCTGCTTCCCGCTGGCGACCTCGTGGCGCTGAGTTTTCAAGGTCACGCCGCGAACGTCCGCACCGGGGAAGCCCTCGACAAGTTGCTTTACATTGACAGCAAGACGTATCTGCCCGGCGATATTCTGACCAAGGTTGACCGGATGAGCATGGCCGCCTCGCTCGAAGCGCGCGTGCCGCTCCTCGACCATAAACTGATAGAGTTCGTCACGCGTATCCCCGCCGCGCTGAAGATGCGCGGGCTTGAGACGAAGCACGTCTTCAAGCGCGCGGTGCGCGACCTGGTGCCGGCGGAGATTTTGGACAGGCCCAAGCAGGGCTTCGGCGTGCCCATCGAGCAGTGGATCAATCACCAACTGCGCGGGCGCATCCGCGAAACACTCGGCGAGACGCGCGCGCGACAGCGCGGCTACGTCGAGCCGCGTTACGTCCAGACGCTACTCGACGAGCACGAACGCGGACGGCGGGATCATTCGACGCAACTGTGGGCGCTCTTCATGCTCGAACTGTGGCATCGTACCTTCGTTGATAGCGCGGGAGCGGCGATCCACATGACTCTTGAAGCCGCCCGTTTGACGCCGGTGGCTTCTTAGATGACTGACTCGTCGAGAGTGATGGGCAAAACTAAGAAGCCGTCTCTCAAGCGAAATAAGTGACGAGCTTATGAACTTCAAACGCCAAAGTCTTCTTACCAAATTCAAGTGGTCGCTCCCGTGGCTGATGCGTTACCCGCTGTGGCGCGCGCGTGAGCTTGCGGGACGCCTGTCCGGGGGAAACGAGCCGCGGCATCTCATTTTCATCGTCGCAAACCATTTCGAGCCGGGGTGGAACGAGCAGGGCGCGACCCTGGACTGGTCAACGCAGCTCTCAAGGCTCGACCGTTGGTGTGAGAAGGCACGCGCCATCGGCGAGGCCGTGCGCGACCACGACGGCACGCCGTTTCGCCACACGAATTTTTATCCAGCCGAACAGTATCACCCGCGCATTCTGGAACGGATGGCGGGGCTGCAAGCGGAGGGCTTCGGCGAGGTGGAGGTTCATCTGCACCACGGCGTTGACGCGCCGGACGACGCGGCGAACCTGCGACGCGCGCTCGAAGAATTCCGCGACCGTCTGGCGGAGGAGCACAAATGCCTTTCGCGGCAGGACGGCGCTGGTCTTCCGATGTACGCCTTCGTGCACGGCAACTGGGCTTTGGCGAACTCCGCCGGGGGGCGTTACTGCGGCGTTGATTCGGAGATGCAAATTCTCGCGGAGACCGGTTGCTACGCCGACTTCACGCTCCCCTCCGCCCCCGACGAATCTCAGGTGGCGCGCATCAACGCCGTCTATCAGTGCGACCACCCGCTCGAAGAGCGCAAGCCGCACCGTTCAGGCCCGAGCCTGCGCGTGGGCGAGCACCCGCGCCTGCCTGTGCTCTTCACGGGGCCGCTGGTTTTCAATTGGCGGCGGCGCATTCGTGGGCTTCCCGTGCCGAGGCTCGACGACGGCGTGCTGGCCGCCAATTATCCGCTCGACCTCGCCCGTCTCGACCGGTGGCGCGGGGCGCGCGTCCATGTGAAGGGACGGCCCGAATGGGTCTTCATCAAGCTCTACTGTCACGGGTTCTTCCCGTTTGATGAAGAAGCGATGATCGGCGAGCCTCTGCGCCGCTTCCTCGAAGAGACGATTGAGTACGGCGACCGTGACGGCGAGTTCAAAGTCCATTTCGCCTCCGCGCGCGAAGCCTTTAACATGGCGATGGCGGCGGTCGAAGGGCGCTCCGGGGAGCCTGGTCTTTATCGAGATTACCGACTCCGCTCGATCATGAGCGAGGGGGCGGACAGGCGGACGAAGACGCAAGACCGGCGACACGACGCACCAGCCGTCGTCGGCGGCTAGAGAAATGGGCGAGTCGGACGCGCGAACAATCCCTAAATTGAGCGTTGCATAAATTGAAACCCAGCGTCTTACATCTGATAGACAGCTTCCACCAGGGCGGCACGGAGCGCCAGGCCGTGCAGATCGTGCGCCTGCTCCGCGAGAGCGGACGTTACAACGTGCACGTCGCGAGTTTGAACGGCGAGGGCGTGTTGCGCGAAGAGGTGTCGCGCCTGGGCTTCAAAGAGATTCCGTCCTACCCCCTGAACAGCTTTTACGACCGCAACGCGCTCTCCCAGCTTCGACGCCTCAGAGCTTACCTGCGCGAGCACAAGATAGATGTCATCCACACGCACGACTTTTACACGAACATCTTCGGGACGGCTGCCGCCGCGCTCGCGCGCCTGCCCGCGCGCATCGCCTCGCGGCGCGAGACCGTTCACATGCGAACAGCCGCGCAGACGTTCGTCGAGCGCCGCGCGTACAACCTTTGTCACGCCGTCGTCGCCAACGCCGAAGCGGTGCGGCGGCAACTGATTAAAGAGGGCGTGCCTGCGCGGAAGATAGCCGTCGTCTATAACGGCCTCGACATGGGCCGCCTCGCTCCGAGCGCGGACGGGCGGCGGGATGAGTCGCTCGCCTCGCTGGGTCTTCCGATTGAGACGAAGCGGCGCTTCGTCACTATCGTCGCCAACATGAGGCTCGCCGTGAAAGACCAGCAGACGTTCCTGCGCGCGGCCAGGCGCGTGCGCGAAGCAGTCCCGGAAGCCGCTTTCGTCCTGGCGGGTGAAGGCGAGCTGACTGACTCTTTGCGCGCGCACGCGGCGCAGCTTGGTTTGGAGCGAGACGCCTTCTTCATTGGCCGCTGCGGACGTGTGGCTGAGTTGCTGGCCGTTTCAGACGTGTGCGTCTTAAGCTCGAAGGCCGAAGGGTTCTCCAACGCGATTCTCGAATACATGGCGGCGGCGCGCGCGGTCGTCGCGACGGATGTGGGCGGCGCGCGCGAGGCCGTCGTCGAGGGCGAGACGGGCTACCTCGTTCAAGTCGGGGACGACGCGACGATGGCCGAGCGCATCGTCTCGCTGCTCAAAGACCCCGCGTGCGCGAGAGAGATGGGACAACGTGGCCGCCGCGTCGTCGAGCAAAAATTTTCGTGCGAGGCGCAGTTGGCCCGCACGGAAAGCCTCTACGACCGGCTGCTCGCGCAGGCCAGCGCGATGCACACGCGCGAGGTCGAGGAGATGCGGCAGGAGAATGCTTGAGAGTTCACGCGTCGGACGGGGAAGATGAGGCCGAACAGGGAAGATGATAGAGAGCGGGGGAAAGAGTCTGAATAAAGTCGAGGCGGCGCGGCCTGAAACTGTCGCGCGACCTTTGCGCGTGCTCGTCGTCGCGGCCTCGCTGGACATTCTGGGCGGGCAGGCGGTCGAAGCCCGGCGTATTCTGCGGGGCATGCTCGACGAGCCGTCGGTAGAGCTTTCGTTTCTGCCGGTCAACCCGCGTCTGCCCGGCGTGCTGAGGGGCTTGCAGCGCATCAAGTACGTGCGCACCGTCGTGACCTCACTCATGTACTGGGCGCTGTTGCTCGCGCGCGCGCCCCGGTACGACGTGCTTCACATTTTCTCTCCCTCTTACTTCTCCTTCCTGCTGGCCCCGACGCCCGCCGTCCTCGCCGCCAGGCTCTACGGCAAAAAGGTCGTGCTCAACTATCACAGCGGCGAGGCGGAAGACCATCTGGCACACTGGCGGACGGCGATTCCCGTCCTGCGTCTGGCCGACGTGATAGTGACGCCTTCAAACTATCTGGTTGACGTTTTCGCACGCTTCGGCCTTTCCGCACGCGCCGTCCCCTACTCAATCGAAACAGACCGTTTCCGTTTCCGCGAGCGCAAGCCTTTGCGGCCACTCTTCCTCTCGAACCGCAATCACGAGCCGCTCTACAACGTCGGCTGCATCCTGCGCGCCTTCGCCCTCATTCAGCGAAGCTTGCCGGAGGCGCGTCTGGTCGTCGTCGGCGACGGCAGCCAACATGCCGAACTCGAAAGGCTCGCGCGCGAGTTGAACCTCAGCCACACGGAGTTCGTCGGTCGCGTCGGGCCGGAGGAGATGCACGCCTACTACGACGCCGCGGACGTTTTCCTGAACGCTTCAAATATAGACAACATGCCGATCTCGATTCTCGAAGCGTTCGCCGCCGGGACTCCCGTGGTGACGACGAACGCTGGCGGCATCCCTTACATCGTGACCGACGGGGAGAACGGCCTGATGGTCGAGTGCGGTAATTGTGACGCGCTGGCCCGCAGCGCCCTGCGTCTGTTTGAAGAGGATGGGCTGGCGTCGAAGATCGCGTGCAAGGCGCACGAGCAGAGCCGCCGCTACGCGTGGGCGGCGGTGAGGGACGGCTGGCTCAAGGTCTATCGTGAAGCGACAGTTGGAGGGGAAGCGCGGCAGGAGGTTAGCATGCAGGAGGCAGGAAGAGGGGAAGAGAAGGCGGTGAGTTAAAACATAGGTCGGACGTTTATAGTGGGCTAAATGAGTCGGGTGGGTGTTCAGAGTTGCGGCCTTCAGGCTGCTTCGTCAGACACGCCGCAAGCGTGAACTCTAAACAGGCTTTCGGGTGTCGAGCAGGCGATGATCGAGTCTTTGGGGAAATTAAAGAAGCTGAGGGGACGCAGCCTGGACGAGTTGCGTGTGCGTTCCGCGCAGGCGCTCGCCGCCGGCACGGAGCGTTGCGGGCTTTCAACTCAAGCCCGCCTCCCACGCGACTCAGACTTCTTCAAGCTGCTCGACTCGATGCGACTCGGCGGCGAGCCTTTATCCGCGGAAGGACTGTTGTCACACTTCCGCGCGCGCTCCGAGCCGCAATTCTTCGCCGCCTTCGGAGATCAGGGCGAGACTCGCAGGGAGTTGCGCGGCAGGTGGGGCGCGCCCGCCCGAACGTCTGTGATTGAGCGCGCGCGCCGCATCACGGAAGGGCGCTTCGACCTGCTCGGCCTGCGCGGCCTCTCCTTCGGCAGCCCCGTTGACTGGCACCTCGAACCCGTGTCGGGCAAGCGTGCGCCGCTGCGCCATTGGAGCCGCATCAACTACCTGGACGCGGGCGTGGCGGGCGACAAAAAGATCGTCTGGGAGCTGAACCGCCAACAGTATTTCGCCACGCTCGGCAGGGCCTACTGGCACACAGGTGATGAGCTTTACGCGCGGACGTTCGCCGAGCACCTGACGAGTTGGATGGAGCAGAACCCGCCGAAGCTCGGCATCAACTGGTCGAGCAGCCTCGAAGTCTCGCTGCGCGCCATCTCCTGGCTGTGGGCGCTCTATTTTTTCCGAGACTCGGAGCACCTCACGCCGCACCTCTTCCTGCGCGCGCTCAAGTTTCTACACCTCCACGCACGCCACCTGGAGACCTACCTCTCGACCTACTTCAGCCCGAACACACATCTGACGGGCGAAGCGCTCGGCCTCTTTTACCTGGGGACGATGCTGCCCGAATTCCGGCGCGCGTCACGCTGGCGCGAGACGGGCGCGCGCATACTCCTCGCGGAGCTTGAACGCCACGTCCGGCCCGACGGGGTCTATTTCGAGCAGTCGAGCTACTATCATCGCTACACGACGGACTTCTACACGCACCTCTACGTCCTCGACCAAGCGAACGGCGGAGACTTGGCTGACAAGGTTCGAGAGAAACTCCTGCTGCTGCTCGACCACTTGATGTACATCACCAGGCCGGACGGCACGACGCCCCTCTTCGGCGACGACGACGGGGGCCGCCTCGCCGCGCTCGAAGAACGTGCGCCGAACGATTTTCGCGCCGCGCTCTCGACGGGCGCGGCCCTCTTCGCGCGCGGGGATTACAAGTTCGTCGCCGAAGAGGCGGCGGAGGAGACGCTCTGGCTGCTCGGAGGCCGCGGCCTGCGTGCCCTCGATAATCTCGAAGCGGGCGCGCCCGCCGACACCTCGCGCGCTTTCGAGAGCGGCGGCTTCTACGTCATGCGCGACGGCTGGACGCGCGACGCCAACTATCTCTTGATTGACTGCGGGCCGCACGGCGTCTTCGACGGCGGCCACGCACACGCCGACGCGCTGGCTTTCGACCTGGCGGCGCGCGGGCGCACGATGCTCGTTGATCCGGGCACGTACACCTACACCGGCTCTCAAGAGATGCGCGACCTCTTCCGCCGCTCCGCCGCGCACAACACGCTCACGATTGACAACGAATCGTCGTCCGCGCCCGGCGGCCCGTTCAGTTGGAGGAGCGCGGCGCGAGCCGCCGCCCACGACTGGACGAGCCACGCGCGCTTCGACTTCTTCGCGGGCAGTCAGGACGGTTACGCGCGGCTCTCTTCGCCCGCCGGGCACACGCGCGGCGTCCTTTTCCTCAAAGGCGATTACTGGGTCGTGCGCGACCGCGTGGAGACCGCGGGCGCGCACCGTTACGACCTATATTTTCACTTCGCGCCTGAAACTGATCCGGCAATCGAACGGGGCCGCGGCGGCGTCTGCGTGCGCGAGCGCACGTCCGACGCGGCAGGGTTTGAACTCTTCACCTTCTGTCAGGCGGGCGGGTGGCGCAAAGAGCAGGGCTGGGTCTCGGAGTGCTACGGCCAGCGCGCGGCAGCGCCCGTCCTCATCTTCTCGAATGAAGCGGCGGGCGCGCAGGAGTTCATTACTTTCATGCTCCCGAAGCCCGCGCAAGCCCCCCGGACGCAGGTTGAAGAGATTGAGGCGAGGGGCGGACGGGCTTTTGAAGTGCTCGACGGCGACAGGCGTGACGTGTTGTTGCTCGGCGACGGCGGCCCTGTGGAGACGGCTTCGGTCGCCTCCGATTTCGAGTGGGCGTGGATGCGTTTCGCGCCCGGCGCGTCCACGCCCGAAGAGATGTTGCTTATCAACGGTCGTCAACTTTCGTTGGAGGGGCAAGAACTTCTGCGCGCCGGGCGTCGCCTCGGTTACGTCGTGGCGCGCCGCGACGGCGACCGTGTCCGCATGGAGACGGACGGCGGGGAAAGCTTTGCCGTCAGCCTTCAATCGCCTGCTATGATTCGCTGAAGGGTTGAGGCCGATTGTCTCTTAGCTTATGTGTGGGATTAACGGAATAGCATTGTCCAGCCGTTCGCGCCGCCAGCTCGACGTGCGCGTGCTCGAACGCATGCGCGACGTGATTACGCATCGCGGGCCGGACGACGAGGGCGTCTTCGTTGACGGGCGTGTGGGCCTGGGCCACCGCCGTCTGAGCATCGTTGATGTCGCGGCGGGCCATCAGCCGATGACCAACGAGGACGGCTCGCTCCACATCATCTACAACGGCGAGATTTACAATCACGCGGATTTCCGCGAATCCTTGGAAGCGCGCGGCCACGTCTATCGCACGCACTGCGACACGGAGACCATACTGCATCTTTACGAGGAAGAGGGCGTGCGCTGCGTCGAACGTCTGCGCGGCATGTTCGCCTTTGCCATCTGGGATGCGAAGAGGCGCGAACTGTTCATCGCGCGCGACCGCCTGGGCGTCAAGCCGCTCTACTACGTCCACGCCGACGACGGCTCGCTCTACTTCGCCTCCGAAATCAAGGCGCTTCTGGAAGCGCGCGCCGTCGCGCCCGAAGTGAACTTCAAGGCGCTGCCCGACTACCTCGCGAACCACGCGACCTCCGGCGAAGGGACTCTCTTCCGAGGGGTCGAACGCCTGCTCCCCGGCCACACCCTGCTCTGGCGCGACGGTCAGGTTCAAATAGAAAAATACTGGGACGTTACCTTCGCCCCCGACGCGGACGAAGAACACGGGCGGCGGACTGACGGCGAGTACATAGAGGAGTGGGCTGAGTTGTTCCGCACGTCCGTGCGCCTGCGCCTGATGGCGGATGTGCCGCTCGGCATGTTCCTCTCCGGCGGCATAGACTCCTCAGCCATCGCCGCCGTGATGAGCGGGATGGTCAGCTCTCCCGTCAAAACTTTCTCCGTCGCCTTCGCCGAGCGCGAGGCTAACGAGCTTGAGTACGCGCGTCTGGTCGCGCGCACCTTTGGGACTGACCACCACGAGATTCTGATAACCCCCGAAGAATTTTTCCGGGCGCTTCCCCGCTTGGTCTGGCACGAAGACGAGCCGCTCGCGCACCCTTCGAGCGTGGCGCTCTATTTCGTCTCGCGCCTCGCGGCGCAACACGTCAAGGTCGTGTTGACGGGCGAGGGCAGCGACGAGCTGCTCGCCGGATACGAGCGCTACCGTAAGACCATCTACAACCTCGCGCTCGGCGCACGCTACCACAAGTGGGCCGGCGCTTCTCTGCGCCGCGCCGTCCAGTCCAGAATCGAGAGCCTGCCGTCGAAATCGGAAGTCCGACGGAAGCTTTCGCGCACCTTCCTCTGCCTGTCGCCGCAAATCGAGAGCATCTACTTCGACAACTTCGCGGTCTTCGGTCGCACGATGCAGCGCGACCTCCTGACCGGAGAGGCGCAGGAGCGCACGGGCGCGCTCGACCCTTACGCTGATGTGCGCCGCCACCTTGAGACGACCGACGCACGCACGCTGCTCAACAAGCTGCTCTACGCCGACACGAAGACTTACCTGCAAGAGCTTCTGATGAAGCAGGATCAGATGAGCATGGCTGCGTCCATCGAGAGCCGCGTGCCATTTCTGGATCACAAGCTCGTGGAGTTCACCTCTCGCCTGCCCGAACGCCTGAAGCTGCGCGGCTGGACGACGAAGTACATCCTGCGGCGGAGCATGAAGGGCGTGCTGCCCGAAGCCATCCTGAAGCGGAGCAAGATGGGTTTCCCCGTGCCCGTCGGCAGTTGGTTCCGCGGGCCGTTCCGCTCCGTGATTGACGAGTACGTGCTCGACGAGCGCGCCACGGGCCGCGGACTCTTCGACCAAACGTTCGTGCGCGACCTGGTCGGGCGGCATCAGTCGGGCGCGGAGGATCACACGGAAAGGCTCTGGTCGCTCGTCAACTTCGAGATGTGGATGCGGCAGTTTATAGACGGCGAGGTGGCGCACGCGGCGCAACTCGCCCCGGCGGAGTCCGCGTTGATGATCTGAGGTTTACGCGGAGGGACGGCGACCGCGAGCCTTCAACTTTAGCCGCCGAAGCGATTCTGACTCGAACCCGAATGCGCATACTCTGGCTCAAAACCGAACTGCTTCATCCCGTGGACAAGGGCGGAAAGATTCGCACCTACCAGATGCTCAAGCAGCTCAAGCGCGAGCATCACATCACCTACCTGACGCTCGACGACGGCGCGGCTGACCGCGAAGCGCGCGAGCGCGCCGAGGAATATTGCCACGAACTCGTGCGCGTCCCGCATCGCACGCGCGCGAAATTCTCCGCGGGGTTTTACGCCGAACTCGCCCTCAACCTCTTCTCGCCGCTCCCGTACTTCATGAAGAAGTACGAGTCGGCGGAGATGCGCCGGGAGATCGCGGAGCGCGGGCGTCGCGCCGAGTTCGACGTGCTCGTCTGCGATTTCCTGATGCCCTGCATCAACGTGCCGGAGGAAGTGCGCGCGGCGACCGTGCTCTTCCAGCACAACGTCGAGGCGATGATCTGGCGGCGGCATTACGAAGTTCAAACGAACCCCCTCAAGAAAGCTTACCTCTACGGCCAATGGCGCAAGACCCACGGCTTCGAGCGAGACGCCTGCCGGCGCTTCGACATGGTCGTCGCCGTCTCGCGCGAAGACCGGGAGACGATGCAAAGCGAGTACGGAGTCGAGAGCGTGACGGACGTGCCGACGGGCGTGGACACGGACTACTTTCGCCCGCGTGGGACGGAAAAGTGTGAGCCTCACAACCTCGTCTTCACGGGTTCGATGGACTGGCTGCCGAACGAAGACGCGATCCGCTATTTCACGGCGGAAGTCATGCCGCGCATCAGGCAGGCTTTGCCTGACGTGACACTGACCGTCGTCGGTCGCAACCCTTATCCGAGCCTCGTTGAGCTGAGCCGTCGCGACCCTTCGATCATCGTCACGGGCCGCGTCGAAGACGTGCGCCCGTTCATGGAGCGCGCCGCCGCCTACGTCGTGCCGATCCGCGTCGGCGGCGGCACGCGCCTGAAGATTTACGAGGCGATGGCGATGGAGAAGCCCGTCGTCTCCACGACCATCGGCGCGGAAGGTCTGCCCGTGGGCGACGGCGCGGAGTTGCTTCTGGCAGACACGCCGGAAGCGTTCGCCGAGCGCGTCTTGAACGTCCTGACGGACGAGAGACTCGCTCAGGAACTAGGCGCGCGTGCGGCGGCGACCGTGCGCGAGCACTTCGGGTGGGAGCGCGTGGCGGCGCGGTTCGCGGAGGCGTGCGAGCGTGCCGTGCGTCTGCGCGAGCAGAAGAGGGCGAGCGTCAGGCTCGAAGAGGAGTTGCGGACGGCTGTATGAGTGAGAGTCCGGGAGGCAACAACGGGCACGGCCAGGGTTCGCGCGGGAGGATGCGAACCGTCCTCATCTGCCACGAGGGCGCGACGCTCGACCGGCAGGGGCTTGCCAACTGGCTGGCCTCTTTTTCCGAACTGGCAGGCGTCGTCGTGCTGCGCGAGACCGGACAACGTAAGGGCCGCCGCATTCGGCGAGAAGTAAAGCGTGTGGGCTTCGTGCGCTTCCTGGACGTGCTGGCATTTCGTCTCTACTACAAGCTGTTCCTCGCGCGCAAAGACCGAGAGTGGGAAGAGAGCAAGCTCAAAGAATTGTCAGCCCTCTATCCTGACATCGAGGGCGTGCCCCTGCTTTACACACACAGCCCGAACTCGCCCGAAGCGGAACGGTTCATAGCCGAGCGCCGGGCGGACATCGTGCTGGCGCGCTGCAAGACGCTGCTCAAAGAGAGCGTCTTTTCGCTGCCCGCGCGCGGCACGCTCGTCATGCATCCGGGCATCTGCCCAGAGTACAGAAACGCGCACGGCTGCTTCTGGGCTTTGGCCGCGGGCGACCACGACAAGGTCGGCATGACCTTGCTGCGCGTGGACAGGGGCGTGGACACAGGCCCCGTTTACGGCTATTACAGTTATGACTACGATGAGGCGTGCGAGTCGCACGTCCGTATTCAGAGCCGCGTCGTGCTGGAAAATCTGGGAGCGCTTGAACAGAAGTTTCGGGAGATTTACGAAGGGCAAGCCGCAGCCCTGGACACTTCGGGGCGAGAGTCGTTCACGTGGGGCCAGCCCTGGCTGACGAGTTATCTGAAATGGAAACGCAGAGCGAGGCACGAGAGGCGTTGAAGGTCATCTCACTCATGTATCACGACGTGGTCGAGGGCGGCGCGCACGAGCAAAGTGGCTTCGGCGGCGCGGACGCGGCGCTCTACAAGATGGAGCAAGGCCAATTCAGGAAGCACCTGCGAGCGATAGCCGGGGCCGTGCGGGAAAGCCCCGCCAGAGTCTTTGAGCTTCAAGCAGACGCACGCGCGAGCCGTCCGTGGCTGCTGACTTTCGACGACGGCGGGGTCAGCGCTTACACCTGCATCGCCGGGATGCTGGAAGAGTTCGGATGGCGCGGCCACTTCTTCGTGACGGCGAACTACGTCGGCTCCCCGTCCTTCCTGAGCGGCGCGCAGATTAAAGAACTGCACCGGCGCGGGCACGTCATCGGCAGCCACTCCGCCTCTCACCCTGAGCGCATGTCGCATTGCAGCCCTGAAGAGATGTTACGGGAGTGGGCCGAATCGGTCGCGCGCCTCTCGGACATCGTGGGAGAGCGAGTGCGAGTCGCTTCCGTGCCGGGCGGGTTTTATTCGGCGAGGGTGGCAAAGGCCGCCGCCCGTGCGGGGATCGAAATGCTTTTCACCTCGGAGCCGACGAGCGCGGGTCGCAGCGTTGACGGCTGCATGGTGCTCGGTCGCTACACGATACGCCGAAGCACGACGGCTGAGGCTGTCGCCGCGATAGCCGCCGGGCGCGTCGCGCCGCGTCTAAAACAACTGCTCCTGTGGAACGCAAAGAAGGTCACAAAGGCTCTGGGCGGCAGGTACTACTTGAAGGCCAGGAAGTCACTCTTGGGCCAGGGTTAGTCTCGGATAGTTTCTCAAAGGCGTCGGGCCGCGAGTCATCCATGTTTCCGGCGCGTGAACTGATTACGACGGGTCGTGAAGTCTAGGGGGTGCGGATGAGGTTAAGCGTTTTCGGCTTGGGCTATGTGGGTTGCGTTTCGGCTGCGTGCTTCGCGAGGGAAGGGCACGAGGTCTTGGGCGTGGATGTCAACCAGACGAAGGTTGACATTATCAACGGCGGCAAAAGCCCGATTGTCGAAGCCGGGGTCGGAGAATTGATCGGCGAGATGGTCGCCGGAGGGAAGTTGCGCGCCACGACCGACTCGGCGGAAGCGGTCGAGGCTTCGGAAATCTCTCTGATCTGCGTCGGCACGCCGAGCAACTCGAACGGCAGCCTCGATCTCGCTTACGTCAAGCGCGTGTGCCAGGAGATCGGCGGCGCGCTGGAACGCAAGCGCGAGCGGCACACGGTCGTCATCCGCAGCACCATGCTGCCCGGAACTATCGAGACGGTCGTCGTGCCGACGCTCGAAGTTTATTCGGGCAAGAAGGCGGGGCGCGACTTCGGCGTCTGCATTAACCCGGAGTTCCTGCGCGAAGGCACGTCGCTGAAAGATTTCTACTCGCCGCCCTTCACGCTCATCGGCGCGGACGACGAGGACGTGGCGGCTGTCGTGCGCCGACTCTACGCTGGCGTTGACGCGCCGGTTCTCGTCGTCGCCGTCAAGGCCGCGGAGATGGTGAAATATACCTGCAACTGTTTCCACGCGCTCAAGGTCAGTTTCGCGAACGAGATCGGCAACATCTGCAAGGGACTCGGCATTGACAGCCACGAAGTGATGGACGCCTTCTGCCGCGACACGAAGCTCAACCTCTCGCCGTACTACCTCAAGCCCGGCTTCGCTTTCGGCGGCTCGTGCCTGCCGAAGGACTTGCGCGCGGTCACTTACAAGGCGAAGGAGCTGGACGTGGACGTGCCGGTCTTGTCGGCTGTCCTGCAAAGCAACCGCTTGCAGGTCGAGCGCGCCGTCGAGATGGTTCTGCGGACGGGAAAGAAGCGCATCGGGTTGCTCGGCCTCAGCTTCAAGGCCGGGACGGACGACCTGCGCGAGTCGCCCACGGTCACACTGATCGAGACGCTCATCGGCAAGGGGATGAAGATCGGGATTTACGACCGCGACGTTTCGCTGGCCCGCCTGTTCGGCGCGAACAAGGAGTACATCGAGCGCGAGATTCCGCACATCTCGCAGCTCATGCGCGAGAGCATCAGAGAGGTTCTGGACGACGCCGAGGTCTTGATCGTCGGCAACAAGGCCGAGGAGTTTCGCCAGATCGAATCGGAGTTGCGCGGCGATCAGGTGTTGATTGATCTGGTGCGGTTGTTCGACGACAGGAAGACGGACGGCTCGTATCAGGGCATCTGCTGGTAGAGCCGCACATCTCGCAGCTCATGCGCGAGGCAGGCGAATCGAAGATCAACGGATCGTGGCTCTCAAGGCTATACGAGGAAGGCGCGCGTGGATTATCTTGCGCGCGTGCGCGCTACTCCTGGCCGCCTGGGTGCTTCTGGCGTGGGTCGCGGCGCGCGCACTCGTCGTGCAGGCAGGGTTGGCACGCGCGGACGCCATCGCCGTGTTGAGTGGCTCGTCGGCTTACGTCGAACGCACGCGCTGGGCGGCGCAACTCTTCAACGAGGGGCGCGCGCCGGAGATTATTTTGACCGACGACAAAGAGCGCGGCGGGTGGTCGAGCGAGCAGCAGCGCAACCCTTTCTTCGTCGAGCGCGCCTTCGAGGAGTTGCGCCGCGCGGGCGTGCCCGCGGAGAAGATCGTGGTGCTGCCGCTGCCGCAAGCCGCTTCGGGCACTTACGACGAGAGCCTGACGCTGCGCGACTACGCGACGACGCACGGCCTGCATTCACTCCTCGTGGTGACTTCCGCCTATCACTCGCGGCGCGCGTTGTGGACGCTGCGTAGAGTCTTCCGAGGGAGCGGCGTTGTGGTCGGCCTCGACCCGGCTGCGGCGGACGAGCCGTCGCCCGCGCCCTTCGCCTGGTGGGTGGACAGGCGCGGCTGGCAGACGGTCGCCACGGAATACCCGAAGCTCGTCTATTACTGGCTGCGTTACTAGACAGTCCGGCTGCGGGGTGAAGAATCAAGCGCCGAGTCCTTTGACGGGGGCCTCGCCGTTGGCAACTGACATACGGAATAGCAACGCGGACGTGCGCATCGGTGAGGTCGCGCGGGGCGAGAGGTTCGAGTTCGGAAAGAACTGGGGCCGATTTCTCGCCGTCTTGAACGACGAGCGCATCTCTGAGGCGGAAGCTTCGCTGAAGAGTATGCTCAAAGTCGAGGGCTTGACCGGGAAGAGTTTCCTGGACATCGGTTCGGGCAAGCGGCCTGTTCAGTCTGGCGGCCCGGCGCTTGGGGGAGGGGCGCTTCCACTCGTTCGATTACGACCCGCAATCCGTGGCCTGCACCGCCGAACTCAAGAGGCGTTACTTCGAGGGCGACGAGAACTAGGCGTCGAGGAAGGCTCGGCGCTCGACGCCGACTACGTCGAATCACTCGGCACGTTCGATGTCGTCTATGCCTGGGGCGTGCTCCATCACACGGGGGACATGTGGCGGGCACTGGAAAACGCGTGCCTGCCGGTGGCCGCGGGCGGCAAGCTGTTCGTCGCCGTCTACGAACAACACGGGCACGCAGAGCGCGCGCTGGAAGTGAATCAAGCGGACGTACAGCCGGTTGCCGCGCGTCCTGCGCGTCCCGTTCGCCGTCGCGGTCAGCGCGCCCGGCGAAGCGAAGTCAATCCTGCGCTCACTCCTGACCTTGAAAGTCGAAGACTACGCCCGCTCTTGGACGAGCTACGGGCGGAACAACCGAGGGATGAGCCGCTGGCACGACATCGTTGATTGGGTCGGGGGATACCCTTACGAGGTCGCCCACCCGGAAGAGATTTTCGACTTTTATCGCGCCAGAGGGTTCACCTTGACGAAGCTCAAGTGCGGCGGCGTCGGGCTGGGCTGTAACGAATTCGTCTTCGAGAAGCGTGCGTCGTCGTAGCTTAAACGTGGTGGCTTGAGGGCGGAGGCGCGAAGGGTCGTCCGGCTGTGAAGGCCGAATGACGGAAGGGGCGTGAGGGAGCCGATGGGCCGAAAGTTAATCGGGAAGAGGGCCGCCTATGCCTTCGTCACGGCGTTGCTCGGCGTGTGTCTCGCGCTCGTCTACGCACAGAGAAGGGGCGCGAACCGTCAGGAGCGTCCCCGCACGGTTTCGGGTTCAAGCACGGCGACGATTCTCGTCAAGGCCGGAGATAACTTCCAAGCGGCGCTCGACCGCGCGCGCCCCGGCGATGTCATCATGCTCGAAGCGGGGGCGACCTTCCGCGGCGCGTTCAAGCTGCCGAACAAGCCGGGCGCGAACGACTTCATCACGATCCGTTCGTCCGCGCCCGACTCTCAGTTGCCTGCGCCGGGCGAGCGCCTTGACCCGTCGCGTTACGCCGCCGTGCTGCCGAAGATCGTCTCTAGGGAAGCAGGCGCTCCGGCCATCGCGACGGCTCCGGGCGCGCACCACTACCGCTTCGTCGGCGTGGAGTTCGGGCCGACCCTCAAGGGCGAGGGCAACATCATCCTGCTCGGAACCGGCGAAGAGAAGTCGCCCGACGAACTGCCGCACGACATCGAATTTGATCGCACCTACGTCCACGGCGACCCGTCGGAAGGGCAGCGGCGCGGCATCGCCGCGAACGGGCGCGCGATACGCGTCGTGAACAGCTACTTCTCCGACATCAAACGCAAAGGCGAAGAGAGCCAGGCCATCTGCGGGTGGGGCGGAGACGGCCCGTTCGAGATCACCAACAACTACATCGAGGCCGCCGCCGAGGGCGTGCTCTTCGGCGGCGCAGCGCCGCGCATGAGAATCGTGCCCTCGGACATCGTCGTGCGCGGCAACCATTTCAACAAGCCTCTGCGCTGGCGCGCGGAAGGCTGGGTCGTCAAAAACCATTTCGAGCTGAAGAACGCGCGGCGCGTCGTCGTGGACGGCAACATGATGACGAATGACTGGGCGAGCGGGCAGGACGGCACAGCCGTCCTCTTCACCGTGCGCGACGAGGACAAGCGCGCGCCGCAGGCGACGGTCGAGGACGTTCAGTTCGTCAACAACACCGTGCGCGGCGCTGCCGGCGCGCTCAACCTCTACGGCTCGGAAGGGCAGGGCGGCCACCGCCTGACGGTGCGCAACAATTTATTTGAAGACATCAACGGGTCGAAGTGGGGCGGCGACGGCCAGTTCATGACGGTGACACAGTGGGACGGACTCGTCGTCGTGCACAACACTATTCTGATGACGGGCAACATCACGAAAGCCTACGGGGAGCCGGTCGCCGGCTTGGTCTTCCGCGATAATATCGTTCCGCAAAACGCGTATGGCTTTATCGGCAGCGACCACGCGCCCGGCGCGGATTCATTAAACGTTTACTTCCCCGGCGCGGTCGTGAGCCACAACGCGATCATCGGAGGCGACGCGCGCGACTACAAAGCGCGGAATCTATTCCCGGCCTCCCTCAAACAGCTCAAATTCGTCAACCCCGAGGGCGGCGACTACAGGCTGCGCCCCGACAGCCCGCTCAAAAATGGCGCGTCCGACGGCACGGACATCGGCGCGAACCTCAGCGAACTCACCCAATCCGCCCGCTAAATGAGGCGGAACGGGCGGGCATAAAGGGCTGTTGACAAACAACTAAAAATTTCGTTTAATGAAGATGGTCGTGGTCGGCCCATGCGGCTGGCCCGCGGCTCTGATCTTTCGCAAAAATGACGATTGCAACGATAAGGGCAAACCTGCCGCGAGGCAGGGACGCAAAGCCGTGAATCTCCGCGGGCGCTCAATCCACCGAGCGCCTCTTAAAGAGATTGTCTGGTTGCCGAAAGCGGTCGGAGACAGTCGTCACTTCAAACTCCGGCGAGCGCGCCGCAGGCTCCCGCGACGCGCGCCGTCCGACAGCGCTAGGCTGTCTGAAGGCGTGATTCTGTTTCCGCCGAAGCTCTCGCCGGAAACGGATGGGACGACCGCGCCCCGTCATGCACATCTGCGCCCTTCCGAGGGGCGCGACCATCACCGAATTAAAGGCACCCCCGCAGTGATGCGGGTTCGCAAAGCCAGGAGTCTCAGGGTCGACCGGCCTTGAGATCGTCCGGTTACCGAAGTGGGGTTTGACAAATGATATTATCGCCTACCGCCGTCTTCCAAAGGCAAAGCACTTTCCGCTCTCTTCCGACCTGCTTTCATCTCTGCTTAAGTCTCCTCTGCGCCGCGCTCTTCATCGTCGCGAATGAAAAGGCCGCCCGCGCCGCCACCTTAAACGTTCCCGCGGGCGGCAGCCTTCAGGCGGCGCTCAACGCCGCGCAACCCGGCGACACGATTCTGCTCGAACCGGGCGCGACGTTCACGGGGCCGTTCACGCTGCCGTTCAGATCGGGTGCCGATTACATCACGGTGCGCACGGCGGCGGACGACTCCAGCCTCCCGGCTGAAGGCGCGCGGATCACGCCCGCGTATTCGGGCGTCATGCCCAAGCTGGTCTCGCCGGGCGGCGGGGCACCGGCGCTCCTGACGGCACCGGGCGCGCACAACTACCGCTTCGTCGGCATCGAGTTCAAGCCGTCGGGCGCTTCGGCGCTCGTCTACGACCTGATTCAGTTGGGCGACGGCTCCGGCGCGCAGTCATCACTCGACGCCGTGCCGCACGACCTCATCATTGACCGCTGCTACGTTCACGGCGACCCGACTAGCGGCCTCAAGCGCGGCATCGCGCTCAACAGCGCGTCCACACAGATCGTCAACTCCTACATCTCCGACTGCAAAAGCAAGGGGCAGGATTCGCAGGCCATCGCCGGTTGGAACGGCCCAGGCCCCTTCACAATCGTGAACAACTACCTGGAAGGGGCCGGCGAAAACATTATGTTCGGCGGCTCCGACCCGAGCATCGCGGGCCTCGTCCCCTCGGACATCCAGATTCTTCGCAACCAAATCTCGAAGCCAGCCGCGTGGCGTGGGGTCTGGACGGTCAAGAACCTTCTGGAGATGAAGAACGCTCAGCGCGTCACGATTGACGGCAACGTGCTGGAGTACAACTGGGCGGACGCGCAGAGCGGCTACGCGGTTCTCTTCACGCCGCGCAACCAAGGGGGCACGGCCCCCTGGAGCGTGGTTCAGGACGTGCGTTTCACGAATAACATCGTCCGCCACACCAGCTCGGCCATTGACATCCTCGGCACGGACGACGAGCACCCGAGCCAGCAGACGAAGCGGATCACGATCCGCAACAACCTGTTCGACGATGTCAGCAGCGCGAACTGGGGAGGGGACGGCAAGTTCCTGGTGCTGACTCAATCCGACGCCGTCACGGTTGATCACAACACCGCGTTTCAGAATGGCAACGTTACGGTGGCATACGGGGCGGCGAGCACGGGCTTCGTCTTCACTAACAACTTAACGCCGAACAACGCCTACGGCGTGATAGGCGATAACACGGGCAGAGGCGAGCCGACGCTGAATACATATTTTCCTTCGTGCGTGTTTCGCGGCAACGTGATCGCCGGGGTCAACGAGTACGGCGGGAGCCTGACTATGTATTACCCGTCCGCGGACTTTCCCGGCAACTCCTATCCGACTTCGCTCGACGCCGTGGGTTTCGTTGACCGCACAGGCGGCAATTATCGCCTCGCCGCCAACAGCCCTTACAAGAGCGCCGCGACCGACGGCAAAGACGCCGGGTGCGACTTTGATGCCCTCCTAGCGGCAATGGCGCTTCCCACGCCGACGCCGACATCAACACCGACACCGACACCAGTACCGGCGGCGACACCGACACCGACTCCTTCTCCGATTCCTTCGCCGACTCCCGCGCCACCGCAGCCGACGCCGACGCCGACGCCCGCGGCCACCCCGACCCCACAGCCTTCACCCGCGCCCGCCGGCAGCGCGCAGGACATCCTCTTGAGGGCCAGGCGCGACGCGCAGGACATCAGCAACGAACTCACCGCGTCGGTCGCGACGAACGCGCCCGTCACGTCGGGCGCGACCGCGACGGCCACCGCCAGCCCCGCCGACCGCATCGCCGCGGTCGTCGCCGGCATCCAGCAGGCTTACGTCGCGTTCAGCTCCGAGCGCGCCTCGTACCCGGCGGCGGCCCGCATTGATGCCGCCCTCTCGAACGCGCTCGGCTACGCGGCCACCGCCGGCGCGAACGCCTCGCAGAACCAACTGACGGACGCGAAGGCGAATTTGCAGAAGGCCATTGACGACCTGGAGCTGGCCGACGTGCTGATGATCTACGGCGACGTTTCAAACCCCGTGGACTACACGCAGTACTTCGTGCGCCAGCACTACGTTGACTTCCTCGGGCGCGAGCCGGACGAGGCGGGCCGCGCCTTCTGGACGAGCAAGGTCGAGGCGTGCGGCGCGGACGCCCGCTGCCGCGCGGCGATGCGCACGGACGTGTCGGCCGCCTACTTCCTCTCGATAGAGTTCCAGCAGACGGGTTACTTCGTCGAGCGCCTCTACCGCGGGTCGTTCGGTCGCACGGTGCTCTTCAGCGAGTTCCTCGCCGACACGCAGGAGGTGGAGAAGGGCTTGGTCGTCGGCGCGACGGGCTGGCAGAACACGCTCGCCGCCAACAAGAAGGCTTTCCTCCAGAGTTGGGTGCAGCGCCCCGACTTCCAGGCGCGCTACGGCTCACTGACGAACGCGCAGTTCGTTGACGCGCTCTACGCCTCGATGGGCGTCATACCGCAGCAGTCCGAGCGCGACGCGCTGGTCGCCTCGCTCCAGGGCGGCGCGACGACGCGCGCCGACGCGCTGGGGCAGTTGGTTGACAATCCGCAGTTCTCGCAGCTCGAATCCGACAAGGCCTTCGTGCTGATGCAATACTTCGGCTACCTGCGCCGCGATCCCGACCAGGCGGGCTACGACTTCTGGCTCGCGAAGCTCGACCAGTTCCAAGGCAACTACGTCAAGGCCGAGATGGTCAAGGCGTTCCTCAACTCGACCGAGTACCGCGACCGCTTCAAGCAGCAGTGACGCCGCAGGCGCGGCAGGCCGGAAGCACACGGCGCGGGGCACACTAGAAAGGGCGGAGGGCGAAAGGGAAGCAAGAACACTCTTTCGCCCTTCGCCCTTCTCTCTGTTTTTTGTTGCCGCCCGGCCCGCCATGCGCTAAGCTGAAATGGCGTGTTCGGCGGTCTTCGCGCCTTCGCGCCGTAGGAATAGACGGGCAGTCGGAGACCTTCGCGCTTGTTCGCGTGCGGCCCTTACACTTCGTCCTGGGCTTGCCTTCGGCCATGTCTGTAACGATGCCTCCTTCCACTTCAGCCGGACGAATCTGGAAGCCTCTGCTGCTCGCCGCGGCGGTCGCATTCGCCTACTGGGGCGTCGTCGCGCGGCTGGGCCGTTTCTGGTGGGAGGACGAAAACTACTCGCACGGCCTGCTCATCCCGTTCGTCATCGGCTACATTCTCTGGGCCGAGCGCGAGAGGTTCGCGTCGGTCGAGAAGCGCCCGCGCGCGGCTTGGGGCGTGGCGGGCGTGGCCGCGGCTCTGCTGGCGCTGTGGGCTGGGACGGCGGGCGCGGAGCTGTTCGTGCAGCGGACATCGCTCGTCCTTTTGCTCGCCGGCCTGTGCATCTACTTCTGGGGCTGGCGGCTTCTGCGCGCCGCGGCGGTGCCGCTCCTGCTGCTCGCGCTGGCGATTCCCGTCCCGGCCATCGTCTTCAACAAGGTCGCCTTCCCGCTCCAACTCTTCGCGTCGCAATGCGCGGTGTGGGTGATGCGCCTGGTTAACATCCCCGTGCTGCGCGAAGGCAACATCATCGAGCTGTACCCGCTCGGCTCGGCGACGACCAAGCGACTCGAAGTGGTCGAGGCGTGCAGTGGCATCCGCAGCCTGATGACGCTCATCACGCTCGCGGTCGTCTTCGCCTACTTCACAAACCCTTCGCACGAAGGCGGCGCGGGCAGCGACGGCGACGGCGGACGACGCTCGCGCTACGCCGTGTGGCGCGCCGTGCTCATCGTCGCGGCGGCTGTGCCCATCGCGATCATCACGAACGCGGCGCGTGTCAGCGGCACGGGCGTGCTGGCCCGCTACTACGGCACGCAGGTGGCGGACGGCTTCTTCCACGAGTTCTCCGGCTGGGTCATCTACATCGCCGCCTTCCTCCTGCTCTTCGCCTTCGGCTGGCTCATTGACCGCTTCAATCCCTCGCGCCGCGACGGCGCTGGCGGCGGCGGCGCAGCCGAGGTAGTCTCCGAGGCTATTGATGAGAAGCACGCCGTCGAGGGTGTCGAGGTCGCGGTTGGCGGCAGTGCACCGACGGCGATGTCCGTCGGCGGCGAGGGGTCGGCGAGTTAAGGGCGAGAATAGAGGTTCGATGAAGTCGCAGGGCAGATACTTCTGGGCGATGGTGGCGCTGCTGGTCGCGGGCGGCGCGGTCGTCAACTTCTGGGCGGCGGCGGGCGAGGCGCGCGTCCCGCGCCGGGCGCTCGTGGAGTTCCCCGCGGAGGTTGGCGGCTGGCGGCAGGCGGGGCCGGACGCGCGCTTCGACGCGGCGACCGAGGCGGTGCTGCGCGCCGACGACTACGTCTCGCGCGACTACGACTTGGGCGACGGGCGCACGGCTTCCCTTTACGTCGGCTACTACTCGACGCAGCGCGCGGGCGCGACCTACCACAGCCCGCTCAACTGCCTGCCCGGTTCCGGGTGGGAGCTGAATGAGCCGGCCACCGTCGAGATCAAACCGGCGAACGGCGCTTCGGCGTTTGCGGCCAACCGCTACGTCATACAGCACGGCGGCGAACGCCAGTTGATGATCTACTGGTATCAGGGGCGCGGGCGCGCCGTGGCGAGCGAGTACACGGACAAGCTCTACACGGTGCTCGACAGCATACGCCTGCGCCGCTCCGACGGCGCGATGGTGCGCGTGCTCGTCCCCGTCCGCGGGTCTGAGGGCGAGGCCATCGAGACCGCCGCGCAGTTCGCCGCGCAGGTCGCGCCGAACCTCGCGCCTTACGTGCCGAACTGAGGCGGTAAACTACCCCTTGTCTTTTCGGCGCGGCTCAGGCATTTTTAGAGGAAGGGAAGCCTCATTAGACATTTCTAATCCGCGTTGCTCCCGGCAGGCCCCGCCGGGACAAAGTTGAAAAGGAGCCGGAGATTTTAGCCGACGGCGTCCACGCTTGCCCCGCGTTCGCCGCCACGGTTTCTCTCGAAAGGCCCCGCTGAGGTTGTGACCGCACGCGCACCGGACGCGGCTTTGCCCGCCGCCGAAAAGTCGCGTGACGGTTAAGATGAAGTGGCGGCAGCCGTGGCCGGGACGCGTCCGGTGCCTCGGTTCGCGTTAAGGTCGGCCAGGCTGTTCGCCCGGAAGGAGTGCCTGACAGATGAACTTTCAAGAGTGCCCTCGCGCCCGGAGTCTCCGGGCGCTGACCGTCTTCCTTCTCGCCCTTCTCGTCGCGCTCGCGGCGTCCTGCACCAGCCCGGAAAAAGCGAAGGCCGAATACCTCCGCCAGGGCGAAGCCCTACTCAAGGACCGCCGCTGGCAGGAGGCCACCATCCAGTTCCGCAACGCCCTCCAGATTGACGACAACCTCGCCGCGGCCCACTGGGGACTCGCGCAAGCCTACGAGAAACTTGAACGCGCCGGCGATTACGTCGAAGAGCTTCAGCGCACGGTCAAGCTCGACCCGAACAATATGCCGGCGCGCGTCAGGCTCGCCAGCATCTACCTCACTGCCTACGGCCAGAAGAAGGAAGGCAACGATCAGCTTCTGGCAGAGGCCGCGCGGCTGGCGAACGAAATCATCGCGCGCGACGATAAAAACCCCGACGGCTACATCCTCATCGCCAACGTCATGTACTTCCAGGGCGGCGGCAGCCCGGAGGCGGCGAAGGAGGCCGAGAAGAAGATCAATGACGCCATCGGCCTCGACCCGCAGCGCGTCGAGTCTTACATGGGTCTGGCCCGGCTCTACCATCTGATGAACCGCAATTCGGACGCCGAAGGCATCTACAAGAAGGCCATCTCCATCAACGACCGCTCGTCGCTCGCGCACGGCGAGTACGGAATCTTCCTCGTCCAGACGGGCCGCACGCCGGAGGCCGAGGCCGAGTTCCGCAAGGCCGTCGAGGTTGACCCCGAAAATCGCGACGCGCATAAGGTGCTCGCCAGCTACTACCTCGTCAACCAGAAGCTCGACAAGGCGGAGGAAGCTTACAGCGCCTGGGCGCACAAAGACTGGGACCAGGCCGAGGGGCGCGCGCGCCTCGCAGACTACTACGCCACGGTCGGTCGCTTCGACGACGCGGCCAGCCTCTACCAGGACATCATCAAAAACTTCTCGGACTACACGCGCGGCCACTACCGCCTCGGCGAGATCAGCCTCCAGCGCGGCGACCTACAGGGCGCGGGCGCGCAGGTCGAGGAGCTTCTGAAGCGCGACCCGAAGGACGTTGACGCGCTCTTCCTGCGCGCGCGCATGCGCTCGGCCTCCGGCAAGCCGAGGGACGCCATCGCCGACCTCAAGACCGTGCTCGACCAGGACCCGCACTCGAAGCTCGGCCTCTACTTCATGTCCGACGCGCTCTACCGCGACGGGCAGTTCGAGCAGGCGCGCGCCCGCGCGGGCGAACTCGAACGCTACTACCAGGACTTCCTCCCCGCGAAGCTCCTCCAGATTCAAATCAGCCTCGATTCGGGCGACTTCGACGGGGCCAGGCGCACGGCGGACGACCTCCTGAAGAAACTCCAGGACGCCACGCCGAACGGCGAGCTGACGCCGCAGCTCCTGGCCGACGTGAAGACGAACGCGCTGCTGTTGCGCGGCAAGGCCAGCCTCGGCCTCGGCCAGAAGGCTCCGGGCGCGGACGCCGGCAAGTTCATCGCCGCCGCGCGCGCCGACTTCGAGGCCGCGCGCACAATAGCGCCCAACTCGCCGCTGCCTTACGTCAACCTCGCCGACGCCGCCGGGGCCGAGAACAAGGCCGAAGAGGCGCAGCAGCAGATAGAGCGCGCGCTCTCGGTTGACCGCACAAACTTCCAGGCCCTGACCGCCCTCATCAACCTCGGCACGGCGACCGGAAAACTCGACGAGGCGCGCGCGCGCGTCGAGCAGCTCGCCGGCGAGCAGCCGAAGAGCGCGCCGCTCCAGTACCTCTTAGGTCAGGCGTACCGCAGCGGTAACCAGCAGCAGCAGCCCGACCCGCAGCGCGCCGAGTCGGCGTTCCAGCGCGCCGTCCAGGACGACGACAACTACATGCCGGCCTACTCGGCGCTCGCCGAAATTTACGTCGGCACGCAGCAGCCCGACCGCGCCATCGCCGAGTACAAGAAGATCACCGAGAAGAGGAACGATGACTTCGTCGCCTACCGCAACATCGGCCTGATCGAGGCGGGCCGCGGGCAGCTCGACGTTGCCGCCGACTACTACCGCCGCGTCCTCTCCATCCGCCCCGACGAACCCGTGGCCGAGAACAACCTCGCCGCGCTCTACGGCGACTACGGCAAGGGCAACGCCGAGGAGGCCATGCGCCTGGCGCAGGACGTGGTGCGCCGCTACCCGGCGGAGCCGGGCTTCGCCGACACGCTCGGCTGGGTCTATTACCGCAAGGAACTCTACCGCGACGCCGTCGAGCAGTTGCAGAAGGCGGTCGCGGGCGCGGCCAAGCGCGGCAGCGACAACTCGCTCTACCGCTGGCACCTCGGCGCGGCGCTCGCAAAGGCCGGCGACCGTACCGCCGCGCGCCGCGAGCTGCAAAAGTGCCAGGAGCTTTACGCGGCGGAGCAGCAGCGCGCAGGCAAGGCCCCCACGCCGACCCCCATCGAAGACGTGCGCCGCACGCTTGAAAGCCTTTAAGGCCGTGAACCGTGAACCGTAAGCCGAGACAAGAGGAGAGCAGTTCTTAACTTGTCACGGTTCACGGCTCACGGCTCACGGCGAACGGAGTGAGTCATGAGTGTTGATTTTCGACAGCGGACGCCGGGCGAGCTGGCGCGGATGATTTGGCGCAGGAAGTGGCTGATCGTGCTGCCGACCGTGGCGGTCGCGGTCGCGGTGGCCTACGCCGTGAAGAAGCTGCCGGACGTTTACGAGTCGAGGACGCTTCTGACCGTCAGGCCCGCGAGCATCGCGACCTCGGTCGTCCCGCAGCTCTCGGACAGCGAGCTGACCATCCGCATCAACAACATCACGCAGGAAGTCACGAGCCGCAGCACGCTCGAACCCATGATCGAGCGCTACGGCCTCTACGCCGTCGAGCGCAACCGCGGCGTCGCGATGGACGAGCTGGTCGAGCGGATGCGGACGAAGGACATCCAGATCACCCTCAACACGAGCCGCAACGAGATCACCAACGGCTTCTTCCTCTTCTTCCGCGGCCCCGACCCGCACTCCGCGCAGAAAGTCACCGAGGCGCTCGCCTCGAAGTACGTGGACGCGCAGCAGAAGGGCGCGGGCCAGAACGCGACGCTCACCGAAGAGTTCTTCAAGGAGAAGCTAAACCAGGCCAAGGAGCAGCTCGACCTGATTGACAAGCAGCGGCTTGAGTTCATGCAGGGCCACATCCAGAGCCTGCCGTCGGAGACGGCGGCGCTCGTCGGGCAGCTCGCCGGCCTGCGCGAGGAGCAGAAGGCGCGCATCAGCGAGATCGGGCGGCTCAACGACCAGATCACCTCCAACAACAAGTTCATCGCCGACCTGTCGAAGTCCAACCAGCAGCAGACCGAGGAGTTCGTCGCGCAGATGACCGACCCGAAGTCCACGGCGGCCTACGCCGAGCTGATCAAGCGCAAGGCCGAACTCGAATCCGACAAGCAGGCGCTCCTCAAGCAGTACAGGCCGAAGCACCCGGACGTGATCATCGTGCAGAGCCAGATTGACTCCATCCAGGGGCAGATGGACGAGATGGAAGAGGAGCACCGCCGGAAGGTCGAGGAGCAGCGCAAGCGGCTCGAAACCAGGGTTGACCCGCGCCTCACGTCCTACAAGGGCGAGAACGAACGCCTCCAGGGCGAGGTGAAGCGCCAGCAGTCGCTCCTCGACAAGACCGAGGCGGACATCGCCGGGCTGGAGCAGCGCATCAACGGCGTGCCCAACTCGGAGGTCGGACTCGAAGCCATCAACCGCGACTACCAGACGGCGAAGGCCACCTACGACCAGATGGTCGAGCAGCAGAAGAAGGCCGAGATCAACTCGGAGGTGGCGGGCCGGGCGCAGGGCGAATCAATCGTGGTCATTGACCCGGCGAGCCTGCCCGAACAGCCCGTCGCGCCGAAGCGCCCGCTGCTCGTGCTGCTCGGACTCTTCGCGGGACTGGCCTGCGGGGTGCTGCTCGCCGCCGCCTTCGAGTTGCCGCGCCTGCTCACGATCCAGACGACCGAGGACGCCGAGCACTACACGGGCCTGCCCGTGCTCGTCGCGCTGCCCTTGCTCCTGACGGCGCGCGAGGAGCGCAACCTGAAGGCGCGCCGCTGGGCGCTCGCCGCGGCCTCCGTCGCCGCCACAATCTTGAGCGCCCCCGCGCTCTACGTCGTCCTGAGCCGACTGCACATCATCGAGATGATCGCGAACAGAGGATGAGAAAGGCTGTGAACCGTAAACCGTGAACCGTGACAAGACGGTTGAGACTTGTCACGGTACTCGGTTCTCGACAAACGGGCTTTTACTCGTCACGGTTTACGGTTCACGGTTTACGGAGGTTTTGAGATGTATCTCGAATTTTACGGCCTGAAAGAACTACCGTTCGCGCTGACGCCCGACCCGCGGTTCATCTACTTCACGCCCTCGCACACGGAGGCGATGGCGAACCTGCACTACGGCATCGAGAGCGGCAAAGGGCTGATCGTCGTCACCGGCGAAGTCGGCACGGGCAAGACGACGATCCTGCGCTGGATGATGAACCGCCTCGACCGCACCGTGCTCGTCGCCTACCTCTTCAACCCGCGCATGAGCGTCTCGGAGTTCTACCAGTACATCTCCTCGCCGAAGCTCCTGGACGTGCCGCGCTGGGAGAGCAAGTCGGAGCTACTTTTGAGGCTCGGCGAAGTCCTGGACTCGCGCCACTCGCGCGGGCTTCGCACCGTGCTCATCATAGACGAGGCGCACGGACTCTCCCCCGCCGTGCTCGAAGAGATTCGCCTGCTCTCGAACTTCGAGTCCGACTCGGCGAAGCAGTTGCAGATCGTCCTCACCGGTCAGCCCGAACTGCGCGACGTTCTGAACCAGCCGGAACTGCGGCAGTTGAAACAGCGTATCGCGTTGCGCTGCGAGATCAGGCCGCTGCCCGACATCGAGGAGACCGAGCGCTACGTCACCTCGCGACTGCTGGCCGCGGGCGCGGAGCACACAGGCATCTTCACCGCGGGCGCGGTTGACCTCGTCTTCCGCTGCTCCGAGGGCATCCCCCGCCAGATCAACAACCTCTGTGACAACGCCCTGCTCGCGGGCTTCGCGGCGGGCGCGGCGGTCGTTGGGCGCGAGATCGTCGAGGAGGTCGCGGAGACTTTCGACCTCCTTCCGAATGCGCAGCGCGGTCGTCAGTCGGGCGAGGAGCGCGCCGACGCCGCCCGCATCTTCAACGCCGCGGGCCGCTCGGAGCTTTGGGCCGCGGGCGCGGGGCTGTCGGACGAAGGGGGCCGCGCGCAGCAGGCGGGCGTGGGCCGCGCCGAGCAGGTGCGCCACGAGCAGGAGATCGAGCGCGAGCTGGAAGACGGCGAAGCTAAGGCCGAGGGCGAAGACACTCCGGGGGTCGAAGACCTCAGCCGCGCCTTCCGCCGCTGGGACGGCAAGGGAGATTCGTGATGGGCAGAGTCTATGAGGCATTGAAGCGCGCCGCCGAGCAGAACGGCTCGAAGGCGAAGAAGGAAGAGAAGCTCGCGCACGACTCGCGCGACGAGAGGCCGCCAGCGCCCGCCGCGGAGACGAACGGGCACGGGCGGCCTCACGCCGCGCCGGGAGCGTCCGCGCCGGTCGTCGGCGTCAACCGTGACGCTGACGATGCCGCCGAGTTCCTCTTCCGCCGCTCGAAGCATTTCCAGTCGCCGGAGTCGGCGACAGTTTCAGCGTCCAATGAGCACACCGTGACGCCCGGCGGGTCGGCACTCCCCGCGGCGGCTTCGCGTGCTGCTGGGGCAACTTTGGGCGCTGACGGTTCGGCGCGCACGCCGGAGTTTGTCACTTTAGACATCTCCGCCGCGCGCGTCGAACCACACCTCATCGCCATCACGCAGCCGCGCTCCGCCCACGCCGAGCGCTTCCGCTCGCTTCGGACGCGCGTCCTGCACGCGGGCGAGCGCAAGAAGATGCAGGCGTTCGTCGTGACGAGCGCAGGCGTGATGGAGGGGAAGACCTTGACGGCCATCAACCTCTCCTGGCTGCTCGCGCAGACCGACGGCGTGCGCGCGCTCCTGATTGACGGCGACCTCAGAAACCCCTGCGCCGGCGACTACCTCGGCCTCGACGCGCCCACCGGACTCTCGGAAGTGCTCGCCGGAGAGGCCACGCTCGCGGAGTCAATCGTGCGGCTCGAACCCGCGGGCCTGCACCTTCTGCCCGGCGGCGCGGCGCGCGACGACGTGGCCGAGATGCTTTCGGGGCCGAAGTTCAGCGCCGTGCTCAAAGAGGCGCGGCGCATGTTCGACTACGTCATCATTGACGCGCCGCCGCTCGGCATCTTCACCGACGCCAGCGTGCTCATCAACCGCGCCGACGCCGCGCTCATCGTCGCGCGCGCGGGACGCACGCGCTACGCAGCGCTCGAACGCCTCCTCGAACCGCTGCCCCGCGAGCGGCTGCTCGGCGTCGTCCTCAACGGCTCGGACGAGCAACTGAGCGAGCAGAACTATTATTACTACCGCCGCTACGGCTCGCGGCGCGACGCGGGGAAGGAACAAGAGGGGTGAAGGACTTTGCGAGGGGTTGAGTTCGGGGGGTAAAGCTTTTTGGCTCAGACGCGTTTCAACGTCAGGACGCTACTGCTCATCATCGCCGAGGCGCTGCTCATCTTCTGGGCGATGGTGGCGGCGGCCTACCTGCGCCTGGGCTGGATAGACGCCTACTACGAGCTGAACGAGAAGTATGGCTTCCTCAAGGCGGGCGTCGTCACGCTCTTCTGCCTCGCCGCCTTCTACCTCTACGACCTCTACGACTTCGTCGTCATGCACGACCGGCGCGAGCTTGTCCTGCGACTCATCCAGGCGCTCGGCCTCGCGTGGGTCGCGCTGGCGATACTGATGTACGCTGTGCCGCCGCTGATGATCGGGCGCGGCGTCTCTCTGCTGGCGCTGCCGCTGGCGCTCGTGATGATGGTCGCGTGGCGCGTGGCCGCGCACTGGCTGCTCGGACACCCCAGCGTCGGCGAGAAGATTCTGATAGTCGGTTCGGGAGAGGCGGCCATTGACGTGGCGCGCGAAGTCCTGGAGCGGCGCGACGCCGGCTACCGCGTCGTCGGCTTCGTGGACAGCCGGCCAGAACTGGTCGGCCAGAGCTTGATTAACCCGCGCGTGCTCGGCACAACCGCCGAGATGCCCGACATCATCCGGCGCGAGGGCGTTGACCGCGTCGTCGTCGCGATGGCCGAGCGGCGCGGGCAGTTCCCCACGCAGCAGCTCTTAGACCTCAGCCTGTCGGGCGACGTGGCGATTGAGGAGTGCGCCTCGTTTTACGAGCGCCTGACGGGCCGGGTCTCCCTGGACATGATGCGCCCCTCGTGGCTCATCTTTTCGGGCCGCGGTCGGCAGGGTCGCGTGAGCGCGGTGGTGCGGACGGTTGTGCACCGCTCGGTCGCACTCGCCGGCGCTGTGCTGTCGCTGCCCGTCGCGCTCCTCGCCGCCGTGCTCATCAAGCTCGACTCGCGCGGCCCCGTCTTCTACGCGCAGGAGCGGGTCGGCAAGAACGGGCGCAGCTTCCGCGTCTATAAATTCCGCTCGATGCGCGTGGACGCCGAAAGGGACGGCCCCGTGTGGGCGAGCCGCGCGGGCGACGACCGCGCGACGCGCGTCGGGAGAGTCATCCGCAAGATTCGCGTGGACGAGATACCGCAGTTCTGGAACATCCTGCGCGGCGAGATGAACTTCGTCGGCCCGCGCCCCGAACGCCCCCACTTCGTCCGTCAGTTGGCCGAGGAGATTCCTTTCTACGAGCAGCGCCACCTGATCCCGCCGGGACTCACGGGCTGGGCGCAGATCAAGTATCCCTACGGCGCGTCCATCGAGGACGCGCGCCAGAAGTTGCAGTACGACCTTTACTACATCAAGAACCAGGGCCTCTTGCTCGACGCCGTGATTCTGTTCGAGACCGTGAAGACGATCCTCTTCGGTCGGGGGACGTGATCGCTCGACTCTTTCCGAATCAAGAAGCCGCGCCACCCGCAGTTGTCATTGGAGGTTTGAAGTTATGAAGCCGAATCCTACATCAGCCGCCGCCATCGCGCTCGCGCTCTTTCTGCTCGCGCCGACCTTCGCCGTCGCGCAGAAGCAGAAGAAGGACGAGCAGAAGTCCACGCCCGCGCAGAAGACCGCGGCGGGCGAGCGCCTTGAGCCTGACGACGCGAACCGGACGCCCTCGGACATACCCCAAGAGGTGCTCGCCAACCGCCGCGAGCAGTTGAGCGAGGACGCGGACGCCGAGGTTCCCTACTACAACAACTTCCTCACGTCGTACCGGCTCGGCCCCGAAGACGTGATCTCCGTCTCCGTCTTTGACCAGCCCAAGTATTCCAAGGCGGGCATCACCGTCCCGCCCGACGGTCTCATTGACTACTACTTCGTCCCCGAAGGCTTGCACGTCGCGGGCAAGACGACGCGGCAGGTGGCCGACGAGATCGCGAAGCACCTCGACGAGTTCATCATTGACCCGAAGGTCACGGTCTCTCTGGACAAGGCGATGTCGGCGCGCTACGGCGTCATCGGCGACGTGGCGAAGCCCGGCATCATGGTGATGTCGCGCCGCCTGAGCGTGTACGAGGCTCTGGCCGAGGCGGGCGGCGTGCTCCCGACGGGCGACAAGCACAAGGTCGTCGTCCTGCATTGGAACGCCGACCGCATGCTCCAGCCCATCCCCGTTGACGTGGCCGCCATCGAGAAGGGCAAGGCCGCCGACAGCTATTTCCTCCGCCCCGGAGATCAGATCGTCGTGCCGGGCAACCGGTACAAGACGTTCCAGAAGGTCATGCAGTTGATGCCCGTCCTCAGCTTCGCGCGCATCTTCACGGGCGGATTTTGAAGCCGGGGCAGACGGCAAGCGCAGGGGGCAGGGGCCGAACGGCGGGAGGCAGGCAGAACTGCTTTGATTTCAAATCTGAAGTTCAAAACCAAGACGCCCAAACTGCGACGGCTGCTCCTGCCGTCTGCCCCTGCCGTCTGCTCCTGCCTCCTGCTCCTGCTCTCCGCCTTCTGCTTTCTGCCTTCCGCACAAGCGGCCTGGGTGAAGCAGAAGACCGGCTCTTTCGCGTGGCTGCACTCGGTCTTCTTCGTTGACGGGCGGCGCGGGTGGGCCGTCGGCGGCAAGGGCGCGCTGCTCGCGACCGCCGACGGGGGCGAGCACTGGGAGGTGCGCCGCCCGCCGACCGAAGACGCGTTGCAGGACGTGTTCTTCACGGACGAGCGGACGGGCTGGGTGGTCTGCGTGCGCAGCATCTACGCGCCGACGAAGAAGGGCGAGGCGCGCTCCTACCTCCTGAAGACCTCGGACGGCGGCGAGCACTGGTCGCGCGTTAACGTGACGGGCGCGGGCGAAGACGACTTGCAACTCGCGCGCGTGCGCTTCGGCGACTCGGAGCGCGGCTGGGCCTTCGGCGAGACGGGCGCGCTCTACGCGACCGCGGACGGCGGCGCGACCTGGACGCGACAGCGCGTGCCGACCCGCCACCTGCTGCTCGGCGCGTCGCTCTTAGACGCGCAGCAGGGCTGGCTCGTCGGCGCAGGCTCCACCCTGCTGCAAACTTCGGACGGCGGCACGACATGGCGCGCGGGCCAGGTCGTCGGCCTGCCCGCGCAACCGTCGTCTCCGGCGCAGACAGTTCAGGCGTCGGCACAGCCAGCCCAGGCCTCGACGCAGCTTCAAACTCAAACTTCGACGCGGCTCCAAGCTTTGCCGAGGCCGGCGGCGGGCGACGGCCCGCGAGTTTCGGCGGCCTCGCTGCGGCTCAACGCCGTGTCGTTCGCGGACGCCCGGCACGGTTGGGCCGTAGGCGCGGGCGGCGTGGTGCTCGCGACCAACGACGGCGGGCGCACCTGGCGCGCGCAGGCGTCGGGGACAGATTCAGACCTCTTCGACGTGAAGTTCTTCGACGAGCGCGAGGGCTGGGCCGTGGGCGGCGACGGCGCGGCGATTCACACCACGGACGGCGGCGCGTCGTGGCGCGCGGAACGGACGGGCACGCCGCACACGCTCGAACGACTCTTCTTCGTGGGCCGCACGCGCGGCTGGGCCGTCGGCTTCGGCGGCACGATCATCGCGTTCAAGGAATGATGAGGGTTGCGCTATGAAAATGTTGTTGACAGCCGGGGCGACCGCCACACTGCTCGCCTGTGCCCTTGCCCCTCACGCCCCGGCGCAGACGCCGTCGGCGAAGGGCGGCGAGGCGGTCGTGCGCGAGCGCCGCGCGACGGCGCGGTCGTCGAAGGATGAGCAGGCGCAGAAGCAAGAGGCGACGAGCGCGGCGTCGAAAGACGACTCGAAGGATAAGCCGAAGGGCGAATCTGCGAAGGGCGAAGCGGCGGCGAAGGACGAGTCAACGTCGAAGGGCGAGGCGAAGTTGAAGATGGACGCCGCGGCGAAAGACGCTGCGTCGGAAGACGGCGCGGCGAAGAAGGATGAAGTGGGCGTGGACGAGTTGCGCGCGCAACTCGCGTCCGCCGCGGACGCGGCGGAGCGTGCGCGCTTGCAGCACGCGCTGGTCGAGCGCCTGACGAAGTCGGGTGAGAGGGCCGAGGCGGTCGAACTCCTGCGCTCGATGCTCGCGGAGGAGAGGTTCGACCCGCCGTTCTTCTACAACACGGGGAACGCTCTGGCGCGACTCGGCGAGTCGGACGCGGCAATCGAGGCGTACCGCAAGGCCGTCGCGCAGCGGCGCGGCAACTATTCGCGCGCGCAGCACAACCTCGGCGTCGTGCTCACGCGGCTGGGGCGCTGGGAGGAGGCCGAGGAGTCTCTGACGGCGGCGCTGCGTCAGGAGAGCTACACCTACGCGGAGGCCAGCTACAGCCTGGGCCGCCTGCGCGCGCTGCGCGGCGAGGCGGGCCTTGCCATCGAAGAGTGGCAGCGCACTCTACGCATCAAGCCAGACCACGCGGACTCGGCGGTCGCGCTCGCACGCGCGCTCGCCGAAGACGGCGACGCCGTTCGCGCGCTCGCAGTCCTCGACGACTTCGGCGCGCGACTGAGCCGCCGCGGCGCTGTCGTCCCGCGCGAGATCGCGTTGGCGCGCGGCGAGATCGTGGCCGCCGCGAACGTCGCTGCCGAGCCGTCGCACGGTGTCAGTTCTTCCGAAGAGAGAGAAACGAAGGGCGGCGACGCTTTGAAGGGTGCGAAGGTTTCCGCCGCGAAGAGTGAGAAAGTTTCCGCCGCGCGCGCGCCGGGCGAGCGGGAGTCGCCGACGGCCTTGCGCGAGTCGCGCACGCCTTCGACGCGGCTCCGCACGCTCGTCGTCAGCAGGGAGACTTACAGCCTCCTGCAACGCGCGCGCGAGGCGCGCGAGGCGCAGCGGGGCGAGGAGGCCGTCGCGCTCTACCGCCGCGCCATCGAGAGCAACGGCGGCTACTTCGCGCCCGCCGACCTCGAACTCGGCTTCACGCTCGCCGGGATGCAACGCACGGAGGAGGCCGTCGCCAGCCTGCTCGTCGTCACCGAACGCCAGCCGGCGCGCTACCCCATTGCCTTCTACCACCTCGGTCGCCTCTACGAGCACCTCGACCGGTTGGAGCAGGCCGACGCGGCCTACGCGCGCGCAATCGAACTGATGGGCGACCAAAGCCCACAGTTCTTCATTGACCTCAGTCGCGTGCGCGAGCGCGAGGGGAAGTACGCCGACGCCCTTTCGGCTGCCGAGCAGTACGTGCGCGCGATGGAACGCGTCGGCGCGGCTCCCGAATGGGCGCGCGAGCGCGTCGCGCTCTTGCAGAAGAAGTTGGCAGATAGCGCGGCGCAACCGGCGAAAAATTAAAACCGACTCCGCCGGCTTCGCCTTTTGACCGCGCGGCGCGATAAGAAGTGCTCGCTTGATTGAGTAAACCCTCATTCGCACGCCGGAGGCACTTGATGCGCCCGACGATACTTGCCCTCTTGCTCTGCCCTCTTCTCTTCGCGCCCGCCTGCGATGTGCGCCGCGGCGATACGCAGACCGTGCCGCCGCCGACCCAGCAAGCGTCACAGACTCCCGCCGCGAACACGACCGACGCCGTCCCGAAGAGCGTCACGTGCGCGCTGCTGTCGGGCGCGGACATCCGAGAGGTTCAGGGCGAGGAGGTCGCAGACGCGCAGGGGAGCGAGCACCTCGCGGGTAGCCTCCGTATGTCGCAGTGCTTCTACCGCCTGCCGACCTTCAACAAGTCCGTCAGCCTCGAAGTCGTCCGCGCCTCCACAGAAGCGCAAGCGCCGGACGCCGTGAAGGAATACTGGCGGCAGAAGTTTCGACGCGACGCGGGCGAGGGGCGCGAGAGCGAGCGCGAACGACGCGAGCGTGAGCGCGAGAAAGAGTTGGAGCGGGAGAAGGCGAACGGCCAGGTGCGCGAAGGCGGCCACCACGAGAGAGAGGAGGATGAAGGAGAGACGCGCACCGAGCGCGTCGCAGGCATCGGCGACGAGGCGTACTGGTCTGGCGGCGAGAAAGGCGGCGCGCTCTCCGTGCTCAGGAAAGACACGATCATCAGCGTGAGCATCGGCGGCACGGAAGATGAGGCCGGGAAGATCAAAAGGGCGAAGGCGCTGGTTCAGAAAGTCTTGAAACATTTCTGAGACGGCGCGCGATAACAAAGGCTCAGGGCTTGGTACGGCCAAGCCCTGAGCCTTTTGTTGTTAAGAGTCGTGCCGCCCCGCCCTACTTCACTTCGGCGAGCTTGTCGGCGTGCAGCGTGTCGCCTTCGAGCGTGCCTTCGACTTCAACCTTCAGGCCGCGCTTCGTCTGCGTGTGATGAAGCAGTTGCGCGGCCAGCTTGTTGCCGTTGCCGTCGAGCTTGTACGACTTGTCGCCGGAGACGACGGCGTAGCCGCTCTTCTCGCAGCGCGGCATCAGGGCGCAGGAGGTCGTGTGCTCTTTGGCCTCGTCCTCCGCGGCGTGCGGCCCGGCGCACATGTTGTCAATGACGTAGCCCGTCACCTTGACGGTCTTCTTCTCGTCCTGCGCATATGCGAAGACGGCACAGAGCGCGAGGGTCAAGCCCAGGAGGGAAATCTTGCGAATCATTTAATTCTCCTTCGTCCTTTCGTGTGTCAGGTCGGTTAGTGTTGTTTGTCGGCGCGGCGTCGGCCCGCGCGGATGGTGCGCGCGACCTGCCGGGTCAAAAGTTGTGGAATGCCGCCGGGTGCGATGGCGCGGACGACCGCGTAGGCCACGCGCGGCGGCATCGTCACCCCGCGCGGCCCCAGGACGTACTCGCTCTCCCAGCGCGTCGGCACGAACTTCGATTTGAAGCGGCGCAGGCCCTCGAAGTTGTAGAACGCGCCGAGCCGCTTCGAGGCGACGCGGAGCGCGCGCTCGACCACGGGGTAGCCGCCCGCGGGCACGTCTTCTTCGCCCTCGTGTGCCAAGGGCGATGTGCCGAGCGTGGCGAGTCGCGCGCCGGAGGCGGCGAGGCGGGTCAGCGCCTCGAAGACGAGGAGGTCGGCGGTGCTCGGCGGCGCTTCCGGGTGGCGCAGAACGTCCTCCAAGTACCAGCCGCCGCGCGCGGGGACGGGACTTGCGGCGAGGAAGCCGACGAGCGCGCCTGAAGAATCGCGCGCCGCGAAAAACTTTTTGTGGGCCGCGTGCTGGAACGGGTCGAGCAGAAAGAGCCAGCCGAACGAGACGGCTGTGCGGCGCGTGTCGAGCCAGCGGCGGCAGAGTTTTTCCGTTTCGCTCCGCAGCCCCGCGTCCGGCGCAACCTCCTCGACGACGACGCCCGCGCGCCGCGCTTGATTGACTCCGGCCCTCATCTTCTTCGCGCGGTCGCCGCGCGGCGACCACGCCTGCAAGTCGAAGTAGGGGGCCGCGCCGACCTTGACCGCGCCGAGTCCTAGCGCCTGGGCGTCGCGCGCGAAGCGCGCCGTCACGGGCACGAACGCCGCGACCCGGCCCTGCTTCTTCGCCGCGAGTACGAAGAGGCGTGCCAACTCGACGGCTTCTTCTTCCGAAGCGAGCGGGTCTCCGGCGGCGAGCCACACGCGACCGAACTCGCTGTAGATGACCGCGCCGTCTATTTCGGGGGTTGACCAAAGGCGCGCGCCCGGCGCGATGCTCACCAGCGAGTGCGCGTTGTAGCCGTAGAGGGTTTGCAGGCGTAGAAGCTCGCCCGTGGGGTCTGCCTCGGCGCGTGCGCGCCGCGTGGAGCGCGCGGTGCTGACGCGCAGACGGACATAGCGCGCGCCGTAGCCCGCGCCCCCGGCGACGAGCCACCAAAGTTCACGAACGGGGATACGATACATATTTACACCTGGGCCGGTCTAGCCTTGGCCGCAGAGCGGAGTGCGTTGACAACTGCCTCCGGTCGGGTGTGGGGCAGCATGTGTCCGGCGGCGGGGAGCACGACCAGCTCGGAATGTCCTATCTCACTGTGCAAAGGATAAGCGTGCTTCACTGGATTGACAAGCTCGTCGGCGTCGCCCGTGACGATCACGGTCGGCACGCGAACTTGGTGTCGGAGGCGCGTATAAAGAGGTCGCTCAGCACGGGGATTTCGACGATGATTCGCTGCGCGGCGTTCGTCTCTTCGGCGTCGCCGTAGGCGGCGGGCGCGAGGAGGACGAGCGCCGAGACTTCATCGGCGAATTGCAGCGCGTAAGCGAGCGCGAGCGTGCCGCCCCAGGAGTGGCCGACGAGCAGGGGCTTTCGGACGCCGAGCGATGCAAGCGCGCCGCGTAGCAGGCGGGCCTGCGTGCTCATCGCGCCGTCCTGCGGGGGCCGCTCGCTGAAGCCGTGGCCGGGCCGGTCAAAGGCGAGCGCGCGGAACTCGCCCGCGTCCAACGTTTCGAGCACCGCGGCGAAGTCGTGCGCGAAGCCGCTGTTGCCATGCAGCAGAACGACGGGCCGGCCCTCGCCGCGGCTCAGGTAGTGCAGCCGCACGCCCTCGACCTCGACGAACTCGCCCGCCTCCAACTCCACCTCAGCCTTTACCCCCCACATCGGCACGTCCCTCTTGTTACCCACCCCGGACTCTTCAACGATAAACTGCCGCGAACCCCGCGCGCAAACAGCCGCAACCCGCCCGCGCACGCCGCCCTTCTGCGCTCCACTTTACTCAGGCGACTGCGTAAACCGCGATCCTCCGCCACGGATTCGCAATTCCAAGCTCTGGAATCGAGGTACTGAAGCTCTGTGTCGCGATATTGGGCTTCGGCAGCACAATCCCGAACTTT
>QHXN01000008.1 GCA_003222975.1 Acidobacteriota bacterium | reverse complement strand
AGTCGAACCACACCGCACACGTTGACCACCCCGGCGCACCCACCCCAGCCTTCGCCGTCACGTCCGTGAACGTCCCGTCGCCGTTGTTTCGGTACAGAATGTTCCGCCCGTAAGCGGTGACGTAGAGGTCAACCCAGCCGTCGCCGTCGTAATCCGCAGCCGCCACCCCCATGCCGAAGGTTCCGCCCGCGACTCCCGCCTTGTCCGTCACGTCCGTAAACGTGCCATCGTGGTTGTTGTGGTAGAGGGCGTTCTTGAGGGGCTTCTGTGGCGTGAAGAAGTCCGAGGGGCCGCTGTTGACGAGGTAGATGTCGAGCCAGCCGTCGTTGTCGTAGTCGAGGAAGGCGCAGCCCGCGCCGACGGTTTCGGGCAGGTAGCGCTCCGGCGAGTGCGCGTTGTCGTGTACCCACGTGATGCCGCTCGTCTCCGGCGGCACCTCTACGAAGGTGACGCGGTCGGAGGCCGCCGGGGGCGCTGGCTTCTGCTGTGCGCGCAGCGCCGCGGCGTGTGCACAGAGGATGAAGAGAGAGAGAAGGCAGTTGATGGTTCGTCGCACTATTTATCGGGTCGCCTTTCGACATCAGGGCTTCGGAGTGGTTCCGCCGCCGGGACTACCGGGCTGGACGTTCGGGCGCGGCCCGACGCCCTGCGATTCGGGCGTCGGCTGCCTCTTCTGCTGCTCCTCGTTGAGCCGCTGGATGGCCGCGCGCTCGCGCTCGGCGTCGGCGTTGCGGCCCAACTTGTAGTAGAGGCGCGCGAGGAGGACGTGCGCGGGCGTGAAGTCGGGCGTGCGCGCCACCGTGCGTTCGAGCAGCGCGACCGCGCCGGCGGTGTCGCCCTTCGCCTGCGAGAGCTGCGCGAGCTGGTAGAGCGCGCCCGTGTCGTTGGGCCTCAGCTCCAGAGCCTTCTTCAGAAACGGCGCGGCTTCGTCGAGACGCCCGTCTTCGCGGTAAATCCAGCCGAGGCGCGCGTTGGCCTCGAAGTCGCGCGGGTTCAACTCAATCTCGGCGAGGAACTCTTTGACGGCCCCGTCGCGGTTGCCGGAGAAGAGATAGGCACGGCCTAGCTGCGAGTGGAGCGTCGCGAGCCGCGGGTTGATGGCGCTGGCCGCGGTCAACTCCTCGATGGCGGGTTGGAGTTCCTTGAGCGCGAGGTGGAGCGAGCCGATGATGAGGTGCGCCTCCGCCGAGTCAACGCCCCGGAAGACCTTGCCGATGAGTTCGCCGGCCTCGTCCGTGCGGCCCAAGGAGATGTAGGCGGAGCCGAGCGAGTAGGCGGCGGCGAGGTTGTCGGGCTGCGCGCGATAGACCGTCTGTAGCTCGGCGACGGCCTCGCTCACACGGTCGAGCTGGTAATAAGAGAGGCCGAGGAGGAGGCGCGCCTGAAGGTTTTCGGGCTGCGCGGCCACGACCTTCGAGAGTTCGCGCGCGGCTGCCTCCTGGTCGTCCGTCTTGTAGTAGGCGATGCCGAGATTGAGGCGGACGGCGTGCTGCCGCGGGTCAACTTCGAGCGCGTCCTGGTAGCACTTGATCGCCTGCTCGTACTGCCCCAGGCGCGCGTAGATGACGCCGAGGTTCGAGAGCGCGTCGAAGCGGCGCGGCACTTTCTGTAGGGCCGATTCGTATGCCGCGCGCGCGCCTTCCAGGTCGCCCTTCTGCTGCAACTCGACGCCGCGCGCGAACTCCTCCTCGGACTGCCGCACGGCGGCGTCAGTCTGCGCCGGGGCGAACGTCAGCGCGAAGATAATAATCAGGTGAGCGAACATAAAGCGTTCTTCACACGGCGTCGTTGTTCGGCTTTGTGAGCCGCGCGGGGTCTCGCGGGCGGGCCACCCACCTCGGACGCGGCGGAGTATAGCACCGCGTTTTCCGGCGCGACAAACGGACGTTTCGCAAAGCGTCGGATGCTTCCCCGGCACGCCCCTGTTGACAGGTCGTGCATAATATTCAGACCTTCACAAAAAGCGACGGGGGTTTTCGTCCGAACTTCTCCCCCGCCTGCGACGGTTTGTTGCATGAGCATACAAAAGATTTCTCGAAGAGGTGACGCGCGATGGCGAAAAAACTACTGAAGCCGGCGGCCTTCCTTCTGCTGCTGCTCGCGGCGCACTCAGTTCTCGCGCAGCCCGCGAAGACTTCGCGCGAGTCCGCGAGGGTTAAGATTCCGCTGCACTCCGGCTGGACGTTTCGCGAGGTCGGCAAGGGCGAGTGGCACAAGGCCGCCGTGCCGGGCTGCGTCCACACCGACCTGCTCGCGAACAAGCTGATCGAAGACCCCTTCTACCGCGACGACGAGCCGAAGTTGCAGTGGATCGGCAAGACCGACTGGGAGTACCAGACCACGTTCGACGCGCCGGCAGACCTCCTCAGGCGCGAGCACGTCGAGATGGTCTTTGAAGGACTCGACACCTACGCCAACGTCACGCTCAACGGCGCGACGCTCCTCGAAGCCGACAACATGTTCCGCACGTGGCGCGTTGACTGCAAACGCCTGCTCAAGCCGGGCGCGAATACTTTGCACGTCACCTTCCGCTCGCCCATCAACGAGGTTCTGCCCTTGATGGCGAAGATGAGCTACCAGCTCCCGGCGGTCAACGACCAGGGCGAGAAGACAAGCCCCTTCACGCGTAAAGCGCCCTATCAATTCGGCTGGGACTGGGGGCCGCGCTTCGTGACGAGCGGGGTGTGGCGTCCCGTCTCGCTCGAAGCCTGGGACTCGGCGCGCGTCGAAAGCTTGCGCGTCGTGCAGAACCAGATAGGCCGTGACTCCGCGCAGATGACCGCCGAGGTCGAGGTCGTCTCGACGGGCGCGGCGGACGCAACCGTCGTCGTCGAGAACCTGACCGACAAGGGCACACCTGCGCGCCAGCCTTTGAAGCTCGCCGCGGGCACAAACAAAGTCGCCGTCAACTTCACCATCAACAAGCCGCGGCTCTGGTGGCCCGCGGGGATGGGCGCGCAACCGCTCTACGACCTGCGTGCGCGTCTCCTCGTCGGAGGCCGTGAGGTTGACGAGGCGGCGGCGCGCGTCGGCCTGCGCACGGTCGAGCTGCGGCAGCAGCCCGACCGTGAAGGCAAGAGCTTCACGTTCGTCGTCAACGGCGTGCCGGTCTTCGCCAAAGGGGCCAACTGGATTCCGGCGGACAGCTTCCCGACGCGCATCACAGCGGAGAGATACCGGCAGTTGCTTGAGTCGGCGCGTGACGCGAACATGAACATGCTGCGCGTGTGGGGCGGCGGCATCTACGAGTCGGACGAGTTCTACCGCCTCTGCGACGAGATGGGCTTGCTCGTCTGGCAGGAGTTCATGTTCGCGTGCAGCATGTATCCGGGCGACCAGGCTTTTCTCGACAACGTCCGCGCCGAGGCCACGGATAACGTCAAGCGTCTGAGGAATCATCCGAGCATCGTCATCTGGTGCGGCAACAACGAGGTCGAGACCGCCTGGCAGCACTGGGGCTGGAAGCAGAACCTTCCGGCGAAGCTCTGGGACGACTACAAGAAAATCTTTCACGGCGTGCTGCCCGAAGTGGTCGCCGAGCAAGACCCCGCGAGGCCCTACTGGCCCAGCTCGCCCAGCTCCAACCTCGAAGACGACCCCGACTCGCAGCGGATGGGCGACGTGCACTACTGGGAGGTCTGGCACGCGGCCAAGCCCTTCACCGAATATGAAAAGCAGCACCCGCGCTTTATGAGCGAGTACGGCTTCCAGTCCTTCCCGCAAATAGAAACCGTCAACGCTTACACGCTGCCCGCCGACCACGACATCCAGTCGCCCGTCATGCTCGCGCACCAGAAGCACCCGCGCGGCAATCAACTCATCCGCGAGTACATGCTGCGCGATTACCCGGAGCCGAAAGACTTCGACTCCTTCCTCTACGTCAGCCAGGTCTTGCAGGCCGAGGGCATCAAGGTCGGGGCCGAGCACCTGCGCCGCATCATGCCGCACAACATGGGGTCGCTCTACTGGCAGATAGACGACTGCTGGCCCGTCGCCTCTTGGTCGAGCATTGACTACTTCGGTCGCTGGAAGGCCCTCCAGTTCTACGCGCGCCGCTTCTACAACGACCTGCTCGTCAGCCCACACGTCGAGAATAACAACGTCGAGTTCTACGTCGTCTCCGACCGCACGCAAGCGACGCCTGCCGAGTTGGTCGTCACGTTGACGGACTTCGACGGGCATGCGCTCTCGGAAAACAGAAAGAGCGTCGAGGTGGCGGCGCTCGCGAGTAAGTCTTACCTGAGCCTCCCCGCGGAAGAGCTGCTCCGAGGCCGCGACGCGAAGAGCGTCTTCCTCGACTGCGAGCTGCTCGTCGGCGGAAAGGCGGTCTCCGCCAACCGGCTCTTCTTCCGCCCGTACAAGGAGCTGACGCTTCCCGCGCCGCACGTCACCACGGACGCGGCGCGCGCGCAGGGCGGCCTCAACGTGACGCTGAAGTCGGACAAGCTCGCGCGCGCCGTCTATCTCTCGGCGGAAGGCTTAGACGGCACGTTCTCGGACAATTACTTCGACCTCATCCCCGGCAAGGAGGTCAGGGTAGAGTTCCGCGCGCGGCGCGCGCCCTCGCCCGAAGAGTTCCGCGCGCGGCTCAAGGTGCGCTCGCTCGCGGACGCATTCCGTTAACGACCATGCGACGCTCTCTTAAAGCCCTGAGCACGTGCGCGGTGCTCGCCGCGTGCGTGCTGCTCGTGCCGCGGCGCGCCCTCTGCGCCGACCCGGCCATCAGGCTCAACACGGTCGGATACCTGCCCGGCCACGAGAAGCGGGCCTCCGTCGCCGCGCGCTTCACCGACTTCAGCGTCGTCGCAGACAAAGACGGCGCGGTCGTCTTCCGCGGCAAGGCGACCGGCCCGGTTCATAACGCTGACACGGACGAAGACCTCTACGTCGCCGACTTCTCCGCATGTGACCGGCCCGGAGTCTATCGCCTCGAAGTCGCGGGCGTCGGGCGCTCCGCGCCGTTCCGCGTTGCGCGCGACGTGTACGACGCGCCGTTCCGCGCCGCCGTCGAGGCCATGTACCTCTGGCGCTGCGGCACGCCGGTGCGCGCCACGACGGGCGGCGTCACCTACTCACACGCCGCGTGCCACACAGAGGACGCCTGGCTCGACTTCGTCGGCGGCGGCCACGCGCGGCGCGACGCCACAGGCGGCTGGCACGACGCGGGCGACTACAACAAGTACGTCGTCAACGCGGGCGTCACCGTCGGCATCATGCTCCGCGCCTGGGAGCAGTTCGGTTCTCAAATTCAGAGGGCCGGCCTCGACCCGCACGGCGCGGAGCGAGGCTTGCCCGCATACCTCGGCGCGGTCAAGTGGGAGACCGACTGGCTGCTCAAGATGCAGGCCGCCGACGGCTCGGCCTACCACAAGGTCTCGACCCGCGACTTCGGCCCGGCCTTACAGCCCGAAGACGAAAAGACGCCGCGCTACTTCACGCCCTGGAGCAGCGCGGCCACCGCCGACTTCGTCGCCGTGATGGCGATGGCCGCCCGCGCCTTCACTCCCTACGACCGCGCCTACGCGCGCCGCTGCCTCGACGCCGCGCGCTCAGCCTACGACTTCCTTCGCGCGCACTCCGACAGCCACCGCGCAGACCTCAAGGGCTTCACGACGGGCGCGTACCAGACGGGTGATGCGGACGACCGCCTGTGGGCCGCCGCAGAGCTTTGGGAGACGACGGGCGAGGCCCGCTACCTCGCGGACTTCGAGTCGCGCGCGCGCTCCTTCGCGGAGAAGTTCGATCTTGACTGGGGCTGGGGCGACGTGAAGAACCTCGGCATGCTCACCTATCTCTTCTCGGAGCGCGCGGGGCGGGACGCCGTGCTCGTGCGTCAGGTGCGCGACGGTCTCGTGGCGACGGCGGATCGCCTCGTCACCCTGCGCGACGCGCACGGCTACGCGCGCCCGCTCGGCACGAAATACTACTGGGGCTGCAACGGCGGCGTGGCGAACACGACCGTCTTACTGCAATCGGCCAATCTCGTCGCGCCGAAGCGCGCCTACGTCGAGACGGCGCTCGACGCCGTCAGTCACCTGTTCGGTCGCAACTACTACGGTCGCTCGTTCGTGACCGGCCTCGGCGCAAGCCCGCCGCTTCACCCACACTTCAGGCCCACGTTGCGGCAGCCCGGAACACGGACGTGGCCCGGCTACCTCGTCGGCGGCGGCTGGCCCCGCGCGACCGACTGGCGCGACGAGGATGAGAATTACCGCGTCAACGAGGTCGCCATCAACTGGAACGCCCCGCTCATCTACGCGCTCGCGGGCTTCACGGGCGGGACGCCCGACGCCCGTTGAGGCGCTGCCGGGCCTGACCTAACAAATTTACCTTCGTCAATTTTGAGTTCGGAGAATGGTAACTGGGCCTTAGCTGGACTTTATCCATTTACGCTGCATAACAAAGTGTCTCTATCAGGCGCTCCAGTTAATGCGCGCGGGACTTTTATCATGTCGGCTTTCATCGCCGACATCTGAAAATGCTGATGACTCCACAAGCAGCGGCGCACAAAAGCAATCGTGTCGGAAAACGTCGCGCCCTGCTTGGCGTACCACGCCTCCCGGCGCACGGGCAGCGACTGCGCGGCGAGCAAGCGCGCGGCCAGCAAGGTGGTCAGAGAGTACAGTCCCAGCAAGCAAGGCGTGGTGCGCGCAATCGCTTTGTCCGACCATTGCCGCTGCGTCTCTACTCCCAGGTGCGCGCGGGCTTCCTCAAAGGTCACTTCCATCTGCCACCTCTTGACGAACCACCCCAGTACCTCCGCAGGCTCAGCCCCCAGCCTGGTCGAGAGCAGCGCCTGGGTCGAGAACTTGCCCGCCGGGTCTCGGACCAGCACCCAGCGAATGGGCACCGGAGTCAACCCTCTGTGATACCAGACGCAGGTCGCGGAGGCGGCCTCGACCACTCGCTCACCTTCGCCATACCAACTCTTCACGGTGACTCTCTGCCAGCGCGTCTTCCGGTCTTCGGCCACGGCTTGCAGTGTCGGCAACCTTTGGCCCTGAATCTACCCCCATTTGGTAGATATCGAGATAAGACCTTCTTCGAGCCTCACGCCGCTTGTTGTAACTGCGCCCGGTA
>QHXN01000072.1 GCA_003222975.1 Acidobacteriota bacterium | reverse complement strand
AAGTAATAATCGAGAATCGCAGCGGGCTTCGCTGACTCAGCGGAAGATTCATGCCATTTAGGCCCCAACACTTCCGCAGGCAAACCGAGAGCCTCGTTACCGTGCAGATAGAGTTTCTCTAACCGCGTAAGCCTCCGCAATAACTCCGGCAGCCTTGTCAGTTGGTTATCGTCTAGGTACAGCGTCCGAAGCTGCGAAAGTTGACCGATGGACTTCGGCAGCGTCGTCAGTTGATTGTTACTGAGCGACAATGACTGAAGCTGCGAGAGCTGACCAATGGACTCTGGCAGCGCCGCCAGTTGGTTATTGTCGAGCATTAACGTCTGGAGTTGTGAAAGTTGACCGATGGACTTCGGCAGTGTCTTTAGTCGATTTCTACCGAGGGATAGTGCCCGAAGCTGCGAAAGCTGAGCAACGGACTTCGGTAATTCGGACAAGTCCAGACCGAACAAATCCAAAGCAACCTCATAACATTGGCGCGCTTTCTGAATGCGGAATTCGGCAATAGACGTGAGGCTAGTCGCTTTTGTTTTTGGTCGGCGGGGTTGTTCGCTCATGTCGTCTGCTCCTCAAGTGAGAATCGGTCGCCGGTAAAGCCTGAGTACGGCAAAAGTCTGAAAGGCCGCGCGGGCGGCGGGCGGTTGTCAGTTCCGCCGGGGGAATGTTATATCTCCAGTTCTCTCAAGGGAAGATAATTTGTCGCTCCCGGCAGGCGCTTGACGACGAGCGCCGCGGCAGGTCTTCCGTCAAATCAAAGGAACCGTAGAGGCTCATTCGTCATTATGGCTAACACACCCATCACGGTCGCGCGCGGCGACGGCATCGGGCCGGAGATCATGGACGCGACGCTGCGCATACTCGAAGGCGCAGGCGCGCGGCTCGACATCGAGGAGATAGAGATCGGCGAGAAGGTCTATCTGGCGGGGAATCCGGCGGGCGTCGCGCCCGAAGCGTTCGAGTCTTTGAGGCGGACGAAAGTTTTTTTGAAGGCTCCGATCACGACGCCGCAGGGGGGGGGCTACAAGAGTCTGAACGTGACGGTGCGGAAGACGTTCGGGCTATACGCGAACGTGCGCCCCTGCGTCTCTTATCACCCGTTCGTGGAGACGAAGCACCCATTGATGGATGTCGTTATCGTCCGCGAGAACGAGGAGGACGTGTACGGCGGCATCGAGTACCGTCAGACAGGGCAGGTGACGCAGTGTTTGAAGCTCATCTCGCGGCCCGGCACGGAGAAGATCGTGCGCTACGCGTTCGAGTACGCGCGGCGGAACAACCGTCGGAAGGTGACATGCTTCACGAAAGACAACATCATGAAGATCACCGACGGCCTCTTCCACAAAATCTTTGAAGAGATCGCGCCCGAATACACGGACATCGAGAACGAGCACTGGATCGTGGACATCGGCGCGGCCAAGCTCGCCGACGCGCCGGAGAACTTCGACGTGCTCGTCTTGCCGAACCTCTACGGCGACGTGCTCTCGGACGTGGCGGCGCAGATCGCCGGCTCTGTGGGCCTGGCAGGCTCGGCCAACATCGGCGAATCAATCGCCATGTTCGAGGCCATCCACGGCTCGGCCCCGCGGCGCGCAGGCCAGAACCTCGCCAACCCTTCGGGGCTTTTCCTCGGCGCGGTGATGATGCTCGTCCACATCGGCCAAACGGACGTGGCCGAGCGCGCACACAATGCCTGGCTCAAGACGATGGAGGACGGCGTCCACACCTACGACATCTACAAGGAAGGCGTGAGCCGGGAGAAGGTCGGCACGCGCGAGTTCGCCGAGGCGGTGGTCGCGCGCACGGGGCAGAAGCCGGAGCGTTTGAAGGCCGTCAGCTACAAGGCGGGCGAGAGCGGCGGGGCGACGTTCGCGGGACGCATGGCGCGCACGTCGGTCGCGTCGGACAAAGAGACCGTGGGCGTTGACGTTTATCTCGACTGGACGCACGGGACGGCGAACGACCTCGGCGCGGCGGTGTCGAAGCTCTCAGGCGACGGATTGAAGTTGACGGCAATCGCCAACCGCGGCGTCAAGGTCTATCCCGGCGGCGCGACTGAGACCTTCTGCTCCGACCACTGGCGCTGCCGCTTCGTCTCCGAGACGGAAGGCCGTGCGATCACGCACGCGCAGATTACACAACTTCTCTCGCGCTTCGCCGACGCCGGCCTCGACTTCATCAAGACCGAGAACCTCTGCAACTTCGACGGCAAGCCCGGCTACTCGCACGCACAGGAGTAGGCCGCGCGACTTGACTGTGGAAACTTCCGTTGAGATTAGAGGGAGAATGATTAACCACCGCAGGCACAGAGAACCGGGAGGGTGCACAGAGGTTTTGTCTTCCTCTGAGTCTTTCTGCGCCTGCGGTGGTTATTTCTTCCCCGGCACGCACAAGCATTGATTTAAACTGAAAACCCCCGCACGAAGGAGTAAGCAAAATGTCAGCAACGGCCCCGGCCAGACCAGAAACAAATGAGTACGCGCCTTACTACGAGAAGTACGTCTCGCTCGTCCCCGACGCCGACGTGGTCGAGACTCTGACGCGGCAGGGCGAGGAGACGCTCGCGCTGCTGGGCGGCATCACGGAAGAGCGCTCTCTCTTCCGGTATGAACCCGGCAAGTGGAGCATCAAGGAGGTCGTCGGCCACCTGATAGACACCGAGCACATCTTCGCCTACCGCGCGCTGGCAATCGCGCGCGGCGAGCAGAAGCCCCTGCCCGGCATGGATCAGGAAGAGTACATGTACCTGTAGATGAAAAAGAGACTGGGAGACGGGGAGACGGGGAGACGGGGAGATGAGAAACCCCGCTCAGCCCCCCCGTCTCCCCCTCCCCTCGTCTCCCCGTCCGGCGTGCCGCTCGTCGCCGTCATCATGGGCAGCACGTCGGACTGGGAGACGATGCGCCACGCTGACGAAGTGCTGAAGCAGTTCGGCGTGCCGCACGAGTGCCTTGTCGTCTCGGCCCACCGGACGCCGCAGTGGATGGCGGAGTTTGCTTCCGGCGCGGAAGGGCGCGGACTCGAAGTCATCATCGCGGGCGCAGGCGGCGCGGCGCACCTGCCCGGCATGGTCGCGGCTCAGACCACCGTGCCGGTCTTCGGCGTGCCGGTCGAGAGCAAGGCTTTGAAGGGTCTGGACTCGCTTCTGTCAATCGTGCAGATGCCGGCGGGAGTCCCCGTCGGCACGCTCGCCATCGGGCCGAGCGGCGCGACGAACGCGGCGCTTCTGGCCGTCGCCGTGCTCGCCAACACGCGGCCAGAGCTGAGAGAAAAGCTCCGGCGCTTCCGCGAGGAGCAGACCGCGAAGGTGCGCGAGGCCACTCTGCCGACATGAGCGCGATACTGCCCGGAGCGACCGTCGGTGTGCTTGGCAGCGGCCAGTTGGGCCGCATGTTCGCCATCGCCGCGCGACGGATGGGCTACCGCGTGCACACCCTCTCGCCGCTCGCCGACACGCCCACGGGTCAGATTTCCGACCGTGAGTACCAGCGCCCTTATGAAGACCTCGACGCTGTTGCCGAGTTCGCGCGCGGCGTCTCGGTCGTGACCTTCGAGTTCGAGAACGTGCCCGCCGAAGCGGTCGAGGCCGCCGCGCAACTCGTGCCCGTCAGGCCCTCCGGCGAAGTGCTCTACACGGCGCAGAACCGACTGCGCGAAAAAAACTTTCTCTCGCGCCGGGGCTTCCCCGTCACGCGCTTCCGCCACGTCAACTCCGAAGAGTCTCTGCGCGCGGCGACGGAAGAGATCGGCTACCCGGCGGTCTTGAAGACCGCAAGCTCCGGTTACGACGGCAAGGGGCAGACGCGTCTGGACTCCGCCGAAGACATGGAGCAAAGGGCCGCGACCCTGGGCGGGCGCGAATGGATTCTCGAAGCCTTCGTTGACTTCGAGCGCGAGGTCTCGGTCGTCGCCGCGCGCGCCGAGGCGGGCGAGTTCAAGCACTACGGCGTCATCGAGAACGCGCACCGCCGCCACATACTCGACCTCTCGGTCGCGCCCGCGCACGTCGCGGAAGCGACCGCGCGCGAGGCGGTCGAGATCGCGCGCGCCGTTATGGAGGCGCTCGACGTGGTCGGCGTCATGTGCGTCGAGTTCTTCCTCACGCGCGAAGGCCGCCTGCTCATCAACGAACTCGCGCCGCGCCCGCACAATTCCGGCCACTTCACCTTTGACGCGTGCGCGACGAGCCAGTTCGAGCAGCAGCTCAGGGCCGTCTGCGGCCTGCCGCTCGGCTCGACCGAGTTGCTGCGCCCCGCGGCGATGGCGAACCTGCTCGGCGACCTCTGGCACGAGGGCGAGCCGGACTGGCGCGCCGCTCTCACGTTCCCCGCGGTCAAGCTGCACCTCTACGGCAAGTCGGAGGCACGGCCCGCGCGAAAGATGGGACACCTCACCGCGCTCGCCGCCAGTGCGGAAGAGGCCGCGCGCACGGCGCTGGCCGCGCGCGACGCGCTCACGCGCTCGCGCGCCAGCGGACGAGGAAATCTTTAAGCGCGTCGTACATGCGGTCGAACGAGTCGGCGCAGAAGAGCACGGGCTGAAAACGTGTCGGGTCGTACTCGGCGCGCGAAGCCTCTTCGAGATCGAGCGGTCGCAACTCCGCCTTGCCCATCGCCTCAAGCTCGCCCGCGGACGACAACAACCCAGTGCCGTAAGCCTTGACCTCTCCATCTTCGCGCAGGACGCCGAACTCGATTGTGAACCAGTAGAGACGCGACAGGCGCTCCAGCGCCTCCGGCGAATCGGTGCGGCGGACGGCCTCGCCGACCAGGCGGTTGAGTTCGGCGAGGCGTGGACTCGCGAGCGTCAGCGCGTGTCCGAGCAGCTCGTGAACCACGTCCGGCTCCGGCGTGTAGAGGGGCGTCGAGTGGTGGCGTATGTACTGCGTGCAGAGGAACACGCCGTCGGCCAGCGATTCGAGGAAGACGCGCGGCGCGACCAGCCCCGCGACCGGCTCAAGCCGGAAGCCGCTGATGGCCCGCACCCTCTCCGATACTTCGCGTAGCTGCGGGATCGAAGCGCGCGGAAGGTCGAGGCGGCGCGCGGCTTCGAGGTACTCGGCGCAGGCGTGTCGGCGGTGCGCGGGTTCGAGCGCGTCGCGAATCGTTCGCCAGAGCGCGTGCTCCTCTTCGGAGTAAGGCGCGTCGGGGACGGGCGCGCCCGCGCGGTAGTCGAGCGCGAGTTGCGCGATGCGGTTGCGGCGCGCGCGGTACTCGGCGTCGCGGAAGCCCGGATGGTCGGGGTCGAGTCGGACGATTGCGTTGCGGTCAGCCGCTCTCTCGTCCGCGCTCGCCCTCTCGTCCACGTCCGCCGCCACCTGTCGCGCGTCAACGTGGTCGAGGAGCAGTTGATTGCCTGCCTGCGTCGTGTTCACTTTGAAAACCTCCTTCGCAGCGCGTCCCTGAAAACGCGCGCAAAAAAACCGGCCACCGAATCCTCCCGCGTCGGAAGGTTCGGTGGCCGGTAAACCTTTGAAGCCTGTCTTAAATTCGCGCCAGGTGAACGCGCCGACAGCCTCTTACCGCCCAACCCCTCCGCGCGGGCGCGGGGCCGTAATAATAATAAGAGCGGTATAGGTTGTGCTGTCGAACGTTCATTGCGCTCACTCGTTACAGCGCCGCACGCTCGGCGGCGCTTCGACTTAACACTAGCCGCGCCCCGCTCTCTTGTCAACCCGACGCCGCGCGGATACGAACGGGCCATCATGCTTCGGCGGTCGCCAACGGCGGGTGTATAATTTCAGACGACTCCCCGATCACTATTTTGGTAGAACGGAGCAGGCAATGAAACGCAGAATCGTCCTCGCAATATGCTTGAGCGTCCTGGCGGTCGGCGCGTGTGCGACACGCGCGTTCGCGCAAACTCAAAACGCCGCGCCGCAGGTTCCGCCCGACCGCGTCTCGCTCGAAGAGTTCAAGGCGCTGCGCGCGGAGGGTAAAATCTTCGTCCTCGACGTGCGCGTCGGGGCCACGACGAAGATCAAGGGCGCGACCTACATCCCGCTCGACCAGCTCGAAGCGCGCCTCGCGGAGCTTCCGCGCGACCGGGAGATCGTCACCTACTGCTCTTGACCGCAGGAGCACACCAGCGCCCGTGCGGCGCAGATACTCCGCGATAAAGGTTTCAAAGCGCGCGCCCTCCTCGGCGGCTTCCCTGCCTGGACAGCCGCGGGCGGCGAGACCGAGCCGGTGGGCGATGCGACCAACGCCATGCCGCAGCCGAACACGAACGCGCAGCCGGCACGGCAGACGCAGACGCAAGTTATCGCCTCGCCCAACCCAACCATAGACGACAGCAAGACGAAGACGGGCGACGCGCCGAAGAAGGTCGAGGGCACGCAGGTTCAGCCCGCCGGAGCGACGAACGAAGCGCCGTTGAAGACTACGAAGAGCAAGAAGTCGAAGCACCGACGGACGAAGCCGAGCGGCGACTGAGGCCCGCGCCCGTCTCCCGAATGAGGCGGGGTTTCAAGACAGTAAATTAGCCACAGAGCCGCAGAGTCACAGAGAATAGGAATGACGGAATACAGGATACAGTTTGTTTGCTCTGTGCCTCAGTGTCTCTGTGGCCGGTTCTGAACTACAATCCGAATCGTTCCATCGTTCCCACCGCCTGACACGCCGGGCGGCGCGGGCGTCCGCAGTACACTGCCCGTGCGCCAACGTATCCTTACAAAGAGGTGATAAGGGATGGCCTGCCTTAAAGTATTCACGCGATTTTTTTCGACACCGCGAAGCCGCGTCGGGGCGACGCTGCGGCTGGCGATTCTGTTTGCTTGCGCGCTGTCGGCGGGCGGCGCTGCCGTCGGACAGCAGTACGGCCCGGACTTGTACTCCGGCATGCGTTGGCGTCTGATCGGCCCCTTCCGCGCCGGTCGCGTGACGGCGGTGGCCGGCATACTGGGGCGGCCTGCCGTTTACTACATGGCGACGCCGGGCGGCGGCGTGTGGAAGACGACGAACGGCGGCCTCGTGTGGAAGCCTATCTTCGACGACGCGCGCGTGGCCTCGGTCGGCGCGCTGGCGCTCGCGCCGTCGAACCCCGAAATCATCTACGTCGGGACGGGCGAGCAGACCGAGGGCGACGGCGTCTATAAGTCAACGGACGGCGGCGCGACGTGGACGAACATCGGCCTCCGAGAGACGCACTACATCACCTCGATCATCGTTGACCCGAATGATCCGAACGTCGTCCTCGTCGGGGCCTTCGGCGACCAGACTCCGAGCCAGGCGCGCGGCGTGTTTAAGACCAACGACGGCGGCAAGACCTGGAAGCAGACACTCTTCCCCGGCGACAGAACCAGCATCGCGGACATGTGCGCCGCCCCCGGCGACAGACGCACTCTCTACGCCGCCACTTGGCCCATCCGTGTCGGCCCCGGCGAGCGACAGACTGAGTCGCAGATATTCAAGTCCACAGACGAGGGCGAGACGTGGCAACCTCTAAGCGGTGCGGGGTTGCCGGAGAAGTCGCGCGGACGAATCGGCGTCGTGGTCGCGCCGGGCGACAGCCGCGTCTATGCAATCATGAATCAAGGATTCTTCCGCTCCGACGACGCCGGAGAAACTTGGAAGCAGGTCACGACAGACCCGCGCGTCGTGGGCAGCGGATATTTCAGCCGCGTGTTCGTTGACCCGAAGGACGCCGATGTCGTTTACGTGATGCAGACTTCCATGTACCGCTCGACCGACGGCGGGAAAACCTTCGAGGCGTACAAGGGCGCGCCGAGCGGCGAGGACGAGCACGTGCTCTGGATTGCGCCCGACGATCCGCGGCGGATGATTCTGGGTTCAGACCAGGGCGCGACCGTCAGCCTTGACGGCGGCCAGACGTGGAGCATCTGGTACAACCAGCCCACGGGGCAGTTCTATCACGTCATCACGGACAATCAGTTTCCGTATTACGCATACGCGTCACAGCAGGACAGCGGCTCGGTCGCCGTCCCCGTCCGCAGCGACTTCGGGCAGATCACCTTCCGCGACTGGTTCTCGACCGGCGCGTTCGAGAGCGGCTACATCGCCCCCGACCTCTCTAACCCGAACCTCATTTACTCCATCGGCTGGTATGGCTCAGTCCTGCGTCTGGACAGGACGACGGGGCAAATCTCGACCGTGTTCATCCCCGGCCCGAAATACCGCTACACCTGGGAGACGCCGCTCGTTTTTTCGCCGGGCGACAGGAAGACTCTCTACGTCGGCATGCAGCACGTGCTCAAGACCGACGACGGCGCGGCGACCTGGCGTGAGATCAGTCCCGACCTGACACAGACGACCAACGCACAACTGACTGAGAAACCCGCCGCACAACTCGCGCGCGCCGGCCACGCGGAGGAGAAAGAGGAAGGCGAAGAGGAGGGCGAGGGCGGGCAGCAGAGGTCGGAGCAGGGTGTGATTCTGTCAATCGAGCCGTCGGCGGTGCAGGCCGGGGAAATCTGGGTGGGCACGAGTTCAAGTCAGGTTCAGCTCACGCGCGACGGCGGCTCGACCTGGCGCAACGTCGCGCCGCCGGAGATGCCCGCGAACAGCCGCGTCACGAGCATCGAAGCTTCGTCCCTCGACGCGGACACGGCTTACGCCGTCGCGTCGGCGCGCGGCGACCTGCACCCTTACATCTATCGCACGCGGGACGGCGGCAAGACGTGGCAGAAGATCGTCGCCGGGCTGCCCGAACGCGGCGTCGCACACGTCATGCGCGAAGACCCCGCGCGCAAAGGTCTGGCCTACGCGGGCACGGACAACGGCGTGTATGTCTCTTTCGACGGCGGCGACCACTGGCAGCCCATCCAACTCAACCTGCCGACCTCGCCCGTGCGCGACCTCGCCGTTCACGGGAGCGACCTTTTGGCCGCGACCTACGGACGCGGACTCTGGATTCTCGATGACCTCTCGCCCCTGCGACAACTCGACGCGAAGGTGGCCGTCGAGAACGTCCACCTGTTCCGCCCCGACATCGCGCTCCGAGTGCGCTGGGACAACTGGCAGGAGACTCCGCTTTCGGCGGAGACCCCTGCGGGAGAGAACCCGCCGGACGGGGCCGTCATTGACTACTACTTGAAGTCATCACCGTCGAAGGAGATCACGCTTGAGATTCGCGACGGGCGCGGGCGTGTGGTGCGTCGTTATTCGAGCACGCCGCCGCCGCAAAGCAACGCTCCGGGGAACGTGCCCGACTACTGGTTCGCGCCGCCGGAGGTGTTGCCCATGAAGGCGGGATTGAACCGCTTCGTGTGGGATATGCGACTCGGCGACCCCCTCACGCTGCCGTACAACTTCTACGGCAGGCGCATTGACTACATTGAATACACGCTCCCCGACCACGCCGTCCCCGGCCAGACGCCGCGCCGACAGCCGCCGGGGCCGCTCGCCGCGCCGGGCAGTTACGAAGTGGTTCTGACCGTCGGGGGCGAAACCTACCGCCAGCCGCTCGTCGTCAATCTCGACCCGCGACTGCGCGTGTCGCAGGCCGACCTGGACGCGCAGCTCGACCTCGCGAGGAAGATCAGCGACATGATGGCGACGAGTTACAACGCTTACAACGAAGTGGCGACTTTGCGCGCGGGACTCGTCGAGCGGCTGAAGAGCCTTTCGGGAAGTCCGCAGGCGGAAGACGCGACCGCCGCCGCCGCGGCGCTGGCGAAGGAACTCGAAGAGATCAGCGAAGGGGCGAGCGCGGCCCCCGGCTTCGGCTCCGTGAACCGCGACATGGCGCGGCTGATGACGATGGTCGAGAGCGGCGACATGCGTCCGGCGGAGACGGCGCTGAGCGCCGCCGCGGAGTCGTGTGAATCGCTCAGGAAGAGCCTGGCGCGTTGGAGTAAGGTCAATGCCGAGAGCCTGCCTGCGTTGAATAAGCTTCTGAAGCAACACAATCTCGCGCCGCTGCCCGCGTTGACTCCCGCGGCGGACGCGCGGTGCGGCAGCTAGGGCGGATTTCGGTCGGGCGTACTGTTCGTCGCTCGTTCATCGTATGAAGTTCAGCCCGTGCGGCACGGCCCACGAGAAGAGGTAAGCGTAGGCGAGGACGATCAGGCCGACGAACGCGCCGAGCGCGACCGAGTGCCACAGGACGAAGCGGAAGATGCGCCCCTCATTGCCGAGTTGGTTCGTCGCCGCCGTCGCCACGACGATTGACTGCGCGTCCACCATCTTGCCCATCACCCCGCCCGCGCTGTTGGCCGCGCACATCAGCACGGGGTCGAGTTTCAACTGCTCCGCCGTAATCCTTTGCAAGCCCCCGAAGAGCGCGTTTGAAGAAGTGTCGCTTCCAGTGAGCGCCACGCCGAGCCAGCCGAGGAACGTGCCGAAGAATGGGAACAGGAAGCCCGTGCGCGTGAAGGCCAGTCCGAGCACGGCGTCCATGCCGGAGTAGCGCGTGACGAACCCCAGGCCGAGCATGAAGGCGATGGCAGCCGCGGCGTAGCGCATGCGCCGGAGCGTACCCGTGAAAATCCTGAACAGCTCGCGTGGCCTCAGGCCCAGCAGGAGTCCCGTGACGAGGGCCGCCAGGAAACAGCTCGTGCCCGTCGCCGAGAGCCAGTTGAAATCGTACTTGGCCGGCTCCGGCGCTGGCTTCGAGACGACGGGCGCGACGGGCGCGGCGCGCGCGACGCTGTTGTGCAAGAGCGGCACGTCCCAGCCTTTTTGTTGGTAGGCGGGAGTCGTCCGGCGGTTCAACGCGTCCTTGACCTGTGGCAAGCCCCACGCAATGACGAAAGCAGAAAGAACGAGGAAGGGCATCCACGCCTTCGCCACCTGCCGCGCCGTGTAGCGTCGGCGGCTACTGCTACGCGCGGGATGCGTCGCGCCTTCGTCGAGAACCTCGCCGCGCACGCGCGCTGCTTCAGTCGCCAGGCGACCCGCGGCGATGTCGGTCTCGGCCTCACCCGCAAATTCAGCCCCCGCCTCGCCCGGAAAGCGCCAGACGCGGCGCGGCTTCCAGAAGCGCAGGAAGACGACCGTCGCCGCGAGCGACACCATGCCGCCGACGATGTCCACCAGGTTGCTGTCAACGAAGTTCGACCAGAGGAACTGTGTGAGTGCGAAGGAGACGCCGACGACGAGGACTGCGGGCAGGACTTCAAAGGTCTTGCGCCAGCCGACCATCGTCCGCACGAGCCAGAACGGCACGAGGACGGACGCGAAGGGGAGTATGCGACCGAGCATCGCGTTCAGGTCTGACTCCGGCAGCCCCGCTACGGACGCGAGCGTGTGCACGGGCGTGCCGATTGCGCCCCAGGCCACGGGCGCAGTGTTGGCGATCAGGTTCAGCGCCGCGGCGTAGAACGGCTCGAAGCCGAGGCCGATCATGAACGCGCCGGCGATGGCGACGGGAGCGCCGAAGCCCGCAGCGCCCTCGATGAGCGCGCCGAAGCAGAAGGCGACCAGAAGGACTTGCAGCCGCCGGTCGGCTGTGATTGAGGCGACCGACTCCTTCATCACTTCGAACTGGCCCGTGTGGACGGAGATGTCGTAAAGGTAAACCGCCGCGACGACGATCCAGGCGATCTTCAAAAGGCCGAACGCCGCGCCGTAGAGGAAGCTCACGGCGGAGAGCGACCAGGGCATGCCGAAAGCGAGCGAGGCGGCGCACGTCGCCGTGGCAGCGCCGGCGAGAGCCGCCCGGTGGGGCCTGACGCGCAGCACCGCCAGCAGGCCGAACAAGACTATGATCGGCAACGCGGCGACGAGTGTGGAGAGCCACCAGTGGCCGAAAGGGTCGTACACTTGAGTCCACGTCATTGTCCGCTCCCCGTAAAGCTTTGGGTGAAGGGATGCCCGGATCGTCGGGGTAGAATAGTACAGAAGAGTGAGTGTGAGGTCTAACGAATGTCCGTCATTGACAGCCCACACCTCACCGCGCGATTATTTAGAAGCCATCTCATTAACGCCCGCGCCCGTTCGGAAGCTGCATAAACACCGGCTCGGAACATCGCCGAAGGTATTTACGAGGTGAGTTGTAGCTACATCATCAAACGACTTTATCAACCTGGGCCGTCGGCCACAGCGCTGTAGGCCATGTCCTTCCGCCATTCTCCCTGGGGTGTTTCATCATGAAGTTCTGTCCCGACTGCCGGCATTGTTACGAGGATAGCTTCAACGCCTGCGTTCGCGACCAGACCCCGCTCGTCGTCGTCCGCCCCGGCGCGTGTCTCGTCGCCCAGAAGTACAGTCTCGACCGGCTGCTCGCCGTCGGCGTCGTGCAGACCGTTTACTGCGGGAGACACCTGGAGACCGACCGCCCTTACGCGATCAAGCTCCTCCTGCCGGAGGCGGGCGCTGAGACCGTCAAAAACTTCCGCCGGGAGGCGCTCGCCGCGGCGCACCTGAACACACGCGTTGACCACCAGCACGTGGCTAAGACCTACGACTACGGCCTGCTGCCCGACGGCACGGCTTACGTCGTCACGGAGTTGGTCGGGGGACAGAGTTTGCGCCAGTACATGGACGAGGCGGGGCAGCTCCCCGCCGCCACCGCCGCGCGCATCGCCCGGCAGGTCGCCGACGGGCTAGAGGCCGCGCACCGCTGCGGCGTCGTCCACCACGACCTTGAGCCGACCTACATCATCCTGGCGCGCGACTACGACGAGCGGTTGGAAGCTAAGATCGTAGATTTCGGCTTCGCCGCCCTGTGGAAACAGAGGGGGGCGGATAACGGCCACGCCGCGCCCGCCTCCGAGCGGTCAGACGGCCCCGCCTCTCCCTACATCGCCCCCGAACAGCGCACGGGCCAGAACCCCGACTCGCGCTCCGACATCTACAGCCTGGGCGTCATCCTCTACGAGATGCTCGCCGGCGGCCTGCCCTTCGGCGCGGTCGGGCACGACCACGAGCAGGAGCCGCCGCCGCTCGCCCAGATTAGGGGTGACGTGCCGGAGCCTCTCGCGCGCCTGGTGACGGAGCAGCTTCGCGGCAGGCCCTCGTCGCGCCCGCACAGCGCGGCGGAGGTGGCGCAGCGGCTGCGCGCCGTCGAGAATATGCTCGCGACGGGTTACACAGTAGCCTCAGTTAGGGAGACTCAGGCACTCCCCGCGGGCGAGCCGGCCACGCCGAACGCCAGCCCCGCGACTGCCCGCACGCTCGCCGCCGCCGCGGGCGCGCAGCCAGCCGCGGCACCGTCGGCTGATTCGCGCTCGCGCGCACACGACTCCGAACCCGACGGCGCGAACGTCGCGGCCTATGACGATCTCGACGCGCTACAGGAAGAACTGGGAGGGAGTCTCGACGAAGTCATCGTTACGGCTTCGGCACCCGCAAAACTCCGCGGGCCGGCGAGGCAGTCCCTTGCGCCCGCGCCCGCCGCCCTCTCAGCGTCGGTGTCCGTTGCCCGCCCGCGCGACGGCGCGCGACAGCCGGAAGCCGCCGTCAAGCCGCGCCGGGCGCGACTCCTCTACGCGACCCTCGCCGCGATCATTTTGGGCATCGCGTGCGGGCTGTGGCTCACCAGCCGGCGTGCTTATGTATCGTCTCCTGCGCCACCCCAGACGGCCTCCGCCGCAGACGCCACGGGGCAAAGAGAGTCCGCGGCCTTCGCGGAAACTTCGTCCGCCGACGGAGCCGGGGAGACTTCCGCGGGCGACGCGTCTGGGGACGCGGAGCATCAGTCGCCGACGGCGTCGCCGGGCACGATTGATGAGCGCGCGCCGGCGGTTGATGAGGCTGCGGGCCAGAAAGGGCTTGGGGCGAAACCCCCGGAGGCTGCCGAACTGCGCCGCGGGGAAGCGACTGCCGGGACAGTCGTATCGGCAGGACGCGAACCTGAACGGCGGATGGAGGGCGGTCGTTGCATTCTGTCGGTCAGCGAGAGTTCGTTATCAGTCCGCGCGGGCGGCGGCTCTAACACCATCACCGTGAGCACGACCGGCAACGCACGCGTCACGGCAACCACTAACAACTGGCCTGACATCGCGGTCTTCTCGGAATCGCGGGGCGACGGGGGCGGCCCCGTCAGGTACACGGTCGTGTCCGTTAGCAAACGGGCGGGCACCTTCGCCGTAAATTTTAAATCCCCTTGCGGCGTGAAGACCGTACCCGTCACCGTCAAATAACCCTGGCCTCTTACCGCGATTCTGTAATGTTCATAGCGCGCCTCTGCGTTGGTGAAGGGTCGCCGAGCCATGCCTATTTATTCAGCGGATGTGCATAAACCCTGCATGAATGGGTAGGCACGACAGTTTATGCGCGCTTGCACTAATAAATAGGTAAGGCCGAGCCGCGGAAATAACGGGGCGGTCTCAGGGCCACTGGATGACCTTCCTCGATTTGGCGGAGGGTGGCGGCGAGGAGATGGGTAAGGAGTGCTCTGGCGGGGCGGAGTCGGATAAAGGCCCCTCCGTGAACCGCGCTCCGTGTGCCTGCGCTGTGTCGCGCCGCGCCGACTTCATCGCGGGCGAGCCATCCTTTATACGCCCCGCCGCGCGGTCAGTGCTTTCGAGGCTTAGCCCCTCGGTCGTAACGCGGCGATTCGGCGGCTCGTCCGCGGGAGGGTGTCGGCTGGCCGCGGCCCCCGTCGAGAGTTTCGGAGAAGATTCAACACGTCTCACGCCCTTGCCCTCTGCTTCTGCCTCATCAGCGTTAGTGGCGTGCGTGTCCGAGGCGGCCACGCGCTCAGGCTCGGCGGGAGAGGTCGGGCCGGAGGATGCGGGCGCGGGCTGGGAGGGCTGAAGGTCGGAGGCCGCTGTCGCGGAACCGGCGGGGGCTTGCGTCTCAACTCCGGGTGCCGTGCCGCCATCCTCAGACGGCACGGCGGACGGCAGAATCTCGACAGACTGCTTTGACCCGATCAAGTAAGTGCCGGCGATCAGGCCCGCGATCACCGACAGGACGAGGGCGACTGCCGTGACGGCCCAGGAGTGCCGGACGCCTTTCGGCTGAAAGACGGGCGAAGGACGCGGCGGGGAAGCGCGACTAACCCGCGCGGGGACGAGTGTCGTCTCGTCCTGCTCGTCGTCTTGCACGTCCTGCGCCGGAAGTCTGACTTCGGCGCAGTCACTTCCTTTCGGCCCCGTCTCTTCAGTGAAGGCTTTCGTCGGCGCGGCACTCTCTCCCGCCTGTAGCGCCTCGTCTATCTCCGACAGCGGGACGACGGTGCGGAACTGTCCGTCGTCGGGAAAGAGAAGAGGGCGCGCGTCGGCCTGCTCGCTTCCCGCCGCCGCGTCCTCTGCCGCTGATCCTTGCGGGCGAACGGCCTCGGCGCTTTTCAGCAGCTCTTTAATCTCGGCAGAACCCCTAATCCCTGCCCACTTCTCTGCGGTCATGTCGAGGCGCACCGGCGCGGACGGGTCGGAGCCTCTCGCCAGCAGGGCGCGGACGACATCCGCGTGTCCGAAGAAAACGGCCATGAACAGCGGCGTGAATCCGTTCTCGCTTCTCGCGTGCACGTCGCCGCCCGCGTCGAGCAAGACCTGCACGACTTCCAAGTGGCCTTTCGAGGCCGCGCGCATCAACGCCGTCTCGCTGCCTTCCGCGACGGCGTTGACATCCGCGCCCGCCGCAAGCAGGGACTTGACGCGCGCGGCGTCGCCCTCGGCCACGGCGCGCATCCACACCTGCGTGTCAATCGGCTCCCGACTGTGTGCCGTCGAAGCGTTCGTCATTCGGCGTCTCCTTCAAAACTCAAAGCGCGGGCGGCGAGAAAAAATCTGGCACGGCTGAGGCCGAGGCGTGCGCGCCGTCGTGATGCGGAAGGCATTCTACTTCTGAACCTCCACGCGGTCGTCCGGCTGCAAGCGGGGGTCTGGATTCTTCCCGGCCCTGATGTCAACGAGGCTGTATTTGGTAGTCACGAGGTGATTGTCGCCGCCCTGCCGCGTGACGGCGACGACCGCCGCGCCCGGCGGCAGAGTCCCGCCTGCCGCCAGGACGGCCTGCGTCAGCGTGAGGCCAGCGTGGAACTTTTTCTGCCCCGGCTGGCGAACCGCGCCGGCGATGTAGAAATACTGATCCGGTCGCGACCGCACGGTGATCACGTCGCCAGGGCGCACGAGCATCTTCATCGCGCCAACGTCCGAGAGGTCAACCGCCGTGCTCCTACCGGTCGCGCGCGCGACGACGAGCGCCTGCCCGGCTCCGGGAAGGGGCTGCGCGTAGGCGATGATGACGTAGAGCGGCACGCCCTCGCGTTGCAGGATTTTCGTGCCGGCCTCCTTCAACATGCCGCTGACGATGATGGCGTGGCTCACGTACTCGCGCACGCCGACGGCAATCTCGGGGTTGGCCCCGGCGGCTCGAAGTTTTAACGCCGCGCCCAGCCGCTCCGCCACCTGTCCGGTCGTCAGCCCCTCAACCTTTAACGGCTCGGAAAGCGCCGGGTATGTGAGCAGGCCGGTCGGCGTGACTTGGTAGGAGGTCGTGCGGCGCTCGCGCGCGTCGAGCACGCGGATGTCCAACACGTCGCCGGGGCCGACGCGGTAAACGGCGGTCGGGTCGTGGTCGTCTTCCGTCGCGGCCACAGCGGATTCTGTAGCGGCCCCAGACGGCGAACCGCCCGCCGTCCCGCCGCCTCTTCCGGGGGCCCTGCCGCTGCCTCCCGATCTCTCCGCGTCGGCTGTTGCGCCGGAAGGCGCGGGCGTCGTCTCGCGCAACTTCGCGTATGACCTGCCGAGCCTCTGAAAGGTTTCCGCGTCGTTGGGGTTGAGACGTGCCGCCTGCTCGTAGGCGTCAACGGATTCGCGCCAGCGCCCCAGCGCGGCGTAGGCATCGCCGAGCGCGAGGTACGCGCGCGCGTCTCGCCTATCGAGGAAGACGGCCCGCTGGAAGGCCGCGACCGCCTCCTCGTAATGGCCCGCGCGGGACTCCTTCGCGCCGAGGTCGTAGTAAGCCCTGGCATCCATCGAATCAGGCATCGAATCAGGCATCGAATCAGGCCGCGCGGCCTCACTCACCTTCTCGCCCGCCGCCGGTGTCGCGGCGCGGGCGGGCGGGGCAGTCTCCGCCGTCGCGCCGGATGTCGCGGTGACGTTTTCGGATAACCCGCCGAGGTTAACCGCGTTCATGGCCTCTAGTATTTTACTTCGGGGCGGGGCGTCGGCCCGCGCGCCCGCCGTCATAAATGTTCGGGGCGGATTCGTGGCGTAGTCGGGGCGCAGACGTATGGCCTTATCGTAAGCGGCCTGCGCAGACGCATCCTCGTGGAGTTGGCGGCGGACTTGACTCAGGTTGAAATACGGCTCGGCCCACTTCGGGTAAATTTTGATGGCCCTCTCGAAGGCCGCGGCGGCCTGCGCGTACTGACCCCGCCTGCTCAGCGCGACGCCGAGGGCGTTATAAGCTTCGACATCTTCTTTGTTGAGGCTGATGGCCTTGTAGTAAGCGTTGACGGCGTCGGCCCAGCGCCCCAGCTCCGAGTAAACGTTGCCGAGGCTGTAATAGGCGTTGCCGTTCGAAGGGTCGAGAGAGACGGCCTGCTCGAAAGCGTTCGCCGCCTCCTTCAGTCGGCCTTCGAGCGCGAACCTCGCGCCGTCGCGGTAATAAACGTCCGCCCGCCCGCCGTCCTGCAAGATGGTCGCGCCGGCCCCCGCGCCGCCGGTCACACATAAAATGAAGCCGAGCAAGAGAGTCTTCTTCATAAGGTAGTCATCTCCCTGTCCATTCTAGTCACGACGAAGAGCCGGGGTTTAAAAAGCACGCACGCGCGCGCGGTGGTAGGAGAAGCCAGACGGACGCTTCTCTGTGGAAGGGCGATCACAGCGCGAGGGTGCTGCATGGGTTAGTTCGCAGAGGCGATCTACAGCCGACTTTATTTAGGGGTCGTTAAAACTCAGCGGGAGAGCGTCGTTACACTGACCTAACTGTATCGCGGATTATATTCTAACGGCCCCGCGTTGTCCACGAAGCGTCTCGCGGCGCGGTCGTCCTGATCAATCGCGGGGTGAGGCAGCCGCGCTCCGGGGAGCGCCGTGGACTGTGATGTCGTCTCTGAAATTAGACGCTACTGAAAATGAGCTTGATGGTGTAAATTGATTGGCCCGGCTAACTTTTCAAGTCAGGAATTAGAAAGTGGAAAACGTAGAGCGCACCGAGTTCGTGGTTTTAACCGGCCACCTGGACGACCAGCCCTTGCCCGACCTCATCAGGAGGCTGCGCGTGCTGAGGAAGTCCGGGCGGCTACAGGTCGAATACCCCGAAGGCCCCGGCTCCTTCTTCTTCGAGGACGGCCAACTGGTTGACGCACAGCTCGGCTCGCTCCGCGGCGTGGAAGCCCTGTACGCGGCGCTCTCTCTCGACGGCGCTTCCTTCAACTTCAACCCGCTCGTCAGGCCGCCGGAGCGCAGCATTGACAGGCAGGGGCAGAAGTTCGTCTGGGACTTGATCGAGTCGCCCAGGCGCGAGGGCCTGGCGGAGATCAAAGCGTCGGGCGGGGAACCCGGCACGGCGGCGGCACCCACGCTTCCACAGAACGCGCCGCGCCAGTTGCCGCCCGCCGCCGAATTGATGGCCCCTTTAGAAGAGCGCCTGAAGGCGGTGGAAGAGGCGATCATTTCGACCTCGCACCGCTTCTCCCGCGAGCGCTTGCTGTACGCGGTCATCATCGGCTTCCTGTCGGGTCTTAGTTTAATAATAACTCTCGATATCATCTTCGCCCCGTCCCGCCCCAGGCCGGCGGCTGCTGCCGGGGGCGCGGCGCTTCCGAGGCAGGAGCCGGGCGCGGCAAACGGCGCTGCCGGCGTGGCCGCCGCCGGGCCGTCGCATAAGCCGGCGGGCAAAAATGAAGAGGGAGACGCCGGCCCTGCTGCGGGCGAGCGCGCCGGACTCACACAAGTTTCAAACTCGAACGAGAAGGCCCAGACCCAGGCGGCGCAGGCGCAGGCGCCCGTGCCGTCCACGGCGGCAGTGATCGGCACGCGAAGGGACACGGGCGTCCCAGCCGCGCGCCGCGAGTACGTCGTGCAGGTTCTCGTGGAAGTGAAGAACGGGCGGGTGACGGACGCGCGCGTGTGGAACCCGCGGCCCGGCGCGGACGCTTACGAGGCGGTCGCGCTCAGGATGGCGAGGGAGCGCCGCTACCCCGAAGATTTCAACGGGGGCGAGAGGTTGAAGATTCGCGTCAAGCTTTAACAGATACTTTTCGCGCGCCGCGACGGGCGGGGAAAAGAGATGCTGTTCATTCAAAGCACCAGTCTGGCGCTCACGCTCGACGAGGGCGAACGACTCCGCCTCCTCGATTCGCTGGCGGCGCGCGGCCACGCGCCCCTCATCCGCTCGGCGCGTCGTCGTTTTTTTCAACTGCTCGTCGAGCGGGGCGCGGGCGCAGAGTCTGCCGCGAGCGCGGAGGAGCTGGAGCACGTGTGCGCGGCGCAGCAGGGGTCGAAAGGTCAAGCTCCTTACGCGCCGGGCGAGCTGTTCTGCGCGGGCGACTGCGTTCTCTTCCTCGTCTTCGGCGGGAGCGCGGAAGAGGGCGTGTGCGCGGGCATAGTTTACAGCGTCGAGACGGCGGGGCCGCTGGCGAAGCTCGACCGTTTCTGCCGGGACGTGCGCGAGTCGCTAATTGATTCTAAGGGTGGGTCGCCGATTGACATTAAAGAAGGGGAGGGGGTTGCGGAGGCGTCGGAACCGCCGTCAGGTTTGCCGTCATGGCAGATGCGCGGCAGAGGGTTGCGGCAGGGGTTGGCGCGGTTCATCGCCATCCAGCCCGCCGAACACGTCCGCGCCGGCGCGGCCATCCGCGGGGGGCGCGAACTCGCGCGCGCTTCCGAGTTGATGGAAGAGCATCCGGTTCGCATGTTCCTGCGTCGCGCGCAGGAGATGCGCCGCGAGGGGTACACGCCGCGGCGTCTGTTCGCGGAGGCCGGGGCGCTGGGCGTCTCGGTCGAGAAGATGTTGGACGCCGGGCTGCTGGAGCCGGAGGTGAGGGTGAGCTGCCGAAAGTCGGGGCACGCACTCTTCGACCTGCCTTCGCCGGACTCGCTTGCGGCCATCACGATCAGCAGGGCGAAGTGCAGCCAGTGCGCCGCGCCCGTGGCGGATGAGGTCATCGAGGAGACGGTCAACCCGACCCGGCTGGCCGTCTCGCTGCTGGAAGACGGCAGGTGGCTGACCAACCGCGTGTACCGAATCGTCCGCTCCCTCGGCATCCCCGAAAGCGAAATCGCGACCGGCCCCGCCACGCCGCACGGCGAGTCTTACCTCTCGGCGGACGTGTGCGGCAACTCCTTCCTCTTCGTCACGAGGGACGGAGACCTGACGCCGGCCTTCTGCCGGCGCGCCGCCGAGATCGTCGAGGAGACGGAGGCTGCTCACCTTGTAGTCGTCATCACCGGCAGCGCCGAGGACGAGGGGCGGCTGCGACTCTACGAGTTCGCCTGGCGGCGCGCGCGCGACGGGCGGGATTTAGGAATAACCATCATCGAAGGGCTGGGCGGGGCGCGGGCGCATTTCAAGCGCGCTTTCGAGAGCGCCGTTCAAAGGGAACTGTCCCGCAACCTTTTCACCCTCGACGCCGCGCTGGGATTCAGCGCCAGTAATTTCGTGCTCGACTGGTTTAAGTCAGTGAAGGCTTCCGGCTCAACGAGCCGGGAGGCGGACGCTCCCGCGCGTGTCGGTGTCGGCAGCCGCCGGTAAGGGTCTCGCCCGTTGACACTCCGACTCTCAATCCAACGCCATGCCCCTTCAATCTATGAGGACATCACCGTGATGCCCGAAGGCGGACGCGCGTCGAAGTGCCTTCCGACGCGCGTCCGCCTTCGGGATTAAGAGAGCGGCTACTTGTGAATGTTGCCGCCTCCGAGTGCGAGGACGGGGCCGCGCTGTCGGGCGCGCCCGCCTGTCCGTCGTAGATGATCTGGCCCGTCGCCTGATCCCAGATTTTGACGCGCAAGCGGTCGGGCAACTTCTTGCCGTCGAGCTTTCCGTCCGAGCCGGTCAGCAGGAAGCCGTAGAGGCCCGTGCCGTTGATGGTTCCCGTGCCGCCCACCTGCGCCCTCGTCCCCGTTATCGAGAGCCACGAGAACTTCGTCGCGCTGAAGTCCATCCCCGGCAGACTCACCTTCGTCATGCCCGTGGGCGTCGTCGCCCCGCTCTCGTACTTGACACTCGTCTCGAACTGCACCTTGCCCGTGAAGCTCGGGTTGACGGGGAAGGCCCCAGCGGGGAGTTGAACCAGCCGCCCCCGGTCAGGAAGCCCGCCGCGGGGTCGAAGACCACCACAGGGGAGAAGGTCGAAGTGCCGAAGGCGCTGCCGCGCGACACCTTGACCTTGACGGAGTTCGTGCCGCCGTCAATGACGGAGACGTAGCCGGGGAAAGGCGCAGTCCCGTCCGCGTTGCTGCTGTCGTTGACGACATAGACGCGGTTGGTGGCGGCGTTGTGAGCCGCCGTGGCGAACGCGCCGTGCCCGTGCGCGGGCGCGCCGGGGACGGGCGACCCTGGCCCGCGCCGTTGACGGAGAGCAGATCGGTGCTGACCTGCGTGCGCCCGACGTAGAACAGGCCGTTGAGCGGGTTCACGTCGCCCTCGCTCGTCAGGCCGGCCAGGGGGATGGCAACGTCCGCCGCACCCATGCGGACGTTGATCTTCTGGACGTAGTTTTGCTGGACGGGCACGTAGGCGTAGCCCGCAGCCGCGTCGAGCGCCACGTCCGAGGGCGTCTGACCGAAGGGGATCGTCGTGATGATCGAGTTGGTCGCGCCGTCAATGATGTAGGTCTTGTAGCCCGTGAACGAGGGCACGACGACGCGGTTCGAGGTCTCGTCAACGGCGAGGTCAATGCTGACGGCGTCGTAGGTTGTGACGGTCGTGACAAGGGTGTTGAAGGCGGGGTTGGGCGTGGACGGGTTGTTGTTCAGGTAGCGTTGCCCGTCAACGACGACGAGGGCGGTGTTGGTGTCGAGGTCTGGGGTGGCGAATGCCGTGACGTAAACGCGCCCGGTCTGGCTGTTGAAGGCGTAGCGCTCGTGCCGGAGTCTAAGAGCGGTTTCGTAAACGTATGTGGGAGCGCGTCGAAACATTTCGGATAAGTCAAAGCCCGGAAGATCAGGGCGCGTCCCTCTCGCAAAAGAGCCTCCGCGGGCGTTTATGAGACTGCTTCCAGTTAAGGACGGCGTCGGCGACTCGCGAGCGCCGAAGCCGCGCGCCGGGGCGGGATGGGGAGGTCTATCTCGCGGAGGATACGCGCCTGGGCCGACGCGTCTCGCTCAAGCTGCTCTCCTCGCACCTGACGGGCGAAGCCGAGAGCGTGGTGCGCTTCCGGCGAGAGGCGCGCGCGGCCTCCGGCGTGTCGCACCGCGGCGTCGCGCACGTGTACGACTTCGGCGAGGCGGAAGATCGTCACTACCTCGCGATGGAGTACGTCGAGGGCCTCAGCTTGCGCGAGGTGCTCAGGCACGAGTCGCTCTCGGTCGGCGCGGCGGTCGCGCTCGCCTCCCAGGTCGCCGCCGCGCTCTCCGCCGCGCACGAGCGCGGAGTCGTCCACCGCGACATCAAGCCCGAAAACATCGTCGTCACGGGCGAAGGCCACGCCAAGGTGCTCGACTTCGGCCTCGCCAAACTGTTGGAGGCGGGCGAGCGCGTGGGGGCGCGCGCCGCGCCCGCGCCCGCACACGCGACGCTCGACTCCGCGCCCGGCCTCATCATGGGCACGGTCGCCTACATGTCGCCTGAGCAGTTGCGCGGGGAGGAGGTGGACGCGCGCACGGACTTGTGGAGCCTCGGCGTCGTCCTCTACGAGATGGTGGCGCGCCGCAGGCCGTTCGAGGGCAAGACGCCTGCCGATCAGATCGCGGCCATCCTGCACGCGGGGCCGCCGGCCGTCAACGCGGACGGGCGGGCCACCGAAGAGTTGAACCGCGTGCTGGGGAAGGCGCTCGCCAAGGAGAGGGCCGCGCGCTACCGGACGGCGGGTGAGTTTGCGCGCGAGGACGACTACGTCGCCGTCAGGCGCGCCCTCGACGTTGACTTCCTCCTCGCGGGCCGCGTCATGCCGGGCGGCGACGGCACGCTCACGGTCAACGTCTATCTCGTTGACCTCGCGCGCGGCGAGCGCGTCTGGGAGGACTCCTACGTCAGTCCCTCCGGCGAACTCCTGTACGTGCGCAACGCGCTCTTCGTCCTGTTGTCGAACCGCCTCCAGACGATGCTGGCGGGCGACAAGCAGCTCCCGCTGCTGCCGGCCTCGACCCTCAACGTGGAGGCTTACCGCGCCTACCTGCGCGGGGCCTACTCGCACGACAGGCGCTCGACCGAAGGTCTCAAGCGCGCCGTCGAGTCTTTGGAGCGCGCCGTCGAGGAGTGCCAGGCGGCGCTCGCGCTCGACCCGCGGGACTGGAGCAACTACTCCTGCCTCGCCATGGCGCAGCTCAAGCTCGGCAGGGCGGCGCACCGCTCAGCCCTAGGGCTGCCGGTGTGGCCCCGCCGCGCCGCGCCGGACTCGGCATTTCTGGCCGTGGAAAAATCGAATCGGACACCTCAACCCAAAGACATAATTCCTTATAGTCCATCCGAGTCGGGCCGCACTCGGCATTCTTGTGTGAGGGTGGAGTCAAGTCCGGCCCGTCACGACCGTGTCGTCTTCGGAAATGTTTAAAGCGTCCGAGTGTGTACGCGAAGAAGGTGCACCGGGGCCATCCCCGTTCAGAAGCGGCCCGTCGGCTACTGGCCGAATCTCTGCCTGTACTCTGCCGAGGAGATGAAGGCCTTGACCAGCTCGGCCTTCTGGAAGTCGCCGCCGAACTGTTCGAGCTTCGAGAGCCAGAAGTTGTAGCCCGTGTAGTCCGAGTCCGGCGCGTCGTCGGGGTTGCGTCTCAGGTAGCCGAAGAACTGCATGAGCACGAAGGCGCGGTTCGACTCGCTGGCCTTGAGCGCCGGGTTCTCGGCTACCTGCCGCAGCACCGAGGCGCGCTTGCTCAGGTCGTCCGGCGTCGAACCGAGGGCCGAGACGAGGTTCGCCCTCTCCGCCTGCGACAGCACTCGTCCCGCGTTCTGGTCGAGCTTGTCAACGAACTCCT
>QHXN01000020.1 GCA_003222975.1 Acidobacteriota bacterium | reverse complement strand
CCTCGACGACGGGAGATGGGACCTCTGCTGCCGACGTGTCGGTGACGGAGGCTGCGCTGGGCCTGGTCGGAACCGTGCTCGCGCTGTTCTAGGCAACCCGCCTAGTCCTGAACCTTTTCGTGCTGCCGTGAGCTTCGGGTCACGCGTGGCTCAGTATTGGTGTGCCCGGAGGTCGCGCCGGCGAGCCGAGACGACCGACGAGGTGGCAGCACGGCGCGGGAGATTATACGGTTATTCAATGGATGGCAACCAGGTCATTAATTTTTATAGTTAAACGACTCAAACTAGAACTCTTGCGAGACATGCAATTAACGGCGCAAGCGGCAAAAAGTCGGGCGGTGATCGAGGGGGCGGGCGTGTGAGAACCCCTGCGGCGGCTTCTCATCTTTCTTTCCGTGGCGCGCGGGCCGTCGTGCTATAATCCGCGCCCGGTCGGAATCTCGGCAGGCCGCTCGCACGATTCTTTATTCAGGAGGATTTAACAGAATGGCTACCGAACTCAGGCGCGAGGGATCGGCTCTTGCACGCATCGAGGAGCTTCTCGGCGAGGACGGACGCGCGCTCCTTGAATTCAACGCGCCGAAGATTTCCAAAGACATGCTCCACACGCCCGGCCCCGACTTCATAGACCGCGTCTGGGCGCACTCCGACCGCAGCCCGCAGGTTCTGCGCTCGCTGCAAACGCTTTTCGACCAGGGGCGGCTCGCCGGCACGGGCTACCTCTCCATACTCCCCGTTGACCAAGGCATCGAGCACTCGGCAGGCGCTTCGTTCGCGCCCAACCCGATCTACTTCGACCCCGAAAATATCGTCAGGCTCGCGATTGAGGGCGGCTGCAACGCCGTCGCCTCGACCTTCGGCGTCCTCGGCATCGTCGCGCGCAAGTACGCGCACAAGATTCCCTTCGTCGTCAAGATCAATCACAACGAGCTTCTGACCTACCCGAACAAGTTCGACCAGATTCTCTTCGGCACAATCGAGGAGGCGCACGACATGGGCGCGGTCGCCGTCGGCGCGACCATCTACTTCGGCTCCGAAGAGTCGGGCCGCCAACTCGTCGAGATCGCCGACGCCTTCGCGCACGCGCATGAACTCGGCATGGCGACCATACTCTGGTGCTACCTGCGCAACCCGAAGTTCAAGACGAAGGAAGGCGACATGCACACCGCCGCCGACCTGACGGGGCAGGCCAACCACCTCGGCGTCACCATCCAGGCCGACATCATCAAGCAGAAGCTGCCCGAACGTAACGGCGGTTTCAACGCGCTCAACATCGAAAGCTCCTACGGCAAGACCAACCCGAAGATTTACACAGACCTGTCGAGCGACAATCCCATAGACCTCGTCCGCTACCAGGTTCTCAATTGCTACATGGGCCGTTGCGGCCTCATCAACTCCGGCGGCGAAAGTAAGGGTCAGAGCGACATGGCCGAGGCCGTGCGCACCGCCGTCATCAACAAGCGCGGCGGCGGCATGGGCCTCATCTCCGGGCGCAAAGCCTTCCAGCGCCCGATGGAAGAGGGAGTGCAGTTGCTCAACGCAATTCAGGACGTATATCTCTCTGAAGAGATCACGGTGGCTTAAAGGCAGGAGGCAGGAGCAGGAGGCAGGAAGATACTCTTGGCTACGACAAATCTTAAACATCAACAGTGAAGTCAGACACGGCTGCCTCCCGCTCCGGCCTCCTGCTCCTGCCGTCTGCCTCCTGAATCTAAACGGCTGCGCACCTTCGTAATTCAGGGAGTGCGCAGCCTGAATCTTGTCAGCGGGGCCACGGGTTTGTCGCTCGCCAGACCACAGTCGGACGCCGAAGAAGCCGCGCTCATCCACGGGGTCGCGGGCGGCGACGAGGCCGCGTTCTCCTCACTCTACGACAAATATAGCTCCATCCTCTTCGGCCTCCTGCTCCGTATATTGCACAGCCGCGGCGAGGCGGAAGACGTTCTGCAAGAAGTCTTCCTACAGGTCTGGCAGCAAGCGCACTCGTTCGACGCCTCGCGCGGACGCGCCTTCACGTGGCTGGTCACGCTCGCGCGCAGCCGCGCCATTGACCGCCTGCGCGCGCTCGACTCGCGCGAGCGCGCGGCACGCCGCTCCGCCGAAGGCCCGCCGCCGCAGGGCGAACGAGAGGAAGGCGCGGACGACGCGGCGCTGCGCTCCGAGCGCGCGGAGGTCGTCCGCGGCGCACTGGCCGAGTTGCCTGAAGAGCAGAGGCAGGTGCTCCTGCTCGCGTACCTCGACGGCATGTCGCAGTCGGAGATCGCCGCGGCGAAAGGTCAGCCGCTCGGCACAGTGAAGACGCGCACGCGGGCGGGGCTGAAGAGGCTGAGCGAGCTTCTGCGCGCGCGGCTCGGCGAGTACGCCGTCTGAGGGCGGCGGAGTTTCCGTCCGGCTGAAGTCGCGGCGGGAAGGCGGGTGGGTGAGTCCGTGGGCGTTCGGTTAGTAGGCGGGTGAGTTTTTCAGGCGGGTGTTTTCAGACGGATGTTGAAGAGCGCGGCGGTCGCCGCGGCTCGGTCACGAGGGCGCAGGCTCTCGGCCTCGCACGACGGCGGCGAGGCGGCGCGGAAGGGACTCGATGCGGCACGAAGACTACAAAGAGTTGCTGGCGCTTGAGGCGGCTGGCGCGCTCGACGCGGGCGAACGGCGCGCGCTCGAAGAGCACCTCTCGTCGTGCGCCGAGTGCCGTGCGGAGTTGCGCGAGCTGAGCGACGCGGCTGGCGCGCTCGCCTTCACGGTCGCGCCCGTCGCGCCGCCCGCGCGCCTGCGCTCGCGCGTGCTCGAACAGGTGCGCGGGCTTGCCCCCTCGACCCGGACGGGGGCCGCGCGCGCGACCACGGGGGCCGCCGAAACGTCGGAAGTCGCGCGCGAAACAACCGCCGTCGGCGCGGGCGCTCGACGCCCCGCACTCGGCACGGAAGATGTGCGTGGCGCTGAAGACGTGCGCGGCCTGCTCGCGCGCCTGAGCCTGTGGCAGCTTCTCACAGCGCGCCCGTCGCTCGCGTTCGGCGCGGCGGCTGTCGTCGTCGCCTTCGCCCTGCTCGGCACGACGACGCTCCTTCTGTGGAGCCGGGCACAGACGCTGCAAGGCGAGCTGGCGCGTATGTCCGAGCGTCTGAGGGAGACGCAGGCGGCGCTGGCGGGTGAGCGCGAACAACTCGCGCGCACGCGCGACGTAAACGACCTGCTCTCGTCAACGGAGGCGAGCGTGGCGCGGCTCGCCGGCAAGGAGGTCGCGCCCCAAGCGCGCGCGCTCGTCGCCTACGACGGCTCCACGGGCCGCGCCGTCCTGCTCGCCCACGGGCTGCCGCCCGCACCCGCGGGGCACGCTTACCAACTCTGGCTCATCGCCGACAAAAAGCCCCTGCCCGGCGGGACGTTCAAGTCGGACGCCGAAGGGCGCGCGCGCATGAACGACCGGCTGCCGACGGGCGTGAGTAAACCCACCTTCGCCGTCACGTTGGAGCGCGAGGGCGGCGAGAGCGCGCCGAAGGGCGAGATGTACCTGCTCGGCTCGGCCTCCTGAAAATGATGAATGCGGAACGATGAATGATGAATGAGAAGACAGCTTGTTCCTCGTTCATCATTCATCGTTCCGCATTCATCATTTCCTCTGCTACACTGTCGGGCAAAACAAAGAACCGCGGGAACAAGGAGCGAGCCAAGTGGCGGAAGAGAAACCGAAGGTGTCGAACGAGATTGCGGAAGGGACGGGGCAGTTCGACGCGCGCTTCGTCCTCTGGCGCAGGTTTTGCGCCGACAACAACATCCCCGTCGAAACCCTCCCCAGCGACTTGACCGGCGAGACCAAAGACCAGTGGGAGAAGCTGAAGAGCGAGCAGCTTCGCAGACCGGAAAGCCGTGAACCGTAAACCGTGAACCGTGACGAGAGGAAAGCAGTTCTGAATCGTCACGGTTCACGGTTTTCTATTCCTTCTTGTCACGGTTCACGGTTTACGGTTCACGGTTTACGGTTCACGGCTTTCAGAAGTACCGGCCCGTGAGAAACGGGTTGGTTAGGCGCTCGCGCCCGACGGTGGTTTCGGGGCCGTGGCCGGAATAGACCGTCACGTCGTCGCCGAGCGGAAGGATTTTGTTGCGGAGCGAGTCCATCAACTGCCTCGCCGAGCCGCCCGGCAGATCAGTCCTCCCGATTGAGCCGGCGAACAGGCAGTCGCCCACGAACACCTTGCGCTCGCTCGGCTCGAACAGGACGACGTGCCCAGGCGTGTGGCCGGGGCAGTGGAGCACTTTGAATTCGAGTCGGCCCACGCGGTACGTCTCGCCGTCCTCCCAATGACGTTCGACCGGCGGCGGCTCTTCGTAGTCGAAGCCGAGACTAGACCACGCCGCGCGCGGGATGCCGAGCCACGCGGGCTGTTCGGGCAGGCCCGCGTACAAAGGTTCGTCCGCCGCGTGCAGGATAATCTCGGCCCGCGGCCTCTCGCGCTTCAAAGCCGCCACGCCCCCAATGTGATCCATGTGCGCGTGCGTCAGCGCTATCGCCTGAAGATCGAGCTTCAGTCTCTCCAGCGCCCCGACTATCTTGCCCGTCTCCTCGCCCGGATCAACGCAGACGGCGCGCCGCGTCTCCTCGCAGCCGAGCACGCGCGCGTGCTGCTGAAACGGCGTGAGCGTGATTTGCTCGATAATCATGGACTGCGAAACCTCGTCGAAAGCGGTAAAATATATGTCGAACGCGCCGGTGATTTTTCAAGCCCCAGTATAAACGGAGTCCCCCGCCCGCCGCCAATCGGAGGTTTCGAGATGCCAATGAGTGCGCGCTCGGCCAGTCTGGCCGAGGTGTTGGACGAGATGACGCGCGAGGGCGCGGGGGAGTTGACCGAGCGCCTCGCGGGCGGCGACTTGCGCTGCTACGCCTGCGGCCACCGCTGCCTGATTCATGAGGGCAAGCGCGGCATCTGCAAGGTGCGTTTTAACGAGGGCGGGCGGCTGCTCGTGCCCGCGAACTACGTCGCCGCGCTCGCCTGCGACCCGACCGAGAAGAAGCCCTTCTTCCACGTCCTGCCCGGCTCCGACACGCTCACCTTCGGCATGCTCGGTTGCGACCTGCACTGCGGCTACTGCTTCACTTACCGCGGGAGACTCGCCGTCGTCCGCCCGTACTACTTGCCCGCGCTGCGTTGCACCCCAGGTCACCGAGTCTATGCGACCGACGATGTGACCAAGCGGCCTGAACTTCTTCAGGCCGGGCGGCTGACGAACAGACATTTCCTGGCAATCCCGCGTCGCCACGCTTTTTCTTCGCCGCGGACGGTTGATGTGGCAGGCGTATTGTCGGCCCATCGGTTCACGTATCGCGTCCCGTGGGGTTTGTCGCCGGAAGAGCGCGCGGGCATAGCGAAGGCCACTGCGCGCGGCGAGTCGTCGCGCGTGATCGGTGCGGCGCTCGGAAAGAGCGCGTCCTACGTTCGGCACATCAGAAGCAAGCTCGCGCGCGGGCTGGCGACCGATGCCCGCACCGCCGGGCTGCTCATCGAGGGCGACACATTGAGGTTTCCGAACGAGCACCGACCGGGCGTGCCCGCGACGCTCCCCCTCGACGAAGACTTCGCGCGGCTGCTCGGCTACTACTGCGCCGAAGGCTCCGTCGTCAGCGACAAGAGCCGCCCGAACAGCCACGTCCTGAACTTCAGCTTCGCGCCTTCCGAAACGGCTTTGGTCGAAGAGGTCTCGCGACTGCTCGCCCGTTGTTTAGGCGTGAAGGCGGCGCGGGTCGGGCGTTCGACGACGCTCGCCGTGGCCGTGAATAAATCCTCAGCCGCCCTCTTGTTCAAGTCTCTGGCCGGCGCGCACGCCGCGGGGAAGCGCGTCCCACGGGTGCTCTTCGCCGCACACCGGCCAATCGTCGAATCGTTCCTCGGCGCTTACGTCGAAGGCGACGGCCACCGCTACTCTAACGGCAAGGTCAGCGTCACGACAGTCTCGCGTGAACTCGCCTACGGCGTCGCGTGGCTTGCGCTAAAGCTCGGCCACCTGCCTTCGCTTTATGAAACGGCGATGCCGGAGCAGGCGACGATTCAAGGGCGAACGGTCAGGCGTGCGCCGCATCAGTACACGGTAGTCTGGTATGAAAGCTCCTCCGCCAAACGGAAGGCCGTAGAGACCGAAGACTTCTATCTGATCCCGCTGCGCAAGGTCGGCTTTATCGAATACGACGGCGACGTGTACAACATGGAGGTCGAAGAAGAGCATGATTACCTTGCGAGTTTCTTCGCGGTCTCGAACTGCCAGAATTGGCTCACGTCGCAGGCGCTGCGCGACGACGCGGCGGGGACTGCGCCGCGCGTCGTGTCGGCGGACAGGCTCGTCTCGATGGCGCGTGAGTGCGGCGCGCGGATGGTGGGGTCGAGTTACAACGAGCCGCTGATCACGGCGGAGTGGGCGGTCGAGGTCTTCGGGAAGGCGCGGGGCGCGGGGCTGAAGACGGCCTTCATCTCGAACGGGAACGCGACGCCGCAGGTCTTGGACTATCTGAGGCCGTGGACGGACTGCTACAAGATTGACCTGAAGACGATGAGCGACCGCGGCTACCGCCAGTTGGGAGGCGTCGTCGGAAACATACTTGAGACCGTCCGCATGGTTCACGAGCGGGGCTTCTGGGAGGAGGTCGTGACGCTCGTCATTCCGGGCTTCAACGACTCCGAAGAAGAGCTGCGCCGCGCCGCGGAGTTCATCGCAAGCGTTTCGCCCGACATCCCCTGGCACGTCACGGCGTTTCACCAGGACTACCGCATGACGGAGAACGCGAACACGACCGCCGAACAGCTCGTGCGCGCCTGCGAGATCGGGCGCGCGTCGGGCTTGAAATTCATCTACGCGGGGAACCTGCCCGGTCGCGTCGGGCGCTGGGAGAACACCTACTGCCCCGCGTGCGGAGAGCTTCTGGTCGAGCGCTACGGCTACCAGATACGAAAGATGAGGGTCGGCGCGGACGGCCTCTGCCCCGCGTGCGCGACGAAGATTCCGGGCGTGTGGGCGTGAGACGAATGATGAATGCGGAATGATGAGTGATGAATGTCAAGGCAGCTTGACTCTTATCATTCATCATTCCGCATTCCGCATTCATCATTCTTATTTCGTCGCCACCGTGCCCTGGTGGAAGTATGCCTTCCACTGGCCGCCGCGGTTGTTCCAGACGGTGCTGTGCCGCATCGTCTCCATCTGGCCCTTCGGGTTCGGCCCCTTGACCACGTAGGTCACGAGCGCGGAGTCGCTGTCGAGCTTCGTTTCCTTCCAGTCGCTCAGCGTGAATTTGGAAAAGTCCATCTGCGTGACACCCTTGGTCGAGGCGGCCTTGTCGCGGACGCCCTCCGGCTCGACCTCAAGCGCGTCGCTGGCGAGGAAGCTGGCGAAGGCGTCGCCGTCCTTGCGCTTGATCGCGTCCCAGACAGCCTTCTCCGCGTCGGTGGCCGTGGCCGGCGCGGCGGCTGGGCTTGCCGCGGGCGAGGCCGACGTGTTGGCATTCGCGCCCGACTTGTTCGCGTTCGTGTTCGCGGCGCTCGAAGAGCTGTTGGCGTTCGTGTTCGCGCCCTGGCCCGCGGGCGGCGTCATGGCCTCCGTCTCCTGGTGGTAGGCGGCGAGCCACTTGCCGCCGCGATTAACCCAGGCACTGGAGTTGTAGGTGGGCTTGCCCGGAGACGGCTTTCCGTCGTAGGTGCTCTTCTCGGTGGCGGTGTAGACGAGGACGGCGAGGTCATCGTCCACCTTCACGAACTTGATGTCCGAGAACGTGTAGTCGGTCAGGTCGAGTTTCTTGATGACATCGGTCGTCTTCGCCTTGTCGTAGATGCCGTCGTCCGCCACGTCGGTGAAGTCTTCGGACAGCAGGCCGGCGAAGCCGTCCCAGTTCTTCGCCTTCAAGGCGTCCCACACCTGCCTCTCCTTGGCCTCGATGTCGGCCTGTGTGACGCCCGCGGGCGTGGGCGAAGCGGCGGCGTTAATGTTGGCCGACGTGTTCGCGTTCGTATTCCCCGTCTCCGTGTTCGTCGTGGTGGTGGCGCAGGCCGACGCCGCTAACAAGAGCGCGGCCAGCGCGATGAATCTCTTCATGGCAGGAACTCCGCCGAAAGGGTGGTAGAACGTCAGGCTTCTTACGCTAAACGGAGCGGAGAGTCAAGGGAAAGGCTGCAAGGTGAAGTTAAGACGGGGACGGGGGACGAGGAGAGGGGGAGAAAAATGAGTGAATGATGCGGAATCGGACAAGCGAGCCGCCGGTCGTCTTATCGCCCCGTCGCTTCGTCCCGCAGTCTCCCCGTCTCATCTCCCATTTCTAATTCTGTCGGGCGGGCGGGCCGGCGCGCGAAGCGCAGACGCCAGGGCATGAGCACCGACTCGAAGATGACTTGGCGCGACATCTTCGACTGCCCCTCGCGCCGGTCGGTGAAGGTGATGGGAACCTCGGCTATCGCCAGACCTTCGCGGTGCGCGTGGAAGACGGCCTCGACGAGGAAGGCGTAGCCTTCCGCCGCGACGCGGCCTTCGAGCAGGCGACGTAGCGCCCTCCGCGTGTAGCAGCGAAAGCCGCTCGTCGTGTCGTGAACCTTGAGGCCGGTGATGCGGCAGACGTAGCGATTGGCGAAGCGGCTGAGCAAACGCCGGCTCAGGGGCCAGTTCGTGATGCCCCCGCCCGCGCAGTAGCGCGAGCCGATGACCACGTCGGCCTCAAGGCTCGCCGAGACGAGCGCGGGGATTCTGGCGGGGTCGTGCGAGAAGTCCGCGTCCAGTTGCACCAGTCGCGCGTAGCCGCCCTCCACGGCGCGGCGGTAGCCGTCAACGAGGCTGCGCCCGTAGCCGCGCGCGCCCTCCCGCCGGAGGACTGAGAAGCGCGGGTTCGCGCCGAACAACTCGCGGGCGTAGGCGGAAGTCCCGTCCGGCGAGTTGTCGTCTATCAGCATCACGTCCGCCGCGGGCGCGACCTCAAGCAGCGCGGCGACGAGCGCCGCGACGTTCTCGCGCTCGTTGTAAGTCGGCACGACGATGAGCGTGCGGTCTGTGTTCATCTACATCTAATGATGAATGCGGAATGATGAATGATGAATTAAGAAAAGCAGGCCGTCTTTCATTCATCATTCATCATTCCGCATTCATCATTTTCCCCCTCACTCTTTCATGCGGTAGAGGTAAATCGAGCCGCCGAAGATCTTCTCCGGCGCGCGGCGGCGGAACTGCTCGAAGTAGTTGACGCGCTCTCCTTCGGTGAGCACGACGCCGTTGTCGAAGCCGCCGGGCACGGTCGAGCCGTTCAGGAGGCTCGCGCCGACGGCGACGTAGCGCACGTCTTCGGCCCGCTCGCCCGGCGGCACGAAGACCTGCGCCGCTTCGAGGCCGTAGATGTCGAGCAGCGGCCAGTCCAAAATCGCGGCCCCGACCCTGTGCTCGCCGCGCGCGCGCAAGTATAGCGCGAGGTCGCGCACGTCGTCGCCCCACTCGACGTTCGAGTCCGACAGGTACCACCAGTGCGGACGCGCCGAGGCGAGTTGGTTCATGTAAGTCATGTGGTCGGGGAAGGCGCGCACGGCCTCGACCGCGACCCAGCAGAACACCAGGGCGGCGAGCGCCGCGGCTGCGCCCGCGCGGGCGCAGCCACGGCGCAGCACGTCGTCAACCATCGCCCCCGAAAGGATGAAGAAGAACGGGTAGGCCGGGAGGTAGTAGCGCACGCCGATGTTGATCGTGCTCAGCATCAGCAGACAGGTGAAGAACGCGAGCGGCAGGACGAGCACGAGCACGCGCCCCTCGACCCTGCGACGCAAGCGCAGCAGCGCCCACGCGACGGCGGCGAGGACGAGCAGAACTATCGGCAGCGGCGTCTTCAGGGCGAAGGCGACGGGGAAGTAGTACCACCAGCCGTACTGGCTGTACATGCCGAGCAGCCCGGCCTGGTGTCCGTTGTGCGCGTGGCCGAGCTGCCAGCCGATGCCGGAGACGAAGTCGGCGGGGAAGACGACCTGAAGCGCGTAGTACCCGGCTTCGAGCGGCGCGTGCAGCGCGTCGCCGACGCGCGCCGGGACGACCGTGCGCGCGAGCGCGTCGTCCAGAGACTCAGGCCGCCGGTGTTGGAAGAAGTAGGCGGCGTTGACGGCGACGACCGCGGCGAAGGCCAACGCGACGGCGTGCCCCGCGACCCGCGCGCGCTTGAGTCCGCGGCGCGGCGCGAGGATGAAGAGCGCGACGAGCACGACCGCGAGCACCGGCGCGAGCGCGATCATCGAGAACTTCGTCACCGCCGCCAGCCCAAGCGTTAGCCCCGTGTAGGCGGCGCGTCGGGCGTCCGGCGACTTCAGGTACTCGTAGAGTGTGAAAGAGAAGAGGAGGAAGGCGAGCGCCGAAGGGATGTCGGTCTGCACGACGCGCCCGTGGGCGAGCACCGTCGGCTCCAGGCTGTAGAGCGCGACGGCGAAGAGCGCCGCGCGCGCGCCCCAGTGGCGTCGCGCGAAGACGAAGACGAGCGCGCCCAGGAGCAACGTGACGAGTATGGCGGGCACGCGCGCCCAGAGCGTGAGGTAGTCGAAGCGCACGGCGTTCCGATGCCAGAAGTCGTCGAACTTGCCGAGGAAGTATTCGTAGTCGTGCGGCGCGGCGTCGAGGGGCGGCGCTTGCGTGTGCGTCAGGAGCAGCGGCGCGGCGGCGATAACTTTAGCGAACGGCGGGTGCTCGTTGACGGGCCGGTAGTCGCCCGCGGTCAGGTGGTAGTAGCCCGCGGGGATCATCACCCACTCGTCCACCGTGATGCTCTTCTGACGTATGACCGCGAGCATCTGCGCGGCCATCAGCGCGAGCAGCAGCGCGCAGAGCAGCCCTGCGCGCCGGCTCAGAAAATCCGGCGCAGTCGTCCCCGCCTCTCTCTTCTCTCCGTCGAGCATCATGCTGTAAGGCTTGCGAGTCCGAAGGCTCTCAAAGGGGCGCTATTATGGACGATTCCGCTCTCGCGCGCCACCCGCGAGGAAAGGCAAAAGTAAAAAGGCAAAAGGCAAAAGAGAGGATACGCTCCGCGCGCAGGACTCTCTTTCAACTTTCGCCCTCTTCTGTAACTTTTGCCTTTTGCCTTTTTACTTTTGCCTTCTCTTTTGTGGCATACTTGCGTCAACCCCAGGCATCATCCTAACGAGTCCGACGGAGGTTCCGAGTTGAGATCACCTGCACGCCTACTCCTGTCCGCCCTCCTCGTCGCCGCAATCGTCTTCAGTCTCTCCGCGCCCGCGTCGGCGCAGAGGCCGACGCCCGCGCGCCCAAAGGCGACGCGGGAGGGCACGTCGCTCGTCGAGCGCGTCGGCACGACGGGCATTCTCCAGGTCGAGTCCGACAGTTTTAAAGACCTCTCGCCGCGCCAGAAGATTCTCGCCTACTACCTGTCGCAGGCGGCCATCGCCGTTGACCCGATCATCTACGACCAGATGTCGCGCTTCGGCCTGCGGCAGAAACGAATACTCGAAGCCGTCGTCTCGCACCCGCGCGGCACTCCGCCCGCCACGCTCAAGAAGATCACGGACTACACCAAACTCTTCTGGGCCAACAGCGGCAACCACAACGGCTACACGGCGCAAAAATTCCTGCCCGACTTCACCTCCGAGGAGCTTGAGCAGGCCGCCCTTCAGGCCGTCAAGAACGGCGGCCTACGGATGACGCCCGACGAGCTTCGCAAAGAACTGAATGATCTGCGGCAGTCCTTCTTCGACCCCGCCTTCGAGCCGATGTCCACGGCCAAGAGTCCGCAGGGCGGACTCGACATCGTCCAGGCCAGCGCGAACAACTTCTACGGCCCCAACGTGACGCTCGCCGACCTCAAGAACTTTCAAGAGCACTACCCTTTGAACTCGCGCGTCGTGAAAATCCCGAACCCGCAGGGGACGGGCGAGCTGGTCGAACAGGTCTATCGCGCGGGCACGCCCGACGGCACAGTGCCGCCCGGCCTCTACGCCGAATACTTGAAGAAGGCCATCGGCTATCTTGAGCAGGCCAAACCTTACGCCGAGCCGGGCCAGACGGAGGTGATTGACAAGCTCATACGCTTCTACCAGACGGGCGAGTATCGCGACTGGGTCGCAGTGGGCGAGGCGTGGGTGCAGAACCGCGTGGACGTTGACTTCTCCAACGGCTTCGTCGAGGTCTATCGCGACGCGCGCGGCGTCAAGGCCGCGATTCAGGGCTTCGTCACCGTCACCGACCGGACTCTGAATCAACTGATGACGAAGATTGCCGACAACGCGCAGTATTTCGAGAACCGCGCGCCGTGGAAGGATGAGTATAAGAAGCAGGGCGTCAGGCCCCCCGTGGCGATGGCCGTCGAGCCTCTGACGGAGACCGGCGACTTCAACGTCAACACTGTCGGCGACAACCTGCCGAACGAAGACGAGATTCACGAGAAGTACGGCACGAAGAACTTCTTCTTCACCGGCTCGACCCGCGCCTTCAACCGCGCGACGGGCACGACCGCCCTCGAAGAGTTCGCCGCCTCGCCCGAAGAAGTCCGCATCGTCAAAGCCTATGGCGACGAGGCCGAGAATTTGATGACCGCCCTGCACGAGGTCATCGGCCACGGCTCCGGCAAGCTCTCCCCGAAGCTCACGCACGAGCCGCAGTTCTACCTGAAGGAGTACTACTCGACTCTGGAAGAGGCGCGCGCCGACCTGATGGCGCTCTGGAACATCTCCGACCCGAAGCTGCGTGAGCTTGGTTTAGTTTCCAACCCCGACGTTGCAAAGGCGATGTATTACAACGCCGCGCGCGTCATGCTCACGCAACTGCGCTCGACCACGAAGGGCGACCAGATCGAGGAAGACCACCAGAGAGACCGCCAACTCATCGCCGCCTACATCATGGACAAGACCGGCGCGATCCAAATCGTCGAGCGCGGGGGCAAGCACTACGTCGAAGTCCGTGACTTCGACAAGATGCGCGAGGGCGTCCGTTTGTTGCTGGCCGAGTTGATGAGGATCAAGGCCGAGGGCGACTACGACGCCATCAAGGCGCTCATAGACAAGTACGGCGTCCACTTCGACCCGCGCCTGCGCGACGAGGTGGTCGCGCGCTACCACAGGCTCGGCCTGCCGACCTACTGGGCCGGCATCAACCCTGAGCTGACGCCAGCCACCGGCGCGGACGGCAAGGTGACGGGCGTTAGCATCTCTTACCCGCGCGACTTCATGCGCCAGCGCCTCGCCTACAGCGCCATGTACGAGCCGTCGCTGCTCGCCGCGGGCGAAAGGACTCAGGCGCAGCCCCGCCGCGGCAGCCGTCGCTGACCGGGCCAGACGCACTGCGGCGGCACGCTGCAAGTGTCGGCTATAGCGGATTGCACCTGGGCGCGCCCTCTGTTCAGAGTTCAGCCTTCAGGCTGCCTGGAAGAACACGCTAAAGCGTGAACTCTGAACGCGTGCGCTCAGCTTGTGGCCGCGTCGGTCGCGTCCGGCTGTTCGTTTGAAGGCTGGCTGGCGGCGGGCGGCGCTTCCTGCTCCAGGCTCGCTTGCAGGACGGACTGGAGCTTCTGCGCGTAGCCCTGGATTAGCTGCCACTGATCCAGCCCGTTGATGATCCGGCGCGCGTTCTTGTAGTCGCACGTCGAGCCGTTGATGTAGTTGGCTAGTTTCTTGCCGGTGAAAGTTCCGTTGCGCATGCCGTAGGACATGACCTTGTAGGCGTCCGAGGGGTCGAGCGCGAGCGCCGGGTTGATGTACATGGCATCGCCCTGGCCGATGGCCGTGCTCAGGTTCTTGTAGTTGTAGTCCCAGGTCAGTTGCACGTAGCCGCGACCGTAGTAAACGTTGGTGTACTTCTTGCCGTCGCTGCCCGTGATCGTGACCGGGTTGCCGTACCTCCGGCCCCTGCCCTTGCCGTACTCCTCAATCGGCTGCCACTTGTCGGCGCACTCGTGTTTGACCGTCGCCAACATGTAGGCCGCCCAGCGCACGTCCGTGATGCCGGGGTCTTGCTCGATGGAGGTGAGAATGCTCTCCAGCCCGCTAACCTGGCCCTGCGTGAGCGTGGCGTTGAAGGCTTTCTTGTATTGGTCGAAGAACGTCTTGTGGTTGAACTTCATGGGTCACCTGCCTTTCGGAGTGTGAGCTGATGGGAATCGCCCGCTTGACGAGACTGTGCACATTACCCGTTTGCGGGCGGGAATGCAACAGTTTTGCGGCGCGAACGGGAAGCCCGCCCTTCTCCCTCCCGATGTCCAACCGACGTTATAGCTGTATGCGAGTGGCGCGGCCCGCGTTCAGAGTTCAGCCTTCAGGCTGCCTTCGCAGGCACGCTGGAAGCGTGAACTCTAAACGGCCCGCACCCATTTGCAGCGCGCTATGAAATAACGAAGGGCGCTGACCCCACTTCGGAATCAGCGCCCTTCCATGTTCGTCCGGTGCGTCCGGCTTCGGATTTAATCCTCGACGGGCCGCGGCCCCGCGTCGAGTCCGCGCGTGCTCACCTGATTGACGACGCGCACGTGAAGATCGTCGTGCACTCTCACCTGGCAAGACAGCCGCACGTTCTCCGCCAGCCCCAGCTCCAGCGCGAGCCGGTTGCGCTCCGTCTCGCCCATCTCGCCGGGGTCGCCTCCTAAAACTTCCACGCGGCAGGTCGTACACTTCGCGTTCCCGCCGCAGCGGTGCAGTATGTCAACGCCTGCGTCCTCAATCGCGAGCACGAGCTTGCGCCCGTCTTCGGCCACGAACTCCTGCTTCCCGGCAGCGGTCTCCACCTCAATCCTCGGCATGCTGCAAAACCCTCCTGTGGTAAAAAAAGGGCCGACTAAACGGCGGTCGGCGTCCGTGAAAAAAGAGACGGCGACGACGCCGAGTTGGGTCGTGCCTGGCCGGGTCGTCTTCCTGGAAAACTACCGAGGCTAGGCCCCGCCCCGACGCCGAGCGCCGCGCCGTCCGCGTTTGATTTCTCTCGAACCCCGCTAGGCCGTGAACGAAGAGCCGCAGCCGCAGCCGCCCGTCGCGTTCGGGTTCTTGAAAGTGAAGCCCGAACCCATGACGTTCGTCACGTAGTCAATCTCGACGCCGTTGAGGTACTGCGCGCTGAACATGTCCACGAACATGCGGACGCCGTTCGACTCGATGACGTGGTCGTTCGCCTTCGACTCCTCCTCGATGTTCAGGCTGTACTGGAAGCCGGAGCACCCGCCCGGCACGACCCGCACGCGCAGGCCCGCCGTCTCCGGCAGCCCCTCTTCGCCCGCGATGAACTTCCCGATCTCTTCCGCCGCCGCCGCCGTGACGCCCAGCGTCATCGTCGGAATCTGTGTCTCTGTTGCTGCCATCATCTCTCTCCTTGGTGATTATTTCTGATTGAAGCTTTTGGCTGTTAGCTATTAGCTTTTAGCCAACCCCTCAGCAATCTATTTTAAGCTAACAGCCAACGGCTAATAGCTAACAGCTACTGCGCCTTCTTGCCTAGGACGACCAGCTCCGGCTTCATCGCCTCGATGGAGACCTGGCGCGCGACCTCCTCGGCGACGTGCCGGAAGGCCGCGGCCTGCGGCGAGTCCGGGTCGCTCACGACGACGGGCACGCCCTTGTCTCCGCCCTCGCGCACCTGCATCCCCAGCGGCACCGCGCCGAGGAACGGCACGCCGTACTCGTCCGACAGCCTTCGGCCCCCGCCCTCTCCGAAGATGTTATAACGAACTCCTGTGTCCGGTGCGACGAAGTAGCTCATGTTCTCGACGACGCCGAGGATGGGCACGTTCACGGCCTCGAACATCCTCAAAGCGCGCCGCACGTCGGCGAGCGCCACCTCCTGCGGCGTCGTCACCAGCACCGCGCCCTGCACCGGCACGAGCTGCGCCAGACTCAACTGCACGTCGCCCGTGCCCGGCGGCATGTCAACGATCAAATAATCCAGCTCGCCCCACTCCACGTCCTGCAAGAACTGCCGGACGAGGCTGTGCAGTATTGGCCCGCGAACGATCAAAGGCTCGTCGCCGGGCTTGAGCACGGCCATGGACATCAGGCGTATGCCGTGCGCTTCGAGCGGCACGAGCTTGTTGACGTTCACGCGCGGCTGAACGTGTGCGACGCCGAGCATCAGCGGCACGTTCGGCCCATACACGTCGGCGTCCATCAAGCCCACCCGCGCCCCGTCGCGCGCGAGGCTCACCGAGAGGTTGACGGCCACCGTTGACTTGCCCACGCCGCCCTTGCCCGAACTCACCGCGACGATGTTGCGCACGCCCGCGACGCTCAGCTTCTCGCCGAAGCCGCGACCTTTCGGAACCTCCGCGTCCATCGTCACGCTGACGGACGCGACGCCCGGCAGCCGCGCGACGACCTCCCGCGCCTGCTCCTGCAACTGCTCGCGCACCGGGCACGCGGGCGTGGTGAGCACGACGCGGAAACTCACGTCGCCGCCCTCGACCTTCAAGTCCTTGATAAAGCCGAGCCGCACGATGTCCTTGTGCAGGTCGGGGTCGTTGACCTGCGACAGCGCGCCGTAAACGTCGGCTTCGGTAACTTGTGCCATTTGCAATCATCGTAAACCGTGAACCGTAAACCGTGACAAGACAAAACCGCCTTCAACTCGTCACGGTTTACGGTTCACGGTTTACGCCCTTTCGGTCTGAGAACCCTGTACGCGCAGCGCGACGAGCCGCCCGCGATGCGCGACTCGCGGAAGACCTCCGTCTCCAGCAGCTCGCGATAGACGATCAACTCCTGTTCGCAGAGCTGCCGGTACTCGCGCGCCAGCTCTGCCTGCGGGCAGTTCCACTCCGTCAGCACGTAAGAGCCGTCGCCCAGGCGCTCGGCCTCTGCCTCGTAGCCCGCCTCTCGGAGCATCTCCGTCAGGCGGCGGACGCGCGCGTCGAAGCCCAGGCCCGCGAGCCGCGGTCGGAACTCGGCGACCATCTCGGAAGCGCAGCCGCAGAAGACCGCGTTCAGCCCGCGCTCGCCCCAGACCTCGCCCACCTGTCTCAAGACCGAGCGGGCGAGCAGGTCGTAGCGCTTCGGGAAAAGCTCCTCGGCCTTCGGCGTCAGGCGGAAGACGTGCGCGGGACGGCCCCGGTCGCCGCGCGCCGACGCGTGCTCGACGTAGCCCTCGCGCTCCAGCACGTCGAGGTGCTTGCGGACGCACTGCTTCGTCACGCCGAGCAACTCGGCCAACTCGTCGGCACCCGAGGCCCCGCGCGCGCGCAGTTCGTGCACGATGCCTTCGCGCGAAGCGCCGAGTCCGTTTCTGAGAGTGGCTACCACGACGGTTTCATGCTACTTTTAGGCCGCACACTTTGTCAACCGCGCGGTTGGTAAACTACTGTTCGGGCAGTTTTCGCCGGACTTTTTCGCCTCGTTTGTCAAACCCTTTTTTGTTAAATTTCGCCGCCGCGCGCGGGCGCGCCGGTGGCTGCGAGGGCGACATGAGCGCAGACCCCACAAGCCGCTTCTCAAGCCGCGTCGAGAATTACATCAGGTACAGGCCGGGCTACCCGCGTTCGGTCGTCGAGCTGCTCGCGGGCGAGTGCGGTTTGACGCCTGCGTCCGTCGTCGCCGACGTGGGTTCGGGGACGGGGATACTTTCGGAGCTGTTCCTGCGAAACGGCAACCGCGTTTACGGCGTCGAGCCGAACCGCGAGATGCGCGAGGCGGGCGAGCGGCTGCTCTCGACTTACGACAACTTCGTGAGCGTCGAGGGCCGCGCCGAGGCGACCACGGTCGCCGCTGGAAGCGTTGATTTCGTCACCTCCGGGCAGGCGCTCCACTGGTTCGAGCGCGACGCCGCGCGCCGCGAGTTCGCGCGCATACTCCGACCCGGCGGCTGGGTCGTCGCCGTCTGGAACGACTGGAGCGCCGAAGGCTCGCCCTTCCTCCAGGACTACGAGCGCATGCTCATTGACTTCAGCACCGACTACCAGGAGGTGAGCAGGAAGGCCGGGAACGACGACGATCTGGTCTACCCATACTTCGGCCCCGGCGAGGTTCGCCTGAAGACTTTCGGGAATCAACAGGTCTTCGACTTTGAGAATTTGAAAGGGCGTCTTATGTCTTCCTCCTACGCGCCCGAACCGGGCCACCCGAACTTTCAGCCGATGATGGAACGCCTCGCCTCGATCTTCGAGCGGCACAAAGAGAACGGGCGGGTCGTCTTCGGCTACGACACAAAGGTCTATTACGGACAGCTCAGATGAAGGCAAAAGTAAAAAGGCAAAAGGCAAAAGAGGAAAAGCAGTCAGCACGTCTCTCATCAGCGGAGATGGCGAGGGCAGCGCTGCTCGCCATCTTCTTACTCTTGCCTTTTGCCTTTTTACTTTTACCTTCTCAAAGCGCTTGCCTTTTGCCCCTTGCCTTCTTAGCATAGCTCCGGTCTTCCCTTGAAACTTTGCGCCGCCCGGCGGCGCTGCTCCCGCACAAACGTACCGACGGGCGCGAGTTGCGCCCCTTGAAGCTCCATGCCGAATACACAACACGCCGAAGGCGCGCCCCGCGCGTCCGCGACGCTCGCGCTCGTCGCCTCCTGCGCGCTCCTGCTGGCCGCTTCCCACGCGACGGCGCAGACGCGGCCCGCGCCGCAGCCGGACAGGTTCGTTCAAAGAAATACGTCTCGGCCACCCGCTAAAAGGGTCGGGGCGTCGGCGCGCGCGACAGTGCCGGAGGAGACGCTGCTGCGAATCGTCGAGGCCGAGGACGAGCGGCGCTGGGACGAGTCCGACCTGGGCAAATTGTTCGCGGACGCGAACCCCGCGGTGCGGCGACGGGCGGCGCTGGCGGCGGGGCGCATCGGCGATGAGGGCGCGGTCGCGCCGCTCCGAGGCGTGCTGGGCGGCGACCTCGACGAGGGCGCGCGCGCGATGGCCGCCTTCGCGCTCGGCGAGATCGAAGCGGAGTCGGGCGCGGGCGCGCTCGAAGAGGCGCTCGGACGGTCGAAATCGCCGGAGGTGCGCGCGCGCGCAATCGAGGCACTCGGAAAGATCGCGGCGGCGCTGCCCGAAGCGAAGCAGGACTCGAAGAAGCGCCTCGGCGACGTGATAACGTCGGCGCTCTCCGCCGAAGGCCGTGCGCCGAGGCCGAACCGCCTGCTGCTGCTGCTCGGACTGACCGCCGTGCTGCGCTCGAAGCCCGAAGGCGGCGCGCGCGCGGTCGCCTTCTTCCTCAATTCGGCGGACGCGCGCGTGCGCGAAGACGCGGCCAACACCCTGGCCCGCCTGCGCGCGAAGGAGGCGCTCGAACGACTGCGCGCGATGCTCGCCAGCGACACGGACGCGGTCGCGCGCGCCAACGCCGCGCGCGCGCTCGGCGCTGCCGAGGACGCCGCGGCGCTCGACACGCTCGCCCTGCACGCCACGACGGACGCCGACTTGCGCGTGCGCGTGAGCGCGGTGCGCGCGCTCGCGCAGTTGAAGAACGCGCGCGCCGCCGCGCCGCTCGTCAAGCGCGGCGAGGAGTTGTTCGCGGCTTACAAGTCTGCGAAGGCGGGCGGGGCGGCGAACCCTGCGGAGGTGAACGAGCTTTTGGAGATCGCGACCGCCCTGGGGCGCGTCGTGCCGAACTCGAACGACGAGCGCGCAACGGCGCTTCTGCGGCAGGTGCGGGACGCGGGCGTCGTCGCGCCGGAGGTGGAGACGGCGCTCGCGCGCGTCGCGCCCGCGCAGTACGCGCGCGACCCGAGGGTCTCGGAACTCGTCAGCCGCCTCGCGTCCTTCAAAGACCCGAACGTCACTTGGCAGAAGGTCTCGGCGGTCGGCCAGGGTTTGGGCGAGACGGCGGGGGTGACGAGCGCGATGGTCGGCAACAGCGTCGTGAGTTTGCAGGCCGACGCGCAGATCGCCCTGCGCGCGCTCGTCCAGAGTCCGAACACGCCCGCGCTCGCCGTGCCCGACCTGCTGCGCGCCCTGCAAGGCTTCAAGCCGCTCGACATGGCCCCGCTCGCGCGCGCGCAGCTCAAGGCCGACGACGTGATCGTGCGCGCCACCGCCGCCGACATCCTTTCGGAACTCCCGCCCGACGCCGACAACTCGCGCGCACTGGCCGATGCGCTCCCGCGCGCGCTCGAAGACGAGATGAACGACGCGGCGCTCTCCATCCTCGGCGCGCTCTCGAAACAGAAGGGCGCGGAGGCGACCGCCGCAATCCAGAAGGCGCTCGAAGTCACGGACTACCTCGTGCGCCGCCGCGCCGCAGACATCTTGCGCGAGCGCGCGGGAGGGGCGGACGCCGCGTCGCGCCGCGTCGAGACCGTCAACACGCGCAACCACCGCGAGGATTACGCCCGCGCCGTCGCGCGCACCGGCAAGCAGGTGCGCGCTGTGGTGACGACGGACAAGGGCGCGTTCACGATTGAGCTTTTGCCGGAGGACGCGCCGCTCACAGTTGACAACTTCGTCGGGTTAGCGCGCCGGCACTACTTCGACGGCATCGCGTTCCACCGCGTCGTGCCGAACTTCGTCATCCAGGGCGGCGACCCGCGCGGCGACGGCAACGGCGGCCCCGGCTACCAGATTCGCTGCGAGATTAACACCGCGCCTTACGACCGCGGCGCGGTCGGCATGGCTCTGTCGGGCAAGGACACGGGCGGCTCGCAGTGGTTCGTCACGCACTCGCCGCAGCCGCACCTCGACGGCGGCTACACCGTCTTCGGTCGCGTCGTCCAGGGGCTGGACGTGATTGACCGCCTCGCCCGCGGCGATCTGATACGCTTCGTCACCATCACGGAGACAGGCCGCGCGGCGGCGGCCAGAGGGCAAAGGTAAGAGAGCGCGTGCTTGCGCGCGGGGAACAGGCGAAAGTCTTTGAGGCAGTCGAACGGACAACGCGGCACGCGGAGACCTGCGAGTTTCGCGGGGACTCGTCTGTGTCTTCTCGCGTCCCTGCTCGCCGCCGCGCTGTGCGCGCCCCCCGCCCTCGCCGACTCTCGCGCGCGGCAGGCCGCCCCGGCGAAACAGCAGGGCGGGCGGTACGAACACGCGCATTACCAGATCAGACTCGACCTCGACTTCGACGCGCGCAGCTACGCGGGCACGGAGCGCGTGCGCTGGACGAACCGCGACGACGCGCCCGCCTCCACAATCTATTTCCACCTCTACCCGAACCTGCGCGCCGAGGACGAGCGCGCCGGCTCGCCGCAAGGCGACACCGACTCAGCCGCGCCCGACGAGCCGCGCCTCGAAGTCACCGAGGTGCGCGCCGCGCCGAAGGGCGGGCCGCTGCCCTTCACGCTCGAAGACGAGGGCGTGACGCTGCGCGTGCAGTTGCGCGGCACGGTGGCCGCGGGCGCGTCCGTTGAGGTCGAGATTTCCTTCCGTGGACGCTTCCCCGAAATTGACCCGGACGAGACGAGCCTGCCCGCGCACGTCGTCCAGCAGGTCGGGGCGGCCCTGCGCGACACGCGCGAAGTACGCCGCGCGCGCGACACGAACTTCGTCTCGCGCGGCGTGATGCTTTTGGGGGAGTTCTACCCGGTGCTCGCCGCCCGCAACGATAACGGCGACTGGCAGCGCAAGGTCGAGCCGAGCGTCGGCGACGCGTTCTTCGCGGACGTGGCCGACTACGACGTGACCATCAACACGCCCGGCGAGATTGCGCTGTTCACTTCGGGCGAGGAGGCGGGCAACGCCGAGTTCGGCAGGAACAGCAGCCACATGTTTCAAGGCGAATCCTTGCGCGGCTTCGCCCTCGTCGCGGGCCGCACTTTGCGCTCCGCAGAGCAGACGGTCGCAGGCATGCGCGTGCGCTCGGTCTTCGCGGCGGAGCACGAGAAGACGGGCCGGCGCGTGCTCGCCCACGCCGCGGACGCCGCACGCACCTTCGCGGCGCGCTTCGGCCCGCTGCCTTTGAAGACGGTCACGGTCACGGAAGCGCCTTTCGTCGCCGGACTCGGCAGTGCGGAGTTCGCTGGACTGGCGGCAATCGCCAGCGCCTTCTACGTTGACTTCGACTCGCCCGCGATGCGCGCCCTCCCCGAACTCGTGCGCGAGCAGCGGTCGTCGGTCGAGGACAGCCTGGAGTTCGCCGCCGCGCAAGGGGTGGCGCAGCAGTGGTGGGGCGAGGCCGTGGGGAGCGACCCGCAGCGCGAGCCTGTGCTCGATGAAGCTCTGGCGCAGTGGTCTGCCCTGCTCTACGTGCAGGACGTGGACGGCGAGGAGCGCGCGCGTCAAGTGCAGGAGGATCAACTGCGCGGCGTCTATCAGGTCTATCGAACGTTCGGCGGCGAAGACCGCGCGGCCTCTTCGCCGTCGCGCGACTACCGCAACTCATTCCAGTACGCGGCCATCGTCGTCAGCAAGGGCGCGCTCATGCTCGTGGCGCTCCGCCAGCTTCTCGGTAACGAGAGATTCTTCCACGCGCTGCGCGGCTACTACGAGGCGAACCGCCTTGAGGTGGCCGAGATGGATGACCTGCGCGCCGCCTTCGTCGCCGAGGCCGCGCTGCCGCAGCGCCGCATGGTCACGCGCACCTTCAACCGCTGGCTCACCGAAAAGCACGGCGACGAGGACATCGCCCCGCCCAACCCGCAGCTCGCCGCCGCGCTCGGCATCACGACCGAGCAACAGTCCGCCAAAGACCGCAATGCCTTCTCACGCCTCGGCAGGTTCTTCTGGCGACAGATGACGCGCATCCGCTGATCTTCAAAGTCCCCCGCTTTCGGCGTTCGGGGTCGGGGCGGCGACCGGCGCGGCGAAGGTCAGAGTTTTTGTGAACAACCAGGGTTGTGATACAGTAACCGCTCTGAAGCCGGCGTAAGTCCTCCGTCAATTTAGTTCAATTTTAAAGAGGGGCATCCATGAGCGCTGACCCGCGCCCGACCGACAAGTCTTTCGGCTTTTACAAGCGCCGGCAGGCCGCAATCTCCCGCCGCCGCCTCGTTCCGGTGACCGCTTTTTATACCTCCTATTCTCTCCTCCTGCTCATCCTGGCTTCGCGGACGGCGCACCCATACCTCGCCGCGGCCTTCTTCCTCGCCGGAGTCCCGGTCTGGACGATTGTGGAATACCTCTTCCACCGCTTCGTCCTCCACGGGAGGTTTAAGAGGTCGAAGAAGTTCTACAAGAAGTTTTACATGGGGCTGGCTAACAAGTACCTCGACCCCCTCCACTGGGAGCACCACGCGCGGCCCACGGACGCGCTGCACATCAGCGGCCAGTTAAAAGACCTCCTCCCACTCTTCGCCGTCGCCGTCCCCTTGAGCTTCATCTTCCCCCTCTACACCACGCCCGTGCTTCTGGCCGGGACGATTCAGAGCTACGTGGCCGAGGAGTGGATACACCACTGCCTGCACTTCTACAACTTCCGCAACCGCTACTTCAGACACATCAAGGGGTATCACCTCTACCACCACAGCTCCCACGGCATAAAGATGGGTTTCGGAATCACCAGCGGGTTCTGGGACATCGTCTTCGGGACGCGATTCCCCGCGCGCATCCGGCAGCGCCTGTCCGGGCCGGGAAGGGCCGCCGGTCGCCTCGCGAGCGATAACCTTTCCGAAGCCGCCCACGGCGCGCCGCGCGCCGCCGCGCGGAGATCGTAAGGATGACCCGTCCAGACTACGCACTCGTCACCGGCGCTTCACAGGGCCTCGGCAAGTTCTTCGCACGCGCGCTGGCGGCGCGCAAACAGAACGTCGTCCTCGTGGCGAGGTCGGGCGAGAAGCTCGAAGCCTTGGCCGGCGAGTTGAGGGACTCTCACAAGGTTCTGGCCGAGGCGCTGGTCTGCGACCTGGCCGCGCCGTCGGCGGGGCGGCAACTGGCCCTGCGACTGCGCGAGCGCGATCTCTCAATCGGGCTGCTGGTCAACAACGCGGGCTTCGGCCTCCAAGGGGAGTTCGTGAAGCTCCCGCTGGAGCGTCAACTGGAGATGATCCGTCTGCACGACTCGGCGGCGGTCGAGTTGACGTTCGAGCTGCTGCCGCACATGGTCGGGCGCGGGCGCGGCGGCATCATCAACGTCTCCTCGATGGCCGGCTTCCAGCCCATCCCCTACGCCGCTCTCTACTCCGCCACCAAAGCTTTCCTCACGACTTTCTCGATGGCGCTGCGCGAGGAGTTGCGCCGGTCGGGCGTGAAGGTGGTGACGCTGTGCCCCGGTCGCCTGCGCGCTGACCCGGAGGAGGCGGACGGCCAGGAGGAGAGGAGTAAAGTTCCCGGCGGCGAACAGGGGCACGAAGAGGTCGTGAAGGAGGCGTTGAAGAAGCTGGACGCGGGCGGCGGCCTCGTCATACCGGGCCGCGTCAACCGGCTCACCGTCGCCGCGCAAAGGCTCATCCCGCCCAACGCCGTCCCGAAGATTGTCGCCCGGATGTCCAAGCCCTAATCCAAAGCATCTCACACGCTCCTACTTCGCGGCCCTTGAAAGCGCCTTACTACACGAGGACTCGGTTAGAGAATCCTCTCGATCCTCCCCGCGGTAATTTCTTCCGACAACTCACGCCGTTTCCTCGTACTACAGTACTGGCCGCACACGCATCTAACTTGTCGGCTCGCGCGTCACCTGAAAACGGACGGCGGCAAGGTTCGTCGAATAATCTAACGAGGAGGAGTTGCCGATGGCGTTGAGCAATAGCTTGGCGGCGCGCGGGGTGGGGCTGCCCGCGGCACGCGAGGGACTCCGGCGCGCGGAGGTCGAGCGGAGCCTCGAACAGTTGGCCTACCTCATGGACGGGCTGCTGCGCGTCCCCGGCACGGGCTGGCGCATCGGCCTGGACGCCATCGTCGGACTCATCCCCGGCGTCGGCGACTTCGCCACCACAGCCGTCTCGCTCTACATACTCGCCGCCGGCGTGCGCTACCGCGTGCCGAAGGTCACGCTGCTCAGGATGGGCGCGAACATCGCCGTTGATTACCTGATCGGCTCGATCCCCGTCGTCGGCGATGTCTTCGACGCGGCGTGGAAGTCGAACCAGATGAACGTCGAGTTGCTGAGGCGGCGCGCGGCGGTCACGCCGGAGGAGCTTTCGCGCGGGCGCGCGAGCGACTGGCTCTTCCTCGCCGCAATCGTCGCCGGGCTGCTCGTGCTGTTCGTCGGCACTCTCGCGCTCAGCCTCTGGCTGCTCTGGCTGCTCGTCAGCGCATTCCGCTAAAACTCCCGTCGAGAAAAAAACGAGAGGCACTACGCTAACGCGTTAGCGTAGTGCCTCTTTCTCTGAGCGCGCGGCCTCGCGTCAGGTTCAGTAAATGCTCTTGCCGCCCCTTCAGCCCGCCGCGGTCTTGTCCGCCGCGAGCACGCGGTCGAGCGCGGGGCCGATGACCTTCAGTCCGTACTCGCCCGCGGCGAAGCCGCGCAAGCGCCCTTCGGCGTCGAAGAGGTAATACGCGGGCACGAAGCCCTGCTCGTTCTGGAAGGCGTCGCGCAACCGGTGTTGGTTGTCAACGGCGCACGGCTCCGTGATGTTGTACGCGGCGACGGCCTCGCGCACCGCCTCCGCGTCCATGTCCGCCGGGTAGCGCGGCATGTGCACGGCGACGACTCTCAGGCCCTCACCGGCTCTCTGGTCGCGCCACTCTGCCACGCGCGGCAGGTTCTCCTTGCACAGCCCGCAGCTCACAGACCAGAAGTGCACGAGCACAGTGTGTCCCTTCGCCTCCGAGGCGGCGTGCGCGCCCGTCGCGTTGAACCACTCGGTCGCCCCCTCGAACGAAGGTAGCTCCGTCCCGATCCTCATGGGCATGATGAAAACCTCGTGACAAGTGAACCGTAAACCGTGACAAGTCGAAAGCAGGGTTTCTCTCGTCACGGTTTACGGTTCACGGTTTACGTCTTTCAGACCTTCAAAGTCTCCTGGCCCGGATGCCACTCGGCCTGGCACAGTCCGCCGGTCTGGAGCGCCTGGATGACTCTCAGCGTCTCCTCGGCGGAGCGACCGACGTTGAGGTCGTGGACGACGGCGTAGCGCAGCGCACCTTCGGGGTCAATGACGAAGAGGCCGCGCAGCGCGATCCCCTTGTCCTCGATGAGCACGCCGTAGTCGCGCGCCACCTGCTTGGTGATGTCCGAGGCGAGCGGGTACTTGAGGCCCTCCACCCCGCCCTTGTCGCGCGGAGTCTTCAGCCAAGCGCGGTGCGAGTGTACCGAGTCGGTCGAAACCCCGATCACGTCCGCGCCGATGCCGAGGAAGTCCTCGTAGCGGTCGCTGAACGTCGTCAGCTCCGTCGGGCAGACGAAGGTGAAGTCGAGCGGGTAGAAAAGGAGCACGAGCCACTGGCCTTTGTATTCCGAGAGCTTCACGTTCTCGTTCAGCTTCTCGACGTTCTTAGTTGACGGCATGTCGAAACTGGGTGCCGGCTGTCCGACTTTTGCTTCTGCCATAGTGCTGATGATTCCTCCGTTGTTTTCCGAAAAAGTTTAATCCTGCGGACGCGCTCTCCGGCCCGAAGCCTTTCGGGACGCGCGCCCCTCACTCTTTACGAACTCAAGCGCACTTCAGCCCTCCTCCCGGCAGTCCGGGCAGACGCCGACTAGTGTCAGGTGGATTGATTCGGGCTTGAAGCGCGAGCGCCGCGCGGCGGCGCGTATCAGTTGCGGCGTCTCTGCGAGGTCGAAGTCCACGAGCTTGCCGCAACGCGAGCAGACGGCGTGGTCGTGGCGCGCCGTCTCGCGGTCGTAGCGGCTCGACCCCTTGCCGAAGTTGATCTCGCGGATGAGGCCCGCTTCACGGAGGTACTTCAGGGAGTTGTAAACGGTGGCGAAGCTGATCGAGGGCAGACGCCTGCGCGCCGCCTCGAAAATCTCATTGGCCGTCGGGTGCTCCTCCGACTCCGCGACCACCTGGAGCACCGCCCGCCGCTGCGGAGTCAGCGCCCTTGGGACGCCGCCCTGATCTCCTTTAGTGCCTGCCATGTTTGTCCCGCCGTTTTAAAGTGGAATTAGAATAATTCTAAATTCCGATTTTGTCAAGCGGCCAAGGGAAGAAGGCAAAAGTAAAAAGGCAAAAGGCAAAAGAAGGAGACGACGAGCGAAGGAGCTGGCGGGCAGTGCCCCTCTCGTCGTCGCTGATGAGAGGGGCGCTATTCCCGTCTTCCTCTTTTGCCTTTTGCCTTCCACCGGGGCTTGCCTTCGACGCCCGGATGCGTTAGTGAATCTGCCGCAGTCCGAATCGAAAAAGCGAGGGGTGTTCCCGTGAGACTTTCTCCCAAACGCGTCGCACGTCCGTTTCTCTTCTTCCTCTTGATTCTGCTCGCGCCCGCCGCGGGCGAGGCGAAGGTGACGAGGTATCTGACCGGCGACTCGGCGGACGTTGCGCCGCGCCTGCACGGCCCCGCGCTCGACCTCGGCGGCGGCGGCACGGACGTGGGCGAGGCCATCCAGTGGATGATTGACGAGGTGCGCGGCTGCACTACTTGCGATGTGACGGTGGACGTGGTCGTGCTGCGCGCGAGCGGCGCGGACGGCTACAACGATTACATCAAGAAGATGAAGGGCGTGGACTCGGTCGAGACGCTCGTCATCACGGACGCCGCGGACGCGAAGGACGCCGGGGTCATCAAGACGATCAGGAACGCCGAGGTCGTCTTCTTCGCCGGCGGCGACCAGTGCAACTACGTGCGCTATTTCAAGGGCAACGAGATCGAGCGGGCGGTCGAGTCGGTCTATGCGCGCGGCGGAGGCGTCGGCGGGACGAGCGCGGGCGAGGCCATACAGGGCGAGTTCGTCTATGACGGCTGCGGCACGGACGGCGCGACCTCGGCGCTCGCGCTCGCAGACCCTTACGACCCGACCATGCGGTTCACATACGACTTCTTCCGCTGGCGCTACATGGGCGGCGTCATCACCGACCAGCACGTCGTCGCGCGCCAGCGTCTCGGTCGCACGCTCACGTTCGTCGCGCGCCAGCTCAAGGACGGGCGCGCGCGCCGTGTCCTCGCCGTCGCCGTCAACGAAAAGACCTCGGTCGTCGTGGACAGAAGCGGCACGGCGCGCGTCGTCGGCGCAGGCCCGGCCTACTTCATCCTCGGCGACCACGCGCCCGAAGTCTGCGAGCCGAAACGGCCTCTCACCTTCTCCGGCTTCAAAGTCTGGAAGCTCGCGCCGAGCGGCACCTTCGACTTGAAACACAGGCCCAAGGCCGGTTTCTACCTCGTCAGCGTCAAAGATGGTCGGCCCGACAAGGGCCTTTACTGAAATGATGAATGCGGAATGAAAACAGCTTACTTCTTATTCATCATTCATCATTCCGCATTCATCATTTCTAAAGCTTCGGGTGGCGCTCGACGAACTCAAGGAGCGCCGAGACGTAATCGGGGAAGCGCGGGCAGCGGACGTTGTGTGGGTCGAGCAGTTCGCGAGCGCGCGCGGTGTCGTAGGTCTGCTTGAGGAAGAAGTACGGGACGCCGATGCGCGGCAGCCGGGAGATTTTTTCCGACAGCGGGAGTCGGAGCGTGGTGTGGACGAGGGGCGCGGGGATTGTGAAGAGCGACTTGCGACCGACGAGGTTGCGCGCGATCACGTCGAAGAGTTCTCTGGTGGTGAGCGGCGCGGGGTCTGCGAGCTGCACGGTCGCGCCGACGGCCCGCTCGTCCGCGGCGAGCGCGGCCAACGCCTCGACGACGAAGTCGATGGGGACGACGTTCAGGCGCACTTCGCGGTTCCCGATGTTGGGGAGCGAGAGCGCGCCGGGCCACATGCGGAGGTAGGTGATGAGGTAATAGACGCCGTCGTATTTCGCCGTCTCGCCCGTGCGCGAGTCGCCGCAGACGACCGCCGGGCGGTGAATGGTCACGGGCAGCTCACCCTTCAGCGCCTCGACTTCCAGCTCGGCGAGGTACTTCGTCTCTTCGTAGAAGTTTCGGAAGCCGGCCTCATGCCGCAGCTCGCTTTCGAGTATGACGCCCGTGCGCCTGCCCGCGACGTAGCAGGTCGAGACGTAGTGATAGCGCCGCAGGTTCGGGATTGACCGGGCGAAACGGTTGACGTTGCGTGTGCCCTCGACGTTGACGCGCAGGGCCGTGTCGCGCCGGACGCCGAGGTCGTAGATCGCCGCGAGGTGAAACAGGGTCGTCGTCTCGCGCCGCGCTTCTTCGAGGTCTGACGCCGACAGGCCGAGGTCTTCGCGCGTGATGTCGCCCTCGACGACGCGGAAGCTTTCGGCGTGCGCGCCGGTCTTTTCGACGATTCGCGCGATGTCCTTGTGCGCGCGCTCGACGAACGCAGGCTGCACGAGCAGAAGGAAGCGCGCGCCCCCGCGCGCCAGGCGCTCGACCAGCCGCCCGGCGATGAAGCCGGGAAAGCCGGTCAGAAAAATCGTCTCGTTAGAAAGCACAGGCATAAGGGCGCTCACAGGATTTCAACACAAAGACACGAAGACACAAAGAGGAGACTGTGGCTCGTCTTTAATCTCTCCTTTAGCGGTTATCGCTTGCGTGCGTGCGAGGTTTAGAGTTCAGCCTTCAGGCTGCTCCTGCCGGGCACGCTAAAGCGTGAACTCTGAACACTCGCACCCTCACGAGAATCGCTATTGCGCTTTCGTGTCTTTGTGATTTTCTTTCGGCAACTCACCCGCAGACGAGTTCGACGAGCGTGCGGACGCCCGCGCCGCTCGCGCCTTTGGGGGCGTAAGGGAGTGGGGCGTCGTACCAGGCTGTGCCGGCGATGTCGAGGTGCACCCAGGGCGTCGAGCCGGCGAACTTCGAGAGCAGGAGGGCGGCTGAAGTGGCGTCGGGCCGGCCCCCGTAGTTCTTGAAGTCGGCGATTGCGCTCTCGATTCTTTTCTTGTAGTCGTCGGAGACGGGCATGCGCCAGGCCGGCTCGCCCGCGCGTTCGGAGGCGGCGAGCAATCGGGCGGCCCACTCGTCGTCGTTGCTGAAGAGTCCCATGCGGTGCGAGCCGAGCGCGACGATGATTGAGCCGGTGAGCGTCGCGAGGTCAACGATGCGCGACGCGCCTAAAGCTTTCGCGTAGGCGATGCCGTCAACGAGGACGAGGCGGCCCTCAGCGTCCGTGTCAACGACCTCGATTGTGTGGCCCGCGAGCGTGCGGACGATGTCGCCGGGCTTGATGGCCTTGCCCGAAGGCATGTTCTCGGCGGCGGGGACGACCGCGACGACGCGGCGGTCGGGCTTCAGTTGCGCGATTGCACGCAGAGCGCCGAGGGCCGCCGCGCCGCCGGCCATGTCGGACTTCATCTCGTACATGTCCAGCCCGTGCTTGATCGAGATGCCGCCCGTGTCGAACGTGATGCCCTTGCCGACGAAGGCCCACAGCCCGTCGTCTTCGCCCGCGCCCTCCGGCTCGTAGCGCAGGACGATGAGCGCAGGCTCCTCGTCCGAGCCTTGCGCGACGCCGAGCAAGCCCCCCATGCCGCGCGCCCGAATCTCCTCGACGCCGAGCGACTCTACTTTCAAACCTACGCTGGCGGCCATCTCCGCGGCGCGGCGCGCGAACTCGCGCGGCGGCAGGCTCAGGCCCGGCTCGTCGGCGAGAGCGCGCGTCCAGTTCACAGACTCGGCGATGATGCGTGCGCGCTCTACCCGACGGCGCAGGCCGTCGCCTCCCGCAGGGGCGTCGCCGTCCGCGGAGGTGACTATGGTCAGGCGATTCGTCGCGGCCTTCTCCTCTTCGTCGCTCTGGTAGAAGCCGTTTTCGTAAGCGCCGAGGATCGCGCCTTCGGCAACTGCGCCGGCTGCGCGCGGCCCTTCGTGGCCGGCGGGCGGGATGAAGTTGACGCGCCCGGCGCGTGCGTTGCGTGCGGCGCGGACGGCGGTCGCGGCTGCGCGGCGGAGCGCGGCATCGTCGGCATCTTCGCGCTTGCCCATGCCGACGAGCAGGAGGCGGCGCGCGCCTTCGCCGGTCGCGGCGTGCACGAGGAGGGTTGACTCGGCCTCGCCTTTGAAGTCGCCCTCATTCAGAATCCTCTCGACGGCGCGGAGCACTTCGCCGCCCGCGCCCGCCGGCTCCGGCTCGCCCTGGAAGACGCAGACGGCGACGACCTCGCGCGGCGACAACGGCGGAAGCTTGGCGGCGGTTTCGACGGTAAGGCTGTGCGGCTTGCTCATCGTGAGTTTCTTTTGTCTTAGTGTTGGTGCGCGTCGGGCGCGAGGACGAGTATAATTCAAACCAACGGCGCGGCGCGAACGCGGGCGGCGTCGGGCGGGCGTCCGACGCTTCATCCTTCTTAGACTCTTCGCGCGCTTCCGGGCGGCAGGTGAGACTGATGTTCGACGAAGAAGACTTCTCCGCGCGAGGGCCGAGGCAGCGCGCCGCGGAGTTTTTCCGTCGCGCCTACGAGGCGCAGATGGAGAAGGACTACGGCGAGGCCGTCGAGCTTTACCGCCGCTCAATCGAGACCTACCCGACCGCGGAGGCGCACACCTTCCTCGGCTGGGTCTATAGCTTCGACGGGCGCTACGCGGAGGCGATTGACGAGTGCCTGGAGGCCATCCGCGTGGACGCCTCTTTCGGCAACCCCTACAACGACATCGGCAGCTACCTCATCGCGCAGGGCGACCTCTGGACGTGCGTCCGCTGGTTCCGCCGCGCGCTCCGCGCCCCGCGCTACGAGTCCTACGTCTTCCCGCACTTCAACCTCGGACGCGTCTATGAGGAGCGCGGGCGGCCCCTCGACGCCGCTCGCCACTACGGCCTCGCCCTTGAAGAGCAGCCCTCCTTCGCGCAGGCCGCCAAGGCGCTCAGGCGCGTGCAGTCGCGCCTGAATTAAACGAGACATCCGCCGCCCCTTCGCCTCCGCGGCCCGCTTCACGAAGTCTCGTGCTGCTCGATGCCTTCGGCGTCCTTGATGAGTTCTTTTTTTATCCGCATCTTGCGCCGGTTGGCGTCCACGGCGACGTAGATGACCTCGGCCTCCGTGACCTTAATGCGTTCCGATGTGCCGCCGTAGCGCTCGGCCTCGACGACGACGCGGACGGTGATGGAGGTTGTGCCGACGCGCTCGGTGGTGGCGTAGAAGCTGACGAGGTCGCCGACGTAAACCGGCTCGTGGAACGTGACCTCGCGCATGGCGACGGTGACGAAGCGCTCGATGCCGGTGCGCCGGTGCGCCTCGACCGCGCCGGCGATGTCAATGTAGCTGAGGATATGGCCGCCGAAGATCGTGCCCTGCGGGTTGGTGTCGCGCGGCAGCAGCGTGATGCGTATGGCCGGGTCGCGGTATGAGTCCATGTCTGTTTCGGAGACGGCGGGTGCGCGCGGGCGGCCCTTGTGCAACTCGTCCGCCGGGAGTGGCCCGAAGTTTTGTCGAGAACTTTCGTGCGAGGATGGACGCGCGCGGCGAAGTCTGTCAAGCGCCTCAACGTTAGTCAGCCGCGGGATTTCTTCCGTCTCTTTGGCCTTTTGAAAGCCGCTTGAAAGCCGAGGGCGCATACAACGGCAACGCCGTGGGCTGTCATCAAAAGCTTGTCGTATTGGAAGAAGCGCCCGAAGCTCGGCGACTCGGTCGCCTCGCCGGTTTCGCGCCCTCCGCCGCCACGGCGGACGCGCCCGACCGGAGGTTGTCAGAAGAGTCCGTCTGGGCGTATCGTTTTTTTCGGCAGGTAACCAGAAGATGAAGAGGATTTTTAAACACACGCTTTTGCTGCTGGCGTCGCTGGCCCTCGCGGGCACGGGCACGCTCTCCGCGCAGGATCGCGGGCGCGCGACGCGCAAGGTCACGACACCGCCCGCGCAAGTGAGGCCGACCCCGACGCCCGCACCGACCCCTGTTCCCGCGCAGACCATCGCCGAGACGCCGCTCCAGCCGGGCCAGCGCGCGCGCTTCGACGTGACGGACTACCGCATCGTCGCCGAACTCAACCCGCCGCAGCACCTCCTGACCGCCAGCGCCGACGTGACCTTCACGCCGCTCGACAACACGCGCTCGGTCGTCTTCGAGCTGAACGGCTCGCTCAAAGTAGAGTCAATCGAGCGCAACGGTCGTGCCTTGACGAACTTCGTGCAGGATCAGGCGGGACTCGAAACCATCGGGCCGTTCGTGCGCGTTGACCTCGGCGAGGTCGTGCCCGCGGGCCAGTCTCAGACCCTTCGCTTCCGCTGGAGCGGCGCGCTCGTCACGCCCGAAGGCGGGCCGCTGGCGACCAAGCGCCTGGCCTACGTCGGCCCCGAACTCTCGTACCTGATGTACGCCTCGCGCTGGTTCCCCTTCCACGAGTACGCCGCCGACCGCGCCACCTCCGACATCACCATCACCGTGCCCGCCGGCTACACCGCCGCGGGCGCGAGCGACGAGCCTGTGGCCGAGACGGCGGGCGCGCAGTTCCTTCCGCCCGCGGCGGGCGAGACGGGCGCGCGCACCGCGCCCACGCGCGCGGCGCAGCAGGCGTCGTCGGGCCTCCACAGCTATCGCTTCGTCACGCGCCAGCCCTCGCTCGTCGGCAGCATCGCCGTCGGCCACTTCTCGGCGCGAACGCTCCGCATGGGCGGCTACGACCTTTCGTTCTACGTCCAGCCGGGCGGCGAGAGCTTCGTCGAGCCTTACGCCCAACTGGTGGGCGAGGCCTTGCAGTTCTACACGCAGAAGTACGGGCAGCCCGCGTTCGGCCATCGCCTCGTCGTCGTCGAGATTGACGACGCGAGCCTCGACGCATACGCCGCGCCCGGCGTGGAGTTTCTCTCGACGCGCTTCTTCACGCCGGGACGACAGGCCTCGCTCGACGAGCGCGTCCTGCGCGAAGTCGCCTTCCAGTGGTGGGGACTCTCCGTGGGCCTGAAGTCTTTCGACGACGCGTGGCTCTCGCAGGGCTTAGCCGAGTGGAGTTCCTTCGCCTTCCGCGAGACGAAACTGACGGGCGCGGCGCTCGACTCCGCGCAGCGCGACATGCTGGAGCGCGCGCTCATGTTCGAGCAGTCGGCCTCGATTGCTCGCGCGCCCTCGACTCTGGACGACCAGTCCGCGCCCTACCAGGCCGTGGTCTTCTACAAGGGCGCGATGGCCTTCCGCATGCTGCGCGAGACCTTGGGGCCTGCGAAGTTCGACGACCTCATGCACCAGTACTTCACGCAGTTCCGCGGGCGCAACGCCTCGATTGACGACTTCGAGAAGCTGACCTCGAAGGTGGCGGGCGAGAACATGCGCTACTTCTTCGCGCGCTGGGTCGAGGGGACGGGCGTGCCGGAGTTCAGCGCCGACTACCAGATCATACGCACGCGCACGGGCAAGTTCCGCGCCCGCGGAACCATCAAGCAGAACATGCAGAACCTACGGCTGCCCGTCGAGCTGCAACTGCGCGCCGAGGGCGACAGCCCCGTCACCACCGTGTACGTCGCCGACCAGAGCGAGGACTTCGACTTCGAGTCGAAGGGCAAGCCCCTTGAGATCATCGTTGACCCGAACAACAAAATACTGCGCACCTCCGAGGAACTGCGCACCTCGGTGGTCGCGCGCCGCGGGCTGGAACTGTTCCGCGACGGGCAGTACCTCGAAGCGCAGCGGCAGTTGGAGGAGGCCCTGAAGCTCGACAAGTCGAACTCCTGGGTCTATTACAACCTGGGCCTCATCTTCCTGGAGCAGCGCAACTACCAGCAGGCGCTCGACAACTTCGATGCCGCGCTGCACGGCGACGGCAGGCCCACCTGGATCGAGACGTGGGCGCACATCAAGCGCGGCAACGCCTACGACGGGATGGGCGACCGCGCGCGCGCCGTCAACGAGTACAAGCAGGCGGTCGAGGCCGGCAGCGACTTCGACAACGCGCAGAAGGCCGCGCAGGAATACCTCAAGACGCCCTTCGACCCGAAGGCCGTCACGCAGCAGGCGCAGTCGGGCGTCAGCGATTGAATGAGTGAATGAATGAATGCGTGAACGAGTCCGCCGCCCGCCCTTCTCTTTTCGACGACGCCCTCCGCAAAGACGCGGGGGGCGTCTTTGTTGCCGCGCCCTTCGCGCCCGCGTAGCAGCCGACGCCCGCCGTGTCGTATGATACGTGCGTCGGCTGCCCAAACTTTCGCCCCGAACTCTGCCTGGAACTTTCTCTCTCGATGCGCCCGCTGAAGCTGCACACGAAGACGACTCTGCTGGCCTCGGCCATCACGCTCGCCGTGCTCGGCGTGGTGCTGGCCCTCGTGAGCGTGCGCTTCGCGCAGCGCGTGCGCGACCAGCAGAAGGAGCTGGCGCAGCTCCAGGCCGACAACCTCGCCCAACACATCAGCGAGATGCCCGCGCCGCGCGACCCGGCGCAGCTCGCGCGCGTCGCCACGCTCGTCCACGGCTCGCGGCCCGACGCCCTCACCGTGCGCGTCTGGGAGCGCGTCGGCGGGGTCTTCCAGGAGGTCGCCGCGTCTGCCGAGAACCGGCAGGCCGAGGAGATTCCCGACGACGTGAAGGCCGCGCTCCGCAGCGGGCTGGCGACGAAGGTCGTCGAGGCGCGGCCCGAAGGCGCGGACGACTCACTCTACCGCGTCTTCGCGCCGGTCTGGGAGGAAGGGCGCGTGAGCGGTGCGGTCGAGGTCATCGAGAAGCTCGACAGCGCGCCCTCCATCGCCTGGGACTACGGGCGCGGCGCTCTCTGGCTCGCCCCGCTCGCCGTCCTCCTTATCACGCTCGGCATCTTCCTCCTCTTCCGCCACTTCGTCTATCAGCCCGTCGAGCGTCTGCTCGGCGCGATGGAGCGCGTGCGCGGCGGCGACCTCCAAGCGCAGGCCCCCGAGGTGGCGCGCGCCGACGAGATGGGCAGGCTCACGCGCGGGTTCAACCGCATGCTCACGCGCTTGCGCGAGATGACCGCCGAGCGCGAGGCGCAGAGCCGCGTCCTCGAACGCCGCGTCGGCGAGGCGACAGCCGAGCTGGCCGAGCGCAACGAGCAGCTCGAAGACGCCAACCTCGAACTCTACCGCACGGCGCGCCGCCTGACGGAACTCGAACGGCTCGCCGCCGCGGGCCAGCTCGCCGCGCAGTTCGCGCACGAGGTCGGCACGCCCCTGAACCTCATCAGCGGCCACGTGCAACTGCTCCTGGCGAGCGGCAGCCACGACCTCGACGCCGAGCGCACGCGCCTTCAGACCATCAGCCAGCAGATCGAGCGCATCGTGCGCATCGTGCGCCGCACGCTCGACAGCACACGCCCCGAGGCGGGCGAGTACGCCCCGCTCGACATCAACGCCCTTCTGCGGCGCACCTTCGACGCCGCGGCCCCGACGCTCGACGCCTCGCGCGTCCGTCTCGACGCCGAACTCGCCGCCGGACTGCCGCCCGTCGGCGGCGACCCCGACCGCCTCCAACAGGTCTTCATCAACCTCTTCAACAACGCCCTCGACGCGATGCCCGAAGGCGGCGAGCTGAGAGTCACGACCTCGTTCGAGGCGGGCAGGCTGGGCGAGGGCCGGGTCGTCGTGGACTTCTCGGACACGGGCACGGGGATGACGGAGGAGGTGCGCGCGCACATCTTCGACCCGCTCTACACGACGAAGAAGCGCGGGCGCGGCACGGGCCTCGGCCTCGTCGTCGTCCGCCAAGTCGTCGGCGAGCACGGCGGCTCAATCGAGGTCGAGAGCGAGCCGGGCCGTGGCGCGCGCTTCCGCCTCAGCTTCCCCGTCGCCGCTCAAAGCGAACCGAACAGAACCGCGAGCGTCAGCGAGCGGGTCTCTACTGCGGAAGTCCGACCGTGAGGGAGGGCGCGATCAGTCGGCAGGAGGCAGACGGCAGGAGAGTGAGACGGCGACTTAACCTGCCCCTGCCTCCTGCGTTACGCCCTCCCTCACGGTCGGACTTCCGCCCCGAACCGCCGCGCGTGGTGTTGTCAGGGAGAGTTTCGATGAAACGCATCCTGGTGGTTGACGACGACAAGGCTTCGTGCGAGCTGCTGCGCGAGATTTTCGCGGCGCAGGGGTGGGGGGCGGAGATCGCTTTGTCGCCGGAGGCGGCGCTGGCGCTCGCCGCGCGCGAGCAGTTCGACCTCGTCGTCAGCGACATCAACCTCGAAGCCGCGCAGTCGGGCCTCGACATCCTGCGCGCCTTGCGCGGCGCGTGCCCCGTCATCCTCGTCACGGGCTTCGGCACGCTCGACGCGGCGGTCGAGGCGTCGCGCGAGGGAGCCTGGGACTTCATCTCGAAGCCGTTCAAGGTCGAGGAGGTCGTCGCCACAGTCCGCCGCGCGCTCGAGCGCGGGCGCGAGGCCGAGGGCGAAGGCGGGCCGGAGGCGACCCCGGAAAAACTCTCTTCGCGCTACGAGCGCGCGGGGCTGACGGGGCGCTCGCCCTCGATGATCGAACTCTACAAGGAGATCGCGCGCGTCGCGCCGTCGCGCTCGACCGTGCTCATCTACGGCGAGTCGGGTACGGGCAAGGAATTGGTCGCGCGCTCGATACACAAGCACAGTCCCCGCAGCAGTCGCCCCTTCATCCCCGTCAACTGCGGCGCGCTCACCGAGACGCTTCTGGAATCCGAGCTGTTCGGCTACGTCCGCGGCGCTTTCACCGGCGCGACCGCCGACCGCAAAGGTTTGTGGGAGGAGGCCGAGGCCGGCACGCTCTTCCTCGACGAGATCGGCGAGACGAGCCAGGCCATGCAGGTGAAGCTTTTGCGCGCTTTGCAGGAGGGCGAGATTCGGCGCGTCGGCTCGACGCGCCCCGTCATCGTGGACGCGCGCGTCGTGTCGGCGACGAACCGCGAACTGGAAAAGGAGGTGAAGGCCGGGCGCTTCCGCGAAGACCTCTTCTACCGCCTCGGCGTCGTCACGCTCAGCGTGCCGCCCTTGCGCGAGCGCCGCAGCGACATCCCGCTCCTCGCCGAGCGCTTCCTGCGCGCGGCCTCGGAGAACGCGGGGCGCGGTCGGCTGCGTCTGTCCGAAGGCACGCTCAACCGGCTCATCGCCTACGACTGGCCGGGCAACGTGCGCGAGTTGGAATCGGCGGTCGAGTACGCGGCCCTGCACGCGCGCGGCGCTGAAGTAGCGGCGGAAGACCTGCCGCCGAAACTCCAGACCGCAGAGGTGCGCCAAGCCGCCTCGCGTTCGCCGCTCGCCGCGCTCTACGAAGACCTGCCCTCGCTCGACGAACTCGAACGACGCTACCTGCAACACGTCCTCGAAGCCACGGGCGGCAACCGCACGCGCACCGCCGAGATACTCCGCATTGACCGCCGCACGCTCTACCGCATGGCCGAGCGCTTCCAGCTCAAGCTCGACGAAGACTGAGGAAACGACGAAGTAGGAACGACGAACGACGAACTGAAAGCCAGTTGCTTTCAGTTCGTCGTTCGTCGTTCCTACTTCGTCGTTCAGTATTCGAGGCGGTCGAGGTTTTTGTCGAGGGCGACGAGCTGGCGGTGCGCGTCGTCGAACTGGCCGTGCTCGATGGCGCGCTGGACGGAGTCGAGTTCCTTGAGGGTGGCGGCGAGTTCGTCGCCGCGCGAGCCGTTCTGCCGCCGCGCTTCGAGGGCGCGGGCCGTGGCGCGTCGCGCGCGCGTGAGCGCCAACAGCGCCGCCGCGCTCTGCCGCTTTTTCAGATAGACCTCGACTTCGGCGATGCGGTCTCCGGCCTGCTCGACTTCGGGGATGCGCGGCGGCAGTTCCGGCTTGTCGTTGACGTAGGGCGTCGGCGCGGGGGCCGCGGGGGGATGCGCGCCGGTCGTGACGATCTCTTCGTAGGGCGTCGAGGAGCGCCGCGTGCTCGCCGCAGCCCAGACGAGCAGCCCGCAACCGACGGCCAGCAGCGCGTACCAGACGGCGGAACGCCGCGCGTGCAAACCCGTCGTGATTTCACCCCAGTGCCGCATACTTCCCGGCTCCTAAACCGAGCCGCCCGCGCGCCCGAAAAAAAGAAAGGGATGCAAAGAGCGGCTGCCTCCCCACACCAATGCATCCCTTCCACTCGGCGCGGACGGGCCGCCCTGCCTTTTGCCGCCCGCCCGCACCTCGCACACCGCACAAGGCACTTATCGCCCCATCAAGTGCCGCCCCGCCCACACCGGGGCAACTGTGCGGATTCTGTCCCCATGTTTTCAAAGAAGGACTTCCGCGCCCGCGTTAACTTCTGCGGGCGCACAGGGCTGCCTTACGTGTTCGTGTTGCCGCCTGCCCTCCTGCGGTGGTGACGACGGCCCATGCGGCGATGGTGACGGCGGTAATGACGGCGGTGATGACGGCGGGCCGGGGCCGCGCCGGCAGCCGGCGCGGAGGAGTTGGTGTTCTGCCTCGGCGACGCGAAGACAGCGCTAACTCCGAGCAGCAGCGTGAAGACGAGCGCGATTGCAAGTTTCTTCATAAGTTTTTCAGGTTCTCCTTTAGCGGGATTGGTTGGTCAGCCTTACTTCAACTTCGCAGAAGGGCCGCCGGTGCTTGATGCGCCGGGCAGCGCCTCTAGTGATCTCACGCCCGGCGACGGTCGCAACGTTCGTGCCAGCCGCGCGCGTCGTCACCGTTCGAGTTTTCGCGTCTTTTCTCGCGTGCGCGCGACGCGACGCACGCGCGTTACTGTGGCGTTTGTGCTCGCCGCCTCAAAACCGCCACACAGTGAAGGCAAAAGTAAAAAGGCAAAAGTGAAGACTGCGGGCGGCGGAGCTTGCGTCTCCCTCTTTTGCCTTTTTACTTTTGCCTTTCGTCAGGCAGACGGGGCGGCGACGACGGCGATGCGGCGGCGGTCTGCGAGGCCAAGCATCTCTTCGCGGTCGAACAGCAGGGTCTTCCCGGCAGTGACGCAGAGGCAGGTTGCGCCCGCCTCCGCCATCGTCTCGACGGTGGGCACGCCGACGACGGGCACGTCGAAGCGCATGTCCTGGCCGGGCTTCGCGACCTTGACGACGGTGAGGCGGCCCCGCGCGAGTTGGCCGGCGCGGCGGACTGTGGCGTCCGTGCCCTCCATCGCCTCGACGGCGACGCAGGCGCGCGCGCGCACGACGATGGTCTGTCCGAGGTCGAGGCGCGCTATCTCGCGCGCGACTTCCAGTCCGTAAGCGATGTCGCCGCGCTCGCGCTCGTCGGGCGCGCGGCGCGTCAGCACGCCTTCTTTCGGCAGGTGGTCTTGCAGGAAGTAGGTCGAGTCTATGAGTTCGATGCCTTCGCGCGCCAGCTCCGCGGCCACCCCGCCGATGAGCGCGTCGGTGTTGCGGCGCGGGAGGCTGATGAGCATCTTGAGCATGCGAACGTCGGGGAGCGCGCCGCTGAAAATCTGCACGTGCTTGACCTGGCCCGCCATGATCGCATTCTCCACGCCCTCGCGCTTGAAGAAGCGGATCATCCGCCCCAACTGCCCGATGCCGACCCACGTGAGCTTGTCGGCGACGCGCTCGATGGCCGGGTCGGTCTCCTCGCGGATGGCCGCGACCGCCATTTCAGCGCCCGCGCGCCGCGCGCCCTCGATGACGAGGAAGGGGAACTTGCCGTTGCCCGCGATGAGTCCGTAGCGCATAAGAGAAAAGTTCGAGGTTCAAAGTTTAAAGTTCAAAGTCGGAAAGCGCAAAGCTCCTGACTTTGAACTTTGAGCCGGAACTTCGAACTCTCTACTTGACGACCCCGCGCTTCGAGGTCTCGATGAAGCGGACGAGTTCTTCGACTTCCGTCGAGTCTTTGATCTCGGCGCGGATGCGTGCGAGCGCCTGCGTGGTGTTGAGCTTCGACGAGAGGAGGAGTCGGAAGGCGTGATGCAGAGCTTCGATGGTAGCTTGGGGGTAGTCGCGGCGCTTCATGCCGAGGGTGTTGAGGCCGTAGCAGCGCGCGTGGTTGCCGACCGTCAGGGCGAAGGGGAGCGCGTCCTTGACGACGACGGTGTAGCCGCCGACGTATGCCTCTCGGCCGACGCGGCAGAACTGGTGGACGCCGGAGTACGCGCCGACGTTCGCGCCGTCTTCAATCTCGACGTGCCCGGCGAGCGTCGCGGCGTTCGCCATGATGACGCGGTGGCCGATGAGGCAGTCGTGGGCGACGTGCGCCTGTGCCATGACGAGGCAGTCGTCGCCTACCCGTGTCAACATCCCGCCGCCCTCCGTGCCGCGGTGGACGGTGACGAACTCGCGCAGACGGCAGCGCTTCCCGACGCGCGTCTCCGAAGGCTCGCCCCGGTACTTCAAGTCCTGCGGCGCGAGGCCGACGGAGGCGAAGGGGAAGACGTGCGTGTCGTCGCCTATTTCGGTGCGACCGTCAACGACGACGTGCGATTCGAGGCGGACGCGCGCGCCGAGGCGCACCTCTTCACCGACGGTGCAGAACGGCCCGACGTGGCAGCCCTCGCCGACCTCGGCGCGCGGGCTGACGACTGCCGTAGGGTGAATCTTGACCGCCATTAGAAACAAGAGGGGGAAAAGGGGAAGAGGGGAAAAGGGGAAAGGGGCGGGAAGAAGACCGCGCGCGCCGTCGCCCCGTTCACCTTTTGCCCCCTTACCCTCTTCCCCTCTTCCCCTTTCATTTGAACGCGCTCCGGTCGGCGATGACGCTCATGAAGTCGGCCTCGGCGACGAGCTGGCCTTCGACGTGGGCCTCGCCGTGGCTCTTCTGGACGCGCCCCCCCACCCGGAGCGGCGTCACGGTGATTGTGAGCGTGTCGCCGGGCGTGACGGGGCGGCGAAAGCGCGCGCGGTCAACGCCGCCAAAGAGGACGAGCTTCTGCTCGCGGTCTTCCATCTGCTGGAGCGCGTAGATCGCGCCGACCTGCGCCATCGCCTCGACTACAAGGACGCCCGGCATCACGGGCGCGCCGGGGAAGTGGCCCTGGAAGAAGTGCTCGCCTATCGTCACCTGCTTGACGCCGACGATGCGCACGCCCGGCGTCAGCTCGACGATGCGGTCAACGAGCAGGAAGGGATAACGGTGCGGGAGAATCCGCTGGATGGCTTGCGAGTCGAGAACCGTTTCCATAAAGGCCGTGAACCGTAAACCGTGACGAGACTAAAGCCCGCGACAGACGGAGGGTGAACGGCGGCAGGAAAAGCCGTCACAAGTAAACCGTAAACCGCGACAAGAGGTCTTCACTCCTTGTCACGGTTTACGGTTCGCGGTTCTCGGCTCTTACTGGTTGCCCGGCGTCGCCGTCGAGGCCGTCGAGGCCGGGTTGCGCTGGTTGTAGTCGGCGATGAAGGCGTCGGTGATGTCCACCCCGGCGGGGTTGACGAGCATCACGACGCCCTGCATCTTGCTGATGTCGAAGACGACCGAGATGCCCCGCCCGCGCGCGAACGCCTGGAGCGCGTTGCCGATGTCCTGGTAGATCGGCTCGGTCAACTCCTTGACGCGCTTGTCGAGAGCCTTCTGGCCGGCGGTCTGCTTCTGCTCGATGTCGCTCTTGAGCGTCTCGGCCTGGTCGGCGAGCGAGGCGAGCGCCTTCTGGTCGGCGACCTTCTGCGTGTCCTGGATTTGCTTGGCGAGCGCCTCGTAGCGGGTCTGCATCTGCTGAAGCTCGTCGCGGCGCGGCTTGAACTCGCGCTCGACCGTCTGGAAGGCGGCGACGAGGCGGCGGATGCCCTGCTTCTGGTCTGTGAACGCGTCGGTGTCAACGACGGCGAACCGGCCCTCGGCGATGGTGGCCCCGCCGCCCTGGGCGGGGGCCGTCGTGGACGGGGCGGGGCGCGCGGGCGTCGTCTGGGCGCTCGCGGCGAGCGCTGCGGAGGCCGCGAGGACGGCGGCGGCGAACATGTGGCGAATCACTTTCATGGTCTTTCCTTGTACTGCTCCTTAACTTAGGTCAAAGGGCGAACGACTCTCGCGCGTCTGCCGCGCCTTTAGAAGAGTGCAAGCTCCCCCGTGGTTGAAATCCGAAACCTTCAGAAAGTCCGACCGATGCTGAACCGGAAGACGCTCTTCTTCTCCTCGACGAGCACGTTGCGGACGCTCGGATTGTAAGCGTAAATCAAACGAAACGGCACGTTGATCACGGGCATTTGGATGCGCAATTCCAGCCCCAGGCTGGATTTGTAATCGCCGAGTTTGGAAAAAAGGCTCTGCGAGATGCGGGCCACCGTGTTGGTCTGCGCCTCGCCGCGCAGGAAAAGGGGCTGCACGCCGAAGGGCATGTTCGTCAGCGGGTCGACGGGGCCAACCCGCTGGAGGTTGGCGAACTCCTCCTTCGTCAGCAGGCGGTCGCCCTGGACGAGCAGGGCGCGCAGCGGCGAGAGCGTCGCCGGGTCAACGAAGTTGCTCGTCGGCGAGATGGCGAGCTGCGGGTTGCGCCGCACGACCAGCTCGGTCAGGCCGCCGAGGCCGCCGAGGAACGGCTGGTCGGCGAGGAAGTTGGTCGAGAAGGTCTGGTCAGTCTTGGTCGAGAGGTTGAAGACCGAGCCTACGTCGGCGAAGGCCGCGATGGAGACCGGGCCGAAGATGGGCACGCGGTACTCGAAGTTGCCGAGGAGTTGGGTGTCGCCGCCGAGGAAGTTGAACTGGCGGTTGATGAGCACCGAGTTCGCCCCGGTCGGGCCGGTGAACGTGCCGAGCCGGGCGAGCTGGGCGCGCAGCGTGTCCGAGATTCCGGCGACGGGCGCGAGGTCGCCCAGCGGAGTGGCCGAGACCGACACGTTGCGCGAGGTGACGAATACGTCGAGCGGCACGATGGGGCTGATCGAGCGCACGTTATAGCCGCGGATGGTGAACTCGTCGCCGAGGAAGAAGCGCTCGTAAACGGGCACGCCCGCGACGAAGGAGAGCGAGCTTTCCTGCGCCTGCCGAACCTTGTCCGTGAGGCCGAAGCTGCGGACGTGGCCGGCCAGCAACCGGAAGCCGAAGACTTCGGGGTTGCGCGAGCGCTTGCGGCGGACGGGCATGAACTGGATGTAGGAGGCCGTCGGCTCGAAGGTGCGCACGTCGCCCCCGAGGCCCGCGACCGCGAGCTGGACGGCGACCTGCTTGCCCGCAGTCGGGTCAATCGTCCCGTTGCGCGTGTCGTAAACGAACGAGGGCGTCACGCGGCTCGTCAGGATGTCGGGCTGCGAGAAGAGGACGGGGATGAAGGTGTTCGGGTTGTTCTGCGTGTTGACCGCCGGCTCTTTGATCGAAGACTTGGAGAAGGCGTAGGAGAGGCCGATGCGCGAGGCGCGCGCGATCTGGACGAGGTTGCGGCTGTGCGGACGCCAGAACTCGGAGAGCGACGAGGTGGCGAAGACCGACCCGCCCGTCGTTTTCTGCGTGAACAGGTTCTCTTCGCCGACGGTCAACTGGCTCGTCACGTTGCCCAACTGGGTGTTGAGCAGGCTGTTGACCGCCGTGGCGTTCTGCGACAGGAGCGTCCCCTCGCCGAAGAACTTCAGCGACTGTGTGAACAGCGTGAAGCCGACCGAGATGGGGCGGTCTTTGACGTAAGGCTCGGTGAAAGAGAACTGGACCGACTTCTGCTGGTTGCCGAAGGCGAACTGGAAGGCGAGCGACTCGCCGCGCCCCAGAAGGTTGTTTGTCGAGTAGTCGAGGCCGAAGAATGAGCCGCCGATCCCCGAAACCCCGCCGTTGAAGGCGATCTGGTTGCGCCCGCGCTCCTCGACGCGGAGGTTGATGTCCACCTCGCCCGTCTCCTCGTTGGTGCGGAACTCGGCGTCCTTGTCCTTGTCAATGGGGTTGAAGAAGCCGAGCTGGTTGAGCTTCAGGACGGAGAACTCCCAGAGCGTCTGGTCGAAGATGTCGCCCTCGTTGACGGCCACCTCGCGCCTGAGCACGTTGTCGCGCGTGTAGGTGTTGCCCTGGAACTCCAGCCGCCGGAGCGAGAACTGCTTGCCCTCGGTGATGGTGATGGTGAAGTCGGCGACGCCTTCGTCCGGCTTCTGCGGGTCGGGCTTGAACTCCGGGTTCACTTCGTACTCGTACTGGATGAAGCCGGAGCGCCCGTAGAGCTTCTTGAGGTCTTCCGCCAGGGCCTTGACGATGCGCGCGCCGTTGGCGACCTCGCCGGCCTTCAGGCCGATGACCTGGCGGATCAGCTCCTCCGAGTAGATGGAGTTGCCCTCGATCTTGATCTGGCCCAGGCGGTAGAGCTTGCCCTCGATGACGGGGATGGTGACGCGCAGGCCCTCGTCCGTTGAAGAGAGGATAGGGAGCGGGAGGATGGGGAAGCCCGTCCGCTTCGGCCCCAGGCCCTCGACCTTCGGCTCGCCGAAGTGCGCTTCGAGGTAGCCCTTCGAGGTCATGTAGTCGCGGACGTTCTTCCGGAGGTCGTAGTCGAGCTTCTCCAGGTGGAGGATGTCCTGCCCGTGGAAGCGCGTGAGCAGGCCCGCCTCCTTGACGAGCTTCATCGCGCCGCGCAGCTCGCCCTCGGAGAAGTGGTGGTTGCCCTCGAACCGTATCTCGACGACGCGGACGCGCTCGCCCTCGTCCACGTCGAAGGTGACGGCGACGGAGGTCTGCGAAATCTCCTCCGAGTTCACGTCAATCGTCGCGTTCGGGTGGCCGTGCTCGGAGAGAAGCTCGTTGATGACGCGCTTGGCGTTGTTGACCTTGACGGGGTCGAAGGTCGCCTCCTTCGAGACGCCGACGCTCTTCTCGCGGAAGGCTTTGAGCACGTCGGCCTCGCTGATGCTCTTCAGGCCCTTGAACGTGAGGTCGCGGATGACGGGCAGCTCTTTGACGTGGAAGATGACGATGACGCCGCCGAGCGGGCCGGTCGTCGTGGAGACGTTCGTCGCGGTCTTGTCGAAGAACGGGAGGTTCAAAAGCGCCTGGAGGTCGCGCTTGACCTGCTCCTCGTTGTACACGTCGCCCTTGCGCGTCTGGACGTGGTAGAGGACATCCTCGTCGCGCTGCCGGTGGTTGCCATCAACCTGAACGTCTTCGACTAGCTTTTGCTGTGGAGAAGCGGCCTGCGGCTCCTGCGCCCGCGCGCTCAACGTGGGGGACGCCATGAGCATGAGGCAGCCCGTGAGGGCGGCCACGAGACAAATCCAGGGCGCGCGAATTCGCATAAAATTAGTTTTTCGCCTCAAGAATTACGGTCGAATGAATCCGGGAGACTTTATGAAAAACTTTCCGAGATTTTCAGCCGAGGCGGCCACGAGGGCCGGGCCGCTCCACAAGCGAAGGCGTCAGAACTTATTTGAACAGGCGACGCTTGGATTCACGCCGGACGCCCTCACGTTGCCAGCGGCGCACTCCCGCAAAGTGGCGCATTATACAGGCAAAAGGGCAAAAGGGGAAAAGGGCAAAAGGGGAAACGGCTAAAAACCTTTTCCCCTTTTACCCTTTTGCCCTTTTGCCCCATTCACTTCAGTGAATGAGTAGCGCGTCGCCCGGCTCCTCGACGCCGGCGGTGCGGTAGCTCAGCTCGCTGCCCTCGGCATAGACCTCGATGACCGTAGCGCCGCCCAGGCTGCCCTGGATGAGCGCCTCGGAGAGCATGTCTTCGACGTGCTTCTGGAGCGCGCGACGAAGTGGCCGCGCGCCGTAGGAGCGGTCGGCGCAGGTCTTCTCGACGATCCAGCGCTTGGCGTCCTCGGTCAGGCGGACTTCGAGGCCGCGCCTGCTGAGCGTCCGGTTCAGCAGCTCGACCTGGAGGCCGACGATTTCCAGAAGCTCATCGTCCTGCAACTGGTCGAAGATGATGATCTCGTCGAGGCGGTTGATGAATTCGGGGTTGAAGGTGTGGCGCACGGCGTTCATCACCATCTCCTCCATCTTCTCGCGCGAGGCGTCCGGAGAAGCCTGGAAGCCCATCGTGCCCTTCTTCTGGATGAAGCGCGCGCCGATGTTCGAGGTCATGATGATGATCGCGTTCTTGAAGTCAACGGTGTTGCCCAGAGCGTCGGTGAGTATCCCGTCCTCGAAGACCTGCAAGAGCACGTTGAAGATGTCGGGGTGCGCCTTCTCGATCTCGTCAAACAGCAGCACCGAGTAGGGCGAGCGCTTGATACGTTCGGTGAGCTGGCCGCCCTCCTCGTGGCCGACGTAGCCGGGGGGCGAGCCGATGAGCTTCGAGACCGAGTGCTTCTCCATGAACTCCGACATGTCGAAGCGAATCATCGAGCGCTCGGAGCCGAACAGGAACTCGGCCAGGCTGCGTGCGACTTCCGTTTTGCCGACGCCCGTGGGGCCTAAGAAGAGGAACGAGCCGACGGGGCGGTGCGGGTTCTTGAGGCCCGCGCGCGAGCGCCGGATGGAGCGGGCGAGCGCGGAGATGGCCGGGCGCTGCGCGATGACGCGGCCCCTCAGTTCGTCCTCGATGCGCAGGAGTTTCTGCGTCTCCTCCTCCTTGAGCGAGGTAACGGGGATGCCCGTCCAGCGCGCGATGACCTCCTCCACGTCGTCTTTGGTGACCTCGACGGCCATCAGCATCTCCTCGTCGTCCACGAAGGCCGAAGGCCCCAGCCCCGCGCCCCTCATGTAGCCGCCGCGCTCGTCGAACAGGTCGCCGCGCGGCGCGTGAGCGGGCAGGTCGCGGCGCGCGCGGAGCTTGACGCGCGCGCCCGCCTCGTCAATCACGTCAATGGCCTTGTCGGGGAGGAAGCGGTCGGGGATGTAGCGGTTCGACTGATAGACGGCGGCCTCGATGGCCTCCGCAGTGTAACGAACCTGGTGGAAGGCCTCGTAGCGCTCGCGCACGCCGTCGAGGATTGCGACGGCCTCTTCCTCGGTCGGCGGCGGGACTTTGACGGCCTGGAAGCGGCGCTCCAGCGAGCGGTCTTTCTCGATTGACTTGCGGAACTCCGCCGGGGTGGTCGCGCCGATGCACTGTATCTCTCCGCGCGAGAGCGCGGGCTTCAAAATGTTCGCCGCGTCGAGCGAGCCTTCCGCCGAGCCTGCGCCGACGAGCGTGTGCAGCTCGTCAATGAAGACGATGTACTGCGGGTTCTCGACCAGCTCGCGCATGATCTGCTTCAGGCGCTCCTCGAACTGGCCGCGGTACTTCGTGCCCGCGACGATGAGTGAGAGGTCGAGCGAAAGTATCCGCTTGTTCTCAAGAAATGACGGCACTTCGCCGCGGACGATTCTCTGCGCGAGACCTTCGACGATGGCGGTCTTGCCGACGCCCGGCTCGCCGATCAAGACGGGGTTGTTCTTCGTCCGGCGGCACAAGATTTGGACGACGCGCTCGATCTCGCCCTCGCGGCCCACGAGCGGGTCGAGCTTGTCGTTGGCGGCGTCGTCGGTGAGGTCGCGCGAGAACTCGGCGAGGTGCGGCGTCTCCTTCTTCTGCGCGGCGCGCGGGTCGCCCCCGGCGGAGCGCGAAATCTCTTCGCGCACCGCGTGCAGCTTCAGCCCGCGCTCGTAGAGAATCTCGGCGGCCATCGAGCGCTCCTCGCGCAGCAGGCCGAGCAGGAGGTGTTCCGTCCCGATGTGCCGGTGTTGCAGGCGGTCTGACTCTTCGTGGGCGTAGGCCAGGACGCGCTTGGTTTCGGGCGCGAGGGGCAGTTCGACCGACGTGGAAATCTTTTCGCGCAACGGCGCGCGGCCCTCGATCTCCTTGCGTATGGCTTCGAGCGAAGTCTGCGCGCGCGCGAGGAAGCGCGCCGTCAGCGTCTTGTCCTCGCGCATGAGTCCCAAGAGGAGGTGCTCCGGCTCGATTGCCGGCGCGCCGAACTGAGAGGCCTCGTACCGCGCGAAGAAGATAACCCTCCGCGCCTTCTCCGTGTATCGCTCAAACATAAGAAGATTACCGACCGATAAGGACGTTCGCGAAAGCGTCCGGCGTGACTTGAAACCAACGGGGCAGCCGCCGAAGTGCGCCCGCCGCGCATTATAACTGAAACGGAGGGCGTCTGTCAGATTTAAAAGTCCGAGGCCGGAGGTTAGAGGTCAGAGGTCACTGAAAAGCTGACGATGGCAGCCATTCTGGTTGAAAGTGGGCGAGGCAGTGAGCGCAAACAACTGACCTCTAACCTCTGACCTCTTCTAGTTGTCCGTCGCGCAAGACGAGCACGCGGTCGCAGAGGCGCGCCAGCCGCTCGTTGTGCGTGGCGACGAGGACGCAGGCGCGCTGAAGCCGGCACAAGTCGAGGAGGAGCGCGCCGACCTCGTCGCCGGTGCGTGCGTCGAGGTTGCCCGTCGGTTCGTCCGCGAGGACGAGCCGCGGGCGCGTGACGAGCGCGCGCGCCAGGGCCACGCGCTGCTGCTCGCCGCCTGACAACTCGCCCGCCAGGTGCGCCGCGCGCGACGCGAGGCCGACCGCGTCGAGCATCTCGCGCGCACGCGCACGCGCCTCGCGCCAGCCGCGGCGTGCCACCAGGAGCGGCAGCGCCACGTTCTCTTCAGCCGAGAGGTCTGCGAGCAGGCGTTGGGACTGGAAGACGAACCCGACCTCGCGCCCGCGCCAGCGCGCCAACTCCGCCGCGCCCGCGCCGTTGATGCGGAAGTCGCCGAGACGCGCGCGGCCTGCGTCCGCCGCCTCAAGCCCGCCCAGGACGTGCAGCAGAGTGGTCTTGCCCGCGCCCGACGCCCCTACGACCGCCGCCATCTCGCCCGCGCGCAACTCGAACGACACGCCGCGCAAGACCTCCACCGTCCCGCCCGAAGGATCGCGGAAAGACTTCCGCACGCCTTCGACCACGAGTTCAAAGTTCAAAGTTCCAGGTTCAAAGTTAAAGGACGCGCGACAGCCATCGGGGCGCGCTGCCGTCTCCCGCGACTTTGAACTTTGAACTTTGAACTTTGAACTCATTCGTATCGCAGAACCTCCGCGGGCCGGACGCGCGCCGCCTGCCGTGCCGGGTAGAGTGTGGCGAGCAGGCTGACGGCGAAGGCGGCGAGCGCGGTGAGCAGAACGTCCGGCGCGTGCGGGTGCAGGGGCACGGACGAAAGCGAGTACACGTCCGGCGGCAGACGAATCAGGTGGAAGCGGTCGGCGGCGGCGCACGCCGCCAGACCCAGGGCAACGCCCGCGAGCGCGCCCGCGGCCCCGACGAGCGCGCCCTCAATCACGAAGACGAGCATCACGCCGCGCGGGCGCGCGCCCAGAGCGCCGAGGACGGCTATGTCCGCGCGCCGCTCGACGACGACGAGCGCGAGCGTGGTCGTGATGTTTAAGGCGGCGACGATTGTCACGAGCATGATGATGAGTGCGACCGTGCGCCGCTCTAACGCGAGCGCGTCGAAGAGAGGCCGGTTCGCCTCGCGCCAGTCGAGGGTCGTCCAGCCCGCGCCCAACGCCTCGCGCACGCGGTGCGCCACTTCGTCCGACGCGTAGATGTCGCGCGCCGCGATGCTGATGACCGTGGATGAAGGCCGTGCGCCCTCGACGCGCGCCACGTCGTCGAGCGACAGGTAAGTCCACGCCGAGTCGTATTCGTAGAGGCCGGAGCGGAACAGGCCGGCGACGCGCACGCGGCGCACGCGCGGCGCAAACCCCGTCGCCTGCTGCGCCGCGCCGCCCGTCACTATCCAGCCCTCGTCGCCCACCTCCGTCAGCCCCGCGCGCGCCGCCAACTCCTCGCCGACGACTACGGGCACGGGCGCGTCATCTGCGCTAGTCGTCGCGTCGTCCGCGTCGCCGGCTCCGGTCGCACCGCTCGCGCCGTCAGTATCGCCCGTCGCTTTGTGCTCAAAGACCGCATCGAGCGACCCTCCGGTCAGTGTGCCCTGAATCTCGCCGCGCGCGTGCGACGAGGCGGCGTCAACGCCGCGCAGGAGCGTGTAGGCCGCGCCGCCGGGGCCGCTCAGCAGCGCGCCCTCGTAGGTCGTCGGCGTCGCGTCCAGAACGCCCTCGACGCCACGCACGCGCCCGGCCAAGGCGCGCGGGTTTTCAATCGCGCCGCCGTCGGCGCGCGCGAGCGTGACGTGCGCCGTGCCGCGCAAAATTTTGTCGCGCAGTTCGTCGCGGAAGCCGTTCGACAACGCCAGCGCCGCCGTCAGAGCCGCCACGCCGCACGCGATGCCGACCACCGCGGCCAGCGCAGTCCAACGCGCCACGCGTCGCCCCCGCCGCGCGCGCAAGTACCTGAGCGCGAGAAAGAGTTCGTAGGGCATAAACAAACAGGAGGCAGGAGGCAGTATGCAGAAGGCAGTCGTCGGATGCCAACCGTGCTGGCCGGCAGTCGAGCGAGCGCCGCACGACCTGAGAATTATGTTTGGGTGTTGCCTGAGTTCAGAGTCCAGCCTTCAGGCTGCTTCGTCAGACACGCTAAAGCGTGAACTCTAAACCGAACGCGCCATTTGCCAATCGCTATAGATTGACGACTTGCTCGCGGCCTCTCGTTTTGACTGCCTTCTGCTTACTGCCTCCTGCCTTCTTGAATTTCCACGACGGCGATCCACTGACCTTTCCGCTCCTCTTGAAAGACGACGCGACCGCCGAGCACGTTGATGGCGTCGTCGAGTTCGAGGCCGCCGTGTGTGGAGAAGAGGAGCGCGGCGTCGTAGTCGGACTTTTGCCGCGCGGCCTGCTCAAGCGTCGCGCGCTTAAAGTCCTCGACCGCGAAGACGCGCAAGAGGCGGTCGAGGTAGCCGAAGTCCGGGTTCTTCAGCTCGTCGGTCGCGGGCCAGGTGGTGAGCACACGCGCGCCTGCTTCGTGTGCGGCGAGGAAGTGTGCGGCGTCGCGGTGCAGTAGTACGAAGTCGCGGTAGGCGAGGTTGTCTTCCCAGGGGAAGCTGTAAGGCGGATTGACCTCGATGCGGTAGGCAAAGGCGGCGCAGACGAGCGCGACGACGAGCGGCCAGAGGGGCGCGCGCCGCCAGATTGTCGAGACCCAGATGAGGATGACGAGCGGGAGCACGGGCAGCATGTAGCGCGCGAGCACAGCGCCGCCGACGAACGAGAGGGCGACCACGTGCGCCAGGATGAGCGCGGCGAAGAGGAGTTGCACGGGCACGGCGATGCGTGGGCGCTCGACGCCGCGGTCGCGCCTCGGCCTGAGGAACATCGCGGCGAGTCCGGCGAGCGTGAGCGCCCAAAGGTTCATGTGGTAGGTGACGTGCTTCAGGCGCTCCCAAGCAGCGTAGAGCAAACGCTCAAGGCTGAGCGTGGAGGCGACGTTGTAGCGGAAGTATTCCGGGTTGCCGAACGTGTAGCCGGTGCGCGCGTGGTGGTACGCGAACCACAGCGCGAGCGGCGCGCACGCCAGCAGAAGCGCGAGCGACCACACGACAGTCCGCGGGCGTTCGACGCAGACCGCAGCCGCGAGCCTCTCTTTCTTCCCGACGAGCCGACACAGCAGTTCCCACCCGCACAGCACGAAGGGCACGAGTATGGCCGTCTCCTTCGCCAGCGCCGCGAGCGCGAACAGCGCAACGCACGCGACGCGGCGGACGCCGCGACTCTCAAGCACGTTCGCGCCCGCCTCCGTCTCTCCTTCTTCCCGCCTCCCCGCCTCCCCGTCTCCTAGTCCCCCCGTCTCCCCATCTCCCCGTCGCTCCGTCGCCCCGCGCGGCAAATAGAGTACAAGTCCCCACGTCGTCAGCGCCGCCGTCGTCATGTCGAGGTGCGCGAGCAAGCTCTGCGCGAAGAAGACCGGGTAGAGCGCCGTCGTGATGGCGGTCGCGGCGGCGACGCGCGCGTTCGACACGCGCTCGGCGAGGCGGAACAGGCCCGTGAGCGCGAGCGCAGAGACGAGGAGCATCGCCGTGCGCGCGACCTCGATGCGGAAGCCGAAGAGCTTCCAGGCGAGGGCGAGGTAGGCCATGACGAGCGGCGGGTGCGCGTTCGAGAGCGTCGAGTGCGGGACGAACTGGCCGTCCGTGTAGATGTCGCGCGCCGCGGGGATGAAGTAGCCGGCCTCGTCCCAGTAGTAAGGGAGTTCGAGCAGCGTCAGGTGGAGCAGGAAGACCGCGGCGAAGATGAGGAGGAAGACGAAGGGCGTGCGGAGCTTGCTTGTGACTGAAGAGTGCTTGCGTGTCGAGGGTGCGTGCGTGTTCGGGTCGGAGGCTTGCCGGCGTGCGGCGGCTTCAGTGTCAGCTTTTCTCGGCGGAGGCGTCATCCGGCGGCGTCAGCGATTCGATCAGGTCGTGTTCGAGCGAGCTTTCGGGCCGCTTGACCATCGTCAGGCGGTTGCCGCGCTCATTGTACTCGACCTCGTCCATGATGTTGTAAATCAGGAGCACGCCGCGGCCCGAAGCCTTGAAGAGGTTGGCGGGGTCGCGCGGGTCTGGGATGTCTGCCACGTCGAAGCCCTCGCCCTCGTCCTCGATGGTGAAGCGCGCCTCCTTCACGGAGAGGTCGGCGCTGATGCGGACGAGTTTCTTATGGTCTTGCTTGTTGCCGTGCTTGACGGCGTTGACGAACGCCTCGTCCAAAGCGATGAACAGGTTCGACCGGTCGGGCTTGACGACGCCCAGCGCGGCGACGCGCTCGATGAGGTAGTGCAAGACGCCGTTCATCAGGCTGATGTCGCTCGGCAGCTCGAACTCGATGTGCTCGCGCACGAAGGGCAGAACCTTGAGGTCTTCGACGAAGCGCAGCTTGTACCCGAGGGTCTTCTCGACGATGCTGCGCAGCTCCTCCTTATCGTAGGGCTTCTTGAGGTAGTTGGCCGCGCCGAGCTTGAACGCCTTGATGATGCCGTCGTGCTGCGCCTCCTCGGACGAGACGACGATGGGGACGAAGAGCCGCTTGCGCTTGAGTTCCGAGACGATCTGCGTGCCGCTGTCGGCGTACTCGGCGAGGTCGGAGATGATGAGGTCGAAGTCTTCGAGGTCTTCGCGGGCGATGGCTTCGGCGCGGTCGGCGGCGGTCACGACCTCGTGGCCCAGCTCGCGCAGCGCGTCCGAGAGCACCGTGCGGAGTTCGGCATTCCCTTCAACGATGAGAATCCGTCGTCTGTCCATCCGAAACGTTTTTCCGTAAGCCTTGAATAACCGGGGAGGGCGCGAAAAGCTTCCGCGTTCGCGAGATTTCAAAAGCTTTCCGCCAACGCTGTACGACGCGGGGCAGGGCGTCGTTCTCAAAATATATCAGCAGACAGTAGCCGGTAGCCAGTAGCCAGTAGGCCGCGCCAAGTGACTTTGACTCTATCACTCCCTGAACGGCGAGGGTTCTTCTACTGGCTACTGGCTACTGACTACCGGCTACTGTTTTTTGCTAGACTCGAACCTCCATGCAAGCTCCGGCGACAAAAAGGCAGCCGCGGGCAGAGCCGTTTGAGACCGAGTCGAGGGCGGTCGAGCGCGTCGCCCGCGCGGACGCGCACGCCGACCTGTCCGGCTTCACGCTCAAACAGCGGCTCGCCATCCGCGCCGTCGCGCGGGCCGCCCACCTGCTCGTCACGCTCATCGGCGCGACCGTCCGCTTCAAGGTCGAAGGCCGGGAGCACTGGGAGGCGGCGACGCGCGAAGGTCGCCAGCCCATCTACGCCTGCTGGCACGACCAAACGCTGCTCGCCGTCTATTTCTGGCGGCGGCGCGGACTGGTTGTTATGTCTTCGCCGAGTTTCGACGGCGAATGCAGCGCGCGCTTCCAGCGACACTTCGGCTACGGTATCGTGCGCGGCTCGTCTTCGCGCGGCGGCGCGGGGGCGCTCGTCGAGATGGTCAAGCTCGTGCGCGCGGGACGCCCCGCGGGCTTCACCGTTGACGGCCCACGCGGCCCGCGCCACGAGGCCAAGATGGGCGCGCTGCTGCTGGCGAAAAAGACCGGCAGCCCTGTCCTCTCCTTCTCAGTCAACCCCGAACACTTCTACGCCGCGCCGAGTTGGGATCGTTTTCAAATCCCGTTTCCCTTCACGCGCGCACGCGTGCAGATAGCCCGACCGATCTACGTCCCCGCCGACGCCGACGAGGTCATACTCAAAGCCAGGCGCGACGAACTCCAACGCGCACTCGACGAGGTGAGCGGCTGAGTTTCCGTGGCGTGCGATGCGGCGCGTGTAGTAGGATTGACGCACACACGATGCCAAGCCGCAGTTTTTAAGTTTTGAGATTCTTTCTCTTTGGGGAGACTCGCATGATTAATCAGGAACGCATCAAGAACCTCCTGCTCGAACTCGTCCGGATTGACTCGGTCTCGCGCGAGGAGCGCGACGTGGCCGAGCGCGTGAAGCAGATTTGCGAGGAGATGGGCGCGGAAGTGGAGATTGACGACGCCGGGGAGAAGGTCGGCGGCAACACCGGCAACGTCATCGCGCGCTTTCCCGGCACGCTCCCCGACGCCGAAGCCATTATGATGAGCGCGCACATGGACACGGTCGTGCCCGGACGCGGGGTCAAGCCCGTCGTCGAGGGAGACATCATCCGCACCGACGGCTCGACGGTGCTCGGCGGCGACGACAAGTCGGGCGTCGCCGTCATCCTCGAAACCATCCGCTGCCTGCAAGAGCAAAACATTCCACACGCGCCGATTGACGCCGTCTTCTCCATCTGCGAGGAGGTCGGACTGCTCGGCGCGAAGCACGTTGACACATCAAGCCTGCGCGCGCGCTACGGGCTGGTCTTCGACTCCGACGACCCCGGCTTCCTCTTCACCAAAGGCCCCTCGGCCAACCACTTCGAGTTCAAAATCTACGGGCTGGAGTCGCACGCGGGCGTCGCGCCGGAGCAGGGCATCTCGGCGATTAAGATCGCGGCGGAAGCCATCGCCTCGATGAAGCTCGGACGCGTTGACGAAGAGACGACCGCCAACATCGGCGTCATCCAGGGCGGCGAGGCGACGAACATCATCACCAACTTCGTGCTGCTCAAAGGCGAGGCGCGCTCGCTCGACGACGCGAAGCTCGAAGAGCAGACGCGCCACATGCTCAAGTGCCTCGAAGACGCCGCCTCGAAGTACGAGGTGACGGTCGAAGGCGTGACCACGCGGGGCCGGGTCGAGTCGGAGGTCACGCGCGAATACTCCGCGATGGACGTGTCGGACGACTCGCGCGTAGTCCGTCTCGTCAAGCAGGCCGCCTCGCGCATGGGCCTTCAGGTCGAGACGATGGCGTCGGGCGGCGGCTGCGACGCCAACATCTTCAACAAGCGCGGCATCGAGTGCGCCAACCTCGGCACGGGCATGCGCGCCATCCACACCGTCAAGGAGTGGCTCGACGTGAAGGACATGTACGCCGCCGCCGAGATGACCTTAGAGATCATGCGACTCAACGGCGAGACGGCCTCACAAGCCGCCGGCAAATAAAACCCGCGCCGCGCGCCGCGCTGGGACGCGAGGCGTGCGACCCTCTTTCACGGAGGCCGATGATGAAACTCGCGCAGCACGTGAAGCTGTTACTCGCCGCCGCCGTCTTACTGTCGTCGCTGCCCGCGGGCGCACAAACGCAGCGCCGCAGCGCACCCGCCGCTGCGAGGACACGCGCGCAGGACGACACCGAGCGAAAGATTAACGCGCTCGTCGCGCGCATGACCTTAGAAGAGAAGCTGGGGCAGTTGCAGCAGCTCGGCGGCGACGTTGCCGGGCACGCCAACGCAGACCTCTACGACCTCGCGCGTCGCGGCGTGCTCGGCTCGACCCTGGGCGTGCGCGGCGCGCGCAACACGAACGACCTTCAGCGCGCGGCGGTCGAGGGGTCGCGTCTGAAGATTCCGCTCATCTTCGGCTTCGACGTGATCCACGGCTACCGGACGATCTTCCCCATCCCTCTGGGCGAGGCGGCGAGCTTCGACCCGGCGAGCGCCGAGCGCAGCGCGTCGGTCGCCGCCGCCGAAGCGCGCGCGTCGGGCGTCCACTGGACTTTCGCGCCGATGGTGGACATCGCGCGCGACGCGCGCTGGGGCCGCATCGCCGAAGGCTCCGGCGAAGACCCGTATCTCGGCTCACTGATGGCGCGCGCCCGCGTGCGCGGCTTTCAAGGCGCGGACTACAGTGCGCCCGACCGCGTCGTCGCCTGCGCCAAGCACTTCGTCGCCTACGGCGCTGCCGAAGCGGGCCGCGATTACAACACCGTGGACATGAGCGAGCAGCGCCTGCGCGAAGTCTATCTGCCGCCCTTCCACGCCGCCGTGGACGCGGGCGTCGGCACGCTCATGAGCGCCTTCAACGACCTCAACGGCGTGCCCTCTTCGGGAAACCCTTTCACGCTCACGCGAATCTTGCGCGACGAGTGGCACTTCGACGGCTTCGTCGTCAGCGACTACACATCAGTTCAGGAGATGATCGCGCACGGCTACGCGGCGGACGGCCCGGAAGCGGCCCGGCTCGGACTCACCGCGGGCGTGGACATGGAGATGGTCAGCCGCCTCTACAACCAGAACGGCGCGGAGCTTCTACGCCAGGGCAAGATCACTATGCCGGAGGTTGACGAGGCCGTCCGACGAATCTTGCGCGTCAAGTTCCGCGCCGGCCTCTTCGAGCATCCTTACGTTGACGAGGCGCGCGAGGCGTCTGTGATCCTGAGTGCCGAGAACCAGCGCGCGGCGCGCGAGGTGGCCGCGCGCTCCCTCGTGCTCTTGAAGAACGAGCGCGAGACTCTGCCGTTCGACAAAAATATCCGCAGCATCGCCGTCGTCGGCCCGCTCGCCGACGACCCGCGCGCGACGATTGGCCCGTGGTCGGGCGACGGCCAACCGCAGAACACCGTGACGCTGCTCGCCGGCATCAAGGCGAAGGTCTCGCCGCAGACGCGTGTGCTCTACGCGAAGGGCGTGGCAGTCGAAGGCAAAGGCGTGACGGGCAACTACGACGCGCCGCCGCCCGTGGCGAGCGCCGCCGGGGGCACGAACGTCGCGAGCGCCGCCGACATCGAGGCCGCGCGCCTCGCCACCACTCCGACCGCCGGAGACTCGTTGGCCGAGGCCGTGCGCGCCGCGAGCGAGGCCGATGCGGTCGTGGTCGCCGTCGGCGAGACCGCCGAGATGAGCGGCGAGGCCGCGTCGCGCTCCACGCTCGATTTGCCCGGCAGGCAGTTGGATTTGATTCGGGCGATTCAACAGACGGGCAAGCCTTACGCCGTCGTCCTGATGAACGGCCACCCGCTCGCAATCAACTGGGTGGCGGAGAACTCGCCCGCGATTCTCGAAACGTGGTTCGCCGGCACGCAGGGCGGCCCGGCAATCGCCGACGTTCTCTTCGGCGACGTGAACCCCGGCGGCCACCTCCCCGTCACCTTCCCCCGCGCCGCCGGTCAGGAGCCGCTCTACTACAACCACACGAGCACGGGCCGCCCGCCGAGCAACGAAAAGTACACCTCGAAATATCTGGACGTGCCCGTCACGCCGCTCTTTCCCTTCGGCCACGGCCTCAGCTACACGACCTTCCGCCTCTCGAACCTTCGGCTGAGCGCGCAGCGCATCGCGCCGACGGGAAGCGTCCAGGTCAGCGTTGACGTGGAGAACACAGGGCGTCGCGCCGGAGACGAAGTGGTGCAGCTCTACATCCGCGACGTGGCCGCGTCGCGCGTGCGTCCCGTCAAAGAGTTGAAGGGCTTCGAGCGCGTCACGCTCCAACCCGGCGAGCGCCGGACGCTACAGTTCACGCTCGCGCCCGAACAACTCGGCTTCTACAATCAAGAGATGCGCTTCGTCGTCGAGCCGGGCGCGTTCAAGGTCATGGCCGGCATGAGTTCCGAAGACCCGCAGATGCTTGAGGCGACCTTCGAGGTCACTGCGAAATGAGCGATGGCTGAAGAAGCGACAGGTGAAACCGGAGAGACGGCGGCGGAGGCCGAAGCCGGCGACGAGAGAATGGCGGGCGTCCGCGCGGAGACGCGGCGCGACTACCGCAGCGGCTACGTCGCGCTCGTCGGGCGTCCGAACGCGGGCAAGTCCACTCTCTTAAACAAGCTCGTCGGTGAGAAGATCGCGGCGGTGTCGAACAAGCCGCAGACGACGCGCCACCAGATTCGCGGCGTCATCACGCGCCCCGAAGGTCAGATCGTTTTAGTTGACACGCCCGGCGTCCACCAGCCCGGCTACCTCCTCAACCGACGCATGATGGCCGCCGTCCACGACGCGCTCGCGGGCGTTGACCTCGTCTGCCTCATCCGCGACGCCTCAGCGCCCACGGGCAACGGCGACCGCTTCGTCCTCGACCTCGTCAGACAGACGGCCAAGCCCTCGATCCTTCTGCTCAACAAGACGGACAAAATAGACGACAAGCGCGGCCTGCTGCCGCTCATCGAGCTGTATTCCCGCGAGCACGAGTGGCGCGCGGTGCTGCCGCTGTCGGCGCGCACCGGCGACCAACTCGACGACTTCATCAAAGAACTCATCAACAACCTGCCCGAAGGCGCGCCGATTTTTGAAGACGACGAGTTGACCGACCAACCCGTGCGCGTCATCGTCGCCGAACTCGTCCGCGAGAAAATCCTGCGCGTCACCGGCGAGGAGATTCCATACGTCACGGCGGTCGCCACCGAGCGCTACGAGGAAGTCTCCGACGAGCTAACGCGCATCTTCTGCGCCGTCTATGTCGAGCGCCCCTCGCAGAAAAGCATCATCATAGGCCGCGGCGGCGCGCGCCTCAAAGAGATCGGCACCGAGGCGCGCCGCGACATCGAGCGCCTGGTCGGCCACCGCGTCTATCTCGAACTCTTCGTCAAGGTCGAAGAAGATTGGCGCAACTCACCCCGCGCACTGAGCGAGATGGGCATCGAAGAAAGGGGAAAAGGTTAAAAGGGGAAAAGGGGAAGAGGGAAAGAAATTGTCGGTCGGTCGGGGAGAATTCTCCCTTTCCCTTTTTAACCTTTTCCCCTTTTGCCCTCGCCGCATGTGGTTCGCCCTTGACGTGACATTGACGGCGCGCGCGCGCGAGGCCGTGGAGTACGCGCTGATGGAGGCGGGCGCGCTGGGGACGGAAGTGGCCTGTGAGCGCGGCGGGTTCGTTACGGTCGCGGGCTACTTCGAGTCGCCGCCGGAGATCGAGCGCGTGCGCGCGGCGCTCTTTGAAGCGTTGCGCATCTACGGCCTCGCGTCGTCGGACGTGCGCGAGTTGAAGCCGCGCGAGGTTGAAGAGCGCGACTGGCTCGCGGAGTGGAAGAAGGGCTGGCGGCCCACGGAGGTCGGTCGCTTCGTCGTCGCGCCGCCGTGGAGCGAGGTGGCGGACGCGGAAGACCGAATCGTCATACGCGTCGAGCCGGGCATGGCCTTCGGCACGGGCACGCACGAGACGACGCGCCTGTGCCTGGCTGCGGTCGAGAAACACTTCCGCGGCGGCAGCCTCCTCGACGTGGGCACGGGCACAGGGATACTTGCCATCGCCGCCGCCAAACTTCATCCGGGGGCGCGCGTCGAGGCGTGCGACACAGACCCGCTGGCCGTCGAGGTGGCGGAAGAGAACGCGCGCAGGAACGGCGTCGCCGGTCGCATCAAGCTTCGCGTGGGGACAGTTGATGACTCGACTGCCTCAGCCGACGTGGTCTGCGCCAACCTGACGGCGGACGTGATCCTCGTGCTTCTGCCCGCGCTGCTGGGCGCGACCTGCGGGCGTCTCGTCCTCTCCGGCATACTCACGACGCAGGCCGACGCCGTGCGCGCGCGCCTGCGCGAACTCGGCATCAACGGCTGTGAAGTCACGCAAGATGGCGAGTGGGTCGCGCTGATAGCCTAATGATGAATGCGGAATGATGAGTGATGAATTGAAAACAGCGGCCCTCTCATCATTCATCATTCCGCATTCATCACTCATCATTTCGTAATGACCCGCCGAAGGTTCTACGCGCCGCCGGAATCTTTCGCGCCCGACGGCGCGCGGGTCGTTTTGTCGGCGGAGGAGTCGCGCCACCTGCGCGACGTTTTGCGTTTGCGCGTGGGCGACGAGGCGTTCGTCTTCGACGGCGAGGGGCGCGAATTCGCGTGCGTCGTGGGCGAGTGCGTCGGTCGCGCGGCGGCGCTCGAAGTGCGCGGGCGTGCCGAGCCGCCCGCGCCGGAGTCGCCGCTTGAGCTGACGCTCGCCGTCGCGCTGCTGAAGGGCGAGAAGTTCGACCTCGTCGTACAGAAGGCGACCGAGCTGGGCGCGTCGCGGGTCGTGCCCGTCGCGACGAAGCGCGCAGACGTGCGCCTGCGCGACCGAGCCGACGCCGCGCGACGCGTCGGGCGCTGGCGTCGGCTCGCGCTCGAAGCCGCGAAGCAGTCGGGGCGCGCGCGAGTCCCCGCGGTCGCGGAGCCGGTCGCGCTCGACT
>QHXN01000071.1 GCA_003222975.1 Acidobacteriota bacterium | reverse complement strand
CTTCTTGGGCGCAGCGGCGGGCGCGGTGCTGGCGGGCGTCGTGGCCGTCAGGCCGTCGCCGGGCGGGGGCGGCAGAGTGATCTGTTCGAGCTTCGGCTCGACGCCCCCGGCGGGCGCGGTCTTGTTGTCGCCCGTGTCCTTCGAGGCCGCGGCCATGAGGTTGGTGCGCTCCTCGGCCATCTCGCGCTGGCGCTGCATGTAAAGCTCACGGATGTCTTCGGGCATCTTCGGCGGCTCGTCGAAGTTCTCCTTCGGCTTGTTTTTGAGGAAGTCCTTCATGAAGTCTATCCAGATGGGCAGAGCGCCGTGGCCGCCCGTCATGTCCGAGCCGAGGTTCTTCTTAAATCCGGGGTAGCCCATCCAGACGCCGGTGACGTAGGTCGGCGTGTAGCCGATGAACCACACGTCCGTGTGGTCGTTGACCGTCCCGGTCTTGCCCGCCACGGGCACGCCGACCGAAGAGGCCGCCGGGGCCGTGCCGCCCGGAGCCGTGACGCCGCGCATCAACTTCACCATCGTCAGCGCCACGTACTCACTCACGACCTTGAAGGTCGTCGGCTGCCACTCTTCCAGGGTGTTGCCGTCGCGGTCGAGGACGCTGCGGATGAGGTGCTTCTCGTTGCGGACGCCCTTGTTGGGGAAGGTCGAGTAGGCCGAGACCATCTCGATCAAAGGGACTTCGGTCGCGCCCAGTGCCGACGGCAAGTAAGGGGCCATCGGCACGGTGATGCCGAAGCGGCGAACCATCTGCGCGCCGGTCTGGATGCCGATCATGTCGAGCGTGTGGACGGCGGGGATGTTCAAAGAGTGCGCGAGCGCGATCTTCATCGGCACGTCGCCGCAACTGGTCGCGCCGTCGTAGTTGTGCGGCGTCCAGTTGCCGCGCGTGATCTGCGCGCCGCTGATGATGGTGTCGGGCGTCATGCCCCACTCGACCGCCGCCGTGTAGATGTAGGGCTTGAAGCACGAGCCGGTCTGCCGGTAGGCCTGCGTGGCGTTGTTGAACTTATTGCGGTTGAAATCGTACCCGCCGACCATCGTCAGTATCTCGCCGTTGTGCGAGTTGATGGTCATCATCGCGCCCTCGACCGCGGGCATCTGCGAAAGCTCGACCACGAGGCGGCGCGCGCCCTCGTTGACCTCCTTGATGTGGAACTCGCAGAGGAAGCCGACCTTGAACTCGCTCTTAGGCTGGTGGCCCGTCGCGCGGCCCATGTCTTTGGCCGTCACGGTGGCGTCGTACTCGCCGAAGTGCGCGGTCGCCTCGTTCCGGCCCTGGTCAACTTTCGTGATGAGTCCCATCAGGTACTCGCCGGGCTTGAGGCGCTCCTCGTACCAGTCGGGGTGTCGGTAGCTGGCGAGCTGCTGCGGCGTGACGTTAATCGAGCCGTCGGGGTTCTGCGGGCCGATGGCTTGATAAGCCGAGCGCCAGCCCGAATGTCCGCGGTCATAGACGCGCAGGCCCTCGCGCAGCGCGTAGTAAGCTTTGGTCTGCGCGGCGGCGTTGATGGTCGAATAGACGGTCAGGCCGCCTTGCGCGACGCGCGTCGTGTACTTGTCTTCGAGCTGCTGCCGAATCTCCTCGATGGGGTAGGCGAAGACGGGCGAGGCCGACTGGAGCGAGGGCGCGTAGGCCCTGTCGTGCAGCTTGATGGGGCGGGCCTTGGCGGCGTCGGCCTCCGCTTGCGAGATGAAGCCGTCGTTGGCCATGAGTTGCAGGACGAGGTTGCGCCGCTCTTTGGCCGCGTCGGGGTTGACCGTGGGCGAGAGCTGGCTCGGCGCTTTCGGGATACCGGCCAGGAGCGCCGCCTCGTCAACGGTCAGGTCTTTGGCCTGCTTGCCGAAGTAGGTCTCGGCGGCGGCCTCGAAGCCGTAGGAGCCTGCGCCGAGGAAGATGTTGTTGACGTACATCTCCATGATCTGCTGCTTCGTGTAGTAGCGCTCGATCTGGAGGGCGATCACCCACTCGTTGACCTTGCGCGCGTAGGTCTGCTCGGACGAGAGGAAGAGGCGCTTGGCGAGCTGCTGCGTCAGCGTCGAGCCGCCCTCGCGGCTGCCCGTCGTGACGTTCTTCCAGACGGCGCCGATGATGCGGATGGGGTCAATGCCGCTGTGCTCGAAGAAGCGCGCGTCCTCGACGGCGAGGATGGACTTCTGGACGTTGGGCGGAATCTCGTCGAACTTGAGCGGGATGCGCCGCTCTAAAGCGAACGAGCCGATGACGGTCTGACCGTCGTCGGCATAGACGCGCGTGACGACGCTCGGCCTGTAGGTCGCCAGCGACTTGACCTCCTCGGCGGCGCGCGAGTAGTTGAGGCTGTAGGCCAGGACGATGCCGGTCAGTCCGCCCGCGGCGATGGCGAGCAGGAGCACGGCTGGGAACCAGAAGCGTCGGAGGAAGCGTCGGCGCTCCGGCGCGGGGCGCAGGTATGCCCGATTCTTCGCGTCGTCGTTGCGCGTCTGTTTGGCTGACATAGAGATAGGAATCCTCTTCGCGGAAATGCGCGGCGGCCTGGGGAGCGGCCACGCCGGAAACTTTCAGGCCCACGCGGCGGAAGCTACAGGAAGAAGCCACCGGCACGGAATTATAACTTACGGGCCGGGCGCGAGGCGAGTCTGACCGAAACGCCGCGACATTTGATGAGCCGAGCCGCCAAGGGGTTGATTGCCGACCGTGTCGTCCCGTGGCGACGGCTGGGAGTAGCCCGGCACTTCAGCGCAGGGAATGGCGAGGCGAAGGAATAAAGAGTCCCGTAGGGACGGCTGAACGGTTAATCAGAACCGTTCAGCCGTCCCTACGGGACTCTTTATTCCCGGCCTCACGTCCCCGATGAAGGCCCTGACCATCTCGGCGCGGCGGAAGTCGCCGCCGAACTGTTCGAGCTTGTCGAGCCAGAACTTCCAGCCGGCGAAGTTGTTGTCGGGGGCGTCGTCCGGGTTGCGCCGCAGGTAGCCATAGAACTGAGTCAGCACGAACGCGCGGTCGAATTCACGCCGCCGCAAGTTAGCGTTCTCGGCCACCTGTCGCAGCACGGCGGCGTGCTTCGACGCGTCCGCGGGTGTCGCGCCCAGGCTGTTGGCGAGCTGCGCCTTCTCGTCGTCAGAGAGTACGCCGCCCGCGTTCTGGTCGAGCTTCGTGACGAAGTCCTCAGCCGTCATCGTCGAGGGAAAGGCGTTAGTGAACCGCTGCCTTGAGACGAACTCAAGCGCGAAGGCTTGCTTGTTGTTTTCGAGTTGCGTCTGCCAGCCGTCCGCCCCGACGACGACGTTCTGCCCGATCCGCTGCGTGTCGGTAAGGAACTCATGCAGACGTATGACGGGCACTGTGCCCGTCACGTTCGGTGATGTAGAGTCGCCGTAAGCGACCTTGTAAGCGCGGTAAACGAGGTAGCCCGTCTCCTGGAACTCTATCGAGAGGAAGAAGGCCGCCGACGTGTCAATGCGCTTGGTCTGGCGGCACTGCTGGTTCGAGCCGCACGAGGTGATGTTGTCCGTCCAGAACTTGAGGCCCGCGGCGTCAGGCTCGCGGTTGAGGAAGTCGTGGTAGTGCTGGCGGACGAACGCCTCGTCGTCGTCAATGGGATTACCCGCCGACTCCGGCGAGTCGTCCGTGATCGTCATGGTGGCCGCGGCCTGCGGGCCGAGCGCGGCCCCGCCGCCGGGGTTCGAGAGCCTCAGCGACGCCACCTCCGTCCCCTCGACGTAAGAGTCGTCGCTGATTAAGACCTTGAACGTCTTCTCGCCCTCGTCGGCGGCGAAATGGAGCGTGCCCAGAGCCTTCGTGAAGTCGCAGCGGTCGAGCGCCAGGCCCGTGGTCGCGGAGCAGGGCACGGACACGCCCGGCACGCTCTCGTCGTCGGTCGCATAGTCAACGTCCGCCGCGCGCGAGCGGGCCGCCGATTCGGAACAAGCCGAATGTAAAACGCGCCGGCGTCGCGTCTGTGACGGGCGAGAGGGTCGGAGGCAGCGGGCGTCACCACGATGCCTTGCCGGGCGGCGGCGGCGGCATCTATAATCCGGCGCGTGCATCTAAAGTGGTGCACGAAACAAGACGGGGGTGAAAGGTCTCGACAGGGGCCTGGATCGTCGGACGGATGCATGCCGGGCGTTCTATGCGGCCCGTTAAAAAGTGTAGAAAAAACAACTGCGAACTCTAACGAGTTAGCTCTCGCGGCCTAAGTTATCTTAGGCAGATAGCGAGCGTCTCGCCGCGAGTTGCTCAAGCGAAGCGGAGCGAGGCGTGACTTAGTTGAGCTGGCCTGCTTTATGTGCTCAGGTAAAGCGGGCGAGAAAAAACTGGGCTAGGCGGCGGCGGGGTCTTCGACGCTTCACTTACCCGCCGGCGGCGAACGCGCCGGGGCGAGACCGGCAGAGGAGAAGCGGCTAAGCATGTAGGTTCCTTCGGCGTCGGCCTTTGGACCCGAGTTCGATTCTCGGCACCTCCATTTCGCGGTCGGCGGTCATGAAAGAGGGCAGCCGGTTTGGCGGGCGGTGTGCTAACATCGCTTCTTCAGACCGGTTGCCTTTTTGTTCGCGCCCGGCTCACCGGCGGGCGGCTTTCTGAGAAGACTTGAACCGCAACCTTCCCATCGGAATCTTCGATAGCGGCGTCGGCGGCCTGACGGTCTATCGCGCGCTGCACGAGCGCCTGCCGTCGGAGCGCTACGTCTATCTGGGCGACACGGCGCGCGTGCCCTACGGGACGAAGTCGCTCTCGACGGTCGAGCGCTACGCGATTGAGAACGCGCGCTTCCTCGAAGCCCGCGGCATCAAGCTTCTGGTCGTCGCGTGCAACACGGCCTCGGCGCTGGCGCTCCCGGCGATTCGCAAGAGCGTCGGCGTCCCCGTCGTCGGCATGATCGGGCCGGGCGCGCGCGCCGCCGTGCGCGGGGCCGAGGCGGCGGGCCGAGTCGGCGTCATCGCCACGGAGTCAACCATCAAGAGCGGCGCTTACCGAGAGGCGATCAAGGGACTCGCGCCCGGCGTCGAAGTGACGGAGCGCGCGTGCCCGCTCTTCGTGCCGCTCGCGGAAGAAGGATGGGCGGAGACGGAAGTGGCGCGCGCGGTCTCGGAAGAGTACCTGAGAGATTTGCGCGAGCGTGAAGTGAGCGCGCTCGTCCTGGGCTGTACGCACTATCCGATCCTGCGGCGTGTGATTCAGGAGGCGGTCGGCGGAGGCGTCCGTCTGATTGATTCGGGCGAGGCGGCGGCGGAGGTCGTGGAGGATTTAATTGACAAGGAAGGCTTGCGGCGCACGGCGACGCAGGAGTTGCGCGACCTGAGAGAGGCCGGTGCGCGCGAGCGCTTTTTGTGCGATGATCTGGATCACTTTTACGTGACGGACGCGGCGGAGCGCTTCGCGCACGTCGCCGAGCGCTTCCTCGGCAGCGCGCCGCGCCGCCTTGAGGCCGTGGAGGTCTGGGGGCACGATGAGCTTCAAATCCGCTAGCGAGACGCCGGCGCGCACCGACGGTCGCCGACCCGAAGAGTTGCGCGAGGTGCGCATCACGCCCGGCTTCATGCCCTACGCCGAAGGCTCGGCCCTCATCGAGATGGGGCGCACGCGCGTCGTCTGCACCGCCACGCTCGAAGACCGCGTGCCGCCCTTCCGACGCAACACCGGCCAGGGCTGGCTCACCGCCGAATACTCGATGCTGCCGCGCGCCACGCAGCAGCGCACGCAGCGCGAGACCGGTCGCGGCGGCCCTTCCGGCAGGACGCACGAGATTCAGCGTCTCATCGGTCGCAGCCTTCGCGCCGTCACGAACCTCTCGCGCATGGGCGAGCGCACGATCACCCTCGACTGCGACGTGCTCCAGGCCGACGGAGGCACCCGCACGGCCTCGATCACGGGCGCTTACGTCGCGCTCGTGCTTGCCTGCCGCCGCCTCGTCAAGGAAAATAGGCTCCCCGCCGTTCCCGTCAGGGGCGAGGTGGCCGCCGTCAGCGTCGGGATAGTCGCGGGCGCGGCGCTCTTAGACCTCAAGTACGACGAAGACTCGCGGGCCGAGGTTGACATGAACGTCGTCTGCACGGGCGACGGGCGCTTCGTCGAGCTGCAAGGCACGGCTGAGGGACAGCCCTTCTCGCACGACCAGATGGAGGAGTTGCTCGCGCTCGCGCGCCGCGGGCTGGAAACGATTTTCGCCGCGCAGCGTGCCGCGCTCGACGGCGGCGCGCAATAAATTCCGACACCCGACTCGTCCCATTTCTTCAAACGACCGAGGAGTAAACCGAGATGTTCCCTTCTTCACTTCGCAGGCAGGCCCGCAACCTGCCGGCCCTCTTCTCCCTGACGCTTCTTTCCGCGCTGTTCGTCGCGGCGGCGTGTGCAGGCGCGCGCGCGCAGGCCATCGGCGCGAACCGCGGCGACGTTACGGGCACAGGCGACAGGAGCGCGATCCAGGGCCACGTCGTCAGCCCGCTCGGACACCTTCCAGGCACGCGCGTCCGCATCACGCTCAGCAGCACGAACGGCGGCACGCACACGGCGGTCGCCGACGACGACGGCAACTTCACCTTCAACGGCCTCGAGCCGGGGCCTTACGACCTCGTCGTAGACGCGGGCAACGAGTACGAGACCGCGCGCGAGTCGGTCTTCGTCGAGGGCGAAAAGCCCATCTACAACGTCCCCGTCTATCTCAGGCTGAAGCCGGAGGCGAACCCCGCCCTCGCCGGCGTGCCGAAGCCCGCGCTCGACCTCTTCACCAAGGCGCTCGACGCCGAGCGCAAGAACGACAACGCCAAGGCCGCGTCGCTCCTCGCCGAGGCCGTCGCGCAGTACCCGCAGTTCGGCCTCGCCCACGGCGAACTGGGCATGCTCTATCTCAAGTCGGGCCAGGTGGACAAGGCCGTCGAGGAGTTCAAGACGGCGGAGAAGGCCGTGCCCGACGACCCGCAGGTTCAGATGAACTATGGCCTCGCGCTCCTGGAGAAGAAGGACTACGCCGAGGCCGAGAAGCAGTTCCGCCGCGCGGCCAAGAGGATGGGCCAGAGCGCGCAGTTGCACGTCTATCTCGGCGTCGCCGTGATGCGGCAGAGGGGCGCAGACCCGAACGAGGCGCAGACAAAGCTCGCGGAGGCAGAGAAGGAGTTTCAGCAGGCCGTCAAGCTGGGCGGCGACCCCGCGGGCCGCGCGCACTATTACCTGGGCGGCATCTACTGGTCACTGCACGAGAACAAGAAGGCGGCGGAAGAGCTTGAGCTGTACCTCAAGCAGTCGCCCAAAGCGCCCGACGCCGAGCAGGTGCGTGCCACTATCAGCAAGCTGCGCGGCGGCAAGTAGTGTGGCAGCGCACGCCCTCCCTTCCGGGCCGCGCCGGGCAACACCGCGCGGCTGCGCGGACATCTGAACGAGTTCAGACCCGCGAAAGTTTTACCGCCGAAGCCGCCCGTCGCGGGCCGCCGAGGCAAAGGAGTTACACGAAGCATGAGACGCACGAAACTGCTCGCGACCTTCGTCCTCGCGCTCTCCTCGGTCGCGGCTGCCGCCGCGCAGGAGTCTTACACGAGCGAGACGGACAGCTACGCCGTCGAGCTGCCCTCGCAAACCTGGAAGGCCGTGCCGCGCACGGACGGCGTCCACGAGCACACGGAGTTCATCAACGGCGACCGCTCGGACGGCTACCTGAGAGTCCGCAAGGAGGTCGTTGACGGCGGCGCGAGCCTGTCGAACTTCGCGCGCGGCGAGCAGGACACGAAGTTTCGGTTCCTGCCCGGCTTCGTCGCCAGCGGCAAGGAGGAGCGCTTCGCCGGTCGCCTCAACGGCATCGTCACCGGCTACGAGTACACGAGCGGCGGCAAGCCGATGGCCGGGCGCGTCTACTACCTCCAGGCCGACCCGCGGACGGTTTACGTGCTCCACTTCACGGGCACGCGCGACAAGCTCGGGCGCATACAGAACCAGACCGACGCCATCGCCCGCAGCTTCCGCCTGAAATAGCCTTCGGCGGCCGGCACTCAGCGTTCAGCTTTTCTCTTTCGCCTGTCGCGCGTTAAGAGTTAAAGTTGGCCCTCCCCGGACGGATTAAAGCTGAAAGCTGACCGCTGATTGCTGACTACTTTTATGAAACTCGTGCCCGGCCTAGCCATTCAGAAGTCGCCGATTGACGGCAAGGGCTGTTTCGCCACACGGCTCTTCCCGAAGGGGAAGAAGATCGCCGAGTACGCGGGCGAGCTGATCTCGCGCCGCGAGGTGGCGCGTCGCGTGAAGACGAGCCGCAAGCACCGCATCTGCCCCATCAACTACCAGTGGCACCTCGACGGCGCGCGCGGCGGCAACGGCACGCACTACATCAACCACTCCTGCCGCCCTAACTGCTACATGAGGGTCACGCGCGGCCACCTCCTCTTCATGGCCCTGCGCGACATACACCCCGGCGAAGAGATCACCTGCGACTACATCAGCACGCACCACCCGGACGACTACCGCTGCCGCTGCAAGTCGCCCGACTGTCGCGGCACGATCAACAAAAAGCCGTGAACCGTGAACCGTGAACCGTGACAAGAAAGAACGGGTTTTATCTTGTCACGGTTCACGGTTCACGGTTCACGGCTTTTACAGTCTGGGAAGCGTGAAGCTGAACTTCGAGCCGTGGCCGACCTCGGATTCGAGAGAGACCTGGCCGCCGTGCCGCTCGACGACCTCGCGGACGAAGGAGAGGCCGAGGCCCGTGGACTCTTCTTCTTTAATCCGCCCGTCGCGCGAGACACGGTAGAACTTCTCCCAGACGCGATCCTGGTCTTCCGAAGGGATGCCGTAGCCGCGGTCTTCCACGGTGAGGCGCACGGCGTCGGCTTCGAGCGCGGTCGAGAGCGTGACGGTCGTCCGTTCGGGGCTGTACTTGATGGCGTTGTCAACGAGGTTGGCGACCGCCTGCATGATGAGGCCGCGGTCTGCCGCGACGGGCGGGAGCTTCTGGCCGTCGCGCTCGGCGAGCCGGATGCGCTTGCGACGCGCGGCTGTCTGGAAGTTGCCGATGGTCTCGCGCACCACGTCGTCGAGCATGAGCGGGGCCATCAGAACCTCCTGCCGGTCTTTCTGTTCGAGCCGGGCGACGGAGAGGAAAGTCGAGAGCATCCGCGCCACGCGTTGCGACTCGCCGTTGATGATGGAGAGGAACTCGCGCGCGTCCGCCGGGATGCGCTCGTCGGCCATCAGGAGTTCGGCGAAGCCGTTGATGGAGGTGATCGGCGTGCGCAGCTCGTGCGACATCAGCGACAGCATGTCGCTCTTGAGCTTGTCCAGCTCCTTCAGGCGCGTCACGTCGCGCACGGTGACGGCGAGGCAGAGCGGCGGCGGCGCGTGCCCGTTTCTTTCGGCATGCTCCGTCCGGTCGCCCCCAGCCGCCTCGATGACGAGCGCGATGCGTAGCGCGAGCGTCTGGCTGTGGTCGAGGAACGTCAGCTCGCGCTCGTAGGCTTGGCCCGTCTGGAGCACGCGGCGGACGGCGATGGAAGGCTCGTCGAAGACGCCCGTGCGGAAGCGCTCTAACAACTGGAAGAGGTCGAGCGCGCGGCACTCGCGCGCCGTCACGCGCGCCGCTTCGAGCATGCGCGGGTTGACGTAGGCGAGCGTGCCGTCGAGGTAGGCGACGGCGTGCGCGTCCGAAGCCTCCGAGAGCACGAGTCCCGCAAACGCCTGCTCGGTCAGCAAGCCGCTCACCACGCCGAAGGCTTCCAGGCGCTGCCGGGCGGCGCGCGAGGAGAAGAAAGTCGAGCGAGCCTCCGGCACGCCGAGCGAGCGCGCGTCGTCGCGCTGGAGGTTGCGCGCGAACTGCGCGCTCACCGTCTTCAGGAGCGGCCCGTCCGACTCGTCGAAGCGCCCGCGCAGGCGCAGCAGCAGCGCGCCCACACGCTGCCCGTCGTGTCCGAGCGGCACCGCGACCGACGAGCGCGAGACGCCCGCGACCTCCGCGCCCGCCTGCACGATCATCTCGCCCCCGCTCATGGCGCGCTCGCACATGACGACGCCCTCGCGCCAGGCGAAGTTGCGGTCGCCCGCCGCGCCGACGCCCGCAGCCTGCCGCAGCCGGGCCGCCTGCACGGGCAGGCCCGCCTCGTCGAGCCGGAAGATCACGGCCTCTTCGAGCGGGAGCACCGTGTCGAGGAGCTTCAGCCCGCTCGACAAGCGCGCGCTCGCCCCGCGCCCCTCAAGCGCCGACGGCTGGACGGCGATGCGCTCGACGTTCGTCGTGAGCAGGCGGTCAATCGTCCAAAGGCGTCGCGCCTGCGCCGCGGCCAACGAGCCGGAGCCGGCGAACATCATCGGCGCGAACACGATGTCGAGGTGCAGGAAGCGCGACGCCGCGAGGCTCGCGACGCACAGCACGATGAGCGCGAGCGCGACGAGGCGCAAAGCGTTGCGCGCCCCCAGGCGCTCCAGCGCGAACCCGCCGCCCACGCCCGCCGCCGCGATCAGCAGCAGAACCACCCACGCCTGCGGCGGCACGCTCGGCGTGGCCGGGTCGTCGAACAAAAACAGCGCCGCGGGCGACGCCAACACGCCCGCGCCCCACGCCGCCGCGACCAGCGCCGAGACGCCGAGCGACAGCGCGACCGAGGCGGAGACCGACTTGAAAGAAAACGAAACGGGACTCTTCAAGGCTTTCGAGAAGGCAAGTTATTAAGGTAGGTCTGCCGAAGACCGGCGCAGGCGTTCAAGAGACCGGCACCAGAATCATCTTACAACGTGAGCCGCCGGGCGGACAAGGAATGTTTTTTAGCCGCTCAATCTGACGCGGCGGACGCGAGCGCGTCGAGCAGCTCGGCCTCCTCGGCTTCCGAGACGGTGCGCAGGTCAATGACGACACGGTCGTCGAGTATGCGCGCGATGACGGGCGGCGCGGCGCGGCGCAGTCTCTCTTCGAGCGCGGAGGCCGTGAGCGCGGCGTGCGTGAGCGCGAGGAGCGCGGTCGGCGGGTGCGTGGTCGGCGCGGAGCCGCCGCCGATGGCCGACTCTCCGGCGGTGATCTCGAAAGTGAGAGCGCCCCCGCCGAGGCGCGGGCGCAGGCGGCGACTGAAGGCGCGGACTCGCCGCTCGATCTCGCCGCGCGTCGCGGCGAGCATGCGGAGCACGGGAACCTCGCGCGCCGCCTCGCCGCGCCGGTAAGAGTTGAGCGTCGCTTCGAGCGCGGCCAGCGCGAGCTTGTCCGCCCGGAGCGCGCGGTAGAGCGGGTGTCGCCGCAGGCGCTCGACCACTTCGCGCCGCCCGACGACGAGTCCGGCCTGCGCCGCGCCGAGCAGCTTGTCGCCGCTGAACGTGACCGCGTCCGCGCCCTGCGCGACGGATTCGCGGATGACCGGCTCGCCCGCGAGGCCGAAGGGTGCGAGGTCGAGGAGCGCGCCCGACCCCGCGTCTTCGTAGAGAAGCAGGTTTCGCTCGTGCGCGAGGCGCGCGAGTTCCGAGAGCGTCGGCGCGGACGTGAAGCCGACGATGCGGTAGTTCGACGGGTGGACGCGAAGGACGAGGCGCGTGCGCTCCGTGATCGCGCGCTCGTAGTCGGAGAGCCGCGTGCGGTTGGTCGTGCCGACCTCGACCATCGTCGTGCCGGACTGCGCCATCACGTCGGGCACGCGGAAGTCGCCGCCGATCTCGACCAACTCGCCGCGCGAGACCACAGTCTCGCCGTCGCGCGCCAGCGACGCGAGCACGAGCAGCGCGGCGGCGGCGCAGTTGTTGACGACGAGCGCGTCCTCAGCGCCGGTCAGTTCCGCGAGCAGAGCGTCGGCGCGCGCGCCGCGCCGCCCGCGCGCACCGGTCTCGGTGTCGTATTCGAGCGTGCAGTAGCCCGCGGCCTCCAAGGCGACGGCGCGGCGCGCGGCGTCGGACAGAGGCGCGCGTCCCAGGTTCGTGTGGAGAATGACGCCCGTCGCGTTGACGACGCGGCGCAGGCCGCCGGCGGCCTCGCGCTCGGCGGCCAGAGAGAGGCGGCGCGCGCCTTCGGCGAGCAGCGCCTCTCGCGTGAAGCCGTCCTTCGACAGCGCGCTTTCTTCCTCGTTCGTCGGCACGCTCTCTTTCTCGTTCGACGACCCCTCTTCTTCGTCGGCGGTGAATTTCGTCCCATCGCCGTCGCGCGTGCGCAGCTCGCCGCGCAGTTCGTCCGCCACCTCGCGCGCGAGCGTCGTCAGGCGCTCAGCGCCGAGCCGCGCGCGCAAGGCGAGCGCTTCGGGCGTGCGCAGCAGCGCGTCAACCGAAGGTAGTGCGCGCAGTCGTTCGGTCAAGAGTCGGTCGGGCATCTTGCGCGAGCAGGTAGTCAGAGACCGTGCGTCGGTGGTAAGTTTTACCGAGAGCCTTCCGGCGTCGGACATTCTACGCCGCGGGCCGCCCCGAAGAGAAATCGAAATGCCGAACTCACTTCCGACCAGCACGAAGAGCCGCGCGCGCGAGTTGACGGACGCCGCGGCGGCGGGCGACGCGGGCCGCGTCGAGGCGCTGCTCGACACGGGCGCGCGCCCCGACGCGCCGACGCGCGGCGGCGAGACGCCTCTGATGCGCGCCGCGGCTTCGGGTTACGAAGACGTTGCGCGCGCGCTCCTGGACGCGGGCGCGGACGCCTGCGCGCGCCGCGACGATGGCTTCACGCCGCTCCTCCTCGCCGTCTTCTTCGGACACGAACGCGTCGTGCGCCTCCTCCTCACCTACGGCGCGGACGCCCGCGCGCGGACGCGCCTCGGCACGACGCCGGAAAGTTGGGCCGCCGCGCGCGGCTTCGTGGAGATTGCCGCGCTGCTGAGGAGCGCCGAAGCCGCGCGACCGCGCGCCAGCGCGAAGGCGCGGCAGACCGCCGCGGCGGATGCAGTGGTCGGTGAAAGAAGCGCCGCGGGGAAGGGGAGAGCGTTAGGCGCGCGCGTGGCCGTGGCGAGCGGGGGCGGCGAAGTCGGAACGAGCGTCACAGCCGCAAACACTTTCGCCGCGGGCGGGACGGCTGCAAACTCCGTGGACGGAGCGACAACGAACTCCGCGGGCGGGGCGACGGACTCCGCGAGCGCGGCTGCGAGGGATTCCGCCGACGCAGTTGATCGTGCGGCGAATGTTTCCGTGCGGCTCGGCGGCCAACTGCCCGCGCACCCTTCGTCTTCAGTTTTTCGCCTCGGAGATTTTTTGCGCTCTTGGCAGGCGTCGGTCGGGACGGTGCTGCTCGTGCTCGCCTTCGGCGTGGCGGCCTACGCCGTCTGGCGCGGCGGCAAGACGCCGAACGAAAACTCACGGCCCGCGCAAGTCTCGCCGAGTCCCGCGCCGCAGACCGCCGCGCAACCGCCCGCGCCCGCGCCGAGCGCGCCCGCCGCGCAGGGCACGCCCGACGCGCAGGGCGGCGCGCCCAGTCCCGGCATGCCGGGGGCGACCTACCTCGCGCCTACACAAGCGGGCCAGCCCTACTACGTCGCGCCGGGCGCGTCGAGTCCGGGACAGGCGGGCCTGCCGTCCGTGCCCACAGTCATCTCGGAGAGTGGCCCGCAGCCGTCGCCCGAAGACGCTTCGAGGTCGAAGCGTCGGAACGACGCCGTCGCGCGCGACGCGGCCTCCGGCGCTCAGCCCGTGGGGAGTCGTGACGACGCGGGCCGGGACGCTAACGCGCGCTCCGACGCTTCGGGCCGGGACGCGCGGACGCCCGGCTCGGAGTCACAGTCCGCGCCGCCCGCGAGGCAGACTCAGCCGCCCCCGGCCCCGCAGCCCTCCGCCACGCCCGCGCGCGGCAAGGTCATCCAGTGGCCGCCGCAGTGAAAGGATGAAGGCGGAAGGATGAAGTGAAGGCAGAAGCTTAGTAGTCATGCTTTCATCCTTCATCCTTCCGCCTTCATCCTTAAACTTGTTGACACTCCGGCGTCGAAAACCTATGCTCGAAAGTGAGTGCCGCGCGAGTGCGGCTGAGGAGGAGTGACGGCAGTGCCGATTCGTGAGAACCAGTATGCGCGGCGCGCGCGGGAGCGGGAGAAGAGCTCGAAGAAGGTTCTCCAGCGCGACGCGCAGCCGACGCCCGAAGAACAGCTCGTCCGCCTCGAAGACGACCTCCGCCGGCTCAAGGTCGAGTTCGATATCTACTTCAACGGGGCGGCTAAGCGACCGCCCTACGACACGAAGGGGCGCGTCGAGACCATCATCAAGCGGCTCGCCGACGAGCGCACGCTCAGCTACGCGCAGCGCTACCTCTACAACTCGCTCGTCGCGCGCTACACGTCCTTCCTGCAACTCTGGCGGCGGACGATGCAGGAGCGCGAGGAGGGGCACGGCCACGCCCCCGCGCGGCTGCACGCGCACGCCGCGGCGGGCGTGCGGGAGGCCGCGCCCGGCAACTTCGTCTGCGCCGACGCGCGCTCCGACGTTGCGACCGTGAGGAGCCTCTACGAAGCGCTCGTCGAGGCCAAGAGGAACTGCGGCGAGCCGACCGACGACCTCTCCTTCGCGCGCTTCCACCGGATGGTCGCCGAGAAGTCCGAGGCGCTCAAAGAGCGCGCCGGCTGCGAGCGCGTCCACTTCTCCGTCGCCGTCCGTGACGGTCGCGTCCAGTTCAAGGCGAAGGCTGACAAGTAAAAAGTAGGCAGTAAGCCGAAAGGCAGTAGGCAGTCAAGACGTGCGGACGTTCTGACTGCCTACTGCCTTTCGGCTTGCCTACTTGCTTTCTTGAGTGCCTTGCTTCGTGGTGCGCTTGCCGGCTCTTTAGGAAGACCGGAAGCGGTCAGTGGCCTTCGACGAAAGCTGAAGTTGGGGAGATTACATCTTGATCACTTTCTCGGCCTGCGGCCCCTTCGGCCCCTGCGTGACCTCGAACTCGACGGTCTGCCCCTCTTCGAGGGTCTTGAAGCCGTCGCCCTGGATGGCCGAGTAGTGAACGAAGATGTCGGAAGAGCCGGGCTGCTCGATGAAGCCATAGCCCTTCGCGTTGTTGAACCACTTGACCTTACCGGTAATTCTGGACATAGCTGACGAATCCTCCTAACGATTCGGAAAAAGGGTGGGCCGAAAAAACTTCTCGCCCCGCCCGCAAGGTTGATCTTCAGCGAGCCGGCGCGCGCCCCCTTGCGAGGGGCACGCCCCAAAAACTCCACTACAGAAAAAAAGCCCGCGCCCGACGGCCTTCGACGTTCGAGTCATCGTCGGCTCATCGCTGCGCGGACTAGGGACAGAACCACTGCAACTTCATTGCTAATGCTTGCAAGTCTAACGCGGGTACAGCTTTAAACCGCCCGCGGCTTGAAACGACGGCGCATACTAAGCGATAGCGACCGGAGGTGTCAAGCACAAAAATCAACGCGTCCGCCCGGAGAACTCGCCGCGGCGGCTGGGTCCGAAACCTTTAGCGCGCGGGCAGGTAGTGGAGCGGGCTGACGGCCACGTCGTCAATACGCACCTCGTAGTGGAGGTGCGGCCCCGTCGAGCGGCCCGTCGAGCCGACCTGCCCCAGCTCTTCGCCCCGCCTGATGCTCTGGCCCGCGGCGACTTCGATCTTCGACAGGTGACCGTAGCGCGTCGTCAGGCCGTGGCCGTGGTCAACGACAACCTCCTGGCCGTAGCCGTTCTGCCAGCCCGCCTGCACGACCGTGCCGTCCGCCGCCGCGACGACCGACGTGCCGCGCGGGGCGGCGATGTCCTGCCCCGGATGAAATTCTGCGGAGCCTCCGCCGAACGGGTTGCCGCGGACGCCGAAGCCGTCGGTCATCTCACCCTCGACGGGCCAGATCGAAGGCACGCGCTCGCGCAACGCGGCCTCACATGTCCTTAAATTCTCTTCGAGGCGCGCGGCGCGCGCCTCGACGTTCGCGATGCCCGCGTCGTCGAGCCGCAGGGCGGGGCCGCCCGCGCCATGCGTGCTCGTGCCCTCCTCCTCGTGCGAGGTGCCCGACATCTCGGACAGGCGGCGCGAGGCGTCCTCGATTGCGTCCACGCGGTTTTCGAGCTTCTGGAGCTTCTGGCGCTGGCGCTCGTTCTCGATGCGCAGGCGGTTGTTCTCCTCCTCGATGCGCGCGCGCACGGCCTGCTGCGTCAGTCCGTAAACGCCGTAGGCGGCGGCGCAGAAGACGAGCGCCGCCGCGAGGGCCGAAGCTTTGACCCAACGCTTGTGGACGGAGAAGCGGCGGATGGAAGAGCGTGAACGCGAGGTTCGGGAAACGATGAAAGCGTATAAACGCTCGTCTTTACTCATCGGAGTGTGCTCCTTGGGCGCTTTGTCCGCGCGGCGTACATGTGGAGTAAGCACGCGGATGAGCGCGAAAGGCACTGTCTGCCGAAAGAAGGCGACGAGTGCGGAAGCTATTGGTTTACCGGGTTCTTAGTTGCGAGACCCTTCCTGAAGGTGCTGCCGAGGCCCGACATTTATGATACAGCCATGACGGCCGAACTGACTTTGGGGCTGCACAAGGGGCCTGAACCTATCACACGGGGTTAGGGATTGCAACCGGCAGTCGGGCCTGAGATTTTGGCCGCGGGCGATGAGGAGGCAACAGGCAAAAAGACGCCCGCCGACCGGGGCCTTCGTCCGGCGTCGGTCGGCGGGCGCAAGCAGGAGGACTCGTTCGGGCGAGGGCGACTAAATCTCTTCGGACTCGCGACGGCGGTTGCGGCGCGCGCTCAGGAACGTGATGACGATGAGCAGCATCAGCCCGATGAAGGCGATGATGATGAGGGCCTTGACGGCGAACATGATGAAGCCGACGAGCGCGATGAGCTGCTTGACCAGGACGATGAGCAGCGCGATGAGCGCCAGGATGCCGCCGAACCTGCCGGCCACTTTCATAAAAGCTGACATCTCGTAAATCTCCTTCCCCGGTTTGAAAGCGAAACCCGAACGGCCCCAGCGCCCGCCGCGGCCCATCTTAACAAAATTCACTCAACGCGACCACGCCCTCCCCGCCGGTCGCCATCTCCCGCCGCGCTTCAGAGGCGCGGCTCGGTCGGCCACACGCCGCTCGTCTCGCGCGCCGAGACCTGCGTCACCAGCTCGCCCGTCCCGAACCTCGTCATCTCGCCCGGCAGCGACCCCGTCACGCCGCCGACGACCGACGGCGGTCGCGCGAAGGAGTCGAAGTTCAAGACCTCGCGCTTGCGGCGCGTGCGCTGCCAGTCGAAGAGCATGTACGCGCCGAGCAGGACGAGCACGACGGGCAGGAATTCGCGAACGGGCAGTTGCACGTTGAAGAGCGTGTGGAGCAGGAAGACCGTGCCGAGCGTGATCATCGTCACGGCCCACGCGAGCGGGTTGCCGTAGAGCCGGCGCGCGATGGCGTCCTGCTCGGCGTCGGGCGCGAAGCCGGCGCGGATGACCTGCGCCGTGCGGACGGCGTCCACCGCCGCGAAGAGCCACGTGCCGACGACGCCGAGGACGAAGAAGGCCGTGCCGTCCGTGACGGTCGCCATCTGGAAGAAGCTCGCGAAGATGGTGAAGTGGACGAGGGCCTTCGAGGTCTGGCCGTTGTAGGCCGCGCCGAGGCCGGGACAGACGAACGAGAGCAGGAGCGCCACGAACGCAGAGGTCTTACGCCGGACGAACTGCGAAGGGCCGGGGCGCGTCTGCTGCTGCTGAAGCTGCTCGACGCCCGTGACGATGCAGTCCTGGCAGTAGGGGAAGCCGCGTATGCGGTGGTCGCACGCGGGGCACAAGGGGCGACCGCAGCGGCTGCACTGCACGACCGCGCGGTTCGTCAGGTGGTACGCACAACTCATCAGACCTGCTGCCAACTTCTTCGCCCCCGCTCACCGACTTCCCAACTTTTACGTTACTGCTTCACTGCTTTCCAGTCAGCGACTCTGCCGGCACTTCAGTGGTTCTTCTGCTCCGGCTGTCCGCCGCCGTTCGGACTCTGCTGTGACTTGGAATCATTCGCGCCCTGCGGCGACGGCGCGGCGACGAGGCCCGTGGTGGCGCGCTTCAACTCGTCGGCGTGGCTCGCGCTGTAGGAGTAAGTCCGCGCGGCCAGGCGCAGGCTGGCGTTGTACATGCCGCTGATCGAGCCGTCGGGCGAGAGCGTGCTCGTGCCGACGAGCACGGCCAGTAGGAGCATCGTGGCGACCGTTGCGAGCTGCGGCGTGACGAGCGCGTCGAGCCAGCCGCGCAGCCACTCGGCGACGCGCGCGCCGACGGGCGCGCGAACCCGCTCGGCCTCGGTCGTGCCGAGCGTCGCCTGAAGTATCCGCTCGTGCAGGCCCGCGGGCATGAGACGTTCTTCGCTGATGTAGGAGTAGCAAGCGCCGATGGCTCGGACGACCTGGCCGGGCAGGTCGGAGCAGCGTTCGCAGAGCACGGCATGGCGCTCCCAGCGGTGATAGAGGGGTGCAGGCAGGAAGCCGTCGAGGTAGTCGGTCAGGTGCTCCTCGAACTCCTCGCACGACATCGAGGTCTCCGGCGCGGTCTTCAAAAGGATGCGCGCCTCAAGCCCGAGCGAAGGCTGGGGCGGCGCGGAGGCGCGGCACTCGACGACGGCGTTTCGGACTTCGTTCAAAAGGTCGTGGCAGACCGGACAGCGCAGGGCGTGCTCGGCGCAGGCGCGTTGCGCCTCGCCTTCGAGCGCCCCGTCGAGGTAATCCGTCAGACGATCTTCAAACTCTGCGCAAAGCATCTAAATTCGCTCCACCCCTTCCACTCCTTGGTTTTCGTCTCCGACGACCCCGCCCGCTCACCCAAACGGAACGAGGTCGCCCGCCGAACGTCCGCTCTTATCAAACGTCGCTCATCGCGACGACTCTCATGCGTCGCAGAATCTTCGCAAGCTCGATGCGCCCGCGGTTGATCCTCGACTTGACCGTCCCTTCGGGAATCTTCAGGAGGTCAACGATCTCCTGATAGCTCAACTCCTCTATGTCGCGGAGGATGACGCAGGTGCGAAGGTCTGGCGGAAGCCGATCAATCCCGGCCTGCACCTGCTCGCCCAGCTCGCGCCGCTCAAGCTCGCGCTGCGGCGTGTTGCCGGCGGCGCGCAGGTGGTACGTGTGGCCCTCGATGTCCTCGGCGTGCGTGTCCTGCGGCGCGCGCTGGCGTCGCCGGTAGTCGTCAATTATCAAATTACGGGCAAGGCGCATCAGCCAGTTCTGCAAGTCGCCCTGCTTCGGGTCATACTGTTCGAGCGAGCGATAGACGCGGACGAAGACTTCCTGCGTCAAGTCCTCGGCGGCGTCGGCGCGCGAGGTGAAGCGGTAGGCCAGGTTGTAGATGCGCCGGGAGTAGGTCGAGACGATCTCCTCCCACGCGGCGCCGTCGCCCGCGCGACACCTCCTGACCAGCTCAGCCCCTTCGCCGACCGTCACCGCCTTCGCTGCTCCCACCTCGCGCCCCTTCCAAGTCCCTCCACGGCGCGGCCCCGAAGCGACCCGCGTGGGTGGTCAACCCATTGTCAAACGGGCATTACGACCGCCTGGAGGGGAAAGTTCCGCCGCCCCCTGGGCTTGCCCGGACGCGGCGGAAGTCTCGGCTTCAACGTGTGTCCTTCGGCGGAGGACGCCGAGTGTGCGCACCTTGCTCCCCCGCTGTGACTATTATAGCTTAACGATGCTACACTACATCTTGTGTCGTTCGGCGCGCGAAGTCAAACCTGAGCACTAGAAAGGACGGTAACCGACCGGGCGCGCCCTAGGTTGCGCCGGGCTGTGGGGACTCGCCCCGGAACTGAGACGTTTGCGTAAGTACCTGAAATTCGTCGTCCTCTGCCTGCTCGCCGGGCTTATCCTGGTGTGGTTCGGTCGGAGTTTGAACTGGGCCGAAGTGTCGGGGGCGATCAGGCGGGCCGACTGGCCTCTGATCGCCGCGGCGGTCGCGCTCGTCTGGCTGACCTACCTGATCCGCGCCTTCCGCTGGCGGACGCTGCTCGCGCCGCTCGCGCCGCGCGTCTCCCTGCGCGAGTCGTTCGCCGCGACGACCGTGGGCTTCGGCGCGATCTTCCTCGTCGGGCGGGCCGTCGGCGAGGTTCTGCGCCCGGCCTTCCTCTCCGTGCGCGACCGCAATGTGCGGCCCGGCCCGGCCTTCGTCACCATCGCCGTCGAGCGCCTCTTCGACACGGCAGCGGTCGTCGTCCTCTTCGCGGCCAACATGCTCGTCCTGCGGCTGCCGGGCGTGGGCGAGGAGATCACGGCGCGCATACGCACGTGGGGACTAATCCTACTCGTCGCGACGCTCGCCGGTCTCGCCACGCTCGCGTGGCTCAGGCGGCACGCCGGGTCGGCCACCCGTTGGCTCGATACGAAATTAGAGGGGATGCCGCGCGTCTTCAGGCGGCCCGGAAAAATCTTCGGCGGGCTGTTGGGAGAGACCGCGCAGGCGCTCGGCGTGCTCTCGGACGCGCGCGAGCTTTTGATTGTGGTCGGGTGGACGGCGCTGCTGTGGGCGGCGATCACGCTGGCGAACATGATAGTGCTGCGCGCCTTCGGGCTGACGCTCGGCTTGAGCGAGACGGTCTTCGTCTTGGGCTGGTCGCTCGTCGGCTCTCTCGTGCCGACGCCGGGCGGCGGCGCGGGCACGTACCACGCGGCGACGGCCTACAGCCTGATCACCTACTTCGGCGTTGACAGGCAGGACGCGGCGGCTGCGACCATCATCCTGAACCTCGTCGTCTTCGGCTCGGCTCTACCTTTCGGACTCTACTACTTCCTGCGCAGCGGCCTCAGCGTCGCGCGCCTGCGCGAGCTGGTCGTCAGGAAGGAGGCGGAGGCCGAAGCGGAGAAGCATGCGGAAGCCGATCCATTGATTCCAACTCTGAGGCCGGTTCGAGACTGAAGCTTATGAAATGCCCCTTCTGCGGTTACCTCGAAGATAAGGTCGTTGACTCGCGCGAGTCGCGCGAGGGCGACTCCATTCGCCGCCGCCGCGAGTGCCTGCGCTGCGAGCGGCGCTTTACGTCCTACGAGCGCATTGACGAAATCCCCTACATGGTCGTCAAGAAGGATGGGCGGCGCGAGCCTTTCGACCGCAACAAGGTGATGGCGGGCCTCCTGCGCGCCTGCGAGAAGCGGCCCATCCCGGCGACCAAGCTCGATGGCATCGTCAACGCCGTCGAGAAGTACGTGCAGGAGTCGCCGGAGCGCGAGCGGCCCACCACGAAGGTCGGCGAGATGATCATGCGCCGACTCAAGGAACTCGACAAGGTCGCCTACGTCCGCTTCGCGTCGGTCTATCTGGAGTTCGAGGACGTGACCGAGTTCATGAAGGAGTTGAAGACGCTCGTCCGCACGCGCTCCGGGTCGGGCGCGACGGCGCGCAAATGACGAGGGCGGTGAACCGTGAACCGTAAACCGTGACAAGATGGAACCTCTCGCCACGGTGCGCGCGTCGCGGCTCACGGCTTAACTCGTCACGGTTTGCGGTTCACGGTTTACGGCTTTTATGAAGCGGACGCTGCACGCAACCATTTTCGACCGCGCGGAGTTGGAGCGGCTGCGCGGGCGCGTGGGGCGGCTGTTCGTGGCGTTGCAGGAGGCGTCCGAGATGGTCGCGGGCGAGGCGGGCGCGTGGCTGCCGCCGGTTGACCTGTGCGAGTCCGAGTCGTGCGTCACCGTCTCGGTCGAGCTGCCGGGCGTGCGCGCCGAGCAGGTCGAGGTCGTGCTGACGAACGAGCACCTGAAAGTGCGCGGACGCAAGCGCAAGGGCGCACCGCGCGGCGTCATCTCGCATCTATGTTCCGAGCGCAGCTTCGGGCAGTTCGCGCGCACCGTCCCGCTGCGCTGGCCCATCCGCAAGGACGGCGCGACCGCCGAACTGAAGGACGGCCTGCTCACCGTCCGACTGCCGAAGCTCGAAGACCGGCGCGGCGTCGAGCACAGGATTGAAGTAAAGGAAAGTGAAAAGCCGTAAACCGTCAACCGTAAACCGTGACAAGACGAAGCCAGATTTTTTTCTTGTCACGGTTGACGGTTCACGGTTTACGAATCAAGTTATGCCCCAGCAGATTTCCAACATCGCCGAATCAATCGAGGCCGTGGAGGGCGGCGAGCAGCACTTGCAGATACCGGAGACGCTGCCCGTCCTGCCGCTCAGGGACATCGTCATCTACCCGTTCATGATCGTGCCGCTCTTCGTCTCGCGCGAGAAGTCCATCCGCGCCGTGGACGTGGCGCTCGGCGAGAGCCGCATGATCTTCCTCGTCTCGCAGCGCGACCTCGACAAGGAGGAGCCGGCGGGCGAAGACCTCTACACGACGGGCACGGTGGCCGTCATCATGCGGATGCTCAAGCTCCCCGACGGGCGCATACGCATCCTCGTCCAGGGGCTGTCGCGCGCCCACGTCGAGGCGGTCGAGGACACGGGCGAGTACCTGAAGGTGAAACTTACGCCGCTGCCCGAAGCGCCCGCGCCGGAGCGCTCGCTCGAAGTCGAGGCGCTCGTCCGCAACGTCCGCGCCTCGATGGAGCGCGCGACGAACCTCGGCAAGAACGTCTCGCCCGAAGTAATGGCGATTGTCGCCAGCCTCGACGAGCCGGGCCGACTCGCAGACCTCGCCGCGTCGAACCTCGAACTCAAAGTCGAGGACGCGCAAAGTGTGCTCGACATCGCCGACACGACCACGCGTCTGCGGCGCGTGAACGACCTGCTCAACAAGGAGATCGAAGTCCTCACCGTCCAGCAGGAGATCAACACGCAGGCGCGCGCCGACATTGACCGCTCGCAGCGCGAGTTCTTCCTGCGCCAGCAGATGAAGGCCATCCAGACCGAACTCGGCGAGGGGAACGAACTGGCCGAGGAGATCGCGCAGTTCCGCGAGAAGATCGAGGCCGCCGCGATGCCCAAGCACGCCGAAGAAGAAGCGCTCCGGCAACTAAAAAAACTTGAGCGCATGCACCCGGACGCGGCGGAGACGGCGACGCTGCGGAACTGGATGGAGATCATGACCGACCTGCCGTGGTCGAAGGCGTCCGTTGACAATCTTGATTTGGTGAAGGCGCAGCAGATTCTCGACGAAGACCACTACGGACTTGAGAAAGTTAAAGAGCGCATCGTCGAGTCGTTGGCCGTCCGCAAGCTCAAGGAGAAGCCGAAAGGCTCCATCCTCTGCCTCGTCGGCCCGCCGGGCGTCGGCAAGACTTCTCTGGGCCGCTCGATTGCGCGCGCGCTCGACCGCAAGTTCGTCCGCCTCTCTCTGGGCGGCCTGCACGACGAGGCCGAGATTCGCGGACACCGCCGCACCTACGTCGGCGCGATGCCCGGAAGAATCATTCAAGCCTTGCAGCAGGCGGGCACGAACAACCCGCTCATCATGCTCGACGAGATTGACAAGGTCGGCGCGGACTTCCGCGGCGACCCCTCGTCGGCCCTCCTCGAAGTCTTAGACCCGGAGCAGAACAACAGTTTCCGCGACAACTACCTCGGCGTCACGTTCGACCTCTCGAACGCAATGTTCATGACGACGGCCAACATCCTCGACACCGTCCAGCCCGCTCTGCGCGACCGCATGGAGGTCATCAGGCTGGCGGGCTACACCGAGGAGGAGAAGCTGGAGATCGCGCGCCGCCACCTCATCCCGAAGCAGATCGAGGAGAACGGCATCGCGTCGAAGAACCTGCACATCTCGAAGCGCGCCCTCTCGTCCGTCATCCAGCAGTACACGCAGGAAGCGGGCTTGCGGCAGTTGGAGCGCGAGATCGGGCGCGTCTGCCGCAAGGTCGCGCGCCGCATCGCGGAAGGGAAGTCGGAGGCGGTGCGCGTCACGCCGAAGAACCTGCACGAATACCTGGGCGCGCCGAAGGTCTTCCCCGAAGAGATTCTGAAGAAGGATCAGGTCGGCGTCGCCACCGGACTCGCCTGGACAGCCGTCGGCGGCGACGTGCTTTTCATCGAGGCTCTGCGGATGAAGGGCAAGGGACAACTCGTCTTGACGGGGCAACTCGGCGAGGTGATGCGCGAGTCGGCCCAAGCCGCATACTCCTACGCCAAGTCGCGCGCGCGCGAACTCGAAATCCCCGAAGAGGACTTCGAGCGCTACGACATGCACATCCACATCCCCGAAGGCGCGATCCCGAAGGACGGCCCCTCGGCGGGCATCACTCTGGCGACGGCGATGGTCTCGTCGCTCGCGCAGCGCCCCGTCCGCAAGGACGTGGCGATGACGGGCGAGATCACCTTGCGCGGGAACGTCCTGCCTGTCGGCGGGGTCAAGGAGAAGGTCTTGGCGGCGCGGCGCGCGCGCGTCTCCAAAGTCATCCTACCGCACCTCAACCGCCGCGACATGGACGAGATTCCGAAGGAACTGTTCGGCGAGATGCAGTTCGTCTTCGTCGAGAACGTGCGAGAGGTCTTCCGCGAGGCGCTCAAGGAGAAGGCGACGCAGCCCGCCCCACCCGTCCGCGAGCGCCCGCCGCGACTGCCGCAGGCCGCCGCACCCCTTCGGTAAGTCAAAAGTAAAAAGGCAAAAGAAGGGGAGCACACCTGCCTTCCTCTTTTGCCTTTTGCCTTTTGCCTTTTGCCTTCGCGTGGCGCAACGTGCCGAAGCAGTCCGGCATCAAAAAGCTCACCCGACGAAGCGCAAAAAAGTCAGGAAATTTTGGCCGCTTCGCCTTTTATTTGCAAGTAGATGCCGAGTTGACAAGTTTGACACGCGCCGGGGCGTGTGATAGCCTCTGGACGGTTTAGCTCGCTCTGCTTTCCCCACAGGGGAAGCCTTCGCGCAGAGCCGTCCTCGGAAGCGGGCACGAAACGTCCCGTATAATTCTTTAGTGGATGCCGCTCGTGCGACCTGTCGGCAAAGGTCGCCATCGTGGATTCGCTTTACTCTCGCAAAGGAGATCAACGATTGAAGAACACGAGCCTCCCCCGCCTTGTAGCCAACGCCGCGCTGCTCGCCGCACTCGTCGCGCCCACGGCCTCGCTCCGCGCGCAGGTCGCCACGCAATCATACCTTCGTAACACGCCCAGCGACGTGGAGCGCGAAGACCCGCGCGTGCAAACAGTCATCGCCCGCGCCGAGGAGAAGTTCAAACTCGGTGAGCTGAACCTCAAGGACAACAAGCGCGAGGCCGCGCGCCAGAAGTTCGACGAGGCCGTGGACACGGTGCTCGAATCCGGCATGGACGTGCGCTCGAACCCGCGGCTCCAGAACTACTACCTCGAATTGGTCGAGCGCGTCTATCGCTACGAAGTCCCGCAGAACGTGCCGGGCGCGCAGCCGCAGAACGGCGCTTCATTCGTCGAGGTCGCGCAGAACGGCAACGCCCAGCAGGCCGAGCCGCAGCAGATCGGCTTCACCGAACAGAAGTTCGAGCCTTCGCCGCTCGACGAGCTGAGTAAGATCGAGCTTAACGAGAGCGAGAAGCACGTCTCCGACCAGCAGGTCGCCGACGCCGAGTCGGTCAAGAATACGCTCGACTTCCCCTTCAAGCTCAACCCGCTCGTCCTCGGCTACGTCAACTACTACCAGGGCCGCGGTCGCGGGACGATGGAGACGGGCCTGCGCCGTTCGGGGCAGTACATGGCGATGGCGCGCAAGATTTTCCGTGAGGAGGGCGTGCCCGAGGACATCGTCTGGCTCGGACAGGTGGAAAGCTCCTGGCGTCCGACCGCGCGCTCGGAGGCGGCGGCCTCCGGCCTCTGGCAGTTCATCCCCGGCACGGGCGCGCGCTTCAGCCTGCGCCAGACCGCCTACATTGATGAGCGCAACAGCTACGAGAAGGCGACGAGGGCTTCGGCCAGATATTTGAAGTGGCTCCACGACCGCTATAACAACTGGGAGCTGGCGATGGCCGCCTACAACACGGGCGAGGGCAACGTTGACCGCGCGATAGGGCGCGCCGGCGTCTCCGACTTCTGGGCCATCTACCCATACGTCGCGCAGCAGACGCGCAACTACGTGCCCAACATCCTCGCCGTGATCCTGATCGCGAAGAGTCCTGAGAAGTACGGCTTCCGCAACGTCCAGAGGATGTCGCCGCTCGCCTACGACACCATCAGCGTGCCCTCGGCGACGAGCCTCGACCTGATCGCCTCGCTCTCCGACACGAGCGTTGACTACGTCCGCAGCCTCAACCCGGAGCTGCGCCGCGACATGACGCCGCCGGGCGAGGCCTACACGGTGCGCGTGCCGGCGAAGCGCGGTCGCCAGATCGTTGACCTTTTGAAGCGCATCCCGGTCGAGCGCCGCAACCAGGTCGCGCGAGTCGTCCAGGCCGCGCCGGGCGAGAGCTTCGAGTCGGTGGCCGGGCGCGCGGGAGTGAGCGCCGCGCAATTGCAGCAGTGGAACGCGGGCGTCAACCTTGCGAAGGGCGGCGCGCTCGTCGTGCCCGCGGGCGGCGGCTTCGTCCGCACGCTCAAGACCTACGAGCGCCCGACGGGCGGCGGCGCAGCCGGCAGCAGCCTCGTCACCGTGACGGCGCGCGGCGGCGAGACCATCGCGCAGATCGCCGCGCGCTACAGCGCCTCGGTCGAGGAGGTCGCGAAACTGAACGGCGTGACCCCCGACGCGCCGCTCGCGCGCGGCCAGCAGATCAAAGTCCCGGCGCAGGCCCGCCCCGCGACGGCGCAGCCCGCGCCCTCGTCGCGCCGACGGTAGTAGAGACTGAAACACGCGCTCGTCCTTCGTGGTTCGGGCGCGGGCGGCACAGGCGAGCGCGCCTTCGGACTTGAGAGAGCCGAAAGCGCGCTCGTTCGCTTTCGGCTCGCAATCCCCGCACAGACTTAACCCGCAGGACTTCCACGGCAGCGGCGCTCCCACCCAAGCGCCCGTCAACAGCGCGCCCGCGGCGCTACAGAGGGAGACCTCAGGGCCATGCTCTTCCGCGCGCAATCCGCCGCCGTTTACGGCATAGACGCAGACCTCGTGGACATCGAAGTTGACCTCAGCCCCGCGCGCGGCGAAGCGGACTCGCCCTCGTCCGTCACAATCGTCGGCCTGCCCGACCTCGCCGTCCGCGAGTCGCGCGAGCGCATCCGCGCCGCCATCAACAACAGCGCCTTCTTCTTCCCCTTCCACAAGACGACCATCAACCTCGCGCCCGCCGACGTGCGAAAAGAAGGCGCGAGCTTCGACCTCCCCATCGCGCTCGGCATCCTCGGCGCGAACGGCGACCTCGGCGACTCTGAGGGCCTGACCGATGTGCTCTCGGTCGGCGAGCTTTCGCTCGACGGTCGCGTCCGCCCCATACGCGGCGCGCTGCCCGTCGCCCTGCGTGCGCGCGCGGCGGGAATCAAGAGCCTCATCCTCCCCGAAGAGAACGCGACCGAGGCGGCGGTCGTCGCCGACGTTGACGTGTTCGCCGTCTCCACTTTGCGCGGCGCGGTCGAGTTGATCGCGGCGCTCTCGCTCCAGGGCGAGGGCGCACGCCCTCAGCCCCTGCGCGTGGACGAGGCGCGACTCCTCTCGACCGACGGGCGCTACGACGTTGACTTCCGAGAGGTGCGCGGCCAGCACGCCGTCAAGCGCGCGCTCGAAGTGGCGTCAGCCGGCTCGCACAACATCCTCCTCATCGGCCCGCCGGGATCGGGGAAGACGATGCTCGCGAAGCGCCTGCCGACGATCCTGCCGCCGCTCGAATTCGAGGCCGCGCTCGAACTCACGAAGATTCACTCGGTCGCGGGGCTGACGGGCCGCGCCGGCCTCGTCACCGAAAGGCCGTTCCGCTCACCACACCACACGATCAGCGACGCGGGACTGATCGGCGGCGGGGCCATCCCTCGCCCCGGCGAAGTCTCCTTGGCGCACCACGGCGTCCTCTTCCTCGACGAGTTGCCCGAATTCGACCGCAGCGTCCTCGAAGTCCTCCGCCAGCCGCTCGAAGACCAGAAGGTCACGATCAGCCGCGCGGCGATGTCCCTGACCTTCCCCGCCTCTTTCATGCTCGCCGCCGCGATGAACCCCTGCCCCTGCGGGTTCTGGAACGACCCGACGCGCGAGTGCCGCTGCACGCCTTTGCAGATTCAGCGCTACGTCGGGCGCATTTCGGGGCCTCTGCTCGACCGCATAGACATACACGTTGACGTGCCCGCGGTGAAATTTAAAGAGCTGTCGAGCGCCTCCGCGCCCGAAGGCGAAGGCTCGGCGGAGATACGCGGGCGCGTGATCCGCGCGCGCGAGCGGCAACGCGGGCGGTTGCAGGCCGAAGGAATCTTCTCGAACGCCCAGATGTCGCCGCGGCTGATTCGCGAGTATTGCCGGATTGATTCGGAGAGCGAGCGGATGCTTGAGCAGGCGATGACGCGGCTGGGCCTGTCGGCGCGGGCCTATGATAGAATCCTCAAAGTCAGCCGCACCATCGCAGACCTCGACGGGTCGGACGCGATTCGCCCGGCACACGTCGCCGAGGCGGTCGGCTACCGCTCGCTCGACCGCACGTACTGGGCCTGAAGCAGGGGCCGGGACGAACGGCTCGCGGGCGGCAAATTGCTGATTTCGGGCGGGCCGAGGGCAACGACGCGCCGCGAGCGCCGCATCACAGTCGCGTGTAAGACCCGGACGTGGCCGCAGGGTCGAGAGCTTGCGGGGCCGCGACGCCGGGAAGGTCTTCCAGCTCGACGAAAAGGTGGGCGCGCGGCAGTGACGGCTAAGGTAGAGAGTTGTGAGTTGAAGAACGGCGACCTTCTGCTTGGCCGGATGTTCGGACAGGTGACCACACCCGAGTTCGAGAGAGAGACGGCCACGGACTACGAGTTGACGCGGGCGGCTTCCGAGGGCGACATGAGTGCCTTCGAGGAGTTGTACGCGCGCCACTCCCGCCGCGTCTATTCCCTCTGCCTGCGGATGACGGCAAACACCGCCGAGGCCGAAGACCTCTCCCAAGAGGTCTTCATCCAGCTCTACCGCAAGGTCGGCTCCTTC
>QHXN01000070.1 GCA_003222975.1 Acidobacteriota bacterium | reverse complement strand
GTCTTCTCGTCGGGGTCTTTGTCCGAGAGAATCTTCGACGCCAGCTTAATCAGGATGCCGTCCACCTCGACGCTGACGGTGTCGGTCGCCCTCGGCGCGAGGCGTTCGAGGCCGTCCAGGCGCAGGCGGCCCCTGTCCTGCGCCGCGGCGGGCGCGGGCCTCGCGGCGAGCGCCAGCGCCGCGAGCGCGACGGGGATGATGAATTTCGTGTTGGCTTTGACGAATGATTTCACGTTGATGAATGACATCATGGCTGCTCCGTCACCTGTCTCGTTTCTGCTCGTCAAAGGCGGACTTCCAGCCGTCGACCTTTTGCGTCTTCCTCTGCACCTCTCTCAGCTTGAGGCTCGTGAGGCGGAGGACGTACATGAGATCATCCTTCGCCAGCCGCCGACGTTCTTCGAGCGACGCGGCCTCGGCGGCGACGCGCGGCGTCGCGCCGGGAGCGACCTTGTCATGCTCGTCCGGGCGAGAGCTTGCGCTCTTCAAGTCTCCGCGCTGTCCGAAGACAGTTTCGCTCACGCCGTCGCGCCAACGCTCCTGCTTACTTGAAACGGCCCGCTTAGGCGTTTGCTCGTACTTCGCCGTCCGTTCGTCGTTTCCCGTCCGCTCATCGCGCGCGCCCTGTTCGCTTCGGTCGTCAGGCTTTACTGATTCACTCGCGCGTCGCGCCGTCTCGTCGTTCCGAGTCGTGGCGACCTGCGGCGACGGACTCTGCCGAGGCGAGTCCTGTGGCGGCGTCTTCGGCAAATCTCTCGAAGCGGCCTCCTGTTGTTTGCCCTGTTGCTCACCTCCGGTCGCGCCGCGGCGTAGCGCGACGAACGCGCCCGCCAGAACTGCCACGAGCAGCGCGGCGGCGACGGCGAAGCCCGCCGGGCGGAACAGTCTCGACGCGCGAGGCCGTGCGTCATCGTGTCCGACGATTTCCGGCGGCAGTTCGAGCGCCCGCGGGCGGTGTCGGAACTCGCCTAACAGTCCTTCGAGGCGCTCGACCTCCGCGTCCGCCTCGCCCGTCTTGTCCCAAAGGTAGTCGCTCATACTCCCCGACCTCTCATCCCCAGACGCTCGCGCAGGAGTTTCATGCCGCGGTGCAGGTTCACGCGCACAGAGGCCGGCTGCAACCCCGTCCGCGCGGCTATCTCCGGCCCGGTCATGCCCTCGACCAGGCGCAGCACCAGAGTCTCGCGGTAGGCTTCGGGCAAGCTACGGATAATTTCAAGTGCCTCCGCGGCCTCGGCCTCGCGCCCCCCGGCGTGCGCCATCTCTTCGCGCAGCTCCTCGGTCTCGTGCGCGCGCCGGTGAAAGTCCGTCGCGCGGTTGCGCGCGATCATCGCCACCCAAGGGCCGAAGCGCCCGGCGTCGCGCAAACTGCCGAGCTTGCGGAACGCGACGAGGAAAACGTCCTGCGCGAGATCGCCCACCTCGTCGTAAGGCACGCGCGCCAGCAAAACGCCGTGCACCAGCGGCGCGTAAAGGTCGTAGAGCCGCGCGAAGGCTTCGCGGTCGCCCGCGCAGGCCGAGGCCACGAGCGCGGCCTCCGGCGCACACGCCGCTTCCGCCGCCTCCGCCTTTTGCCGCTCCCCGTCCATGAAGAGCAGGTTGCTGGTCTCGACCTCGAACATGCCTGAATCTTTTGAAGGCCACGACGGCCCTCTTGCCCCGTCCGACTTACAAGACGCGGCACGAGCGCGGACTGTTAACGGAAATGATGAGTGCGGAATGATGAATGATGAATGTCAGGCGGCATGAGCTTTCAATTCATCACTCATCATTCCGCACTCATCATTATTAAAAGATGGTGTAAATGAACGGCGCGAGCGCGGAGGACTGTGCGAAGATGAGCAGCACGCCGAGCAGGAGCAGGACGACGATGATCGGCAGCAGCCAGAGCTTCTTGTTCTGCCGCAGGAACAGCCAGACCTCACCGGCGAGTGAGAGCTTGCCCATGCATTAATCTCCTCCTAACGTCCGACACGGAATGACGGGCCGAGAGACGTCGGCTCTTCAGTTCATCGTTCAGCGTTGCGGGCTTCTGAGTTCAGAACAGGCGCTCGAACTGCTCGCGCGCCTGTCGCGTGCGTGCGCGCGGAATCCAGTAGCTCTCCTGCTTCTTCGCGCGGCGCTTCAGAGGGTCGCGCCCCGCGAGGCGCGAGACGAAGCCGTAAGGCGTGAGCGCGCCGTAGAACATCACGGACAGAAGCACGCGGCTGTTGACGTGGCCGAGCACGGCGGCGAAGCGCATCCAGGCGTTGTGAAAGGCGCGCGCCGCCGCCGGAATCAGAAGGCCGACGACGAGCAGCAGCGCGCCGACCGCGCCGAAGATGATGACGACCGTCATCCGCCCACGATAAAAATTCCACGCGGCGATTGCGAGCAGCACGGCGGCGACCACGAGCGCCGTCTTGCGTGCCTGCCGGTCGGTCACGCGCGCTTCGCGCTGGACAACGACGCTGCCCTTCGGCTCAATCAAGCTGAAACTCCTCCTGCCAGGATAAGTCTTCACTGACAGCGCTCGCGCCCTGCTCCGCCTTCAAGAGCACGAAGTCGCCGAGCACGAGGCAGTCCATCTCGGTGCGCATGAAGCAGGTGTACGCTTCAGAAGGCGTGCAGACAATCGGCTCGCCGCGCACGTTGAAGCTGGTGTTGACGAGGACGGCGCAGCCCGTCAGGCGCTCGAACGCCGAGAGCAGTTCGTAGTAAGTGGGGTTATCCTCGCGCCGCACGGTCTGTATGCGCGCCGAGTAGTCAACGTGCGTCACCGCCGGTATCTCGGAGCGCGGCACGTTCAGCTTCTCGATGCCGAACAGTCCCGCTTCTTCTTTCGTCACACGGCGGCGCAGGCGCCGACGGACGGGCGCGACCAGGAGCATGTAGGGCGAGTCCGCATCAAGCTCGAAGTATTCCGAGACGCGCTCGCGCAAGACCGAGGGGGCGAAGGGGCGGAAACTTTCGCGGAACTTGATCTTCAGGTTCATCTGCGACTGCATGCGGGGCGAGCGAGGGTCGCCAAGGATGCTGCGCGCGCCGAGTGCGCGCGGGCCGAACTCCATGCGCCCTTGAAACCACCCGACCACCTTCTCGTCCGCCAGAAGCCGCGCCACCTCTTCGGCCAAACGGGAGCGCCCGACTCTCCGGTATCGCGCGCCGACGGTCAACAGAAACTCTTCGATCTCATCGCACGCGAACTCCGGGCCGAGGTACGCGCCGCGCATGCCGTCGGCGCGACCGCGGCAGACATCTTCCACGCGCCGCTCTTTGCCGAGGTGCTGATACCAGACCGACAGTGCCGCGCCTAAAGAGCCGCCCGCGTCGCCCGCCGCCGGTTGAATCCAGACACGCTCGAACGGCCCCTCGCGCAGTATGCGACCGTTGCCGACGCAGTTGAGGGCGACGCCGCCCGCGAGGCACAGGTTACGCTCGCCGGTCTCGCGATGCGCGTGCCGAGCCATCCGCAGCATTGCTTCTTCCGTGACCTCCTGCACCGAGCGCGCCAAGTCCATCTCGCGTTGCGTGATCTCACCTTCGGGCGCGCGCGGCGGCCCGCCGAACAGGCGTTCAAATTCTCCGCTGGTCATCGTCAGCCCCGCCGCGAAGTTGAAATACTTCATGTTGAGGCGGAGCGAGCCGTCTTCGCGCAGGTCAATCAGCTCGTCGAGAATTGTTTGCACGTAGCGCGGCTCGCCGTAGGGCGCGAGGCCCATGACCTTGTACTCGCCGGAGTTGACGCGGAAGCCCGTGTAGTATGTGAAGGCCGAGTAGAGCATCCCCAGGCTGTGCGGGAAGTGTAGCTCGGCCATGAGGTGCAATTCGTTGCCGCGCCCGTAGCCGTAAGAAGATGTCGCCCACTCGCCCACTCCGTCCATCGTCAGCACTGCGGCAGACTCGAACGGCGAAGGGAAGAAGGCCGAGGCCGCGTGCGACTCGTGGTGCTCGGTGAAGAGAACCTTGCCCCCGAAGCCGACCTCTTTCGACACCTGCTCGCGTATCCAAAGCTTCTCGCGCAGCCACAAAGGCATCGCCAGAAGGAACGAGCGCAGGCCCCGCGGCGCGTAGTCGAGATAGGTTTCAAGCAGCCGCTCGAATTTCAGAAGCGGCTTGTCGTAGAAGGCGACGTAGTCGAGTTCGGCGGGCGTGATTCGAGCGTGCTTCAGGCAGAACTCGACGGCGCGCGCCGGGAAGCGATGGTCATGCTTCTTGCGCGTGAAGCGCTCTTCTTGCGCGGCGGCCAGGAGTTCGCCGTCGCGCACGAGGCACGCCGCGGAGTCGTGGTAGTAGGCCGAGATGCCGAGGATGTACATGCTTCGCTTCGCGCGCGCGACTTCAGGAAACCATGCTCGCTTGGAAGTTCCGGGCCGGAGTCGGAACGCCTCGCGTCCGCCGACTCCGGCGCTGTTTCGCAGGGGTTGGATTATGTCTTTTTTGCGACGGGGCGGCAACTTAGCGCCATACGAGACGCGGTACGCGCCCCACTTTTCACACGCGCGAATGGCCTCGTTCTTGCCTCATTTCATGTCGGACGTATTTTTCTGTACGGATTGAGGCCACGTGTATATGCAGGAGCGTTCGCATAACTTTGAAGAAGGGACAGACGAGTCCGAGGTCACGCTCGCCGCGCCGCGCTTCGACGCGGACGAGGCGCGACACGCGCACCCGGTCGTGCCTCTGGATGAAGTGCCCGCCGGTACGGACGCACGCGCGGGCCGCGCCCCGTATCGCGGCGGCGCGCGCCGCCAGTGGCCGCTCAGTCTGATCGTCGTCGCGCTGCTGGCCGCCGCCGCGCTCGGAGCCGTCGCCACGAAAGTCCTGCACCGCGCGCACACGACGCCGACACCCGCACCAGTCTCCGCCGACGCCGCGCAAGACCGCCAGCCGCAGACGGACACAGCCCCCACGCAGACGAACACAACTCCGACGCAGACGGCTACGGCCCCTTCGCAGGAGGACGCGACCGCGGCGCAGCAGCGGAGCGCTCCCGCCCCGACCGCCGCGAGCGAGGAGAAGGCCGCCGCGGGCGCGGAGAAGACGGAAGAGCGCACACCACGCCGCACGCGTGAAGAACGCGCCGCCCGACCGGGGCGGGGCGAAGAGATTCAACAGCCGCCCGAAGCCGCGCGCGTCGAGCGCAGAGAGGCGGACGGCGGAGACGTAGAACACCGCGGCCACTTCAAGGGGCGCGACGGTCGAGACGAAGAGAGGGATTCGAGGAAGGCGTCGAAGCACCAGAAGAAAGGTGGCGCGCGTCTGGTTGACGTGATCGTCGGGTCGCCGCGGCCCTGACTTCTTAAAGACCACCCGCGCCCGGAGGCTTCCGCGCCGATCTGGCCCAATCGAGATTACGCCCGATCAGCAGTTCGGTCATCTTCGCAAGGTGAGTGTTCTGCATAGCCACAAGCTCAAAGTCAAAGCCATATCTCCTCGCAAGGTCACGCACGTCATCGGTATTGTCATAAGTCATAAGAAAGTCGCCCGTGACCTCGCTGATAACTTTGAACAGTTCCTCGTGGTCAAGTTCCGAGTGAGTGTAGAGACGCCTACCCGCCTGCTTGCCGCCCGCAGTGTAGGGCGGGTCAACAAAGAAGACCGCATCCCGCCTGTGCGCGTTCTTTCGCACCTCTTCCATCCCGTCGCCCTCAACGAACTTTAGGCGAAGGCGAATATCATTTATCGCTAAGATTCTCTTCTTGAGTGTGTCGGCGTACCAGCGCGACGCGATGCCCTTGCCGTTCTCGCCACTCTTCAACGGCGCGCTGCCCGGAGCGAGAATGCCGCCGTGATACGTCCTGTTCTTTAGGATGGTCTGAAACGCCCGCTCCCGCACCGTGCGCGCTTTTTCTGATAGGACTTTGCCGAGAGAGTCATGGATAAGTCCAAAGTTGGCGATTCTGTCAGCAAGCCATACGCCGTCGCCGTCAGTGATGATCGCACGCCACACCGCCGCGACCTGTTCGTCAAGCTCAATCATCGTGACGTGCCTCGCGAGCTTCTCAGCCGCGACAGTGAGGCTCACGATGCCCCCGCCCGCGAAAGGCTCTATGAACTCTGCCGGTCGTGTTTCAAGGCTCGCAAGCCACTGACGTACTCGCGGAACGAGCCAGGTCTTACCGCCCGGATAACGAAACGGACTCCGTTGTGGTACAGACGCGACGTTGACAACTTCGCCGAGAGGTTTCATTGATCTAGACACGGGTTGTTGCTCGGCACGAGGCGACATAAGCTTATTCTAACGCCTCTTGAGCTAGTATCGAATCAGCAATCGGCTCGCTCTTTTTAAGCTTGTTGAGCTTCTCCTGCAAAACTTTCATGAAGCCTTCGACCGGCCCGGCCTCGGTTTTAGTGATCGTATCGAGTGCGCTCTCAAACTCCGTGTAAAGGGTTCCGTGATGCGTGAGCTTGGAGCAATCATTGTTCTCGTCGCGTACAAGGTCGTACACGAGCCATGCGATGTCGGCGCGCGCTCTGTCAACCTCTTCAAGCTCAGGCAATGTACTGAAGAATTTTCTGTCCGTGATGAGGGACGTGAGCTACGCCCCCGCGGCGTTGAAAGTTTAAGGGCGGCCCGAAGCGCCGCCCTTTCTCTTTTCGTGTTGTGTGCTCCCTTTCCCACGTCTGAAAAGCCGTCTCCCACCGTTCATCCCCTTCACTCCGCTTCTTGTTCCCTGACGTGGATGCCGCGGCGGGAGAGTTCCTGAAAGAAGGGCTGCGGCTCGAAGCAGACTTCCGGGGCCAGGACGCCCGCGCGCGTGACTTCGCCGCGGGCGAGCTTCTGCGCGCCGATTGAAGCCGGGATGCCCGTCACCCTGGCCGTAGCCGACGTGCCCCACTCCGCCCTCACGGGATGGCTGCTCGTGTATTCGTGACGCGCGGTCTTACCGTCGCGCTTTCCTATCACCTCGACGTTCAGAAGGAAGGCCCACTCGCCCGCGCCGCCCACTTCCGCGGCGTGCTGCAAGATGTGTCGGCGCAGGAAAGCCTTCGAGTTGATCTCCCGCCCGTCGAAAGAGACCGTTTGCGCGCCCGTCAGTTGAAAGTCTGCGAAGACGCGCAGGGCGCGCATGATCTCCGGCCTCCAAGTCCCGCGCACGTCAACGAGGCGGACGCCTTTGCCGAGGAATCGCGGCAGCGTGTGCGTCTCCGAGTGCGGGACGTAATAGACTTCCGTCCACCCGACCGGCTCCTCGAATCGAACCTGCTTCGCGCCGGAGAACGCGGGGACTTCGACGAACTCGCCCGCGCGCCAGAAGAAGCGACGGCTGCCCGGACTGAACTCGTCCAGAACCGTGTCGAGCAGACCCGGCGACGGCGCGACCGAGCGGAAGGAAGCGAATGCGATGTGGACTTCGCTCACCTCGTCCAGTTGATCCGCCGCTCGGCGCGCCAAAAGGTTCGTCACGCCCGGCGTCGCGCCGCAGCCCAGGCAGATTGTGACGCCCGCCGCGCGCGCCTCCGCGTCCAGCTCCAACTGCTTCGGCGTATTGAACAGGCCGCCGAGGTCGAGGTAGTTGACGCCCGCGCGAATCGCGGCGCGCGTCGCCACGAGGCCGAAGTGGTAGGTCGTGCAGTTGGCAACCACGTCGAAGCCTCTGAGCTGTTCGCTCAAAGACTGCTCGTCGCTCGCGTCAACTCGCAGGGCGCGCACGCGACCGCCGCCCAACTCTTCGGCCAGCGCCCGCGCCTTCTCCAGATTCACGTCGGCGACGACGATCTCCTCAAACTCGCTCGTCCGCGCGAGGTCTCGCGTCGCCTCCGACCCCATCTCGCCGCAGCCGCCCAGAACGATCACTCTCATAAGCACTCAAGGGCAGATGCTAGATGCTGGATGTCAGATGTTAGAAAGCGAATCTAACATCTGACATCCAGCATCTAGCATCTGACTTCTTCCAGCGTTTGTTCGATCACATCCAACCCGAACTCCAACTCTTCATCGCCGATGACGAGAGGCATGAGCGTGCGTATGACGTTGCCGAACGTCCCGGCGGTGATGGTGATGAGGCCGCGCCGGAGGGCGAGTTGGGTGAACCGCTCGGTCGCCTCTTTGGCCGGCTCTTTCGTCCGGCGATCCCTGACGAGTTCCAGCGCGCACATCGCGCCGAGTCCGCGCACGTCGCCGACGATCTGATACTTCTGTTGAAACAGGCGGAAGCGTTCTAAAACTTTCCGCCCCGTCTCGACCGCCCGTTGACAAAGGTTCTCGCGCTCGATCAGGTCGAGGACGGCGAGGGCCGCGCGGCAGGCCAGGGGGTTGCCGCCGAACGTGCCTCCGAGTCCGCCGACCATCGGATGATCCATCACTTCGGCCCGCCCCGTGATCGAAGAGATGGGCAGACCGCCGCCGAGCGACTTCGCCGCGACGAGCAAGTCCGGCTCAAGCCCGAACTGCTCGCACGCGAAGAGAGTTCCCGTCCGACCCAGGCCCGTCTGCACCTCGTCGGCGATCAAAAGGATGCCGTGCTCGCGGCAGACCTTTTGAAGCTCTGTTAAGAACTCGCGCGGCGGCACGACGAAGCCGCCTTCGCCTAAGATAGGCTCGACGATAACAGCCGCGACCGACTCGGCGGCGACGTACCTCTTGAAGAAATCTTCCAGCGTGGTTCCGGCGCACCTCATCTCGCAGTCGAGATACTCAGCGCCGAAGGGACAGCGATAACAATATGCGTAGGGCAGGCGATAGACTTCGGGCGCGAACGGGCCGAAGCCGAACTTGTACGGCTTGACCTTGCTCGTCAGAGACATCGCCAAAAGCGTCCGCCCGTGGAAGGCGTCCTCGAAGGCGATGACGGCGGGCCGCCCCGTGTAGCTGCGTGCGATCTTGACGGCGTTCTCCACGGCCTCCGCGCCGCTGTTGGCGAAGAAGGTCTTCTTTGGAAAGTCGCCGGGCGTGAGGGCGTTCAGCGCTTCGGCTAGTTCGATGTACGGCTCGTGCATCGTGACGTGAAAGCACGTGTGCGTGAACTCGCCCGCCTGCTCCCTGACCGCCTCGACCACCTCCGCCGCGCACGAGCCGACGTTCAGACATCCAAGCCCACCCGCGAAGTCCAGGTAAGTGTTCCCGTCAACGTCCTCGACGACCGAGCCGCGCGCCGACCGCACGAAGACCGGCGCGACGTTGAAAGGTCCGCGCGGCACGGCCCGCTCCCGCCGCTCAAGCAGGGCGCGCGAACGCGGGCCGGGAATGTCTGTGAGCCGCCTAATCATCATCAAGGTCTAATCAGTCTTCCTGCCTTTGCTCCAATCGTAAGGATACCAGTAGGGCTTCGCTTCGAGCTTGTAGTCGAGGTGTATGTGCTTGGTCTCGCGGAACTCTTCGATGCCTTCCGCGCCGAGTTCGCGCCCGCCGCCCGAAAGGCGCATGCCGCCGAAGGGGCCGGCGTCGTTGTCCGTGAGCGGGTCGTTGATCCAGAACGTGCCGGCCTTGATGCGCTCGGCGGCGGTCAACGCGTACTCAAGGTTGTTCGTCAGGATGTTCGCGCCCAGTCCGTACTCCGAGTCGTTGGCGAGCGCGACGGCCTCGTCAATGTCTTTGACGACCATGATGGGTGCGACGGGGCCGAACGTCTCCTCGCGCATGAGCGGCATCGTGTGGTCAACGCCGGTGACGACGGTCGGCTCGAAGAAGTAGCCGCGCGAGAATCCTTCGGGCCTCACGCCCCCGCACAGAACCTTCGCGCCCATCTCGCGCACGCGGTCGAGCTTGCGCTCCACCTTCTCGCGCTGTGCGGCGGAGATCATCGGGCCGAGGTCAACGTCCGGCCCCAACGGATTACCCAGCCTGAGCGTGCGCGTGAAAGCGACGAAGCCCTCGATGAACTTCTCCGAGATTGACTCGAAGACGTAGAAGCGCTCGCCGGAGGTGCAGACCTGCCCCATGTTGAGGAAGGCGGCCCACACCGCGCCGCGCACGGCAACGTCAAGGTCTGCGTCGTCGCAGACGATGAAGGGGTCGTTGCCGCCGAGTTCGAGGTTGACGCGCTTGATGCGCTCGGCGGCGAGCACGGCGATGCGCCGCCCCGTCGCCACGCTTCCCGTGAAGGCGATGACCGGCGTCAGAGGATGTTTGACGAGTGGCTCGCCCACTTCGTCGCCGTAGCCTGTTAAGACGTTGACGACGCCGGGCGGCAGCTCACGGAAGGCGACCTCGGCGAGCAGGAGCGTGGAGAGCGGCGTGTGCTCCGAGGGCTTGATGACGACGGTGTTGCCGGCCATCAGCGCGGGCGCGACCTTCCACGACATCAAAAGCAGCGGGTAGTTCCACGGCACGATGCAGACGACGACGCCGTAAGGTTCTTTGACGACGAAGTTCATCTGGTGGCGCTGCACGGGCGGGATGACGCGGCCCGCCTCGTGGCGGCCCACCTCGGCGTAATAGTCGAAGCACGCTGCCGACCACTCGACCTCGTCCATGTTCTCGATGAGCGGCTTGCCGCCTTCGAGCGTGAGGAGGCGCGCGACCTCCTCGCGGTGCTCGCGTATGCGGCGCGCGACGGCGTGCAGCATCTCGCATTTCTCGATGCCGGGCGTGAATCGCCAGTCGTCCCACGCGGCGTGGGCGGCGCGCACTGCCTGCTCGGCGTCTTCGGCACGTGCGCGCGGCACTTCGTCAATCTGCTCCTCGGTCGCCGGGTTCTCGACCGCGAACGTCTCCCCCGAAAGGCTCGCCACGAACTCCCCGTTGATGAACATCCTTCGCATCTATGCTTCTTCCTCAAGCAATGATACCGGGTCGCAATAAAAAGGGTTCAGAGTTCAAGCTTCAGCTTGTTTTGACCGCACGAACGGGTAAACTGAAGTTTGTACTCTGAACCTCTCAGGCTTTACTCTCTTCCCTCAACGCGTCCTCGAATCTCTCCAACGCTTGATCCACTAACTCGCGCGTGATGATGAGCGGCGGCTCGACGCGGATCACTTCCGGCTTGTTGAGCGTGTAGGCGACGAGCACGTTGCGCTCGAACATGCGCGAGGCGATTGACTCCCCGCGCTCGGCGCTGAAGGTCTCGACGCCGATCAAAAGCCCGCGCCCGCGCACGTCGCGGATCAGTTCTGGAAACTGCTCCCACAATTTTTTCAGCCCTGCGAGGAAGTGGCGGCCCATCTCGGCGGAGTTCTCGACGAGGTTCTCTTCCTGAAGGGTCTGAATCGTCGCGGCGGCGGCGGTCGTCGCCATCGGATTCGCGCCGAAGGTGGAGGTGTGGTAGAAGGGGTTCGGGTGAAAGACGCGCCAGATTTCGTCCGTCGAGTGAAACGCCGCGCAGGGGATGACCCCGCCCGAAAGAGCCTTGCCGAGACACATCACGTCGGGCACGACGCCGGAATGATCGCAGCCGAACATCGCGCCCGTCCGCCCCAGTCCCGTCTGCACCTCGTCGAAGATGAGCAGCACGCCGCGCCGTGTGCAAAGCTCGCGCACGGCGGGCAGGTAGTCGTCGGGCGGCAGCCTTATTCCGCCCTCGCCCTGAATCGGCTCTAAGATGACAGCCGCCGTCTCGCCGTCAACCGCGCCGCGCATCGCCTCCGCGTCGCCGTAAGGGACGAAGACGGTTTCGAGCAGAGGCTCGAAGGGCTTGCGGAAGAGGTCGCGCCCCGTGACGGAGAGCGAACCCATCGTCTTCCCGTGAAATGAATTGACGGTCGAGACGTACTTCTTCTTGCCCGTGTAGAGGCGCGCGAGTTTGAGAGCGCCCTCGACGGCCTCCGTGCCCGAAGAGCACCAGAAGGTTTTTCTTAACTGGCCGGGCGTGATTTCGGCGAGGCGTCGCGCGGCGTCCGCCGCCATCGGGTTGAGCATCCACTGCGAGTGGAGCGCGAGGCGGTCGAGCTGGACTTTAATCGCGCTGATTACTTTCGGGTGGCGGTGGCCGAGCGCGAAGATGCCGAAGCCGCCGAGGCAGTCGAGAAATTCGCGCCCCTCGATGTCGCGCACGAAGCAGCCCTCGCCCTCCCACTCGACGACCGCGCCCTCCGCCGCGCGCGGCTCCGGCCAGCGGTTGAGGTAGAGGTTGAAATTCTCGACGCACTCCGCGATGAGTTGCGCCTTCTCTTCCATCGAGAGGGGGGAGCTGTTGCCAATCTTCATCGGGTGATCCTGATTCAATCGTCGGTCAACGGTTGAGAGCGTTCGCTCGCTCGAAATGTGTTGGTAGAACAGGGTCGGCAGTCCGGCGGCCAGGAGTGTAACAGCTTCGCGGCTGGGGCGTGAAGTTTGCCCCCGCGTCTCTTAATGCTCGGACGGCACGGACGAGCGCGCACTCTGGCACAGACGCCGCCCCGTCGGATACAATCCCGGCACGGGCAAAGACAACGAATAGAGACGCGAGCGCGGCGCGGACGTGCGCTGGAGAACTTTATGGAACAGCTTGACGAGAGCGTGGACGGTCGTGAAATTGAGCTGACGGCGGGGCAGGAGTTCGAGCTAACTCTCCGTGAGAATCCGTCCACAGGCTTTCGCTGGCGCGTGACGGCGGACGGCTCGCCGGCCTGCGTGCTCGTCAGAGACGGATTCCGCGCGCCGAACGAGGGCCGGCCCGGACAGGGCGGCAGCCACGTCTGGCAATTCCGCGCCGCCCAGGCCGGGCAGGGTCGGATAGAGATGTCTTACACGCGCACCGCGGGCGAAGCGGCGCGCACCTTCACCCTAAGCGTGCGCGTTGCGGGATAAGTCCCTGAGGGGCTTGTCCCGCGTGGCCGCGCGCGCCCCGTCCGTCATTGGACTGTCCTGATCGTCCAGAAGTCGTCGGCCAGGTTCGAGTCGAGCACGTATTCGTAGGGGAGCGTGAAATAACCTTTCACCCCCCAGTCCGGCCCCCACGAGTTGCGGATGATGAAGCGGCGTTGGGTGTCGTCGTAGCCGACGGCGAGGATGGCGTGCCCGCCCAACATCTTCTCCTTCGGCTTGGGCATGGGCACCTTGCCGCTCTTCGCCACCGCGCTGCTCTCGAAACTCTCATAGACCGAGATGCCGAAGACGAACGGGTAGCCGCTCGCCAGGCAGCCCTTCAACTGGATGTCCACCTGCGGCAAGCGCTGATAGACCACCGCCGGATGCTTGCGCCCGTCGGCGAAGGCCGCCGCCGAGGGCTTCTTCGTGAACGGGCCGGGGTTGGCGTCGCTGTAGGGCCACAGCTTCTCGTGCGGCGCGCCGACCTTGTTAACGCTCTTGACGCCGTCGCGGATCATCGCGCCGGCGTCCTGGCTGACCGACCCCTCCATCACGCGCTCGTTGTAGTAGATGAAGAGGCGCGAGGGCGGGAACACGTCCGCCAGCCCCTGCTTCATCTGGTCGAACTCAAGCGCCCCGGCGATGGCGTTGCCGGTGCAACTGCCGAGCTGCCCCTGGTCGTACACGGGCGGGCAGCCCGAACGCAGGTCAACGCTGGGCGGGAGCTGGGCGACGTGGACGAAAGGCGCGGAGTACATCTTGTCTCGGTGGTCGGGCAGGTCGGGCACCCAGCCGAAGCGCTTGATCTTGCGCTGCACGATCTGGCCGGAGCCGCCGGCTGCCGCCTTTTTGCCTGCCGTCTTGCGTGGAGACTTTTTAGCCGATGCCGATTTAAGTGCGGGCATGTAAGTTTCTCCTTATTTCGGGTGGTAGGGTCTGGAAAAGAGCGAGGAGTTAATAACGCAGGGCGGCGGTGAATATATGCCTCGCCCGCGTTTTCGTCAACCTGAATTGTGCGCGGCGTGCAGCATTTGTCGGAAGACGGCGGCGGGTTGATTTCAACCGTGACGCGGGCCTCCCGGTTGATCCAAGCTCGCGGCTTGTTACGTCGCCTTGACCTCCGAAGGGTCTACGGCGGGACTGCCTCTGGTTGACATGACTCGTGACCCCCATCCCACACATCGTTCCCCCCACATGTTTATGCGGCGTCGGGGCAAAACCTTTCACCGGGCGGCAGTGGGCCGGGTAGTCGGCGGCAGGGCTTTTTTATGGTTTGTCCCGTTTTCGACATCATATACGCAACAAAGTTTCGGAAATATAAAATCCGCGACGTGACCGGCGGCCCGACAGCGAAGAGAGCCGTCGGCGTCCGAGTCAAACTTAAACTGCTTCGCCCGGCGTCTTTAGTTAAAGACCATGAGCAAACAACCGCCGTCGCCGTGGAGTCCTCTGCGCCTGTCGCTCTTCCGCGCGCTGTGGGTCGCGGCGGTGGCGTCGAACGTCGGGACGTGGATGCACAACGTCGGCGCGGAGTGGCTGATGACGACGCTCGCGCCCACGCCCATCATGGTCGCGCTGATGCAGACGGCGGAGAACTCGCCGACCTTTCTTCTGGCGCTCCCCGGCGGGGCGCTCGCCGACATCGTTGACCGCCGCCGCCTGCTCCTCTTCACGCAGACGTGGATGCTCGTTGCCGCGGTCGCGCTGGGCGTGCTCACGCTCACGGGACTGACGACGCCGTGGGTCTTGCTCACGCTCACCTTCATGCTCGGACTCGGCGCGGCCCTGAACGCCCCGGCGTGGCAGGCCATCGTCCCGGAGCTTGTGCCGCGCACGGAGCTTCCCCTCGCCGTCTCGCTCAACAGCGTCGCCTTCAACATCGCGCGCGCCGTCGGCCCGGCCTTGGGCGGCCTGCTCGTCGCGGCCATCGGCTCGTGGGCCGTCTTCTTCCTGAACTCGCTCTCGTTCGTCGGCGTCATCTACGTCCTCTACCGCTGGCGGCGGGAACCCGTCGAGAGCATCTCGCCGACCGAGCGCGTGGCGGGCGCGATGCGCGCAGGAGTGCGCTACACGCGCCACGCGCCGGAGCTGCGCGCCGTACTCGCGCGCACAATCGTCTTCGTCAGTTGCGCGAGCGCGCTGTGGGCGATGCTGCCGCTGGTGGCGCGGCAGGAGTTGGGGATGGGCGCGCTCGGCTACGGCGTGCTCCTGGGCGGACTGGGCGCGGGCGCGATAGTCGGCGCGCTTGTGCTGCCGAAGGCGCGCCGGACGATCTCGACCAACGTGCTGGTCGGCTGCGGCACTCTGCTCTTCGCGGCGGCGACCGCCGCAGTCGCCTACGTGCATGCCTTCGCGCTCCTGTGTGTGGCGATGCTCTTCGGCGGGGTGGCGTGGATGACGACGATGTCGTGCTTCAACATCGTCGTGCAGACGGTCGTCCCCGAATGGGTGCGCGCACGCACCCTCGCCATCTACCTGCTCTCCTTCTTCGGCGCGATGGCCGTGGGGAGCGCCGTCTGGGGCCTGGTCGCCGAGCGCGCCGGGATACCGCTGGCGCTCGTCGGCGCTTCCGCGGGGCTGGTCGTTGGCTTGGCGGCGGCGCTCCTCTTCCCTCTGCGCGCCGGGGAAGAGCTAGACCTCGACCCTTCGCTGCACTGGTCGGAGCCGAACTTCATGAGCGAGGTGGAGCCGGAGCGCGGGCCTGTGCTGGTCACGGTCGAGTACCTGATTGACCCGGCGCGGGCGGGCGAGTTCGCCGAGGCGATGCGCGAGTTCGAGCGGATTCTGCGGCGCGACGGCGCGACGCGCTGGGGCCTCTTCGCAGACCCCGCGAGGCCGGGCCACTACCTTGAGACCTTCCTCGTCGAGTCGTGGGCCGAGCACCTGCGCCAGCACGCGCGCGTGACGAACGAAGACCGCGCCGCGCAAGAGCGCGTCCGCTCGTTCCACCTCGGCGACTCGCCGCCGGTCGTCACACACCTCATCGCGGAAGACACTTCCCGCCGCGGCAGACGCCGCGCCCGAACGTGAAGCTCTCAGCCCACTCCTTCGCCGAAGGTGATGCCGCGCCTTTCTCGCCCCAGTCCCGCGACGACAGCCGCGACCGTGAAGACGACGAGGGCCACAAGCGCCATCGCCTTCGCGTAAGAGGTGCGCGCGGCGAAGACGGCCTCGATGTAGGCGATGGTTCCGGCGATGAGCACGCCGCACTGGTAGGCGAAGCCGGGCAGGAACCCGCGCACAGAGTCGGGCGACAGCTCCGTGATGTGCGCCGGGATGACGCCCCAAGCGCCCTGCACCATGAACTGCATCAGGAACGCGCCCGCGACCAGGAGCGCCAGCGACGGCGCGAACGCCCACAGAGGGATGACGAGGACGGCGAGGACGAAGGCGAGGATCATCGCGCGCCGGCGACCCCAGCGGTCGGAGAGCAGCCCGAAGAGAAGCCCGCCCGTGATCGCGCCGACCATCGAGATGCCTGTGACGAGGGAACGCATCTGCGGTGAGAACCCCCAGTCGCGTTCGAGGAAGGTCGGGTACATGTCCTGCGTGCCATGCGAGGCGAAGTTCATCATCGCCATCAGGGCGATGAGGTAGAGGAGCGTCCGCCAGTGCGAGGCGATGCCTCGGCCCAGTTCGCCCCACGTCGCATGTTTAGTCCGCTCCCACACCTCCGACTCCTTCACGCCGAAGCGGACGTAGACGACGAGCAGCGCCGGCAGGCCCCCGATGAAGAAGAGCGGACGCCAGCCCCAGCGCGGGAAGACGAAGAAGTAGCAGACCGCCGCCAGAAGGTAGCCGACCGCGTAGCCCTCCTGAAGCAAACCCGAAAGCACACCGCGCAGCCGCGGCGGAACTTTCTCCATCGCCAGCGACGCGCCGACGCCCCACTCGCCGCCCATGCCGATGCCGAAGAGCGCGCGCAGCACGAGGAACGTCCAGTAGCTCGGCGCGAGGCCCGACAGCACTTCGACGATTGAGTAGAAGACGAGGTCAATCATCAGCGGCAGCCGCCGCCCGTAGCGGTCGGCGAGCAGGCCGAAGATGAACGCGCCGACGGGGCGGAAGGCGAGCGTCACGGTCAGCGTGAGCGCCAGCTCCGCGTCCGTCTTGCCGAACTCTCTGGCGATGGCCGTGAGCGTGAAGACGACGAGGAAGAAGTCGAAGGCGTCGAGCGTCCAGCCGAGGAAGCCTGCCGTGACTGCGGCGCGGTGGTCGCCCGTGTGCGCGGCGCGGTCGTCCTGAAGCTCTGCGTGCGCTCCTGCCATAATAACAATAATGCTAACACGACGAGGCCGCGCGACGCCCGCCCGACGCACACGCGGCCTCGCGGCACAGCCCGCTTCCACAAGAGAGCGGGCGTGCTCCGAAGATGCGTCACCCTTCACGCATCCCCGTCCTTAATCAACGACCAAAATACCCTTTAGAATGAGGCTCATTGTGTTATATTCCCGCCCGTTCGTGTCTTTGAAAACCGGCAACGGCTAATGCGACGGCTCAACCCTCAAGCGAGTGAATGAGCATCGCCGTTGAGAAGAAAAGGATTCTCACGGCGGACGGGTTGAGCGGACGCATATTGCTAGCATTTGCTAAGGATGGCAAGGTCTGTGCGCTGTGCCCGCCGGGAGGCAACTCCTAATGGGCGCGAAGCCGCGACGGAGGCCGCGCCGTCTGGCCGCGAAGCTGCGCCAGATTAGGGAAGCGTTCGGCCTGTCTCAGTCCGAGGTCGTGAAGCGCCTGGACATCGGAGATATGATTGCGCTCAGCCAAATATCGGAGTTCGAGACCGGCAAGCGCGAGCCGTCGCTGATTGTGCTCCTGCGCTATGCGCGCCTAGCGCGCATCTGCGTTGAGGTCTTGATTGATGATGAGCTAGACCTACCAAACAAACTGCCGAGCGCGAAGCACGAAGGCGCGAGGCGTCGGCAACGGTGAATCAAGCATCCTTTTCTGGAGTCTCACCATTCCTATCTTCGGTTGGATACGTGACCTGTTCGGCATCCAAAAGGATATGTATGACACGAAGAAAACCCGGCTTGAGATTAAGAAGCTAGAGGATGCAGAGCGGGAGAAGTTGATCATCCCGGCGACGTTGGAGGATGTTAAGAAGTATGACCCGAAGATTAAAGTATTAGTAGGAAAGATAGATACAACCCATGATATTGGACACGTCCTTGTTCTTCTTGCCATCTTATTCGCCTTCGGGTCGGAAATGTGGGAACTTCTAAGTGATCTCATAAAGTGGTTGCAGCGGGTGCTCGGCTGGTGAGTCAACTACATTATTACCCAAATTTGAAATCCTGAATCCCTCTGTGCAGCCTCAGTGCCCTCTGTGCCTCCGTGGTTAATGCCTTCCGCTCTACACCCGACCGAAAATTGATATAGCCGATTCCTCAACTCTCCTGCTTCGCGCCGAGCCTCCGACCGATGAAATGCACGAGCCTGTCTATCAGTTCGGGAAGCGGAAGCATCGAGGTGTCCACGCAGAGGTGATAGTTGTCGGCGCAGGCCCAGTCTCTGCCGATCATCTGCTTGAAGTACCTCTGCCGCATCTCGTCGGAGCTGGCGATCAACTGCCTGGCGCGCTCGCGGTCGTTGATTTTGTAAAGCTCCATGATGCGGCGGACGCGGAATTCAAGCGGCGCGTGGAAATAGAAGTTGACCATGCGCGGGTGACGCGGCAGGACGTATGCGCCACCGTAGCCGACGATGACGCAGTCCTCGTGCGCGGCGATCTGGCGCAGTATCTCCACCTGCCGCTCGAACAGCTCCTTGTCCGTGTAGTTGCGCAGCGGCGGCGGCGCGTAGGTCGTCTCTGGCGGGCCGAAGGTCAGGCCACCGAAAAGTTTTTCCCAGAACGAAGAGACGCGCTCGCGGTTCTGCTCCAGCGCCGATGCGTCAACGCCCAGCGACTCGGCGCAGAGGTGCAAGACCTCGCGGTCTATGTACTTGAGGCCGAGCCGCCGCGCGATTCCCTGCCCGACGTAAGAGCCGCCGCTCCCCATCCTCCGCGCGATTGTGACCGTCGTCCGCGCCTTCATGCGGCCTCCCTTCAATCTTGCGTCGGCACGTCACCACAGACGTGCCGACGGCCTCAACTCTTCGGATGCACGCGACTCAAAGGCGTCCCGTGCGACTCAACTCTCCGTCGCCGCGAGCGCGCGAGCGCCTTCCTCCTGCGCCCTGCGGCCTGCGCCCTGCCGCTCGACCATCCACTGCGGGTACTGCGCGCGCGGCGCGGTCGTCGCCGAGAGGCGCTCGACCTCTTCCGAAGTGAGCCGCAGTTCCGCCGCCTTCAGGTTGTCTTCGAGCTGCGAGCGCTTGTTCGCGCCGATGATGACGGAGGTGACGCCGGGGCGCGCGAGCAGCCACGCCAGAGCAGTCTGTGCCACGGTCGCGCCGCGCGCTTTCGCCACCGCGTCGAGCGCCTCCACGGCGTCGAAGCCGCGCTCCTCGTCAATGGGCGGGAAGTCGAAGCCCGTGCGCCGCGCGCCCTCCGGTTTCGGGCTGTCGCGCCGGTACTTCCCCGTCAGGAAGCCGCCCGAAAGCGGCGACCAGGGCAGCACGCCCAACCCCTCTTCGAGGCAGAGCGGCAGAAGCTCGTGTTCGAGGTCGCGGCCCGCCAGCGAGTAGTAAGCCTGAAGCGAGACGAAGCGCTCCCGGTCGTGCGTCGCGGCGAGGCCGAGCGACTTCATCAGGTGCCGTGCCGTCCAGTTCGAGCAGCCGAGGTAGCGCACCTTCCCTTGACGGACGAGGTCGTCGAGCGCGCGCATCGTTTCTTCAATCGGCGTGAGCGCGTCCCAGCCGTGCACTTGATAAAGGTCTATGTAGTCCGTACCGAGCCGGCGCAACGACGCCTCGCACGACGCGAAGATGTGCTGGCGCGAAAGCCCGACGTTGTTCGGGTCGCCCGTCCCCTGCGTCGCCGGCTCGCTCATCGCGCCGCGCACCTTCGTGGCGATGACGACCGCGTCGCGGCGCGCGCCCGACTCCTCGATGGCGCGGCCCAGAATCTCCTCCGACTCGCCGTAGGAGTACACGTCCGCCGTGTCGAAGAAGTTGATGCCCGCTTCGAGTGAGCGCGCGACCATCTCGTTTGCGCCCGCCTGGTCAACCTCGGCGATGTTGAAGAACTTCGCCCCGAACGTCATCGTGCCCAGGCACAACTCCGAGACCTTCAAACCCGTCCTGCCCAAAAGATTGTATTTCATCTCTCCTCCTTAACCTTTAGTGATGAGTGATGAGTAAAAGCAAGCCGCTTTCACTCATCACTCATCACTCATTACTCCTCGGAGCTATCCTGTGCGAAGGCCGCCCGACGTGTATGTGCGGCCCCGTGGCCGTGCCGGGGATGGCGTAGCGGAAGGCCGTGAAGGGTACGCCGCTCGCTTGCAGGTACTGCATCAGCGCGCGGCCCTCGACGCCCTCCGGGTTTAGACCAACGTCCATCGCGTTGTGGTGGTCGTAGCCCCAGCGGTCGTGCACGGGCGACTGCCCGAACGAGCTGATGGGGAGCGCGCGACCGAACTTCCGCATGAAGAACTGCTCGACCGCGCCCGCCTCAGACAGTGACCACGCGCGCGCGCCGTTGTAGCGTATGTAAGCGGTCGTCTGTATCAGGCCGCCGCGCGCCGACGGCAGAGACTTCGGCGCGGACTTCGCCGCGACCTCCTCCGCATCGGCCTCGACCAGCGTCTCGGCGATCTGCACGTCGGCGCTCTTCAACTGCCCCTGCAACGCGGCGACCTTCTCGCGCGCGCCCGCCGCCGCGGCCTCGTCCTTCTCCATGTCGCGCTTTGCGACGAGTCCCTGCGCGTACAATTCCTTCGTCTTAGCAAGCCGCTCGTCGGCCCTCTTCACGTCGGCCTCGTAGAGCGCGAGCAGTTGTTCGAGGCTCGACTTGTACTCCTTCGTCGCCTGCACGAGCTGCGCGCGCAGCCGCGCCAGTTCGCTCGCCGGCTCCGCCGTCGGCTTCGACTGCGAGGCGACCTCAGCCTTCTTGCCCCGCGTCTTCGCGCGCGACTTCTGCCGCGCGCGCAAAGGCACGACGCCGAGAGATAGAACGAGGGCGAGCGTTAATGCCGCGCGAACTGCCCTCCTCTCGAACCTCATGCCGGTCACTTTATCAAATCTCCCCGCCCGACCTCTCGCCTGCCGCCCGGTCAGTGCGCGGCGACGGGGCCGCCCTTCGACCTGACGCGCTTGAAGAGCAGCGCCGCCGGGATGCACAGGAGGCAGAGGAAGGCGAGCAGGCGGAAGTTGTCGAGGAAAGAGAGCACCATCGCCTGCCTGAGCACCGTGCCGTAAACGGACGCCAACGCCTGCGGCGGAGGCATCCCGCCCCCGCCACCTCCGAGGCCGCCGCCAATCACACCCGCCGCGCCCTTGAACTGCTGCATCCTCTGCTGGAACGCCGGGTCGTAGGGCGTCAGGTGCGTGGCGATTGCGGCTTGGTGCACCTGCGCGCCGCGCGAGAGCAAAGTGGACATGGCGGCGATGCCGATACTTCCGCCGGTGTTGCGCATCAGGTTATAGACGCCGGAGGCGTTGCCCATCTGCTCGTTCGGCAGAGTCCCCATCGCCATCGTCGTCAGCGGCACGAAGATGAAGCCCATCGCGCAGCCGCTGATGATGTTCGGCCAGACGACGTTGCTCATCGCGATGTCGAGGTTGAGGCCCGCGAGCATGTAGGTCGAGAAGGCGAGCACCGTGAAGCCGAACATGATGAGGTAGCGCCCGTCAACGCGCCCGACGAGGCGGCCCACGACGAGCATCGAGAGTATGGAGCCGAAGCCGCGCGGGCTGACGGCCATGCCGCTCGCCGTCGCCGGGTAGCCCATCAGCGTTTGCAGGAACAGCGGCAGCAGCGCAATCGAGCCGTAGAGCACGACGCCCATCAACGTGATCAGCAGCGTGCCGACGGCGAAGTTGCGGTTTTTAAGAATGCGCAGGTTGACTATCGGCTCCTTCGACCGCAGCTCCCAGACGACGAAGGCGACGAGCGCGACGACGGCGAACACGACGGCCCAAGTGATGAACGGCGAAGAGAACCAGTCCTCCTCCTGCCCTTTGTCGAGCACGAGCTGGAGCGTCGCCAGGCCGACGGCCATCAGGCCGAAGCCGACGTAGTCAATGCGGCCCGGCCTCTGGTCTCTGATGTAGGGCGGGTCTTCGACGAACGCGTTCGCCATGAAGACGGCCAGAGCGCCGACGGGGACGTTGATGTAGAAAATCCAGCGCCACGAATAGTTGTCCGTGATCCAGCCGCCGAGCGTCGGCCCGATGATCGGCGCGACGACGATGCCGAGTCCGAACACCGCCATCGCCTGCCCGCGCTTTTCGGGCGGGAAGCTCTCCAACAAGACCGATTGCGCGATGGGCTGCAAGGCCCCGCCGCCCGCGCCTTGCAGGACGCGGGCGAAGATGAGCATCGAGAGGCTCGTCGCCGCGCCGCAGAGCGCCGAAGCGAGCGTGAAGATGATGATGCAGGTGATGAGGAAGCGCTTGCGCCCGAAGTAGCGCGAGAGCCAGTTGGTCGCCGGAAGGATGATGGCGTTCGAGACGAGGTAGCTCGTTAAGACCCACGTTGACTCGTCGGTCGTCGCCGAGAGGTTCCCCGAAATGTGCGGCAGCGCGACGTTGGCGACCGACGTGTCGAGCACCTCCATGAAGGTCGCGAGCATCACCGACGCGGCGATGATCCAGGGGTTGACGCTCGGCGTCCACGCCTGGATGGGCGCGGGCCGACCGCTCCCCGCGCCCCTCGACAAGTCCCCTCGCGCGCGCGCCGCGCTCATCTGACCTGCACCTCCGGCGTCACGGACATGCCCGGCGCGAGCTGTTGATTCGGGTCGAGCTGGTTCGGCTCAAACTCGATCCTGACCGGCACGCGCTGGACGACCTTGACGTAGTTGCCCGTCGCGTTCTCCGCCGGGATCATGCTGAAGCGCGCGCCCGTGCCCATCTGTATGCTGTCAACGTGCGCCTTGAAAGTTCTGCCGGGGTAAGCGTCAACCGTGACCTCGACGGGCTGCCCAGGGCGTATGTCGTTAAGCTGCGTCTCCTTGAAGTTGGCCGTCACCCACACGTCGCCCCTGACGACGGCCAACAAAGGCTGCCCCGGCTGGACGAGCGCGCCCTCCTCGACCGCCTTGCGCGTCACGCGCCCCGACTCCGGCGCGTAAAGCTTCGTGTAAGAGAGTTCGAGTTCGGCCTGCTCGACCGCAGCGCGCAACTGCTCGATGGACGCGCCCGCGGTCTCGGCCTGCGCCTGGCTCACCGCCACCTGCTGCGGGCCTGTCCCGGCCATCGCGGCCCGGCCCAGGGCCTCGCCGACGCCGGCCATCGCACCGCCGACCTGCGTCTGCGCGCGCCGCGCCTGCTCGGCCTGCGCGGCTTCAGCCGCGCGCGCCTCCGCGACCTGCGCCTCGGCGGCGGCCACGCGACGGCGCGCCGCGTCGAGGTTGGCCGCCGCCGTCCGCGCCTCCGCGATGGCCTGATCTAAACGCTGCCGCGAGACCTCGTCCTTCGCGAAAAGCTCCTGGTAGCGCTCGACATCGGCGTTGGCGCGGTTGGCCTCGGCCTCTGCCGCCGCGACCTGCGCCTGCGCCGTCGCCACGCCCGCCTGGGCCGTCGCCACGCCCGCGCCCGCCTGACTGATCTTGCTCCGCTCGGCGGCAGCCGCCGCGCGCGCCGACTCGACGCCGGAGCGCGCCTGCCCGACGACCCCCGAAGCCTGCTGCACGTTGGCGCGCGAGGTCGCGCGCGTCAGAGACACGTTGGTCTGCGCCTCCCTGGCGCGCGCTTCGCCCGCGGCGAGCGCGGCCTTCGCCTGTTCGAGCCGCGCCTCGTAGTCGCGCGCGTCGAGTTCGGCGACGAGGTCGCCCTCCTTCACCTCCTGATTCTCCTTGACATAGACCTTCGCAACGTAGCCCGAAACCTTCGGGCTGACCTGCACGACGTGGCCGTCAATGAAGGCGTCGTCCGTCGTCTCGTGCGAGCGCGCGTAGGCCCAGTAGCGCAGGCCGAAGATGACGGCGGCGAGGAGAACCAGCGCCGCGACGATGAGGAACGCGGGTCGCCTGTAGAGCGGCCTCCTCCGCACGACGACGGCAGGCTCCTCCTCATCCCTTTCGGGCAGCTCGTACTCGCTCGCGTCTTCCCTCTCCGCAGCCTCCGTCTCAGGCGCGACCTCCCCTGCCACGCCCCGCGCTTCCGCCACACGACCCTCGCGCGCCCCCGCGGCGTCCGCCGGCGGCGACCCGATACCTTCCCTCTCCTCGACCCCTGGCTCTTCAGTCACCCTCGCCATAACCGTCTCCCCGTTGACTTCCCACGACGGACATACACCCTTTCAATATCCTCCGACACACGACGGTACGCGGGCCGGGCTGCCTCACCACCTGAACGCCTCGGCGCGACCGAGCGCGGCGGCAAGGTTGAGGCGCGCGGCGTTGTACTGCGCGAGCGCCGTCACCTCGGCGCTGCGCGCGTCGGAGAGCGCCGCCTGCGCCGTGACGACCTCGACGTTGTCGCCCACGCCCGCGCGGAAGCGGTCGCGCGCCATCTCAAGCTCCCTCTGCGCGAGCGTCACCGACTGCCCCGCCGCGGCGACCTGCTCCGCGGTAGTCCTCAGCGCGGAGAACGCGAGCCGCACGTCCTCCTCGACCTGACCGCGGACGCTGCCGAGTTCGAGCTCGGCCTGACGCTCGCGGCTCGCGGCGGCCTCGATGCGACCGCGCGTGAGTCCGCCGTTGAAGATGGGGACGTTCAGTTGCACGGCGACGCGACGCGTCGGCAGGTCTGTGTTGGTCGGCGTGATGCCGCTCACGCCGTAGTCTCCGACGAAATCAACCGACGGCAGAAGCTCGGCACGAGCCGCGCGCCGCTCAAGTCCGGTGAGGCTCAACTGCGCCTCGGCGATGCGCACCTCCGGCCTCGTCTGCCCCGCCTCCGTGACGGCGGCTTCAACACTCGGCAGCGGTTCATCCGTGAATCGAAGCGGGTCTGTCAGCGTGAGCGTCGCGCCGAGCGGAAGGCCGACGACGCGCTGTAGATTTAAGACGGCCTGCTCCGAGGCGGTCTGTGCCTGCGAGAGCCGCACGCGCTCGCGCGCGAGGCGCGTCTCGGCGCGTGTCACGTCAACGCCCGTGGCGACTCCCGCCGTGTGCTGATCCTGCGCGAGCTTCAGGAGCGTCTGCGCCAGGTCAACGTCCGCCTGCGCGGCCTCGACCTCGCGGCCTGAGCGCAGCGCTTCGAGGTAAGTGAGCGCGGTGAAGGTCGCCACCTGCTCGCGCGCCAGCCCCTCCTGCAACTCGGCGACGCGCACGCCCGCCTTGCCCGCCTGGTAATTCCGAATCGCGCTCAGGCTGAAGATTGATTGCACGAGGCGGGCGCGCGCGTCGAAGTTGTTGAAGGGGCCGATGAAGGTGCGCGTGATGCCGGGGAACGTGCCGGGCTGGAAGCCGAGCGCGGCGAGGTTCTGCGTGAGGTTCGCCTGATAAGCCGTGGCCGAAACGTTCGGCAGCAGGCCCGCGCGCGACTCGTCTTTGAGTCCTTCGGCCTCGCGCTCGCGCTCGCGCGCGACGAGCGTCGTCAGGTTGTTCTGGACGGCGAGCTGTATGGCCTGCTCAAGGCCGAGCGAACTCGGCCCCTGCGCGACGCGCGCCGCGCCCGGAATCTGCGTCCTGCCTGGGAGACTGACGCCGGGGGCCGTCTGCGTCGCCGTCGGCGTGCCGCCCACGGGCGCGCCCTGCGAAGGCGTGCCCTGTGAGGGCGTGCCCTGGGTCTGCGTGCCGTTCGTCCCTTGAGTCTGCTGAGACTGCCCGCGCGAGGCGTCGCCCGTCTGGTTCGTCCGGCTCGCGCCGCCGGCCTGGTTCGTCTGACTCGCCGTGCCGCCCGTGCCGGTCTGGGTAGTGCTGGTCAGTCCGGTCTGACCGGACTGACCAGTCCCGCTCTGCGCCTGCCCCTGCCCTTGCTGCGCCGCCGCCGCGCCGCACAGAAGAAGCGAGGCCGCGCACAGCACAGGTCGAAGACGGCCGCGACACCATCCCCTGTTCGCTTTAGCTGTCATCTGTCACTCGCCCGTCTCATGCTCCGCCAGGTGTTTGAAGCGCCGCGCGCCGGAGCTTCGTCAGAAGCCTCGACAAGTCCGCCTTCGACCTGTCGCTCATCCCTTCGAGCGCGTCGCGTACCTCGCTGTAGTGGCGCGGCAGAATCTTTTCCAACAGCCGCCCGCCGGCCTTCGTCAGACGCACGAGGCGCACGCGCCGGTCGTCGCGGCTCGCGGCGCGCTCGACCAGCCCGCGCCGTTCGAGGCAGCCCACCAGCCCCGTGACGTTCGCGCGGCTCACCAGCAGCAGCTCGCCCAGCTCGTGCATCGGGCAGCCCTCGCGCCCGCTGCGGCTGAGGATCATCAACACGTTGAAGGCCGCGACCGAAAGCCCGTCGCGCTCGACCTCGCGCGCCAGGCGCGTGTAGATCACGTCGTAGGTGTAGATCAGGTTGACGAGCAGCTCGACCGAGGGCCGGTGAAACTCCCGGTACTTCTCGCCGTGGCTACGCATGCGTTCGCGGTAGTGGTGCTCGCGCTTGTCCGCCGCCGGACTCTCCACGCTCCTTGAAACGCGCATGGCCGGACACTACCCTCCCCGATTGTCAAGTCCTTAACTAATTTGTCACTTTTTTAGCCCGTTACGAATCGGCGTACACGATGCGGGAAACTACCAGACGGGCGAGTCCTGTCGCGCGCGGGTGGAAGGTTTCGCAGTATTCGTCTATGCTCCGCGCTACTGCGAGTCGGTCGTCGGTAGGATGACTGACTTTAAACGCACGAGGTAAGCTGTCGCGGTTTGGTTCAGCAGAGTTGCCGTCTGAATTCGGAGGACGCATGCCAGAACAGTACCAGCCCGACCTTCTGAAAGGCCGGCACGTCGCCGTCACGGGCGGCGGCACGGGGCTTGGCCGCGAGATGGCCTTGCGCTTCGCCTCGCTCGGCGCGAGCGTCACGGTCTGCGGGCGCAGGCCGGGGCCGCTTGAGCAGACCGTCGCCGACATACGCGCCGCGGGCGGGCGGGCCGAGGCCGTCGCGTGCAACGTCCGCGAGATGGAGAGCGTCGAGGCGTTCGTCAAGGAGGCTGAAGAACGACAGGGCGACATCAACGCGCTCGTCAACAACGCCGCGGGCAACTTCCTCGCGCCGACGACCGGGCTGACGCCGAACGGCTTCGACGTGATCGTGAGGACGAACCTCTACGGCTCTTTCTACGCCACGCAGGCCTGCGGTCGCCGCTGGATCGAGCGCGGGACGAAGGGCGCGGTGCTCTCCATCGCGACGACCTACGCCGAGCCGGGCAGCGCCTTCCTCGTGCCGAGCGCGGTCTCGAAGGCGGGCGTCGTCGCACTCACCAAGTCGCTCGCGGCGGAGTGGGGCGTTTACGGCATACGGCTGAACGCCATCGCGCCGGGGCCTTTCCCGACCGAGGGCGCGTGGTCGCGTCTTTCGCCCGACGGGCGCGCCGCCGAGAAGATGATTAACCTGATCCCTCTGCGCCGCGCGGGCGAACTCAGGGAGTTGACCGACCTCGCCGTGTTTCTGCTGAGCGACCTCAGCTCGTACCTGACCGGCGAGGTGATCTACCTCGACGGCGGCGCGTCGCTGACGAGCGCGGGGCAGTTCAACCTTTTCACCGAGCCGCCGCGCGAGCAGGTGCTTGAGATGTTCGAGCGTCTGAGGCCCGCGAAGGGGAGCAAGTGAGAATGTAGTCCCGCGTTGCCGGGGTTGAGATGGAGATAACGCAGCTCGAATTCTTCCTGAAGGTCGTCGAAGAAGGCAGCTTCTCGAAGGCCGCGGAGCGCGTCTATCGCACGCAGCCCGCCGTGAGCTTGGCGATCCGCCGCCTCGAAGAGGAGGTCGGCGCGTCGCTTTTAGACCGCTCGCAGAAGTCGCCGACGCTGACGGACGTGGGCCGCGTCGTCTATGAGTACGCGCGCCGGATAGTCGCCCTGCGCGACCAGGCGCGCGGGGCCGTGGCCGAGGTGCGCGCCCTCCAGCGCGGAAGGGTTCGCATCGGCGCGAACGAGAGCACGTCGCTCTATCTCCTGCCCGACCTCATCCTCGAATTCCGCGAGCGACACCCGAACGTGCTGGTCGAGATGTTCCGCCACGCCTCGCAACAACTCCCGCGCGAGGTGATTGACGGCAACCTCGACTTCGCACTCATGGCCTTCGAGCCGCCGGACAGCGCGCTCGAATCGTTCCCCGTCCTCAAGGACGAGCTTGTCCTTATAATGAGTCCGAACCACCATCTGGCTGCGCGCGAGTTCGTGGAACTCGAAGAGCTGGGCACGGAGTCTTTCCTCGCGCACAACGTCCGGGCGGCCTCGCGCAACAGGGTCGTCGAGGCGTTTGCTGAGCACCACACGCCGCTCAACATCATCCTCGAACTCGCCACCATCGAGACCATCAAGCGGTTCGTTCAAAGGGAGGTTGGCATCGCCTTCGTCCCGCGCATGTGCGTCGGCGAGGAGCTTGAGCGCGGCGCGCTCGCCACAGTCCCCGTCCGCGGCCTGAGATACGAACGCGTCCTCTGGGCCACCTCCTTGCGCGGCGCGACCCTCTCGCACGCCGCCACAGCCTTCCTCGAACTGCTGCGACAACGCTCGCAAACGCCGGACAGTTCTTCGTAAACGTATTGCGCGCGGCACACTCCGCCGGCGCATTTGCGATACTTATCCGGCCATAAAAATTTTAACTTTGAGTTTTCCCTCCCCCGTCCTCTAGGATGTCGTTTCCTTCGAGGCGACACCCATGACCCACACCGAACGCATCAAGATATTCGACACGACGCTGCGCGACGGCGAGCAGTCGCCCGGCTGCTCGATGAACCTGGAGGAGAAGATTCGCCTCGCGCGACAGCTCCAGCGCCTCGGCGTGGACGTGATCGAGGCCGGGTTCCCCATCGCGTCGGACGGCGACTTCGCGGCCGTTCGGGCCGTGGCCGCGGAGTGCCGCGAGGCGAGTGTGGCCGCGCTCTGCCGCACGACCGAGGCCGACATACTCCGCGCGTGGGAGGCGGTCGGCGGCGCGGCGCGGCCCCGCCTGCACACCTTCGTCGCCACCTCCGACATACACCTCGAACACAAGCTCAAGAAGACGCGCGCCGAAGTCCTTCGGATGACGCGTGACGCCGTGCGCCTCGCGCGCTCTCTCACCGACGACGTGGAGTTCTCCGCCGAGGACGCGACGCGCAGCGACGTTGACTATCTTTGCGAGGTCTTCGCCGCCGCGGTCGAGGCGGGCGCGCGCACGCTCAACGTCCCCGACACGGTCGGCTACACGACGCCCGGCGAGTTCATCGAGCTGGTGAAGACCGTGCGCGAGCGCGTCGTCGCCGGGCGCGACGTGACCATCAGCGTGCACTGCCACAACGACCTCGGCCTCGCCGTCGCCAACAGCCTCGCGGCGCTCGGCGCGGGCGCGCGCCAGATCGAGTGCACCGTCAACGGCATCGGCGAGCGCGCCGGCAACGCCGCGCTCGAAGAGGTCATCATGGCGTTGCACGTGCGCTCAGACCGCCTGCCCTTCGCGTGCGGAGTGCGCACCGAAGAGATTTACCCGACGAGCCAGTTGCTCTCCGAGACCATCGGCTTCGGCGTGCAGCCGAACAAGGCCGTCGTCGGTCGCAACGCCTTCGCGCACGAGGCCGGCATACACCAGCACGGTGTCTTGAGCAACCCGCTCTGCTACGAGATCATGACGCCGGAGTCGGTGGGCGTGCCCGCCAACCGCATCGTGCTCGGCAAGCATTCGGGCCGCCACGCGCTCTCGCGGCGCTACGAGGAATTAGGCTTCGCGCTGTCCGCCGAAGAACTCGGCGCGACCTACCACAGGTTCACGAAGCTCGCCGACCGCAAGAAGCTCATCTACGACCAAGACCTTCTCTCGCTGCTCCCCGCGGCGGGGTCGCGCGAGACTGATTCCCACGTGCCCGCCGACGAGTTGATGTTTGAGATCGCGGAGGCGTACAGCGGTTAACTGCTCTTCAGAATTAAACGGCCATCGGCCCTCGGCGCGCGCGACGCGGCTGAGAGTCGGTGGCCGATACTTTGCTAAACGCGGGAAGTTGAAATGAGACTGAACATTACTATTTTGCCCGGCGACGGCGTCGGGCCGGAGGTGACGGCGGAGGCCGTGCGCGTTCTCTGCACGGTCGCCGACGCTTACGGCCACGAGTTCGCCTTCGACGAACGGCCCGTCGGCGGCGCTGGAATAGAGCAGGCGGGAAGCCCTCTGCCGCGCGCGACGCTCGACGCGTGCCTGGCAAGCGACGCGGTTCTTTTGGGCGCGGTCGGCTCTTCGCAGTACGACGGACTCGCCGCCAGCCTGCGGCCCGAAGCCGGACTGCTCGCGCTCAGGAGCGCCGCCGGAGCCTTCGCGAACCTGCGCCCGGTCGTCTGCCACGAAGCGACTGCCGAGTGCTCGCCCCTGCGCGAAGAGGTCGTGCGCGGCTCGGACGTGCTCATCGTCCGCGAACTCACGGGCGGCCTCTACTTCGGCGAGCCGCGCGGGACTGAGGAAGATGGCGCGTCGGCCTTCAACACGATGCGCTACACCGACGTTGAGGTCGAGCGCGTCGCGCGCGTGGCCTTCGAGGCGGCGCGTGGTCGGCGAAACAAGCTGACCTCCGTGGACAAGGCGAACGTCCTCGAAACGTCGAGGCTCTGGCGCGAGGTGGTCTCGCGCGTCGCGCGCGAGTACCCGGAAGTCGCGGTCGAGCACATGTACGTTGACGCCTGCGCGATGCACCTGATGACGAATCCCCGCGGGTTCGATGTCGTCCTGACCGAGAACCTCTTCGGCGACATCCTCTCGGACGAGGCCGCCGTCATCGCCGGCTCGCTCGGCATGCTCGCCTCGGCGAGCGTCGGAGGCCACGTTGACATCTACGAGCCGGTGCACGGCTCCGCGCCGGACATCGCCGGGCGCGATATTGCCAACCCGCTCGGCGCGATTGCCTCGGCGGCGCTTCTCTTGCGCCACACGGCGCGGCTCGAACAGGAGGCGCAGGACGTTGAGGCCGCGGTGCGCGGCGTGCTCGAAGCGGGCTACCGCACCGCGGACTTGCGGGGCGGCAAAGGCAGGTGCATAGTCGGCACCGCCGAGATGGGCGCGCTCGTCTCCGACGCCGTGGCGGAGCTGGCAGACATGCGCCACGCGTATCACGCAGTTTGAAAAGTAGATGTCAGACGCTAGATGTTAGATGTCAGTAAAAGGCAGTCACTAACATCTAGCATCCGACATCTAACATCTGCTTTATGCCACGAACACTCTTCGACAAACTCTGGGACGAGCACGTCGTCCGCGAGCAGGCGGGCGAGCCGGCGTTGCTCTACATTGACCTGCACCTCGTGCACGAAGTCACCTCGCCGCAGGCGTTCGACGGGCTTCGCGCCGCCGGTCGGCGCATCCGCCGGCCCGACCTGACCGTGGCGACCGTTGACCACAACGTCCCGACCACGGATCGAAGGCTTCCGATTGCCGACCCCGTCGCCGCGCAGCAGATCGAGGCGCTCAGGCGCAACTGCCGCGAGTTCGGAGTCCGCCTCTACGACACGAGCGCCCCGGAACAGGGCATCGTCCATGTCATCGGCCCCGAACTCGGCCTGACGCAGCCGGGCATGACGATTGTCTGCGGCGACAGCCACACCTCGACGCACGGCGCGTTCGGCGCGCTCGCCTTCGGCATCGGCACGAGCGAGGTCGAGCACGTGCTCGCGACGCAGACCTTGCAGCAGTCGAGGCCGCGCACGATGCTCGTGCGGACACGGGGCGCGCTCGCGGAAGGCGTCACCGCCAAAGACCTCGCGCTCGGACTGATCGGGCGGATAGGGACGGACGGCGCGACCGGCCACGTCATCGAGTACGCGGGCCAGGGCGTGCGCACGCTCTCGATGGAGGGGCGCATGACGCTCTGCAACATGAGCATCGAGGCGGGCGCACGCGCCGGCATGGTCGCGCCCGACGACACGACCTTTGCTTATCTCGAAGGCCGACCCTTCGCGCCGCGCGGCACGCGTTGGGAGGAGGCGCTCGACTACTGGCGACGACTTCCGAGCGACGAGGGCGCGCGCTTCGACACGGTCGTCGAACTCGACGCCGCGGCGCTCGCGCCCTTCGTCACGTGGGGCACGAACCCAGGCCACGTCGTCCCCGTCACGGGCCGCGTGCCCTTCCCTGCGGACGCCGCGGACGAATCCGACCGCCGTGCCTTCGCGCGCGCGCTCGACTACATGGGCCTCGCGCCGGGCACGCGCATCGAGGACGTTTCCGTCGAGCGCGTCTTCATCGGCTCCTGCACCAACGCGCGCCTGGAAGACCTGCGCGCCGCCGCGCGGGTGCTGAGAGGTTACAGGGCCAGCCGCAAGGTTCAAGCGATGGTCGTGCCCGGCTCGCAGGCCGTCAAACGCGCGGCGGAGGCCGAGGGGCTTGACGCCGTCTTCCGCGACGCGGGCTTCGAGTGGCGCGAGGCCGGCTGCTCGATGTGTTTGGGGATGAACCCGGACATCCTGCGTCCGGGCGAGCGCTGCGCCTCGACGAGCAACCGCAACTTCGAGGGCCGGCAGGGCAAGGGTGGGCGCACGCACCTCGTCAGCCCCGCGATGGCCGCCGCCGCCGCCGTCACGGGCCACTTCACGGACGTGCGCTCGTGGAGATTCAAGTAAACGATGAATGCGGAATGATGAATGATGAATGAAAGGCAGTAGCCGGTAGACGGTAGTCAGTAGCCAGCATAAAGACACATGTTTTCCTACTGGCTACTGTCTACTAATTCATCACTCCGCATTCATCATTCATCATTTCTCTTATGCTTCCATTTCGCACACACACCGGCGTCGCGGCCCCGCTCGACCGCCCGAACGTTGACACGGATCAGATCATCCCGAAGCAGTTCCTCAAGCGCGTGGAGCGGACGGGCTTCGGCGAGTTCCTCTTCTACGACTGGCGCTACACGGCGGACGGCACGCCCGACCCCTCGTTCGTCCTGAACGAGCCGCGCTACGCTGGCGCGTCCGTCCTCGTCGCCGGGCGCAACTTCGGCTGCGGCTCGTCGCGCGAGCACGCGCCGTGGGCGCTCCTCGATTACGGCTTCCGCGCCGTCGTCGCGCCCTCTTACGCCGACATCTTCATGAACAACTGCATGAAGAATGGTATCGTGCCCGTCGTGCTGCCGGAGCGAGAGGTCGCGGAGCTGGCGCGGCGCGCGCGCGCGTTGGAAGGCTACGAGCTAACGATTGACCTTGAGCGTCGCGAGGTGAGAGACGGGCAAGGCTTCTCCGCCCCTTTCGAGATAGACGAGTTCCGCCGCCACTGCCTGCTCGAAGGCTTGGACGACATCGGCCTGACGCTCGGCCACGAGTCGCAGATTCGCGACTACGAGTCGCGCCGCGCGGCGTGGCGTGAGCACGGTCGTTGAGTCGGCTACCACGTTCTTCTGATCGGGTGCGCCTCGGTGTTGAAGACCACCTTCTCGAACCGGAGCGTCTTCGGCGGCGCGAACAGAAGGTAGAAGTATTTGAACGTCTCGGCGAAGAGGAAGCTCTGCATCGAGTCCGACTTCTCCTTGGTCACCACGCTCTTGAGTCCAGCGTAAGCCTCTTCGGTCTTGCAGAACTTCACGAAGTCTCCGAACATCGTCTCGCCCATGCGCAGGTAAGCCGGGTCTCTGGTGAAGTGGTAGAGGTAGTAAGTTGACTCGACGATCTCCGGCCTCAGGGGGTATCCCGCGTACTCGACCTGCATCGTCCTGTAGTTCAGAACCTCCGGCTCCACCCCGTTCAAAGTCCACATCCTGAAGGCCGACGCCTGCAAGCGCTTGGCGCGTTCGATGTCGCCTGAGAGTGCGAGCACGGCGGGGAAGAAGGCGTCGAGCGCGCCGAAGGTGGTCGCGGTGCGCTTGCCCGTGTTCATGTCGGCGTGGCCGTACCAGAGTTCGCCGTCGCCGCGCTCGTCCGCCAGATACTTGTTCGCCGCGGCGACCGATTCAAGCCACATGCGCTTGCAGTCCTCGTCGCCGAACAGAAGCCAGCATTTCAAAAGATACTCGTAGTAGCTGTCAATCTCCGCGCTCAAGTGGCTGTCGGCGTCCGTCCACGCGCCCGTCTCCACGTTGATATGCGTCCCGACGAGACCTATCGGCGAGCGCCGCTTGTAAACTTCGACGAGCGCGCGCTTGGCCTTCTCGTAGAAGACGGGGCGGCGCGTGAGCTTGGCGAGCGTGCCGAACTCTATCAGCAGAGTGCCGGCCTCCGCCGGGTTGGTTTCCGGGCCGCGGACTTTGCCCGTCTTGAGGTTGACGAACCTGTAAGGCAAGCCCGTGGGCGAGTCGAAGACCGGCAAAAGCCTGTTCCCCAAATTCTCCGCCAGCCGCAAGAGTCGCTTGTCGCCCGTGAGTTGATAAGCTGACAGCAGCCCGCCGAGGAGTCGGATCGTCACCTCGAAGTTCTGGACGTATGTGTCCCTGTCGAATGAGAGGTTCCGGGCGACGTACTCCCTCGTGCTCGCGGCCTCGTCTTTCAGGCCCAAGAGGATCAAAGTGTCGAGCGCGTCAACCTGCGTCAACAGGAGCGTATGGTCGTACCAGTCGTGGTAAGTCTTCGTCAGCGGGCGCAGGTCGTCGTGCCCCCAGGCGTACTTCCTGTACCCGCCCCACGCGTGCAAAAACTCCGAGCGCACCTGCGCGGCGATTCTCCGGCTGTCCAACGTCGCTTGCTCGCCCGCGCTCCGCGGCAGGGCGCGCGCCGCCGAGGCGAGCACGAGCACACAGGAGATTAAAAGGCGCGGCGTCATTCTGGATTTAGTCAAATGGTCAGCCTCCGGGAACGCGAACTGGCCGGGCGGCATCAAAGCACTTCGCCGCCCGCGCCGGGCGGTGATTATCGTAAGAGTTGCGGCGTCGGGTGGCAACAGAGCCGCGGCGGGTTTCAAAACTCAAGATTTGTGATTTACAATCCCCGGCCTTCGGCCAGCGAACCCTCGACGGCCTCACGCTCGATTGAAACGTGCTCGGAGGTCGGGCGGCACTCGCGGTGTGACACATTTGCCGCGCGAGCAAGAGCGCCACATGCGCGGCAACGAGAACCCGCCGCCGTGCCCTGAGCACAGCGAGGGTCATGGTCGCACACCCGACTGAATTCCTTTAAATCGGGCGTTTTTCTCGCTGTGAAAATTCAGTTCGGCTCATCCTTTTTATCAACGGGTGGAACGCCCGTTGCACTCCTCCGGCGTGGCCTCGGTTTGGCCGAAGGAGTGTTGAGCGTTTGCCTGTCGCCGTAAACAAAATGTCCGCCCCTGAATCTCAAGTCTTCTACGACCCGCGTGGTCGCCGCTGGAAGCGCGTGCGCCGCACTTGGCTGGCGCTGGCTGTGGCGGCGACGGCGCTGGCCGCCGTTTTCATCGTCAGCGTCCTCGTCAACCCGATCCTGCCGCAGTTGAACCTGCGCCAGTACGCTCGCTCTTCGCGCTCCGCCGACGCGACGCCCACGCCCACGCCGCCCCCGCTCACGCGCGCCGAGGAGAAGGCGCAGCGCGCCGCCGACGAGTTGAAGAAGACACTGCGGACGACGAAGGTCATCCCGGCCCGCCGCCCCTCGCAGATGCAGGTGACGCCGCCGCCCGCTCAAGCGCAGGCCGTAACGCAGGCCGACGCGCCTTCCGCCCAGACGCAGAAGGCTGACGCACCCGATGCCCAAACGCAACAGCCCGCCGCGCAGACGAAGCAAGCGGACGCGCAGGCGCAAGTCGTGACGCCCGCGAGCGCGCGGCCCGCGAGTCAGCAGACGGACGACGCGCAGGCGCAGCCCGCTCAGACTTCGGGCGCGCAGGCGCTTGCCCCTGCGCCGCCCGTGCCCGCGGGCAGGCCGCTGGCCGTCGGCTTCTACGTCAACTGGGACGATTCGAGCTACGCGTCTCTGAAGAGCAACATCAACGAACTCGACTGGCTCGTCCCCGAATGGATTCGCTTGCAGGACGGCGACGACCCGCTCGCGCGCGACATAGACCCGAAGGCGCTCGACCTCGTGCGGCGCGAGCGGCCCGCGATGCCGATACTTCCGCTTGTGCAGAACTACCGGAACGAGCAGTGGAACCCGCAACTCCTCGCGCGCACGGTCGCCACAGAGGAGTCGCGGCAGCGGCTCATAGGCGCGCTGCTAAAGACGGTTGACGAAAACAAATTCCGCGGCGTGACCATAGACCTCGAAGAAGTTCCGGCGTCCTCGCAGTCGAACCTATACAAGTTCATGCAGGAACTGCACGCCGCGTTCCAGCCGCGCGGGCTTCTGGTCGCGCAGGCCGTCCCGTTCGATAACCCCGACTGGAACTACCGCGCCTACGCCGACACGGCGGACTACCTCATGCTCATGGCCTACGACCAGCACTGGGCTTCGAGCGCGCCCGGCTCGGTCGCCGCCGAGAATTGGTTCGACCAGCTCCTCGCGCGGCGCATGCGCGAGCTTGACCCGTCGAAGACAATCGTCTGCGTCGGCAACTACGGCTACGACTGGTCGAATGCCGGCGAGGAAGCGCCCGAAGTCACCTTCCAGGAGGCCGTGCTCGCGGCGCGCGACTCAGGTGTCGAGATCAAGTTCGACCCGGCGACGCGCAACCCGCACTTCTCTTACGAAGAGGAGGACGGCACGCACCACTCCGTCTGGTTCCTCGACGCCGTGACCATCTACAACGAGATGCGCGCCTCCCAGCAGTTCCACCCGGCGGGCTTCGCCCTCTGGCGTCTCGGCTCGGAAGACCCCTCGCTCTGGAAGGTCTTCGGCTCGACGGCGCAAAGCTCGAATGACCCCGCCATCCTGCGCGACATACGCTACGGCTACGACATAGACTTCGAGGGCACGGGCGAAATCCTACAGGTCACGGCGGAGCCGGAGGACGGCTCGCGCGAGATCAAGGTTGACGGCGCGAGCGGCCTCGTCACCTCCGAGCAGTACACGGCGACGCCTTCGAGCTACGTCATCCAGCGCACGGGCGACCGCCCCGGCCTCGTCGCCCTGACGTTTGACGACGGCCCCGACGCCGCGTGGACGCCGCGCGTCCTCGACATACTCAAAGAGGAGCACGTGCCCGCCTCCTTCTTCATCATCAGCGAGTACGGGCAGGAGAACCCTGACCTCGTCCGCCGCATCGTCGCCGAGGGGCACGACATCGGCAACCACTCCTACACGCACCCGAACCTCGGCGAGATTCCGGGCCGCGTCACAGACCTTGAGCTGACGGCGACGGAAAGATTAATCGAGTCTCTGACCGGGCGCTCGACCATACTCTTCCGCCCGCCCTACTTCGGCGACGCCGAGCCGACGACGCCCGACGAGGTCGAACCCGTAGTGCGCGCCCGCCGGCTCGGCTACCTGACCGTCGGCCTGCACGTTGACCCCGACGACTGGGCCACGCCCGGCGCGGACGAGATCGTCAAGCGGACGATCAAGGGCGTCACCAACCAGAGCGACGACTCAGACCAGCGCGGCCAGGTCGTGCTGCTCCACGACGGCGGCGGCAACCGCGCGCAGACCGTCGAGGCGCTGCCCCGAATCATCGAGACTTTGCGCGCGAAGGGCTATCGCTTCGTCACCGTCTCGGAACTCGCGGGACTCACGCAGGCGCAGACGATGCCCGCCGTCCCCGAAAACCGCGGCGCGTTTGCGCACGCCGACGCCGCCGCGTTCTACCTCCTCTCTTTAGGCGGCTGGCTGATGCGCTGGGCCTTCCTCGTCGGCATCGCGCTCGGCATCGGTCGGCTCGTCATCATCGGCGCGCTCGCGCTCGCGCAGCGCCTTCGCTCGCGCCGACGCGAGCTGACGCACGCGGGCGAGCACTACGAGCCGTTCGTCTCCGTGGTCGTGCCCGCCTACAACGAGGAGCGCGTCATCCGCAAGACTATCGAGAGCCTGCTCGCCTCGGACTACACGGCCTTCGAGATCGTCGTCGTGGACGACGGCTCGCCCGACCGCACGAGCGAGGTCGTCGGCGAGCACTTCCGTAAGGAGCCGCGCGTGCGCCTCTTCCGAAAGGAGAACGGCGGCAAGGCCGAGGCTTTGAACTACGGCCTCGCCCGGTCGCGCGGCGAGGTCGTCGTCGGCCTCGACGCCGACACAGTGTTCGAGCCGCAGACGATGCGCGCGCTCGCGCGGCGCTTCGCAGACCCGACCGTGGGCGCGGTCGCGGGGAACGCGAAGGTCGGCAACCGCATCAACCTCGTCACGCGCTGGCAGGCCCTCGAATACGTCACCTCGCAGAACCTCGACCGCCGCGCTTTCTCCAGCCTCAACTGCATCACGGTCGTGCCCGGCGCGGTCGGCGCGTGGCGGCGCGATTTGTTGGAGCGCGCGGGCGGCTTCAGTCCCGACACGCTGGCCGAAGACCAGGACTTGACGATGCGCGTGCGCCGGCTCGGCTACCGCGTCGGCTACGAGGAGACGGCAATCGCGTGGACGGAAGCGCCGGACACCTTCCGCGGTTTGATGAAGCAGCGCTTCCGCTGGTCGTTCGGCACGCTCCAGTGCCTGTGGAAGCACAAGGCCGCGCTCTTCAATCCGCACCACGGCACGCTCGGCTACGTGGCGATGCCGAACGTCTGGGTCTTCCAGATTCTGTTTCCCCTCATCTCGCCGCTGATGGACTTGATGTTCCTGTGGACGTTCGTGGCCGCCGCGCTCGAACGGCTCGAACACCCTGCGGAGTACGCGGTCTTCAACTTCAAGCAGGTCGCCTTCTACTACGCGCTCTTCCTCGCCGTTGACTGGGCGGCTGCCGCCTTCGCCTTCGCGCTCGAACGGAAAGAGCAGTGGAAGCTCCTGTGGTGGCTCTTCCTCCAACGCTTCGGCTACCGGCAGGTGATGTACACGGTGATGGTCAGGTCTCTCTTCGCGGCGGCGCGCGGCGCGCTCGTCGGCTGGGGCAAGCTCGAACGCAAGGACACGGTCGCGCTGACTCACGCGCGCGCGCCGCTCGCGCTGGAAACTCCGGTCGAGTAGTCGTCCGAGAAAGTATCCGCAGCGACCGAGCGGGCCGCCGACACATAGCCGCGGTCATACTTGAAGAGTTCGGCACTCCGCGACGCAGCCAAATAGCGATTGAGGTAATTCTGCATATGAGGGTATTATGCGGATATGACTAAGTCACGTATCGACATCTACACTGACGAGCTTCGGTTCCTTATTGCCCTCAAGCAATCAGTATCCATCCTCAACAACCGGATTCACGACAAACTATCGCTGATTGCGATTGAGAAGTTGAAAGGATTGCACCCGGAGATAGAAAAATTTGATTATCGTGGTGCGGGCGCGGGCGGTATCGATATCATAGGACTCGCATCAGACGGCACGAAGAAGGTTATTGCTGAGGTCAAGACAACTCACACGTCCGAAACCGTTGGCTTACGCGGCCCTCAGAAGCGCGCAATCGAAAATGATTTAAAGCGACTCACCGATGAGCCGGGCGACGTTAAGCGCTATCTCATTGTGATCTCTGAACAGACCAAGAATGCTGTAGAAAAACAGATTAAGCCCGGCGAGCGCTTTCCATTAGTCACAGTCATTGATGCCATCGGCCTTGTTGAGCGAGTCCCACTTGAGGCAGACGAAGAGGATGATTGACACTTACCGAAGCATCCAACGATTTGTTCGGCGCTTCGCGGTGTGTGCGCGCGAAGATGGTAAGATTCTTTCGTGAGGTGTAAGTATGAGCACGAAAATTCACGCGACTATTGAGGATTTATATGGAGTGCCTGATAACGCTAAGGCTGAAATCGTTAACGGAGAGGTACTTCTAATGTCCCCGACGGGAGACTTACCGAATCGCGCGGCGGGCGCGATTTATATAAGCCTGCGTCAATACGAGCCGAAAGTTAAGGGCGGTCGCGCATATTCAGATAATGCAGGGTTCAAAGTAAATCTTCCCCAACGTGAATCTTTCAGCCCCGACGCCGCGTTTCACACGGGGAAACCTACCGGCATGAAGTTTTTGGAAGGCGCACCCATCTTCGCCGTGGAGGTCAGAAGCGCCGGTGATTACGGTCACAAAGCTGAAGAAGAGATTCCGTCCCGCGCTGTCGGCCACGAAAGAAACAGAGCCGTGAGAAATGCTCTCGCACGGCCCTGTTCATCTTCTGCCGAAACCCAACGCCTCGTCAGCCCGCCGCACCCTCCCCCTCTTCGTTCACGACCCAGCCGTCGGAGAGTTGGACGATGCGGTTGCCGTAGGACGCGTTCGTCTCGGAGTGTGTGACCTGGATGATGGTCGTGCCCGCGTCGTTGAGTTGCTTGAACAGCTCCATGATCTCGCGCCCCTGGCCGGAGTGGAGATTCCCCGTAGGCTCGTCGGCGAGGAGGAGCTTAGGGTTGTGTATGACTGCGCGGGCGACGGCGACGAGCTGCTGCTGGCCGCCGGAGAGCTGGTTGGGGAAGAGGTCTTTCTTGCCGACGATCTGGAAGCGGTCGAGCGCGTCGGCGACGAGCGCCTCCGATTCGGCGCGCTTCATGTCGCGGTAGGAGAGCGGCACTTCCAGGTTCTCTCTGACGGTGAGGCTGTCAATGAGGTGGTAGCTCTGGAAGACGAAGCCGATGTAGCGCTTGTGCAGGGCGGCGCGCTCCTTGTGGCTGAGCTTGTGCACGGCCTTGTCCGTGAAGAAGTATTCGCCGCCGAAGGCGCTGTCGAGCATGCCGAGGATGGAGAGCAACGTCGTCTTGCCCGAACCTGAAGGCCCCATGACGGAGACGAACTCGCCCTCGCGCACGTCCAGGTTGACGCGGCGCAGAACGTATGTCCGGCCCGCGCCGGTCTCGTAGAACTTCTCGACGTTGCGTAGTTGAATCATCGTCCGCGCCTCCCGGCCTTCACGCGTTGAATTTAAGAGTCACGCCGCCCGTGCATGAAACCGCCGTGCCACTCGCGTCGCTCCCCGGCGCGTTCGCGCGGCGGCTCGGAAAGCAGCGTCCGGCGCGCTCGCACTGACGAGTCGGCGGCGGCGGATGTTCGCTTGCGGGACTCAGCCGTCCCGGAATCGGGAATCACAGGGGCAGGCGCAGGCGCGCCACGCAGCCGCGCGCGCCCGCGCGGTTTTCGAGCGTGAGCGTGCCGCTGTGTGCCTCCGCGATCTGGCGCGAGAGCACGAGGCCGATGCCGCTGCCGCCCGGCTTCGTGGTGAAGAAGGGCACGAAGATGTTGGCGGTGCTGGCAAGCCCTAGCCCATCGTCCTCGACCCAGATTTCGACGTGGCCGTTCGCGCCGCCGCGCCACCCCACCCGCACCGCGCCGTTGGTCACGAGCGACGCGTCCGCCGCGTTTCGGACGAGGTTGATGAGGAGCTGTTCGAGCTGGTCGGCGTCGGCGCTGACCGTCCGCTCCGCGCCCGCGAGCACCTCGACCTTGAGACGCGTCTCCAGCCCGGCGACGCGGCGCACGAGCCGGCCGAGCTCGACGGGCGCGAGGCGCGGGCCGGGCAGGCGCGCGAGGCGCGCGTATGACTCCGTGAAGCGACTTAAAGACTCGGCGCGCGCCGAGACCACGTCGAGTCCGCGCCGCGCGTCGTCGCGCCAGTCCGGGGGCAGAGGCTCGCGCGCGAGAAGGCTTGCGAGGCTCCCGGCGATGGACTTGATCGGCGCGAGCGAGTTGTTCAGCTCGTGGCCGAGCACGCGCACGATCCTCTGCCAGGCCTTCAACTCCTCCTCGCGCAAGGGCCGGCTCAAGTCGGCGACGACGAGGAGCTGGTGCGCGACGCCGCGCTCGCGGAAACTGCTCCGGCGCACGCCCCAGCGGCGGGAGGCCCCGCCGTCGCCGGGGAACGATTTCGCCAGTGTGTGCGACGCCTCGTCGTCGCTCACTCTCAGGCAGTCGGCGAGTCCGAGTTCTTCGGCGGTGCGACCCGTGGCGCGCTCCGCTCCCCGCGCGAGCAGGCGCTCGCCCGCGCGGTTCACCAGTCGCAGGCGGCCTCCGGGGTCGAAGGCGAAGACGGCCACGTCAATCTCCGACATCACCGTGCGCAGGAGCGCCGTCGCTTCCAGAGCGCCGAGGCGGTGCTCGCGCATCGTCTCGCCGAGCGAGTTGATCTCGCGTATGACTTCGCTCAGCGCGTCGTCGCCGCGGCCCCCGCGCGCGCGGAAACTGTAGTCGCCCTCGCGCAGCGCCGCAAGCAGGTTCGAGACCGTCTGCAAGGGGCGCATGACGCGCCCCTGCACGGCGAACGAGAAGCCGAGCCAGAAGCAGAGGATGAAGGTCAGGAGTGTCCAGAAGACCTTCGGCGTGTAGTCGCCCGCGAGCAGCAGCGCGAGCGAGACGAGGACGGAGGGAGCGCCCGCGGCGAGCGCCATCAGGAGCACGCGCCGCTCGTGCGTCACAGGCTCGCGCCGCTTCGCCTTCACGGACTCTGAAAGAGGTTGGGACGATTTCGTTGACGAGTGAGCGGGCGAAGCCGCCGCCTCATGGGCGGGCGGGGCCGTCTGACGGACGGGCGGAGAGGAATCGGGAGGCAAGTGCGGCGTGGAGGGCGTCGGCGCGTGTGGTGGTGCCGCCGCGCCGAGCCGTTCGGCATGCTTCGGCACGGTCGCCTGCTCCTCAGATTTCATACTTCTGCATCCGCCTGTAGAGCGCGCTGCGGCTCAGGCCCAAGGCTTCGGCGGCCTGGCTGACGTTGCCGCCGAAGCGCTTGAGCGCCTTCTGAATCAGGAGTCGCTCGACCTCTTCGAGGCTCATCTCTTCGAGCCGCCGCTCCCCCATTTCTCGCACGGGCTGGAGGCCGAGGTCAACCGCCTTCACCTCGTCCGTGCGCGCCAGCAGCACCGCGCGCTGCACGACGTGATCCAGCTCGCGCACGTTGCCCGGCCAGGCGTAGCGCCGCAACGCTTCCGTCGCCGCCGCCTCGAAGCCGCGCCGCAGCTCTTTGCGGTAGCGGTGCGCGTGCAGTTGGAGGAAGTGCCCGGCCAGCGCCTCGATGTCTTCGGGGCGCTCGCGCAAAGGCGGCAGGTGAATCTCGACCGTGTTGATTCGGAAGAAGAGGTCCTGGCGGAAGCGGCCCGCGGCGGCCTCCTCCTTCAGGTCGGCGTTCGTCGCCGAGATGACGCGCACGTCGGCGCGGCGCGTCTGCGACGAGCCGACGCGCTCGAACTCGCCCGTCTCGATGACGCGCAGGAGCTTCGGCTGGAGGTTCAAAGGCACGTTCGCGATCTCGTCGAGGAAGAGCGTGCCGCCGTCGGCCAGCTCGAAGCGACCGACGCGTTCCGCCTTCGCGTCCGTGAAAGCCCCTTTGACGTGCCCGAACACCTCGCTCTCGAACGTCCCCTCGGAGAGAGCGCCCGCGTTCACCGTGACCATCGGCTTCGAGGCGCGCGGACTCAAGGCGTGGAGCGTGCGCGCGATGACCTCCTTGCCCGTGCCGTTCTCGCCCGTGATGAGGACGCCCGCGTCCGAGGGGCCGACGCGGCGGACGAGTTCGAGGGCGGGTTGCATTGCCTCGGAGGCGGCGATGAGGAGCGGGCGCGCGCCCTCTCCGTCGGCCCGCAGCATCCGGTTCTCGGCTTCGAGCCGCGCGCCTGTGCGCAGCGCGCGGGCCAGCTCCACCTGCGTGCGCAGTATCGAGAGCAGGCGCTCGTTGTCCCAGGGCTTCTGCACGAAGTCGCGCGCGCCGCGCCGCATCGCCTCGACCGCCAGCCCGACGCTGCCCCACGCCGTCATCACGACGACGGGCAGGGTGGCGTCAATCTCGCGCACGCGCGCGAGCAGGTCTAAGCCCTCCTGTCCGGAGGTCGTGTCGCGCGTGTAGTTCAGATCAATCAGCGCCGCGTCGAACGTCTGACGCGAGAGCGCCTCTAAAACGTCCGCCGGCGAGGCGACGGCCTTGATCTCGAAGCCCTCGCCTTTCAGCAGAAGGCGCAGGGCCTCGATCACGGCTGGCTGGTCGTCGGCGATGAGTACGCGCGGCATAGGATTACCTGGTCAGTGGTCGGCGGTCGGTAGCTTATAGTCAGCGAACGGCGGCAAACTATCTCACCCGATCAGTCGCGGCGCAAGCGTCAAATCCCGGCGAGTGATCTGCCGGCCACCGGCTACTGACTACTTCCTTTCATTCGTAACGGAGCGCCACCATCGGGTCAACCTTCGTCGCGCGGCGCGCCGGCACGAGGCAGGCCAGCAGCGCGACGCCCGCGAGCAGCGCCGCGACGAGCGCGAAGGTGAGGGGGTCGGTCGCGGAGACGCCGAAGAGCTGGCTCTCCAACAGGCGCGTCAGGGCGAAGGCCCCGCACAGGCCGAAGGCGACGCCCGCGAGCGCCAGCCGCATCCCCTTGCGCATCACCAGCGCGAGGATGGCGCGCGGCTGCGCCCCGAGCGCGAGTCGCACGCCGATCTCCTGCGTGTGCTGGACGACGAAGAAGGAGAGCACGCCGTAGATTCCCAGCGAGGCCAGCAGCAGCGCGAGCGCGGCGAACACGGCGAGCAGCGTCATGCCGACATCGCGCGGCGCGGACTCTTCGCCGAGTATCTCGGCCATCGTCTCGACGTTGGAGACGGGCTGTTCCGGGTCGACCGCATAGACCTCGCGGCGCACGGCGGCGGCTAAGGTGGTCGGCTCGACCGAGGTGCGTATGACCAGGTAGGCCGGGGCGAACCACTTCTGGTAGTCAACCTGCCTGTAAGGCAGATACATCTCCGGCTTGGCCGGAACGTCCAGGCCCATCTGCCGCACGTCGGCGACAACGCCGACGACGGTCAGCCAGGGGCGTTCGGAGTCGGGGCCGCCGACCTTGAAGCGTCTGCCGAGCGGGTCTTCGTTCGGCCAGTACGTGCGGGCCATCGCCTCGTTGATGACGGCGACGGGCTGCGACTGCGGGCCGTCGCCGTCGCCGAGGTATCGCCCCTCCTTGAGCGGGATGCCCATCGTCTGTAAGTAGTCGGCGGTGACCTGCCGGTGGTTGGCATCGTTCCCCATGCCGCGCTCCGGCGGGCGGCCCTCGACGACGAAGCCGCTCGTCCCGCCCTTCCAGGTCAGCGGCACGGTCGTCGTGTAGCCGGCGGAGACGACGCCGGGCAGCGCGCGCACGCGCCCAAGCACGGCGTCGTAGAAGGCCAGGCGCTGCGCGTGCTCGCGGTAGATGTTGTCGGGCAGCACCGTCCTCAGCGTCAGGACGTTTTCGGGCCGTATGCCCGCGTACTGCCCGCGCAGCTTTCGGAGCGACTGGATCAGCAGGCCCGCGCCGGCGAGCAGCACGAGCGCCAGCGCCACTTCGGTGACGACGAAGGCGTTGCGCAGCCGCCGGCTTCCCGCCCCCACGCCGCCGCGCCCGCCGCCCTGCTTGAGCGCCTCGCCCGGCCCGGCCTTCGACGCCTGGAGCGCCGGGGCCAGCCCGGCGAGCGTCGCCGTCGCGAGCGAGACGAGCAGCGTGAAGGCCAGCACCCGCCCGTCAACGGCGAGTCCGGTTGACAGCCGCATCGTCGGCGGGATCAGGCGTTGAAGGAAGGCGAAGCTCCAGAGCGCGAGGAGCAGCCCCGCCGCGCCGCCGCCGACCGAGAGCAGTGCGCCCTCTGTCAAGAGTTGGCGCACGACCCGCCAGCGGCTCGCGCCCAACGCGACGCGGATGGCTATCTCGCGGCGGCGCGCGACCGAGCGCGAAAGGAGCAGGCCGGCGACGTTGGCGCACGCGATCAAGAGCACGAAGGCGACGGCGACGAGCAGCATCGTCAGCGGGCTTCGCACGTCCCCGGTCAACTGCTCGCGTAGCGGCAGCACGTAAGCGCCGAGCTGCGCGGCCTCTTCGGGGTGGTCGCGCTGGATGCGCCCCATGACGGTCTTGATGTCGGCGTTCGCACGTTCGAGCGTGACGCCCGGCTTCATACGCGCCACAACCGTCAGGTAGTGGCCGCCGCGGTTGGCCCAGTCTTCTGGGGAGAGCGCGAGGGGAACCCAGAGATTGATGTAGGGTTCGAGGAATTGGAAGTGGGCGGGCATCACGCCGACGACCGTGTACTTCTCGCCGTTGAGCAGGATGGCGCGGCCCACGACGCCGCGCTCGCCCCCGAAGCGGCTCTGCCAGAGCGCGTGGCTGATGACGACGACTTTGTCCGAGCCGGGCTTCTCCTCTTCCGCCGAGAAGACACGCCCGAGCGCGGGCGTTACGCCGAGCAGCGGGAAGAGGTTCGCCGTCACGGCGTGGCCCGCGACCTTCTCCGGCTCGCCGTCGCCCGTGAGGTTGTAGCTCACAGTCGAGACGGCGGCCATGTCCTCGAAGACCTGATTCTGCGCCTTCCAGTCGAGGTAGTTGGCGGGCGCGGGCGTGTTCTGCGGGAAGCCGATCTGCGTGGCGTCCTCCCAGACCATCACCAGCCGCTCCGGCTCGCGGAAGGAGAGCGGCCTGAGCAGCACGGCGTTGACGAGGCTGAAGATCGCCGTGTTCGCGCCGATGCCCAGGGCCAGCGTCAGCACGCACACCAGCGTGAACGCCGGCTTCGCCCACAGCGTGCGCGCGCCGTAACGCAAGTCTTGCAGAAGAGTCCTCATCGCTTCACCTCAAGGGAAATGATGAATGCGGAGTGATGAATGATGAATTGAAGGCAGCGAGTCTCTTCTTCATTCATCATTCCGCATTCATCATTCATCATTCGTAACGGAGCGCCACCATCGGATCAACCTTCGTCGCGCGCCGGGCCGGCACGAGGCAGGCGACGAGCGCGACCGCCGCGAGCACGAGTGCGACGACGGCGAAGGCCACGGGGTCTGTCGCCGAGACGCCGTAGAGCAGGCTCGCGAGGAAGCGCGTCAGGGCGAGCGCGCCCGCCGTGCCGAGGCAGACGCCGACCGCGGCGAGCACGACGCCGTGCCGCATGAAGAGGCGCAGGATGTCGCCCGCTTGCGCGCCCAGCGCCACGCGGATGCCGATCTCGCGCGTGCGGCTGCCGACCGTGTAGGCCACGACGCCATAGACGCCGAGGGCCGCGAGCAGGAGGCCGAAGAGTCCGAGCGCGCCGACGACCGTCGCCGCCAGGCGCAGGGGGATGAGCGAGAAGCCGACGGCCTCCGTCATCGGCATGACGCCCGTGAGCGGGACTTCGGGGTCAACGGCGCTCGCCTCGCGCCGCACGGCGGCGAGCACCGGGGCCGCCGCGTCCTTCGGCGCGCGCACGTGCAGCGTCAACATGCCGCCGTAGTTCTGCGCCAGCGGAAGGTACATGAACGGCTGCGGCGCTTCGCCGAGCGTGTAGTAGCGTCCGTCGGCAACGACGCCGACGACCTCCACGCCCACGTCTTCGCGCCGCCCCACGCCGCGCAGCGTGGGCGCGGCGAGCAGTGTGAAGTGTTTGCCGACCGCCTCGCGCCCGCCGAAGTAGCGCGCGGCCATCGTCTCGTTGATGACGGCGACGCGCGGCGCGCCTTCCGCGTCGGTCGCGCGGAAGTCGCGCCCGGCCAGGAGCGGCACTTTGAGCGTGCGCAGGTAGTCCTCGTCAACCGTGTTCGAGAGGACGAAGGGCGGCGGCTCGCCCGCGGGCGGCTCGTGCCCCTCGACGCGCACGCGCTCGCCGAACGCGAGGCCGCTCAGAGGCACGCTGCGCGCGAGCGTCGCCGACTCGATGCCCGGCAGCGCCGCGGCGCGCTCCTTCAGCCGGCGGAAGAACTCGCGCCCGCGCGTCTCGTCGTAGCCCTGCAAGGACAGGTCAACCGTGGCGAGATAGACGCCTTCGGCCTCGAAGCCGGTGTTGATGCGCGCGGCGCTGCGGAGGCTCTGCACGCAGAGCGCGGCGGCCACGAGCAGAACCATCGAGATGGCTATCTGTCCGACGACGAACGCGCCGCGCAGGCGCGACGCCCGCCCGCCGCCCCTCGGCGCGGCGTCCTTCAAGGTCGCGCTCACGTCGGGGTTCGAGGCGGTGAGCGCGGGCGCGAGGCCGAAGACGAGGCCCGTCAAAAACGACACGGCGAGCGTGAAAGAGAGCACGCGCCAGTCCACGTCGAGGTTGAACTCGACGGCGAGCGTGCCCGCGGGCCTGAAGGCCATCAAGAGGTCGTTCATCCAGACGGCGAGGAGGATTCCCAGCCCGCCGCCGACGAGGAAGAGCAGCAGGCTCTCGGTCAGCAGTTGGCGGACGACGCGCCCGCGCGTCGCGCCGAGTGCCGTGCGGATGGCGACCTCCCTGCGCCGCGCGAACGCGCGCGCGAGCTGCATCCCGGCGACGTTCGCGCAGGCGACCAAAAGCACCAGCCCGACGACGACCGAGAGCGTCAGCATGAAGCCGACCACCGCCGAGCGCACCTCGCCCGGCACGTGGCCGATTGGTCGCACGCTCGCGCCCTGGCCGCGCTCCACGTCCGCGAACTCGGTCTGGAGTTGCCCGGCGAGCACCGACAGAGTCGCCTGCGCCTGCTCGACGCTCGCCCCGTCTTTCAAGCGTCCCCGCAAGCCGAGCCATCCCGCGCCGCGGTCGCCGAGCAGGTCGCTGCCGGGCATGGCCTGCGCCTGCGCCGTCAGGGGGAGGTACACGTCCGGCGCGAGGTAGATGAAGGGCGACTTGAAGCCTTCGGGCGCGACGCCGACGACGGTGAACGGGTGGCCGTTGATTGACACCTGCCGACCGACGACCTCGCCGCCGCCGAAGCGGCGCTGCCACAGTTGATGGCTGATGACGGCCACGCCCGCGCCGCCCGGCGCGCGGTCTTCGTCGGGCAGGAGGAAGCGCCCGCGCGCGGGCTTGACGCCCATCACGTCGAAGTAGTTCGCGCTCGCGAGCATCCCGCGCACGCGCTCGGCCTCGCCGCCCGCGCTCAGGCTGAGCGGCGTGAAGTCGTATGCGGCCAGCCCGTCGAACACGTCCGCGTGGTCGCGGAAGTACAGGTAGTCGGGGTAAGAGACCTGCGCGAAGCGGTCGCCGTTCGGTCGCGTGCGGTTCACGTCAACGAGGCGCGACTCGTCGCGAACCAGCGGCAGCGGCCTCAACAGCGCCGCGTTGACGAGGCTGAAGATCGTCGTGTTCGCGCCGATCCCGACCGCCAGCGACGCGACCGCTACCAGCGTGAAGCCCGGACTCTTCAGCAGCGTGCGCGCGCCGAAGCGGATGTCTTGCCACAAGGTTCTCATCGGCTCACCTCAAGGGAAATGATGAATGCGAAATGATGAGTGATGAATTTGAAATCAGCGGCCTTCTTAACATTCATCATTCCGCATTCATCGTTCATCATTCGTATCTGAGCGCGACCATCGGATCAACCTTCGCCGCGCGCCGCGCCGGGACGAGGCACGCCGCGAGCGCGACGGCCAGGAGCAGCAGCGAGATGCACGCGAACGTTACGGGGTCGGTCGGGGCGACGCCGTAGAGCAGGCCGGACATCACGCGCGTCAGCGCGAAGCTGGCGGCCAGGCCGATCAATACCCCCGCGAGCGCGAGCGCCATGCCGTAGCCCACGACGAGTTTCAAAACGTCACGGCCTTGCGCGCCGAGCGCCATGCGGATGCCGAACTCGTGCGTGCGCTGCGCCACGGCGTAGCTCATCACGCCGTAGATGCCAACCACCGCCAGCACCAGGGCGAGCGCGGCAAACAGGCCGAGCAGGGACGTGCGAAAGCGCGGCGTGGCGACCGCCTCCGACATCACAGCGGGCAGCGTCCTGACGCTATAGACCGGTTGATCGTGGTCGAGCGCCAGCACCTCGCGGCGCACCGCGGCGGCTACCGCGTCGGGCCGGCCCGTCGTCCTGATCATCAGCGCCATGTTGACTTCGGGCTGTTGCGCGTAGGGCATGTACATCTCGGCCACGGGTTCGCCCGAAAGCTCGCGCGGTTTCGTGTCTTTGACGACGGCGATGATCGTGGCCCAGTCCTCTTCCTTCGGATTCTCGTCGCTCAAGGTTATGCGCTGGCCGACGGGGTCTGCGCCGGGGAAGTATTTGCGGGCGAGCGTCTCGTTAATGATGACGACGCCCTGGGCCTTCTTCACGTCGTGCTCGTCGAAGACGCGGCCCCGCAGCACGGGAATCTGCATCGTCCGAAAGTAGTCGGGGCTGACGCCGTTGTAGAAGGCGACGGGCCGGTTGGCCGGATCGGGCGTTTGACCTTCGATGGCGAAGCTCAGATGCCAGAAGCCCGCGTCGGGTGCGACGGGCACAGCCGACGCGGTGGCGACCGCCTCGACGCCGGGCAGAGCTTTGACTCGGTCGAGGAGCTGGTCGTGAAAGGCCGTGAGCTGTGCGCCCTTCTGATAATTCGGCCCGTGCAGATCGAGCTGCATGGTCAACACGTCCTGCGGGTTGAATCCGGGGTTGACCGCTCGGAGCCGGAAGAAGCTCTTGAGCAAGAGGCCCGCGCCGACGAGCAGCACGAGCGAGAGCGCGATCTCGGTGACGACCAGCAGGCTGCGCACGCGCCGCCGGCTCGCGCCGCCGGTCGCGCTCCGCCCGCCCTCTTTCAGCGTCTCGTTCAGCTCGGGCCGCGAAGACTGGAGCGCCGGCACGAGTCCGAAGACGAGGCCGGTCGCGAGCGAGACCGCGAACGTGAAGGCGAGCACGCGCCCGTCCATCGCCACCTCTTTCACGCGCGGCAAGTCCGAGGGGCCGAACGCGACGAGCAGGTCAACGCCCCACAGCGCCAGCAGCAGACCGAGTGTGCCGCCGGCGAGCGCGAGCAGCAGACTCTCCGTGAGCAACTGCCGGATGAGCCGCCAGCGCCCCGCGCCCAGAGCCGTGCGGATGGCGATCTCTTTGCGCCGGCTGGACGCGCGCGCTAGCAGCATGTTCGCTACGTTGGTCGAAGCGATGAGCAATACGAAGACGACCGCGCCCAGCAGCACCAGCAGCGCCAGCCTGACATCGCCCACGACCTGCTCCTGCAACGGAACGATCCTCACGCCCCGATCCGCGTTGGCCTCCGGGTACTGCCGGGACAGCGCGGCGGCGATTTGGTTCATGTCCGCCTGCGCCTGCGCCTCGCCGACGCCCGGCTTCAGGCGCGCGATCACGTTGAGGTAATGGCCGCGCCGGTTCGTGAACCCGAAGCCTTGAGAGACGGGCGCCCACAACTCCGTGTCGTCTGAGAGTCCGGGCAGATCGGCGGTCTGTGCGATGACGCCCACCACGGTAAAGCTCTTGCCGTTGAGGTCAACCGTCTTGCCGACGACGTTCGGGTCGGAGTTGAAGCGGCGCTGCCACAGTCTTTGACTGATCACTACGGAGAGGTCTTTGCCCGGCTGATCCTCGTCGGGCAAAAGCGTGCGGCCCAGAATCGGCTTGATGCCGAGCGTCGAAAAAAATGTGGGCGAGACGATGGCGCTGCGAATCCGCTCAGGCTCAGCCGCGCCCGTCAGGTTGAACGACCAATCCGAGTAGGCGACCATCTGCTCGAAGACGTGATTCTGGTCGCGCCAGTCCGCGAAGTTGGGGAACGAAGCGGGCACTTCCGTCTGCCCGCGCTGCGGGTTGGCCTCCCACACCTGCACCAGTCTGCCGGGCTGCTCAAACGGCAGCGGTCGCAGCAGCAGCGAATTGACCACGCTGAAGATGGCGCTGTTAGCGCCGATGCCGAGCGCCAGCGCGATGACGGCGACGGCGGTAAAGCCGGGGTTCTTAAGCAACATGCGCAAGCCGTAACGCAGGTCTTGAAGCAAGGTCTTCATAGCTCAACTCCTCTATTACTACTCATATCTGAGAGCCACCATCGGGTCCACCTTCGTCGCGCGCCGGGCGGGGACGAGGCAGGCGGCGAGCGCGACCGCGACGAGCACGAGCGGCACGCCCGCGAAGGTCAACGGGTCTGTGGCCGAGACGCCGTAGAGCAGCGACGATATAACGCGCGTCAGCGCCAGAGCGCCGAGCAGCCCCGCGCCGACGCCGACGAGCGTCAGCAGCATCCCCTGGCGGACGACCATGCGGAGCACGTCGCCGCCCTGCGCGCCGAGCGCCATGCGGATGCCGAACTCGTGCGTGCGCTGCGCCACGGCGTAGCTCATCACGCCGTAGATGCCGACCGCCGCGAGCGTCATCGCCACCGCCGCGAAGATTGAGAGCAGGAGCATCGATAGGCGCTGCGACGCCACCGAGTCCGAGAGCACCTGCTCCATCGTGTTGACGTTGTAAACCGGCTGGTTCGGGTCAACCTCCTGCACGGCGCGGCGCACGGCGGTCGCCATCGCCGCCGGGTCTGAAGAGGTGCGCACGACGAGACTGACGCGGTCGGCCAGGAGCGGCTGGAACCTGTCGGGCACCTGGTCGCGCGAGGAGTAGAACTCGGCCTGCACAGGCCCCGGCGTGTCCAGCCCGTAGTTCTTCACGTGCGCGACGACGCCGACGATCTCGGCGTGCGGGATGTCCATCTCCTTGTTGCCCGCGAAATACTTCCCGACGGGGTCTTCGCCGGGGAAGTATTCGCGCGCGAACTCCTCGTCAATTACGGCGACCAGCGGCGCGTTCTGCGTGTCGTGCTCGTCGAAGAAGCGGCCCCTGACGAGGCGTATGCCCATCGCGTTCAGGAAGTCGTGCGTCGGGTAATAGACGACCGACATCGGCCTCTTGCCCGGCGCGGCGGGCGGGCGGCCCTCGATCTGGAACGAGGTCTCGGAAGCGCCGATCATCGGCACGCCGTTCGAGACGGCGACCGCCTCGACGCCGGGCAGCGCCCTCACCCTCTCCTCGACGGCGCGGAAGAAGTTGACGGCCTTTTGTCCCTCGTCCTTGCCGACGCTGTAGGAGAGTTCCATCGTCAGCAGGTTGTCGGGGCGGAAGCCCGTGTCGGTCTGGCGCAGGCGCATGAAGCTGCGGACGAGGAGGCCCGCGCCGACCAGGAGCATGAGCGAGAGCGCCACCTCCGCGACGACCAGGAGCGAGCGCACGCGGTTGCGCGCCGATCCTTCCGCGCCGGAGCGCCCGCCCTCTTTCAGCGCCTCGTTCAACTCCGGCTTCGACGCCTGGAGCGCCGGCGCGAGTCCGAACGCGACGCCTGTCAGGAGCGAGACGCCGAGCGTGAAGAAGAGCACCGTGCGGTCGAGGCTGATGTCGGCGGTCGTCGGGATGATGTCGAGGCTCGCGCGCCTGAGCACGTCCACGCCCCACAGCGCGAGCAGCAGCCCGACCGCGCCGCTGACGATGCCGAGGATGACGCTCTCGGTGAGCAGTTGGCGGACGATGCGGAAGCGGCTCGCGCCCAGGGCGGTGCGAACGGCGATCTCGCGCGAGCGCGAGGCCGCGCGCGCGAGCAAAAGGTTGGCGACGTTGGCGCACGCGATCAAAAGCACGAAGCCGACCGCGCCGAGGAGCACGAAGAGCGACATGCGTATGTCGCCGACGAAGTATTCGCGCAGCGGCGTGAGCGTGACGCTGTTGCCAGCGTTCTCCTTCGGGTAAGCCACGGCGAGCCGCTCGGCGATTGACTTCATCTCGGCCTCGGCCTGCTCGAATGTAACGCCGTCTTTGAGGCGCGCGACGGCGTAGATGCCGGGGTGGTTGTCGCGCATGCGGACGACCTCGTCGGCCTCCTTCAGGCCGAGGGGGACGAACACGTCGGTCGGCGTGCCGTAGCGGTAGCCCGCGGGCAGGACGCCGACGACCGTGTAGCTCGCGCCGTTGAGCGTGACCGTCTTCCCCGTGATCTTCTGGTCGGAGCCGAAGCGTCGCTGCCAGAGCGCGTGGCTGATGACGCAGACGCGCGGCGCGCCCGCGTGGTCTTCCTCCGCGCGGAACGTGCGCCCCAGCGCGGGCCGGACGCCCAACACGTCGAAGAAGTTCCACGAGACGTTGCGCCCCTGGAGGCGCTCCGGCTCGTCCGAGCCGGTCAGGTTGTAGTTGTCGAACTGCGTCGCGGCCAGGCCCTCGAAGACGTGGTTCTGCTCGCGCCAGTCGAGGAAGTTCGGGTACGAGATGGACATGCCCGGAACCTGCCTGCTCCACTCGCCGAGGCGCACGAGCCTGTCCGGCTCTTTAAACGGCAGCGGCCTCAAGAGCACGCCGTTGACGACCGAGAAGATCGCCGTGTTCGCCCCGACGCCCAAGGCGAGCGCCAGTATCGCGACCGCCGTGAAGCCGGGCTTCTTCAGCAACATCCGAAAACCGAAACGTATGTCTTGCCACAGCGTTTCCATCGCTTCACCTCTTTAGAAGTGATGAGTGATGAGTGATGAGTGACGAGCTGAAGACAACCTCTTGGCTCGTCACTCGTCACTCGTCACTGCTTTACTCATAACGAAGTGCCACCATCGGGTCAACCTTCGTCGCGCGGCGCGCGGGCACGAGGCAGGCGACGAGCGCCACGCACGCGAGCGCCAGCGCGACGAGGATGTAGGTCACGGGGTCTGCGGGGCTGATGCCGTAGAGCAGGCTGGCGAGCAGTTGCGCCAGGGCGAACGACGCGGCCAGCCCCGCCGCGACGCCCGCGAGCGTGAGCCACATCCCCTGGCCGAGCACGAGGCGCAGGATGTCGCGCGCTTGCGCGCCCAGGGCGACGCGGATGCCGATCTCGTGCGTGCGCTGCGCGACCGTGTAGGCGATGACGCCGTAGAGTCCGGTCGCCGCCAGCATGAGCGCGAGCAGGCCGAAGGCGGTCGAGAGCGAGGCCGCCATGTTCTGCGCCCAGAAGGCCCACGTCAGGTGCTGCTCAATCGTCTTCACGTTGTAGAGCGGCATGCGCGGGTCGAGCGAGCGCATGACGCCGCGGACGGCTGCGACCGTCGCGCCGGCGTCGCCCGGCGCGCGCACGACGAGCGTCATGCCGGGCTGGTAGGTCTGCTCCACCGTCACGTACAAGGCCGGTCGCTGCGCCTCGCCGAGCGTGCGCACCTTGCCGTCGCGTGCGACGCCGACCACTTCGAGTGTGTCCGGGTTCGTGCGGCCCAGGAGCAGACGCTTGCCCAGAGGGTTCTCGCCCGGCCAGAGTCGGTGCGCGAGCGTCTCGTTGAGGATAATGGCTTCGGGCTTGAGGCCGTCGCGGTCGCGCTCTTCGAAGTCGCGGCCCGCGACGAGCGCAATCCGCATCGCCTTGAAGTAGCCCGGCCCGACCACCTGGGCGGGCGCGCCCAAGCCTTCGCCGCTCGGCGGCGGCGGCTGATCCGCAGGGTAGAGAGGCCCCCACCAGTTCGAGCTGTCGCCGAGCGACATCCAGTCAACGAGGCCCGCCGCCTCGACGCCCGGCGTCGCGCGCACGCGCTCCGAGAGCTGCCGGTAGAACTCCCTGCCCTGCTCCTTCTCGTAGCCGAACAGCCCTGGGTTGACCGAGACGAGCACCGCGCCGTGCGTGGCGAACCCCGGATCAATTGACTTCGCGTTGCGGAAGCTCTGCACGAAGAGCGCCGCGCAGACCAGGACGACCAAAGAGAGCGCGACCTGCGCGACGACCAGGAGGCTTCGCAGGGAGAAGTGCCGCGCCCGCCCTGCGTACACCGCCTCGCCCTTGAGCACGGGCACGAGGTCTGTCTTCGACGCCTGGAAGGCCGGCGCGAGTCCGAAGACGACGCCGGTGAGCATGGAGACGGCGAGCGTGAAGGCGAGGGCGCGCGCGTCGGGCGCGACGCTGAGGACGATCTGGTAAGAGATGGACGGGAAGAAGCTCGTCAGCGCGTCCGTCATCCAGAAGGCGACGAGCAGGCCGAGCGCGCCGCCCGCCGTCGAGAGCAGCAAGCTCTCGGTCAGAAGTTGTCGGATGACGCGCCAGCGCCCCGCGCCGAGCGCGAGGCGGATGCCGATCTCGCGGCGGCGGACGACCGCCCGCGCGAGCATCATGTTGGCGACGTTGGCGCACGCGACCAGGAGCACGAGGCCGACGACCAACAGCGCCAGCCCGCTGCTCAGGCTCACGACCTTCGACATCTCGCTCCAGCGCCCCTCACGCTCCGTCATGACCAGAACCCGCACGTCTTTGTTCCGATCGTCCGGGTACGCCTGCTGCAAACGCGCCGCGACCGCCGTCAACTCCGCCGAAGCCTGCTCGCGCGTCGCGCCCACTTTGAGCCGCCCCATCAGTTGGAGCCAGTGATTGCCGCGCGCGTGTATCCAGTCGTCCGAGCCGCCCTCGACCTGCCGCTTCATCATCAAAGGCACCCAGAAGTTCATCCCCAGCGCCCACTTCGATCCCGTGAACTCGCGCGGCGCGACGCCGACGACGGTGAACGGGTGGCCGTTGAGCTGGACGGTCTTGCCGACGATCCCGCCGTCCGACTGGAAGCGGTCGCGCCAGAAGTCGTGTGCCAGCACGACGACCGCATGCGCGCCCGGCGCTTCGTCCTCTTCGGGCAGGAAGCCTCGGCCCGACTGCATCCTGACCTTGAGCACGTCGAAGAAGTTGCCCGACACCATCTGGCCCCACACCACGTCCGACTGCTCGCGCTCCGCGCCGAGCGCCGCCTGCACGAGGTTCGTGGCGACGAGGCCGTCGAGCGCGCCGGCCTGCGCGCGGTAGTCGAGATAGTCCGGGTAGGAGAAGTCGTTGTAGCCGCCGCCCGGCGAGTTCTCGAAGAGCATGACCAGGCCGTAGGGGTCGCCCGCGCCCGGCAGGGGCCGGAGCACGAAGGCGCTCACGCCGCTGAAGATGGCCGTGTTCGCGCCGATCCCCAGCGCCAGCGTCACGACCGCCACCGCCGTGAACCCCTTACTCTTCCACAGCACGCGCAGCCCGTAGCGCACGTCCTTCAACAGATTCCCCATCATTCACCTCAAAGCAAGTGATGAATGCGGAGTGATGAATGATGAATGAGAAGTAGCCTGTGTCTTTTCATTCATCATTCCGCATTCATCGTCCATCATTCGTAGCGTAGCGCCACCACCGGGTCCACCTTCGTCGCGCGGCGCGCGGGCACGAGGCACGCGACGAGCGCCACCGCTCCCAGCAGCAGGACTACGAGCGCGAAGGTCAAGGGGTCTGTGGCGGAGACGCCGTAGAGCACGCTCTCCATGAAGCGCGTCAGCGCGAGCGCCCCGACAAGCCCGATGACGACGCCGACGGCGACGAGGAGCATGCCGCGCCCGGCCACGAGCCGGAGCACGTCTCTCGCTTGCGCGCCGAGCGCCATGCGGATGCCGATCTCGCGCGTCCGCTGCGCCACGGCGTAGGAGACGACGCCGTAGATGCCCATCGCCGCCAGCAGCAGCGCCAGCACCCCGAAGCCGCCCAGAAGCGCCGCCGCCACGCGCGCCGGAAAGAGCGACACGCCGAGGTGTTCCTCGACGGTCTTCACGTCGAAGAGCGGCAGGTTCGGGTCGAGCCGCTGCACCTCGCTGCGGATCGCGGGGATCAGCGCGCGCGGGTCTCCTTCGGTGCGCGCCACCAGCGTCACGGTCGAGTTGTAGGATTGCGCGAGCGAGGAGTAGACGAAGGGCTGCGGCGCTTCGCCGATAGTCCAGTACTTGCCGTCGCCGGTCACGCCGACGATCTGCATCCAAGGCCCTTTGTCGCTCCCGAAGCTGACGCGGCGGCCCAGGGCCATCTCGGACGGGTTCGCGCCGGGGAAGAAGCGGCGCGCGAGCGTCTCGTTGACCACGATGACGCGCGGCGCTTTCTCATCGTCCGCGTCCGTGAAGCCGCGACCGGCGAGCAGTGGAATGCCCATCGTCTTGAAGTAGTGCGGCTCGATTGAGGCGACCATCGAGACGGGCGCGTTCGCACCGCGCGCGGACGGCTGCCCCTCGATGTAGATGTCGTTAGAGGTGTAGTTGAGGCTTAAGGGGAAGAGGTCTGTCAGCGAGGCGTCGCGCGCGCCGGGCAGTGCGCGCACGCGCTCGACGAGCTGCCGCTCGAACTCGCGACCGCGCGCCTCGTCGTAGCCTTGCAGCCCCACGTCGAAAGAGATGACGAGTCCGTTCTTGACCTCGAATCCGGGGTTCATCGTTTGCAGGTGGGCGAGCGCGCGGACGACCAGGCCGGCGGCTACGAGAAGCACGAGCGAGAGTGCGACCTGCGCGACGACGAGCGCGCTGCGAAGGCGCGAAGGGCTGCGCCCCGTCTGCGACGCGACGTGCTTGAGCGCGGGCACAAGGTCTGCGCGCGTCGCCTGCAAGGCGGGCGCGAGTCCGAACAGGAGGCTCGTCAGGAGCGACGCGAGCATGGTGAAGGCGAGCACGCGCCAGTCCATCGTCAGTTCGACCCAGACGGGTATGTCAATCGGCGGCTTGTAGGCGACGACGAGGTCGAGAATCCAGAGGGCCAGCAGCAGCCCCGCCGCGCCGCCCGCGAGCGAGAGCAGGAGGCTCTCCGTCAGGAGCTGCCGGATGAGACGCCGGCGGCTCGCGCCCAGCGCGAGGCAGATGGCGATCTCCTTGCGCCGCGAGGCGGCTCGCGCGAGCAGAAGGTTGGCGAGGTTCGTGCAGGCGATCAGGAGCACCAGCCCGACGGTCCCCATCAGCACGGCGGCGAAGCTGACGAACGCGCCGCGCAGTTGCGGGATGATGAATCCCGGCGGGACGAGCCTGATCGTCTTCCCCTCGTCCGTGTCCGGGTACTCCTTGCCCATCTGCCCCGCGAGGAGGTTGAGCGACGCCTCGGCCTGCTCTTGCGTCACGCCGTCTTTGAGCCGGCCCACGGCGAAGATGTTTTGCGTGCGGCGCTTGTCGAGCCAGGGGTTGCCCGGCTCGATCCACTCCTGCATCGTCATCGGCACCCAGACTTCCGGCGTGTAAATGACCTCCGTGCCCGCGAAGCCTTCGGGCATGACGCCGACCACACGGAACTGGTGTCCGTTGAGCTGAATGTCCTGGCCGATCACGTTCGGGTCGGCCCCGAAGCGACGCTTCCAGCAGCCGTAGCTCAAAACGGCCACAGGCGTAGCCAGCGGCGCTCTATCCTCCTCAGGCGTGAACGCCCTGCCGCGCGCGGCGCTCACGCCGAGCACGTCGAAGTAGTTGCCGGTGACGAGGTAGCCCCAGACGCGCTGGTTATTGCCTTCGCGGCTCAGGCTCATCGGCGCGAGCCGCTCGGCGAACAGACCCGACAACGCCCCGTTGCGGTCGCGGAAGTCGAGGTAGGTCGGATAAGAGAAGGCCAGCATCGAGTCGTCCTTGCCAAAGACCGAGACCGAGACGAGCCGGCCCGGCTCCTTCACGGGCAGCGGGCGCAGCAGAACCGTGTTGACGAGGCTGAAGATGGCCGCGTTCGCGCCGATCCCCAGGGCGAGCGACGCGACGGCAATCAGCGTAAAGCCCGGACTCTTAAACAAACGCCGCAGCGAGAAGCGAACGTCCTTCAATAGTGTGTCCATCGCCCCACCTCAAGGGGAATGATGAATGCGGAATGATGAATGATGAATTGAAGGCAGCGAGTCTCTTCTTCATTCATCATTCCGCATTCATCATTCATCATTCGTATCTCAGCGCCACCATCGGATCAACTTTCGTCGCGCGGCGCGCGGGCACGTAAGAGGCGAGGAGCGCGACCGCCGCGAGCAGGAGCGCTATCCCGGCGTAGGTCAGCGGGTCTGTGGCCGAGACGCCGTAGAGCAGCGACGACATGAGGCGCGTCAGCGCGAGCGCAGAGGCCGACGACGGCGAGGACGAGCGCGATGAAGGCAAAGACGCCGAGCAGGAAGACGGCGAAGCGGCGCTGCGCCAGGGAGTCCGAAACCATCTGCTCCATCGTCGTCACGCGATAGACCGGCAGGTCTCTGTCCACGCCCGCGATTGCGCCGCGCACCGCGGGCGCGAGCGACGCCGGGTCTCCCTCCGCTCTCACGACGACGAAGAGGTTGGGCGAGTCGGCGCGCTGCGCGTAAGGGATGTAATACTGGACGCGCGACTCGCCTTCGAGACCTTCGTTCTTGACGTGGCCGACGATGCCGACTATTTCGCGCCAGCGCGGCTGCTGCGCCGTGCCCTCGAAGGCGATGCGCTTGCCCAAAGGGTCTTCGCCCGGCCAGTACTTGCGCGCCATCGCCTCATCAATGATCGCCACCCAGGGCGCGTCCGCGGTGTCGCGCGCGTCGAAGTAGCGGCCCCGCACGAGCGGCACGCCCATCGTCTGGAAGTAGTCGTCGGAGGCCATCCAGCGGCTGCCGTGCGGCGAGTCCTGGCCGCGCGGTGTGGGCTTGCCTTCGATCCCGAAGCTGCCGCTCTGGTTGAAGCCGCTCATCGGGAGCGTCGTGATCGTGGCGGCGCTCTTCACGCCCGCGAGCGCCCTCACCTGCTCCAACATCTGCCGCATGAAGGCGGCGCGCTGCACGGGGTCGGCGTACTTGTTCGCTGGCAGCGAGACCATCATCGCCAGCGCGCCGCGCGGCTCGAAGCCGGGACTCACCTGCTGCAACCGCGTGAAGCTGCGGATGAGAAGTCCCGCGCCGACCAGAAGCACGACAGCGAAAGACATCTCGGCGACGACGAGCGCGTTGCGCACGCCGCGGCGCACGCCCGCGTGACCGCTGCGACCGCCCTCTTTGAGCGTGTCGTGCAGGTTGACGCGCGAGGTCTGGAAGGCGGGGGCCAGCCCGAAGACGATGCCGGTCACAAACGACACGCCGAGCGTGAAGAGGAGGACGTTTCGGTCGAGGCCGATCTCGGAGGCGCGCGGCAGACGGTTGTCGTTGAGCTTCAAGAGGAGGTCAACGCCCCACATCGCCAGCAGCAGCCCCGTCGCGCCTCCCGCGAGCGAGAGCAGCACGCTCTCCGTCAAAAGCTGCCGCACGACCCTCCAGCGGCTCGCGCCCAGAGCCGTGCGAACCGCGATCTCCTTCTGTCGCGCGGCGGCGCGCGCGAGCAGCAAGTTGGCGACGTTGGCGCAGGCGATGAGGAGGACGAAGCCGACCGCGCCGAGCAGAATCCAGAGCGACGCGCGTATCTGGCCGACGACGAACTCGTCGAGCGGCGTGAGCAGCAAGCCCCAGTTGCTCTCGTCCATGCCGGGCATGTACTGCCGCCGCAGGTCATCGGCGATGGAGTTCATCTCGGCCTGCGCCTGCCCCGCACTGACGCCGGGCTTCATGCGCGCGACGACGCCGAGGTACTCGCTCGTCAGGTTGTTGTTCGGGTCGAGCTGCTGCGGCGTGAACGTAATGGGCGACCAGAGGTCTGGGCCAGTCGGCCCGAACTCACGCCCGAACTGGAAGCCCGGCGGCATGACGCCGACCACCGTGTAAGGCTCGCCGTTGAGCGTGACGCTCTTGCCGACGACCGCGACGCCGCCGAAGCGCCTGCGCCAGAAGGCGTCGCTTAAGACGACGACCTTGTTGTTGCCCTCCCGGTTCTCTTCCGCAGAGAAGGTGCGCCCCTGCGCCGCCCGCGCGCCGAGCGTCTGGAAGAGGTTGGCCGTCACCGACATGCCCTGAAGCCGCTCCGGCTCGCCCTCGCCCGTCAGGTTGACGTTCATGGGGCCGAAGGCTGCAACGTCGGAAAACGACTTCGCGTTGTCGCGGTAGTAGGCGTAGCCGGGCGCGGAGACCGAAGCCCGCAGATCAATCTTCTTGTAGTTGTGGTTGATGAGAACCAACTGGCCGGGGTCTTTGTAGGCCAGCGGCTTGAGCAACACGGCGTTGACGACGGAGAAGATCGCGCTGTTCGCGCCGACGCCCAGCGCGACGGCGATGACGGCGACCGCCGTGAAGCCGGGACTCTTCCACAACATGCGCGCCGCGTAGCGGATGTCTTGCCAGAGGGTATTCATTGGCTCACCTCAACTCGATTGCGGAGCGGCGGATTTCGGATTGCGGATTGATGAGAGCCGCGCTTTTCTTAAATCCGCAATCTGAAATCCGCCGCTCCGCAATCCTTCACAACTTGAAGCCGCTCTCTTCGAGTTCCTCTTCGGCCTTCCGCTCGTGCGTCTCCTCGACGACCTGGCCGTCGAAGAGGTGGAAGGTTCGGTCGGCGTAGCGCGCGTAGCGCGGGTCGTGCGTGACCATGCAGATGGTCGCGCCGCCCGCGTGCAGCTCCCTCAGGAGGTTCATCACGGCCTCGCCGTTCGTCGAGTCGAGGTTGCCGGTCGGCTCGTCCGCGAGAAGGATCGAGGGGTTGCCCGCGACGGCGCGCGCCACGGCGACTCTCTGCTGCTGGCCGCCCGAAAGCTGCGAGGGGTAGTGCTTCATCCGGTGCGACATGCCGACCTTGAGGAGCGCCTCCTCGACCCGCGCGCGGCGGTCTGCCGAGGACAGGTCGCGGTAGGTCAAAGGCAGCTCGACGTTCTCGTAAACGTTGAGGTCGCCGATGAGGTTGAACGCCTGGAAGATGAAGCCGATCTCGCGGTTACGTATGCGCGCGCGCTGCGAGAGCGAGAGGTTGGCGACCGGCGTGCCGTTCAAGGTGTACTCGCCGTCCGTCGGCGAATCCAGCAGGCCGAGGATGGAGAGCAGCGTTGACTTGCCGCAGCCCGAAGGCCCGGCCATCGAGATGTACTCGCCCTTCTTGATGTCGAGGTGTATGCCGGAGAGCGCGTGCGTCTCGACCTCGTCGGTGTAGAAGACCTTACGCACGCCGTCCAACTTCACGAGCGGTTCGCTTGATGCGCTCATCTCTTTTCCTTTCGTAAACCGTGAATCGTAAACCGTGACAAGTTAAAAAGCCGTAAGCGTGAATCGTAAGCCGTAATTCGTGAACGGGGGTTTCGCTCTCGCAGCCGCTCGACATTCTTTGCGGCTCTTACTCGTCACGGTTTACGGTTAACGGTTCACGGCTTTTTTCAATCAATGCGGAGGCGGTCAACGCCGTCCCACTGCGAGGTGTCGGAGAGGATGACCGTGTCGCCCTCGCGCAGGCCGTCGAGGACTTCGACGGTGCTGACGGAGGCGCGGCCCAGTTTGACGGGGACGCGCACCGCCGTGTGCCCGTCCGCGTCGAGCTTAAATAGAGTGATGTTCGACTGCGCGCCGCCGCCCGACGCCGGGCGACCGACGTAGAGCACGTTGTCGAGGCGCGCGAGTTCGATGGTTCCGTCCACGCTCAGGTCGGGGCGCGCGCCCTGCGGCAGAGCGCCCTGGAGTTGCACGTCAACAATCACGGTGCCGTTGCGCGCCGCCGGGTCTATGCGCTGCACGCGCCCCTGCACGACGCTGCCGCCGCCGCTGCGCGTGTCAACGGTCGCGCTCTGGCCGAGCGCGATGTCCTTGATCTGCGTTTCGGGAATCTGGAGCGCGGCCTTGAGGCTCGAAGGGTCGGCCACGCGCGCGATGTTCGTGCCCGGCGTGATCTGCTGCCCGACCACGACCGTCACCTCTTGCAGCACGCCGTTCGTCCCGGCGCGCACCTGCAAAGAGGCGACGTTCTCCTGATTCAGACGTAGCTGCGCGCGCAACTGCTCGATGTGCGTCTGCTGCGCGGCGACCTGCGCGTCCGCCGACTGCTTGGCCGTCAGGACGCGCTTCTTTTCGATCTCCAGGCGGTTGGCGAGCTGCTGCACGCGCACGCGCGAGATGCGAAGGGTAAGCAGGGGGACGAGTCCTTCCTTCCCCAACTGCTCGTCGGTGTCGAGCTGAATCTTGGCCTGGTTGTACTCGGACTCGACCTGCGCGGTCGCGGCCTGCTGCGCCATGCGGTCGCTGTCGAGCCGCGCGCGCAGGTTGTTGAGGTCGGCCTCCGCCGACTTGACCTGGTACTCAACGTCAACGGCCTGCTGCCTGATCGTCGGGTTGCCGAGTTCGACGAGCACCGTGCCCGCCGAGACCTCCGTGCCGGCCTTGACGAATATCTGCTCGACGCGCCCCTCGACGGGCGCGGCGATCTGCCTAACCTCTTCGGGGACGAGCGTGCCCATGCCGTGCACTTGAAGGAGCATCTGCCCGCGCTTGACCGTGTCGGTGACGATGACGCCGCGCTCGACGCTCGGCGCGGCGGGCTTCAGGCGCGACAGCCCGTAGGTGATCAGGGCCACCGCCAGCACGCACAGCGTGGCGTAGGCGGCGAGCCTCATGCGGCGGCGGTTCTTGTGCGCGGGGCGTTTGACATCCATAACTACACTTCGACTTCGACACTCCACTTAACAAGCCCCGTACCAGGAGCGTCGCCTCCCCGAATCCGCGGCTTTTCCTTTAAATCCGGGGCGAGACCTGAGCGCAGCCGCACCCGCTGTCCGTTTCCGAAAAGCGGAAATCCCAAAATCGAAAAACGATTGGGGAAGAATGCGGGCGTGGCAGCTACGGAATTTAGACTGCGCCCGCGCAGTCTAATTAACTGCGCGCCGCTTTACAGGTTAGTGTTTAGGCCGCTGAGGCGACAGAAGGCTCACAGGTGATGTCATCGCAGTCGCTCCCGAGTGCGACTGAAAGCATTTGCGCCGCCCTCGCTCTGGGTATACACTCGGCATCAGCGGAGGACAACTCACATGAAGAAGAGGCTAATGCTCATCGTCGTGGCTGTGCTGGCCGCGGCCTCCTCGGCTCACGCCCAGACGGACACCGATCCGCTGGGGCGGCCCTCAGTGGGGGTTGACACGGTGCGGTCCGCACAACGCGACCCCGACCCGGCCCGCCGTGAAGATCGCCTGATCTCCGTCGCCGAAAGAGGGTTCAGTAAAATGGAAGAGGAGGCCAGGTCCTCGCACGTCGAGGCCGGGGGGACGGTCAAGGCCATGGTTGCGGTCACCAACCATACCTCCAAGGTGATCAAGTCCGTATCGTGGGCGGCCTCGTTCACCGACCCCGGCACGGGCCAGTTGATTCGCAAGTATGATGTCTCGACCGGGGCGCGCATCCAGCCGGGCAAGACGAAGACGCTGACGAAGAGGCTGCCCATCCCCCGCGTTAAAGTGGTGAGCGCCGCCGCGCCCGTCGGTCATAAGGCACACGACACCTTCGCCAAACTAACGTCCGCCGTCACCGGCGTCACGTATGATGACGGGTCAACGTCGAGCGCGCCCTGAGCCGCCGCGACGAAGGCGTTCAGCCGAGCACGCGACCTAAACCTATTTGCCCGACGCCGCGCCGCGAAGTTTCTCACGCACGTCGAAGGCGGGCGGCGAAGGCTCAGGTAGGAGTTTATTATGAAAGCTCTGAACCTAATGCTCCTGGCGCTCCTGCCGGCGGGTGTAGCTTCGGCGCAAGCTTCGCTTGACGCGTCGGACGCGTCGGGTGTGATGGTGGTTGAGAAGAGTTGGCGTCGGGAAGTCCGCAACCCCGCGCTCGACGACGACCCATTCCGCGCGAACGACGAGCAGACCGAGTTTAATCGTGAGCAGCAATTAAACGCCAAAAGTAACAAAGCCAAGATTCAGCAAGGGAGCACGCCCGAGATCATCGTGCGGCCCGAGAGGGACAACCGGACGGTTCCCCAGGGGCCTTGGGCCGGCTACATCTACAGCGTCAAGGTCAGGAACACGGGGGCGCAGACGATCCTGGCGGTGGAATGGGAGTACGTGTTCTTTGACCCCGACACGAAAGAAGAGGTCGGGCGTCATCAGTACATAAATAAGGTGAAGATTCGCCCCGGCAAAGGCGGCGATTTGTCCTGGGTTTCCACCCTCCCCCCGGCGAGTATCATCGCCGTGAAGAAAAACGGCGGCGCGCCGAACGAACGATATTCCGAGCAGGTGCTCATCCGACGCGTCGAGTATGCCGACGGCTCCGTCTGGCAGCGCCCCGTGAAATAAACTGACTCCCCATCCGCGTCCCTTTCCATAAAGGGGCATAGACGCATACAAGCCTTGAGCATTCACAAGTCGGAATAGCGCGAGCGCAGCCCTGCGCGGCTCAAACGTGCCACTCCGCCCGACGGTACGATCTCGACCGCCCATCGCCCCGCCTTCTCATAAACCTTGTGCGCCGCGCCGAAAGGTGATTCAATGCGCCGCCGACGGCTCCGGGCCGCGCGCCGGTGAGCCGCGCTCTTCCTTACTTTCTTTGACGAAAGGGGACGAAGATGAAGTTCAGCACCGGGAGAAAGGTCGCCGTGCTTCTGGCCGGACTGGCTTTGATGTGCCTCGCGACCGACAGGGTTTTGACTGCCCCGCCGCCCCCCTTGCCGAACCCCGTGCTCGTTTTCACGGGGCAGGAGCCTTATCAGGAAGGCGGCAAGAGTTGGGTGCGGTACAAGTACGCGGTTGACAACTCGGCGGCTTACCCGAACGAGATGTTCGCGCCAGCGCCAAACCTGCCGCCCTGCGGCAAGAACACCAGGGCCTCAAGAACCTGGGTGGACATCTACGACTCGCGCGGGAAGCGGCTCTACGGCTTCTGCGCCCTATCGAAGCCCGCCGACCTCAACCAAATCTGGTTCGCGCTGGAGAGCAGTGCCGTCCCGCCGAGCTGGGTTTACATCGAGATGAACGACCGGGCCACGAACACCAAGTACAAGTCCAACCTGGCCGAGACCGTAGAGTGAAGGCGGCCCGTCGCGGCGCGCGTTGCGACGGGCCGCCGTGGTTAACTGACGACTTCCCTGATGACCCTCACGAGATCGCGCACGTCCTCCTCGGTCGTGTCGAACGAGCACATCAGGCGCACCTCGGAAGTCTCCTCGTCCCAGACGTAGAAGAAGAACTGTTGTTGCACGGCGGCGACGTGCTCGCGCGGGATGAGGGCGAAGACGGCGTTGGACTCGACCGGCTGCGTGACGCGTACCTGCGGAATCTGTTCAAGCTCTGCTGCAAGCAGATGCGCCATCCGATTCGCGTGCGCGGCGTTCTGAAGCCAGAGGTCTTCGCTGAAGAGCGCGTTGAACTGCGCGGCGATGAAGCGCATCTTCGAGGGGAGCTGCGCCCCCTGCTTGCGGACGAACTTGAAGTCGCGCGCGTGTCGTCCGTCAAAGAAGACGACCGCCTCGCCGTACATCATCCCGTTCTTCGTGCCGCCGAAACTTAGAACGTCCGCGCCCGCCGCCGTCTCGCGCAAAGAGAGGCCGAGGTGCGCCGCCGCGTTCGCGAGCCGCGCGCCGTCAACGTGCAGGAGCAGCCCGCGCGCGTGCGCGAACTCGGCCAGCCGCTTCAACTCGTCCGCCGTGTAAACCGTGCCCATCTCCGTCGTCTGCGAGACGGAGACGACGCGCGGCTGCACGTGGTGCTGGTCGCCCGCGCGCGCGAGCAGCGGCGCGACCTGTTCGGGCCTGAGCTTCCCGTCGGGCGTGGGCAGCGCCAGAAGCTTGCAGCCCGCGAACTTCTCCGGCGCGCCGCACTCGTCCACGTTGACGTGCGCCGTCGCGGCACAGACGACCGCGTGGTGCGGGCGCGTCAGGGCGGCAAGAGCGAGCACGTTCGCGCCCGTCCCGCCGAAGACGAAGAAGACCTCGGCGGACGCGCCGAACTGCTCGCGGAATTTTACGGCAGCCGTCTCGGTGAACGGGTCGTCGCCGTAGGCCACGACGTGGCCTCGGCTGGCCGAGCGCACGGCGTCCATCACGCGCGGGTGGACGCCCGCGTTGTTGTCGCTCGCGAATCCTCTCTTCATGTTCATCTGTGAACCTACGGGACGCCGACGCCGTCCAGCCCTAACACCTTCGCCCTCTGGCCGGCGGGCAGTTGCGAGTATAGTTCCGTGAAAGCGGCGTTCGTCCAGCCGAAGCCGATCTCGTTCGAGCCGTAGCCGAAGCGCAGGCCCGCGCCCAGGCTCGACGTGCGCGCCGCAACGTCGTACTTCTCGACGATGGTGTTGTGTGCGATGAAGTCTTTGAGGACGAGCGAGAGGAAGTTAATTGAAACGCGGTCGGCCTCCTGGCGGTAGCCGTAGCGTCTGAGGCCCTCGACGGCGATGAGCTGCACGGGTGCCCAACCGAAAGGCGCGTCCCACTGGCTGCCCGACGGGTTCGTGCTCGTCTGCAACCCGCCCGCGCGCTCGAACAGATGCAGGTTCGCGGCGACGCGCGCGGCCTGCTCCCGCGTGGCGATTCCTGCCCAGAGCGGGTAGAAGGTCGCCGCGAACGGGTAGCGCCTCATTTCCCTTTTCTCGAAGTTGTAGTCGTCGTAGAGGCCGTCGCGCCCGTCCCACATGAGGCGGTTGACGCGCTCGCGCCGCGCCGCCGCGCGCTCGTCCCACGCGCGTGCGTCGCGCGCGCGACCGGCGAGGCGAGTGATGCGCGCCGCGTCGCGCTCGTAAACGTAGAGCAGCGAGTTGAGGCAGACGGGGTTGTAGCTCGTGATGTCGGCGCTGAACGGGCCGAAGCGGTTCGACGGGTCGAAGCCCGACTCGCGCATCGAGCGGTCGCCCTTGTAGAACGCGGGCGTCAGCTCGCCCGTCGCGCGGTCGTAGAACTCCCCCACGTCGTAGTCCGTCACCTGTTGCGTGCGGTAGAACTCACGCACGCGGTCGTAGTGCGTGCGCCCCTCGGCGTCGCGCTCGGCGGAGACGACTTCAGGCGCGGGGCCTTCGCCCAGGTCGTAGTAGCGCGAGAGGCCCGTCTCCGGCGTGAGGTGCGGCGCTTCAGTCCAGTAGCGGTAATACTTCTCGACGGCGGGCAACGTGCGGCGTAGCCACGCGCGGTCGGGCCGGCGCTCATAGACGCCGAGGATCATGCGCGTCAGGAAGGGCGGCTGCGAGCGCGTGAGATAGTAGGTGCGGTTGGCGTTCAGAATCTGGCCGTAGCGCTCGATCTCGTAGAGGAAGTTTTCGACCATGTCGCGCGCGAGTTCGAGTTCGCCGTCGCGCAGGAGTCCAGTCTGGATGAAGTAGCTGTCCCAGCCGTACATCTCGTTGAAGCGCCCGCCGGGCACGACGTATGGGCGCGGAAGATAAAGCAGCCCCGGCGCGGCGCTGCCCGCGTTCGCGGGGAGCGCACGCAACTCGACGCGCGCGAAGTCGGACGCCGTCATCTGCGCGCGCAAGTCGCGCTCGACCTCCCGCAGGTTCTCCGTGCGCGCGACGTAAACCGGCCAGCGCCCGTCCGCGTCCGGCCTGAACTTCGGGTCAATGGCTGCCGCCGCGAGGCCGCGGTTCGAGCGCGTGAGCGTGCGCCAGTTCCGTCGTATGTACTCGCGTGTTGATTCGAGCTGCGCCGCCGTCGCGCGTCTGCCACCAGCGTCCTGCGCGGGCGCTCGGACAAGCCCCGCGAAGAGCAGGGCCAGAACCAGCGGCGCGGAGGCTACCCCCCGCAGCGTTCGTGTGCGCGCCTGTTTCATGTCGTGTCGTGCCGGCTCGGCTCACAAGAGATTAAACCACGAATCGGCTCACGTCCGAGCCGCCCGCGAGTTTGCCCGTGCCGTCGAGCGACGGCCCGATGTCTCGCGGTACGCACGGCGGCAGAGCACGCCGCGGGTACGAGCGCGGCGTGCGGTCGTTCTCGTCCGGCTGCGGGGTCGCGTGGGCTGACGGCTGAAGGCCATCTGCTACCCTCGCGCCTTGACCTTTGCGCGGGATGCGGTAAATCTTTGCGCGTGGATGATAACACTCATTTCGTGAGACGGAGCAGATGATGGTGGAAGCCACACGACACACGGCGGGCGTCCTTTCGACCGGGGAGATCAGGTCGCACTTCCCCGCGCTCGAGCGCGCGCACAACGGACACGAGGTCGCGTACTTCGACGGCCCCGGCGGCACGCAGGTTCCGCGCGAGGTCGTCCGGGCGGTGAGCGATTACCTTTATCATCACAACGCGAACACGCACTGGGCCTACCCGACGAGCGCCGAGACCGACGAGATAATCGAGAGGGCGCGGGCCGCGCTCGCCGACTTCCTTGGCGCGTCGCACGACGAGATAGTCTTCGGCGCGAACGCGACGACGCTCGCCTACCACGTCTCGCGCACGCTCGGTCGCACGTTCCACGCGGGCGACGAGATCGTCGCAACGGAACTCGACCATCACGCCAACGTCGCGCCGTGGCAGGCGCTCGCGCGTGAGCGCGGAGTCGTCCTGCGCACAGTCCGCATGGACACCGAGACGGGCGCGCTCGACTGGGACGACTTCGAGAGCAAGGTCAACGAGCGGACGCGGCTCGTCGCCGTCGGCGCGGCCTCGAACGCGCTCGGCACGATCACGGACACGTCGCGTGCCCTGCGGCTCGCGCGCGAAGCGGGCGCGTACCTCTTCGTCGACGCAGTCCACTACGCGCCGCACCGGCTGACGGACGTGCGCGCCATGAATTGCGACTTCCTCGTCTGCTCGGCCTACAAGTTCTACGGCCCGCACGTCGGCGCGCTGTTCTGCCGCCGCGGGCTGCTCGAAACGCTCCCCTTCCCAAAGCTCATCCCTGCGCCCGACTACGCGCCCGAAGTCGCCGAGACGGGCACGCAGAACCACGAAGGCATCGCGGGCGCGGCGGCAGCCGTTGACTTCCTGGCCTCGCTCGCCGAAGGCAACACGAGACGCGAGCGACTGCGCGCGGCCTTCGACGCGCTGCACGCGCGCGGCTCCGCACTGACAAAGAAGATGTGGGACTCGCTCTCCGAAGTCGAGGGCGTGAAGCTCTACGGCCCCGCGCCGGAGGCGACGCGCACGCCCACGGTCGCCTTCACCGTGAGCGGGGTTAAATCAACAGACGTGGCGCGCGGGCTGGCCGAGCGCGGCGTCTTCGTCTCACACGGCGACTTCTACGCGGCGACGGTCGTCGAACGTCTCGGCCTCGGCGTTGAAGGTTTAGTGCGCGCGGGCTGCGCCTGCTACACGAACGAGGAAGAGGTCGAACGCCTCGGCGCGGGCGTGCGCGAGATAGCTCGCGCCTCTTGAAAGCTATCTTTTTATGAAGCCGGGCGAGCGTTCGGTCAATCACCGCCTGCTCAAATCACAAGTCGGACGCCGACTGCGCCTCGCCCTTCACCGCGTTGATGAAGTCGGCGAGCAGGCCGTAGGCGGTGCTCTTAAGGTTTGGGTCGTGCTCAATGAGCGTGAGGCCGGGCAGCACGTCAAGCTCGAAGTGCAGCGCGAGCGTTGTGCCCGTGACCGAGGCGAAAGGCTCTTCGGGCGCGACCCGTTCGGGGCGCACCGTGGCCGCGACCTTTCCGTCCTCATTCAAACGCGCGCGCGCGACCAGCTTGAAGGGGCGGCCCGCGGCGTGTGCCGCGCGCACCTCTTCGTCTTTCAAATCGCGTATCCCGCGGCGACACACGTCTTCGAGTTTGAGAGACGCGCCCATGAGGACGTTCGCCAGTGCGCACACTTTGACCGCCGCGTCCCAGCCGTCAACGTCGTGCGCGGGGTCTGTCTCGGCGACGCCCAAGTGTTGCGCGCGGCGGACGCCTTCGCCGAACGTGCGACCGGCGGCGATCTCTTCGAGGACGACGGTGGTGGTCGAGTTGAGCACGCCGCCGAAGGCGGAGAGGCGGGCCGCCGGCAGAGTCTCGCGGAAGAGCGAGAAGATGGGCAGGCAGTCGGCCACCGCGGCCTCGAACATGAAGCGTCGTCCTTTCTCTCTCGCAAGCTCCGACAGCTCTCGATAGGCGTGGACAATCGTGCCCTTGTTCGCCGTAACGACGTGCGCGCCCGCTTCGAGCGCCGCGCGCGCGTGCGAGATTGCCGGCTCGCCCGTCTGCGGTTCGAGCGAGGTCGTCTCGAATAGAACGTCGCAGCGCGCCGCTGCCAGCCATTCTTTGACGTTCGTCGGCTGCGGCTGGGCGCGCGACGTGACTTCGCCCGACAGCAGCTCCTCGATACTGAAGCCTTCCGGCGCAGTGAGCCAGCCCGCGCGCCGCGTCGCCACGCCCGTGACGCGCCACTCAATGCCGAACTGACCGCGCATCTCTTCGCTCTTCTCGACGAGCAGACGCGCGAGCGCGCGCCCGACGTTGCCGAAGCCGAGCAGACAGAGGTTGAAAATTTTCATGTTGATTTTCCGACCGCGTTGCGAGATGCTTTGCGCCGCACACGGGCGCTCCTGCATCTTTTACCACGCGAAGTGAGGCCGAAAGCAATGGCGCGAAAACAGCGGCGCGGCGGCTCGCCCATGAACCGTCGGAAATTCTTGCGAACCGGACTGCTCGGCGGACTCGCCGTCGTCGCCGGCCCGAAATTGATCCGCGCCGGCGGGAGTCTGAGGGGCGCGGCGGCTGACACACTGTTCCAGTTGGAAGAGTTGACCGTCGCGGACTTCCAGGCCGGGCTGAAGTCGGGCAAGCTCACGGCGCGCCGCGTGGCCGAGATGTACCTGAAGCGCATCGAGGAGGTTGACCGCCACGGCCCCGCACTCAACTCCGTCATCGAAGTTAACCCCGAAGCGCTCGCAATCGCCGACGCGCTCGACCGCGAGCGCAAACAGGGGCGCGTGCGCGGGCCTCTGCACGGCGTCCCTGTCCTCATCAAAGACAACGTCGCCACCGCCGACCGCATGGAGACGACCGCCGGCTCGCTCGCGCTCGTCGGCGCGCGGCCCGCGCAGGACGCCTTCGTCGCGCAGCGTCTGCGCGAGGCCGGGGCTGTTCTCCTCGGCAAGACGAATTTGAGCGAGTGGGCCAACTTCCGCTCGACCCACTCGACGAGCGGTTGGAGCGGTCGCGGCGGCCAGACCCGAAACCCTTACGCGCTCGACCGAAACCCCTGCGGCTCAAGCTCCGGCTCCGGCGCTGCCGTCTCCGCCAACCTCTGCCTCGTCGCCGTCGGCACCGAAACGGACGGCTCGATAGTCTGCCCTTCGGGGACGTGCGGCATCGTCGGCATCAAGCCTTCAATCGGCCTCGTCAGCCGCGCAGGCATCATCCCCATCGCGCACACACAGGACACCGCCGGCCCGATGGCGCGCACCGTCGCCGACGCCGCCGCCCTGCTTACGGCGCTCGCAGGCTTTGACCCGCACGACCCCGTCACGCGCGACGGCGGGGCGCTCGCGCGCACCGACTACACGAAGTTCCTCGACCCCGCGGGGCTGCGCGGCGCGCGCGTCGGCGTGGCGCGGAAGTTCGCGGGCTTCAACGACGAGGTTGACAAGCTCCTGGCCGACGCGATTGATTTGATGAAGCGCGAGGGTGCAACCATAGTTGACCCTGCGGATATGCCGACGCACGGCAAGCTCGACGCGCCGGAGTTTGAGGTGCTGCTCTTCGAGTTCAAGGCCGACATCAACAAGTATCTTGCCGCGCTCGCGCCCGGCGACCACCCGCGCACGCTCAAAGACCTGATTGACTTCAACGACAAGAACAAGGGCAGGGAGATGCCCTTCTTCGGCCAGGAGATTTTCACGAAGGCGCAGGCCAAAGGCCCGCTCACAGACCCCGCCTACCTCAAGGCGCTGCATTCGTGCCGGACTCTCTCGCGCGCTCAAGGCATTGACGCCGTGATGACGAAGAATAACCTCGACGCCATCATCGCCCCCACGGGCGGCCCCGCCTGGACGACAGACCTCCTGAACGGCGACCACTTCACCGGCGGCAGTTCCACGCCCGCCGCGGTCGCGGGCTACCCGAACATACAAGTCCCCGCGGGCTACGTCTATGGCCTGCCCGTCGGCATCAGCTTCTACGGTCGCGCCTTCACCGAAGCGAAGCTCATCCGTCTGGCCTACGCCTACGAGCAGGCGACCAAGCACCGCCGCCCGCCGCGCCTCCTGCCCGCCGCGGACTTGAGCGGGCGCGCATGAACAACGACGGAAAGGAGAGCTACGATGGATGACGTGGAGATTGAAGTCAAAGAGTCCGAATCGGCCCGGCCAGGCTTCGGCGTGAGGTTCAAGTTCGTAAACCTTCTCCCCGGCCAGACCTGTTCAATCAGACTCTTGTCCGGGGCGGTCTTCGCGGGCGGTATCAGTTCCGCGCCCGAGGGCCTACGTCTCTACAGGAATCGCCTGACGTTCACGACCCCGGCCACCTCCGGCGACCCCGGCGAGTATATGTCCAGGGAGTTCAGCGCCGGCATGGAGATAACCGAGAGGAACATCGCCGGCTCAGCCGAGTTGCCCGGCCCGGCTGCTTTTCAGATGACCGTCGCGAACGCGGCGGACATCTTCACCGCCGGCGACTTCAGCCACGACATCAGGATCGACGTGCCGCCGACCTGTTGCCTCTGCGGCTGCGGCCCCGCCAATCCGACTTGCCCCGATGTGGACGGCGCGAAGACGAAATGCTACGGCTACATGGGCCAGTTCTTCTGCTGCCTTGACCCTCCATATGAAGGGGAGCAAGGGCCTGACGGCCCGGCCAGTTAACACGCCTCAACGTCGAACGCCGTCTTCGGCCTGAGCCGCGGGAGGAAAGAGTTACCCGCGGCTCAGGTTCTTTGCACGCGTGTGTCCCCGCGCAAATGCATTCCGGCGGCGCGGCGGGTATAATTATTGTTTCGTGCCGCGGCACTCATCTCAGCCTATGGAGTTCGGTTCGCCGGAATGATTAACTTCGAGACTTCGCCGGAGCAGTACAAGCACTGGAAGCTCACGTTTGACGGCGCGGTCGCCACGCTCTCGATGGACGTGCAGGAGGACGAGACGCTGGCAGAGGGCTACAAGCTCAAGCTCAATTCCTACGACCTCGGCGTGGACATCGAGCTATCGGACGCAGTCCAACGCCTGCGCTTCGAGCACCCGGAGGTACGCTGTGTCGTCGTCACCAGCCTCAAGCCGCGCATCTTCTGCGCGGGCGCGAACATCTACATGCTCGGCACCTCCCAGCACGGCTTCAAGGTCAACTTCTGCAAGTTCACGAACGAGACGCGCTGCGCAATCGAGGACGCCTCGCGCCATTCGGGCCAGCGCTACGTCGCCGCGCTGAACGGCACGGCTTCGGGCGGCGGCTACGAGCTGGCGATTGCGTGCGACGAGATTTACCTCGTTGACGACGCCGTCTCCGCCGTCTCGCTGCCGGAAGTGCCGCTGCTCGGCGTGCTGCCGGGCACGGGCGGACTCACACGGCTCGTTGACAAGCGCAAGGTGCGCCGCGACCGCGCCGACGTTTTCTCCACTCTCGCCGAGGGGTTGAAGGCGAAGCGCGCGAAGGAGTGGGGCCTGATTGACGGCTCCTTCCCGACGAGCAAGTTTCAGGAGGGCATCGGCGAGCGCGTGCAGAAGATTCTCGACGAAGCCGGGGAGAGCGGTGCGGGCCGGGGCATTGAGCTTCACCCGCTCGACGTTGAAGTGACGGCGGACGGGCGCGAGTACAGGCACGTCACGCTGAAGTACAACCGCGAAGGCCGCTACGCAGACCTGACAATGCGCGGCCCCGAAGCCGAGTTGCCGACGGGCGCGGACGAGATAGGAGAGCTGGGCGACTCGTACTGGCCGCTGCGCGCCTACCGCGAGATGGACGACGCGCTGCTCCACCTGAGACTGAACGAGCCGTTGATCGGCCTCGTGCTTCTGCACACCGAGGGCGAGATTGAAAACGTGCTCGCAGTTGATAAAGCGCTCGTCGAGAACCGCGACCACCGGCTCGTCCGCGAGATCATCCTGCACGTGGCGCGCGTGCTGCGCCGGCTCGACCTGACGGCCAAGAGCTTCTTCGCCTTAGTCGAGCCGGGCAGTTGCTTCGCCGGCAACCTGCTCGAACTCCTGCTCGCCGCCGACCGCGGCTACATGCTGAACGACCCCGAACAGAAAGTTGAGCTGGCCTTGAGCGAGCTGAACGCGGGCGCGCTCCCGATGCCGAACGGCCTGACGCGCCTTCAGTCGCGCTTCCTCGCCGAGCCGGAGAGGGCCGAAGAAGTTTTTGAGCACGCAGGGCGCTTCGACGCGGAGGAGGCCGACGGTGCGGGTCTCGTCACGTTCGCGCCGGACGATCTCGACTGGGAGGATGAGATTCGCGTCGCCGTCGAGGAGCGCACGTCGCTCTCGCCCGACGCGCTCACGGGGATGGAAGCTAGTTTGCGCTTCGCCGGGCCGGAGACGACGGACACGAAAATCTACGGTCGCCTGACCGCCTGGCAGAACTGGATTTTCCAGCGCCCCAACGCCGTCGGCCCGCAGGGCGCGCTGACGAACTACGGCAAGCCGACGCAGCCGCAGTTCGATTTCAGAAGAACGTAAACCGTGAACCGTCAACCGTGACAAGTTAAGAGCGGCTCTCATCTCGTTACGGTTCGCGGTTTACGGTTCGCGGCTTTTCAAACGTCACTGCTTTTGAGGAAAAGCGATGGAGTTATACGAGCGCATACCGAACAACGTGAACTTGTCAGAGGACAAGCGACTCCAGCGCGCGCTTGAGAAGTGGCTGCCCGATTACCTCGACTGGTGGCGCGAGATGGGGCCGGAGGGGTTTCAGGAGAAGGACGTTTGGCTGCGCACCGCCGTCAGCGTCGAGCCGGAAGGCTGGGCGCACTTCGACTACGTGCGGATGCCCGACTACCGCTGGGGCATCTTCCTCAAGCCCGCCGAACGGGACGCGCGCGTCGGCTTCGGCGACAACTGCGGCGCGCCCGCCTACCAGGAAGTGCCCGGCGAGTTCCGCAACCCTCTGCGCCGCATCGTCGTCACGCAGGCCGACACCGAGCCGGCGTCGGTCGAGCAGCAGCGGCTTCTCGGCCAGACCTGCCCCTCGCTCTACGACCTGCGCAACCTCTTCCAGGTGAACGTCGAGGAGGGCCGTCACCTCTGGGCGATGGTCTATCTGCTGCACGGCTACTTCGGGCGCGACGGGCGCGACGAGGCCGACGCCCTGTTGGAGCGTCGTTCGGGGAACCCCGACAAGCCGCGGATACTCGAAGCCTTCAACCAGCCCTGCGACGACTGGCTCAACTTTTTCTGCTTCACGATGTTCACCGACCGCGACGGCAAGTATCAACTATCCGCGCTCGCCGAGTCGGGCTTCGAGCCGCTCGCGCGCACCTGCCAGTTCATGCTCACGGAGGAGGCGCACCACCTCTTCGTCGGCGAGACGGGCGTCGGTCGCGTCGTCCGCCGCACCGCTCAGTTGATGAAGGAGAACCGGAACGAGGACGTGCGCAGCCTCGGCGGCATCCCGTTCGACATCATCCAGCGCTACTTCAACTACTGGTACAGCTACTCGCTCGACCTCTTCGGCGGCGAGATCAGCTCGAACGCCGCCGACTTCTTCGCCGCCGGCCTGAAGGGTCGCTACCAGGAGCGGAAGAAGTACACGGAGCACCTCATCAAGGAAGACGCGTTCACGCTGCCCGTGGTCGAAGACGGAAGGCTAATCGAGCGCGTGGTGCCGATGCGGAACGCCTTGAACGAGGTGCTGCGCGGCGAGTACGTGCGCGACTGCGTGCGCGCGCTTGAGCGTTGGAACAAGTACATCGCCGACGAGGGCGTTGACCACCAGCTCACTCTGCCGAGCACGCGCTTCCACCGGCACGTCGGCGAGTACGCCGGCCACTTCTTCGACGTTGACGGCAGCCTCATCGCCGAGGAGGAGTTCGAGCGCCGTCGCGACGAGTGGCTGCCCGCCGCGGAAGACCGCGCCTACGTCCGAAGCCTCATGCACCCCGTCACCGAGCCGGGCAAGATCGCCAACTGGATCGCCCCGCCCGCCACAGGCATCAAGGGCAAGCCGTTCGAGTTCGAGTACGTGCGACTGTAAGGCAAGTGATGAATGCGGAACGATGAATGATGAATATGAAGGCGGTCGTGCCTTTTAATTCATCATTCATCGTTCCGCATTCATCATTTAATTCTACGCCTCGAAGCGCAACACCGTCTTCGAGCCGTCGTCCGACTCGAACTCAAGGCCGCCGCCCGGTTCGTGGCTCAGTTTTTTGACGCAGCAGACGGCGTGCGTCAGGTTGCGCGCTTCGGCGCTCTCGCCGCCGAGCATGATCTGGACGCGCGGCGCTTCGTCGCCGTCCGGCTCGAAGTCTAGCCCTGTGAGCGGCAGGCCGTCCTCGATCCAGAAGTCCTCCTCGACGCCGTCCTCCATCCTGACGACGCCGAGCCGCGTCCGCCGCGCCCGGTTCCGCTCGCCGAAATCCTTGATGAACGACGACCAACTCGCCTGCTCGATCTCTCGCGCCATGCTTCCCTCCGCCGCGACCCGTCTGTTTTGATGAAAGCTTTCTGCCTTTATCCGACTCTTCGCCCCGCCTGTCAACCCGAAACGGGGCCGCACGGCGGACGGCGGGCGCTACTGTTTTGCTCGCGGCTTTTATCTTTCACCCTCCGTCGTGTATTCTCTTCGGCAACCCCTGATTTTATTCTCGTGAACGGGCGGCACGCGGCGGCAGTCTCGCTCCCGCGCGCGCGCCGCGCCAAGCCCGATTTGACGACGACTTTCCAACCGACCGTGATGAAGTTCGGCGGCACGTCCGTCGAGGACGCGCGCGCCTTCGGGCGCGTCGCGGAACTCGTCAGCCGCCACACGGCCTCCCGTCCAGTGGTCGTGGTCTCCGCGATGAGCCGAGTCACCGACGCGCTGCTCGAAGCGTTCGAGGCCGCGACCCGCGGAGAACACGAGGCCGCGCTCCGTTCGCTCGAAGTGCACTTTGAGCGACACGTCGCCATCGCCCGCGAGCTGCTCACGGCGGAGGCCGCCGCCGAGTTCGGCGCGACGGTCGAGGCCGCGCGGCGCGAACTCGAAGGCGCGCTGCGCGAGGCGTCGGGACAGACGCGCCCGCTGCCCCTCCTGCAAGACTCGGTCGTCTCTTGCGGCGAGCAGCTTTCGTCGCAACTGCTCGCCGCGGTCTTGCGCGCGCGCGGCCTCAAGGCGAGCCATGCGGACGCGCGCCGCTGCGTCATCACGGACGACGAGCACGGTCGCGCCACGCCCCTGCGGGAAGAGACCGAGCGGCACACGCGCGAGCTGCTTGAGCCGCTGATAGACGAGGGCGGGATTCCTGTGCTCGGCGGCTTCATCGCCTCGTCCGCCGCCACGGGCGAGACGACGACTCTGGGGCGCGGCGGCTCGGACTTCACGGCGGGCCTCGTCGGCGCGGCGCTGCGGGCGCGCGAGATTCAAATCTGGACGGACGTGCCCGGCGTGTTGACCGCCGACCCGCGCGTCGTCAAGGACGTGCGCACCATCCCGCGACTGTCCTACGCGGAGGCGGCGGAGCTGGCCTACTTCGGCGCGAAGGTTCTCCACCCGAAGACCATCCTCCCGGCGGTCGTCCGCAACGTCCCCGTCCGCATCTGCAACTCGCGCGCGCCCGCCTCGCCCGACACCGTAGTTTACTTCGACGCGGAGATGACGCCGCGCACCGTCAAGGCCATCGCGCACAAGACGGGCGTCTCAATCGTCCACGTCACCTCGGCGCGCATGCTCGGCGAGTACGGCTTCCTGCGCGCCATCTTCGAGGTCTTCGAGCGCCACCGCACCGCCGTGGACATCGTGACGACATCCGAAGTCAGCGTCTCGCTCTCGCTCGAAGACACGTCGGCGCTCGGCCCGATCATCGAAGACCTCAGCCGCATCGCCGCGGTCAAGGTCGAATCGGAGCGCGCCATCGTCTGCATCGTCGGCGAGGGCCTGCGCAGCACGCCCGGCATCGCGGGCCGGGTCTTCTCGACGATCAAGGACATCAACGTGCTGCTCATCTCGCAGGGCGCGTCCACCGTCAACCTGACCTTCGTCGTCGAGGAGCGCCACGCCGCCGAGGCCGTGCGCCGCCTCCACGAAGCCTTCTTCGAGTGCGCTACCGCGGAGCTGCTCGCACAGATCGGCGGGCACTGACGTGAGAAATGATGAATGCAGAATGATGAATGATGAGTTGAAGACAGCCTGCTTTTTATTCATCACTCATCATTCATCATTCCGCATTTTGCGTCCATGAACCTTTTCGAGTTGACGAGAAAGTTAATTGACATCCCCTCCGTCTCCGGCGAGGAGCAGGAGGTCGGGCGCTTCCTCGCGTCGCGTCTCGAAGGACTCGGCTACCGCGTCGAGGCGCAGGAGGTCGAGGCGGGGCGCGCGAACGTCCTGGCGACGACCGGCGCGACGCCGCGCGTCGTGCTCTCGACGCACATGGACACTGTGCCGCCCTTCATCCCTTCCGCGGAGGACGAGACGCACATACGCGGGCGCGGCTCGTGCGACGCGAAGGGCATCATCGCCGCGCAAATCGCCGCCGCCGAGCGCCTGCGCGCCGAAGGCGTCGAGGGAGTAGGCTTGCTCTTCACCGTTGACGAAGAATTAGGCAGCCTCGGCGCACGCGCCGCAAACTCGCACGCGCTCGCGCGCGGGTGCGAGTACCTCGTCAACGGCGAGCCGACCGACAACCGTCTCGCCGTCGGCTCGAAAGGCTCTCTGCGCCTGCGCCTCTCGACGCGGGGGCGCGCGGCGCACTCGGCCTACCCCGAACGCGGCGAGTCGGCGATTGAGAAGATGCTCGACGTGCTCGGCAGCGTGCGCGCCTGTGTGTGGCCGCGCGACGAGTTCTTCGGCGAGACGACCTGCAACATCGGGACTGTCAACGGCGGCACACGCCCGAACGTCATCCCCGCGGAGGCGCAGGCCGAGTTGCAAATCCGCCTGGTCACTCCGTCCGCCGTCGTCAAAAAAATTCTCGAAGCGGCGGTGGCGGGCCGCGCCCGTGTAGAATATCTTTCCGCCGCAGAGCCGGTGCGGATGCACGCGGTCGAAGGCTTCGAGCGTGAGGTCGTCCGCTTCACGACCGACATCCCGTACCTGGCGAACTGGGGCGCGCCGCTGCTCGTCGGCCCCGGCTCCATACTCGACGCGCACACCGACGGCGAGCGCGTCTCGAAGCGCGAGCTCGAAGAAGCCGCCGCCCTCTACGCACGACTCGCGCGCACGCTGCTCGCGGGCGGCGGGCGCGGCTAAAACTGTTGGAAGGGACATCCGGATGAAGCTTGCTTTGATCGGTCACGGCGCGATGGGGCGACTCGTCGAGGCGCGTGCGCGCGACGAGGGGCACGAGGTGGCGACCGTGCTCGGATCGCGCGAGTCCGCGTTCCGCGCCGAGGAGCTGGCCGAGATACTCGGAGGCCACGACGCCGCGATTGACTTCACCATCGCCGAGGCCGTCCCGCGCCACGCCGAGGCGTGCGCGCTCGCGCGCGTCCCGCTCGTCGAGGGCACGACCGGCTGGCTCGCGCAACTCGAAGAGGTGCGGCGCAACGTCGAGCGCGCGGATGGTGCGCTCATCTACGGCGCGAACTTCTCGGTCGGCGTCCAAATCTTTTACCGAATCGTCGCGCGCGCGGCGGAACTCTTCCGCGGCGGCGATTACGCGCCCTTCGTCGAAGAGGCGCACCACTCGCGCAAGCGCGACGCGCCTTCGGGCACGGCCCTGCGGCTGCGCGACATCCTCGCCGCACACTTTGACGGCGACATCCCGGTCGTCTCGACGCGCGCCGGCCACATCCCCGGCACGCACCGCGTCGGCTTCGACTCCGCCGCCGACACAATCACGCTCACGCACGCGGCCCGCTCGCGCGAGGGCTTCGCCGCGGGCGCGCTCGTCGCCGCGCGCTGGATTCAAGGGCGGCAGGGCATGTACGAGTTCTCCGAAACGCTTGGCGAAATACTAAAAGATGTAAACCGTGAACCGTAAACCGTGACAGGATAGAGGCCGGATTTCTCTTGTCACGGTTTACGGTTCACGGTTTACGCACCGGAGGTGCAGGATGAACGTTGAATGGATGCGGGGCTGCGCGACGGCGCTGGTGACGCCGTTCAAGGCGGACGGGGGCGTGGACATCGAGCGCATGCGGGCGTTGGTCGAGCGGCAGGTCGAGGGCGGCGTGCGTCTGCTCGTGCCGTGCGGGACGACGGGCGAGAGCGTGACGATGTCGGACGAGGAAGACCGGCAGGTCATAGCCGCGACCGTCGAGGTGGCGCGCAGGCGCGGCGCGCGCGTCGTCGCGGGCGCGGGCAGCAACTCGACCGCCCACGCCGTCAGCTACTCGCAGACGGCGCGCGACGTGGGGGCCGACGCCGTCCTCGTCGTCGCGCCCTATTACAACAAGCCGACGCAAGCAGGACTCTACCAGCACTTCCGCGCGGTCGCGCTGGCGGTCGCGCCCCTGCCCGTCGTGCTCTACAACGTGCCGGGCCGCACTTCTTCAAACATCGCCGCCGAGACGACGCTCCGCCTCGCGCGCGACTTCGAGAACATAGTCGCCGTCAAGGAGGCTTCCGGGAACCTCGCGCAGATCATGGAAATCCTGCGCGGGCGTCCCGAAGGCTTCCGCGTCCTCTCCGGCGACGACGCGATGACGTTCGCCATGATCGCGCTCGGCGCGGACGGCCTCGTCTCGGTCGCGTCGAACGAAGCGCCTGACTTAATGTCCCGGATGGTTGACGCGGCGCTCGAAGGGCGTTGGGACGAGGCGCGCGCGCTCCACTTCCGCCTGCTGCCTTTGATGGACGTGAACTTCGTCGAGTCAAGCCCCGGCCCGGTGAAGGCAGCGTTGGCTTTGATGGGCCTCGTCGAAGAGAACTTCCGCCTGCCGCTCGTGCCCGTGCAGGCGGAGACGCGCGAGCGCGTGCGTGCGGTGCTCACGGAGCTTGGGCTTTTGAAGGAGACGACGCATGTCGCTGCGTGAGCAGGTCGAGGAGCTGTTCGCGAAGGGCGGCGAGTTCAGCTCCACCGACCGCGAGGTCTTCGACGCGTTCAAGGCCGCACTCAACCGCGGCGAGGTGCGCGCCGCCGAGCGTGGTGATGCCGGGGAGTGGCGCGTCAACTCGTGGGTCAAGCGCGGCATCCTCGCAGGCTTTCGCATGGGCGCGCTCGCCGAGATGTCGGCGCACGCCTCCCTTCGCTTCTTCGACAAAGACACATACCCGGTTCGCGCGACGACGATCATGGACAATGTGCGCATCGTGCCCGGCGGCTCGTCGGTGCGCGACGGCGCGTACCTCGCGCCCGGTGTGGTGTGCATGCCGCCGATGTACGTCAACGCCGGCGCATACGTCGGCGAAGGGACGATGATTGACAGCCACGCGCTCGTCGGCTCGTGCGCGCAAATAGGCAAGCGCGTGCACCTCTCGGCGGCGGCGCAAGTGGGCGGCGTGCTCGAACCCGTCGGGGCCGTGCCGGTCGTCATCGAGGACGACGTGCTGGTCGGCGGGGGCTGCGGCATCTACGAGGGGACAATCGTGCGCGCGGGCGCGGTGCTCGCGCCGGGGACGATCCTAACGGGCGCGACGCCCGTGTATGACCTCGTGCGCGGCGAGGTCTATCGCCGCACGGAACGTGCGCCTCTGGAGATTCCCGCGGGCGCGGTCGTCGTGCCCGGCTCGCGCGCGGTCGCGAGTGAGCGGGGCCGCGAGTGGGGCCTGTCGCTCTACGCGCCCGTCATCGTCAAGTACCGCGACGAGAAGACCGAGCGCGCGGTGAAGCTGGAGGACTACCTGCGTTGAGTGAGTTCGAGCCGGCGCGACGGCTGCGCGGCATAGAGAAGAGCATGATCCGGCAGGTCTTCGACCGCGCGCGGCCCGGTAGCATCAACCTGGGACTGGGCGAGCCGGACTTGCCGACGCCTGATGTCATTCGGCGCGAGGCCGCGCGCGTCGTCGTCGAGGAGCAGAACGGCTACACGACGCACGCGGGCCTTCCCTCTTTGCGCGAGCACGTCGCCGCCGATTACTCACACCTCAAACTCTCGCCCGACGAGGTCGTCATCACCGCCGGCTCGCAGGAGGCGCTCTACCTCGTCCTGATGACGCTCGTCGAAGAGGGCGATGAGGTGCTCATCCCCGATCCGGGTTTCGTCGCCTACCCGACAATCGTCCGCATGGCCGGCGGCACGCCGAAGTTTTACCCGTTGCCCGCCGCGCGCGGCTTCGACTTCGACGCCGGAGAGTTCCGCCGACAACTTTCGCCGCGCACGAAGGTCGTGGTCTGCATCAGCCCCTCGAACCCGACGGGGCGCGTGCTCGCGCGCGACGAACTCGATGCGATGGCCGGCGTGCTCGAAGGCACGGGCATCTACGTCGTGAGCGACGAGATTTACCGCGAACTCTATTTCACGGACGAGCGCCCGGCGTCGGTCTCCGAGTTCCGCGCGGAGCGCACGCTGGTCATCGGCGGCCTGTCGAAGTCCATGAGCATGACGGGCTGGCGTCTGGGCTGGCTCGGCGGCGACGCCGACGTTGTCAAGAGCGCGCTCGTCCTGCACGGCTACACGACGACCTGCGCCTCGACCGTCTCGCAGAAGGCCGCGCTCGCCGCATGGACTGACGAAGCCGCGGAGGCGCGCGAGCGTCACCGCCGGATTTTCCGCGAGCGACGCGACCACCTGCTCGAACTAATCTCGCGCGAACTCTCTTTGCGCGCCGTCCGGCCCGACGGCGCTTTCTACACGATGGTTGACGTGAGCGACTACGGCGACTCGATGACGGTCGCCGAACGCCTGCTTGAGCACGGCGTCGTTACTGTCCCCGGCGCGGCCTTCGGCGCTGAAGGCGAGGGCTACTTGCGCGTCTCCTTCTGCGCCGACCTGCCCGTCATCGGTGAGGGCGTGCGGCGGATGAGAGAAGCACTAAAGCAGTGACAAGTGATGAGTGGCGAGTGACAAGATGAAAACTTTGTCTTAACTTGTCACTCGTCACTTGTCACTCGTCACTGCTTTCGGAGGGTTATGGACAGGAAATACCGTGTCGGGATTCTGGGCGCTACGGGGACGGTCGGGCAGCGCTTCATACAGTTGCTTGAGAACCACCCGCAGTTCGAGTTGACGGCGCTGGCGGCGTCGGATCGTTCGCAGGGCAAGGCTTACCAAGAGGCTTGCGCGTGGCGTCTGCCGGGAGAGGTGCCGGAGTCTGTCCGGTCTTTGCCGGTCGAGCCGCCCGCGCCGCCGTTGGATTGCGAGATAGTTTTTTCGAGCCTGCCGGGAGAGATCGCGCGCGAGACCGAGGAATCGTTCGCGCGCGCGGGCTACGCCGTCATCAGCAACTCCTCGGCGCTTCGGATGGACGAGGACGTGCCGCTCCTGATACCGGAAGTCAACCACGAACACCTCGCGCTGCTGGATTCTCAGAAGTCTGCGCGCGGCTTCGGGCGCGGCGTGGTCGTCACGAACCCGAACTGCTCGACCATCATGCTCGCTCTCGCGCTCGCGCCGCTGCACGCGCGCTTCCAGGTTGAGGCGGTCGTGGCGACGACGCTTCAGGCGCTTTCGGGCGCGGGCTACCCCGGCGTCGCCTCGCTCGACATCACGGACAACGTGCTGCCCTTTATCGGCGGCGAAGAGGAGAAGATCGAGAGCGAGACTTTGAAGATTCTCGGTCGCTTCGACGGGGGCCGCGTCGAGCCTGCGCCGTTCAAGGTGAGCGCGCAGTGCCACCGCGTCGCCGTCAGCGACGGCCACATGGCCGCCGTGCGCGTCAAGCTCGCGCGCGAGGCCGGGCCGGAGGAAGTCCGCGAGGCGTTCGCGTCCTTCACCTCTCTGCCGCAGGAGCTGAAGCTGCACACGGCGCCCGCGCGCCCCGTCGTCGTGCGCGACGAGCGAGACCGCCCGCAGCCCAGGCTCGACCGCGACGCTGGCGGCGGCATGAGCGTCACCGTCGGGCGCATACGCCGTGACAGCGTGCTCGACTACCGCTTCGTCGCGCTCAGCCACAACACGGTGCGCGGCGCGGCGGGCGCGGCCATCCTCAACGCCGAACTCCTCGCCGCGACGGGGAGAATCTGACGGGGAGAGTGGGAGACGGGGCGACGGGGAGAAGGATATGACATCCTTGGCGCACAGTCTCCGCCTCACCCCATCGCCCCGTCTCCCACTCTCCCTGTCTTCTCAAAGACTCAGCGTGCTCCCAGCCGAAATCTAAAACCCGCGCGGACGAAGAGCGGCGGGCCTAGCGTCAGGACGGGCGTGCGCCCGACCGCGTAGCGCCGGCCCGTGAGGTTCTCGGCGGCGACGAACGCCTCGACGCCGCGCGCGATGCGGCGCAAGGCCGTCTCGTCGCGGTCGGCGAGACGGACGACCGCGGTCGCGCCCGCGCGCGTGAGCGTGCGCGTCGTCTGCCGCCCGTCGCCGATGTGCCAGCGGTCGAGGCGCGCGCCGGGTGTCAGGATGAGGCGCGGCGTGAGGCGCAGGATGTCGCGCGCGAAGAGGCCCAGGCTGCGCTCGCGCCCGCCCGCGCCGACGAGCGAAGTCACGCGCCCCGCCGTGTAAACGATCTCGTCGCTCGCGCCGCGCTCCTCGCCCGCCTCGAAGCCCGCGGCGACGGAGTTGCGCGCGCCGACGGGTCGCGACCACTGGAGCGAGAGGCCCACGCCTTGCGCGGGCACGCGCTGAAGCCGCGTCAACGTCTCGGTGTTGCGGTCTGCGGAGATGGACGTGAAGCTCTGGTCGAAGACCTCCGCGCTCGCGTAAGAGCGGAGCGTGAAGTCGCCCGCGCGCGGCGTGTTCCAGTCTCCGCCCGCGACGAACTGGCGTATGTGCGTGCGGTTGAACTGAAGCGGCGTGCCGTTGCGGCGCGACTCTCCGTAGTAAGAGGCACGCGCGAAGAGCTTGAGGCCGCCGCCCAACTCACGCCCGGCGTAAGCCTCGCCGTCAGCGCCGCGCGAGGCGGCGGGCGTGTCAACGTGCCCGCGCTCGGCGCGGTCTGTGAGGACGTAGCCGCCCGTGCTGAAATCCTGCGCCGCGAGCGCGAAGTCCCAGCGCCCGCGCCGCGCGCCCGCGTAGAGAGATGCGTCCGGCGTGTTCTGGCTGCCGTAGGAAGTTTCGAGGCGCAGCTCTTTATCTTTGGGTCGTCGCGGGACGAACTGCACGACGCCGCCGAGCGCGCCGCTGCCGTAGAGCGACGACGCGCCGCCGCGCAGGACTTCGACGCGGCTCAAGCTTTCGAGCGGGACGCGGCCCCAATAGACCCAGCCGCCGAAAGGGTCGTTCAGGGGCGCGCCGTCGTAGAGCACGACGGCGCGGCTCGCGCCGCTCGCACCGACGCCGCGCAGAGAGACGCCCTGCGCGGTCGGGTTCGCGGCGCGGCTGCCCGTGCGCCGGAAGAGTTGGAAACCGGGAACCTGACGGAGCGCGTCGTCGGCTGCGAGCGCGGCGGTGCTCTCAAGCTCGTCGGACGAGAGGACGACGACGCTCGCCGCCGTCTCTCCGAGCCGCGTCTCGGTGCGCGAGGCCGTGACCGTCACGCGCTCGGCGAAGGCGGCGGGCGCGAGGACGACGCGTAGCGGCGCGGCACTTCCCTCGCCCCCATTCACCTTCCTCTCGAACATCTCGAAGCCGCGCGCCTCGACCGTGAGCGCGAAGCCGCGCGACGGCGCGTGGTCGAAGTCGAACTCTCCCCGCGCGTCCGTCGTGCTCTGCTCGACAGATGAGGGGCCTGTCTCGCGCAGCGTGACGGTCGCGCCGGTGACGGGCGCGCCGTTCTGGTCAACGACGACGCCGCCCAAGCCTCGCGCCTTTGCGTCCGAACTCTGCGCGCTCACGAGCGGACAACCTGAGACGGCGAGCGCGAGAGAAAGAACGCGCGCGAGGACACACGCCTTTGAACGGGCGTGCGAACGGTCGCGCCTGACTGAAGGGCGTGTTGACACTGCGGACAGCTTACACGATTCGTCGCGGCGGACGTTAAGTCGTGTCGGTCGGGCGCGCTCTGTGCTAGTCTCGGCGCGTGGACGTGTGGAAGGAGGTCGTCGTCGCGGCGGCGGCGTTCGCGGCGGGACTCATCAACTCGATTGCGGGCGGGGGCACGCTCGTCTCTTTCCCGGCGCTCATCTGGACGGGGCGCGACCCCGTGCTCGCCAACGCGACGAGTACCGTCGCGCTCTGGCCCGCGTCGCTCGCGGGCGCTTACGGCTTCCGCCGCGAGCAGAGGGGCGGCGCGCGCCTGTTCCTGCTCTTCGCCGCGCCTTCGTTCGTGGGCGGGGCGCTCGGCGCGGTGCTGCTTTTGCGCACGCCCTCCGTAACGTTCGCGCGCCTTGTGCCCTTCCTCATACTCTTCGCGACGCTCCTCCTCGCCGTGCAGGAGCCGCTGTCGCGACGCCTGCGCGGCACGAGAGGCGCGCGGCGCGGCGCGAGTGACGACGAACCGCGCGGCGAAGGCGTCGGCGAAACGAGCGGCGCGGGCGCTGACGAACGAAGCGGCGGGGCTTATGGCGAGACGACCTCGCGCGCGTGGTGGGCGGGCGCGATTGTCTTTCAGTTCTTCGTGGGCGTCTATGGCGGCTACTTCGGCGCAGGCATCGGCATCCTGATGCTGGCGGCGCTCGGACTGCTCGGCTTCGCGGACATCCACCGGATGAACGCGCTCAAGAACCTGCTCGCCATCTGCATCAACGGCGTCGCCGCCCTCTACTTCATCGGGTCGGGCGCGGTCATCTGGTCGGACGTGCTCTTGATGACGTTCGCAGCCATCGCGGGCGGCTACTCCGGCGCGCGCCTCGCGTACAAACTCGGTCGCCGCTTCGTCCGCCTCGCCGTCATCGCCATCGGCTTGGCGATGAGCGCCTCGCTCTTCTTGAAAATGCTGAACGCGGAGTGATAAATGATGAACGAAAGGATGAACGCCAAACAGCGGGCCGGCTTCAAGGCGGTCGAGTTCGTAGAGGACGGGATGATCGTGGGGCTGGGCACAGGCTCGACCGCTTTCTGGATGGTCGAGCGCCTGGGCGCGCGCGTGCGCGCCGGGATGCGAGTGCGCGGCGTGCCGACCTCGCGCCGGACGGAGGAGCAGGCGCGCTCGCTCGGAATCCCGCTCGTCACCTTCGCCGAAGTCCAGGAACTCGACCTCGCCATTGACGGCGCGGACGAGATCGGCCCCGGCCTCGCGCTCATCAAGGGCGGCGGCGGGGCGCTCTTGCGCGAAAAGTTGGTGGCCGCAGCCGCGCGCCGCTTCGTCGTCGTCGCCGACGCGGGCAAGAAGGTCGAAGTGCTCGGAAAGTTTCCCCTGCCGGTCGAGGTCGTGCCGTTCGCCTGGGAGGTGACGGCGCGGCGCGTCGCCGCCGTGACGAGCGCCGAGCCTATCGTGCGCCGTGCGGACGACGGCGGCATCTACGCCACCGACAACGGCAACTACATACTCGACTGTCGCTGCGGCGAGATTCGCGACGCGGAACGGATGGAGCGCGAGTTGAAGATGCTGACGGGCGTCGTCGAGTGCGGCCTGTTCGTCGGCGTGGCCGACCTCGCCGTCGTCGCGACGGACGACGACGTGGAGGTCATCATAAGTCAAAAGTAAAAATGCAAAAGGCAAAAGAGAAGTTCTTCGCGCGAGAGCGCGTCCACACTTTTGCCTTTTGCATTTTTACTTTTGACTTACTTTTGCCTTTTGCCTTTTGCCTTTTTACTTCCGCCCCGCATCGCCAGCCTGTCCCCGCGCTCGACGCCCGCCGTGGCCGTCGCCCTTCGCTTCTTCGACGCGCGCACGCGGCGGCCCGCTGTGCTCACGGCCTCGACGAGTCCGTGCTCTTCGAGGCGTCGGAAGGCGTTGCGCACGATGTTGCGGCTGACGCCGAGTTGTTCGGCGAGCGCGCGCTCCGACGTGAGCGAGTCACCGGGGCTAAACTTCCCGGCGAGGATGGCGCTCGCGATCTGGTTGAAGATTTGCTGGGTCTTCGTCTCGTCCGAGCCAGTGCGGATGCGTATGTTCAAGACCGGCATGACCGCCTCCCCCTTGTAATGGTAGAGCGCAACTCTTCGCCGCGGGCGCAGGCGCACAGGCCCGCCGAAGCGCGCCCGCGCCCGCGGCGTCGGCCTCAGCCCCTACCCGCGGCCCTCGACGCCCTGTCGGACGCGCCCACGTCGGGCGTGTCGGGAGCGTCGGACGTAATGGTCGTGTCGGTCGCGCCGGGCGCGGGCGCGGCCAGCCCGGTTCCGGTTCCGATCAGTCCGGTCGTCGTCGCGTCCGCCTCGTAGCCACGCACGCGCAGGTTGTTCTGCACGTTGGTGACGCCGGAGACCGAGTCGGCGATGTCCTCGGCGAGACGCTTCGCGTAGCGGCTGTCAACCGTGCCCGACAAGACGGCCTCGCCGTTCTGGACGTTCACTTCAATGTCCGAGGCGTCGAGCCAGTCGTTTTCGGTCAGGCGGTCGCTGATCTCCTCGCGTATGCGCTCGTCGGAGCGGCGGTAGTTCTTCGGGCCGCGCCCGCGGAACTTCCCCGCGCCCTGGCCGCGGCCTTCGCGCATCTCGTCAGTGCGACGGCGGCGCTCGGCGTCCGAGTCGCCGAACCACGAGAGCACTTCGTCCGCCGTGCGATCCCACCAGCCGCGCCCGCCGCGACCCCGCCCCGTCCCGCGTTCGTCAGGGCGGTCGCCGTAGGCGCTCCTGCCGTAGTCGCCGCGCGTGCCGCCCCAGACGGGGCGGTCGTAGTCGTCGCGCCCGTACTCGTAGCCGCTGCGACCGTAGAAGCGGCTCGTCGTGCGCCCGTAGTCGGTGTCGAAGCTGCGGACGCGGTCCTGGTCGCGCCCGTAATCGCGTGCGGACTCACGCCCGTAATCGCGCGACGGCTCGCGCCCGTAATCACGACCGTAGTCGCGCGCCGGTTCGCGCACGTAGTCGCGTGGCGGCTCGCGTTCGTAGTCGCGCCCGTAATCCTCGTAGTCGTAGCGGCGCGGCGACGAAGCGCCCGCGTAGCCGCCGAGTATCCCTTCGCGCCCGGAGCGCTCGCCGTAGTCGCGCGAGCCGGCGTCGCGGTCGTAGCCGTAGTCCCGACTGTAATCGTAGTCGCGGCCCGCCCCGCGCGCCGTCGCGCCGTAGTCGGAGCGCTGGCGGCTGCGCTCGTAGTCCGGGCCGCGGCCCGCCTGGCGTTCGTAGTCGCGCCCGCCGTAGCGTTCTTCGTCCGCGTCTTCGTAGCGGTCTGGGCCGCGGTCGCCGTAACGTGTTGACATCTTCATCCTCCTTTTCTCGTTCGCAATAAGCCGCGCGTGGGGCGCGGGGCAAGGAAGAAACTTTCGATGAGAGCGTTAGCGTATGACTACCGCCCCCGACGCCCACGCGCATTTGAAAGAGACTTCACCGAAACACAAGAGACTTAATCTGAAACACTCCGGGCGCGTGCGACGCGCGCGCCGTCAAACGTGAAAGCGGTTCGGCCCGGACGGCTCTCACTCGTCCGTCCGGGCCTCGCCGTTTCAAGTCCGGGCGGGGCTGTCAGTGACGCCCGCCCTTCTCGCCGCCCTCGCGCATCGGCTCGTGGTTCTCCGGCTTGCCGTAGCCGCCGCCGCCCGGCTTCTCGCCGCCGTGGTGGACGGCGTTGACGGTCGCCCACGCGCGCCGCTCCGCCTCGTCCTTCGACACGCCGCGGGACTCGTACCCTTCTTCGATGTGCTCGGCCTGCCGCTTCTCCTTGTCCGTGTATTTGTCCTTGTCGCCTCTCGGCATGATTTCACCTCCTTGCGTGTTTGGTCATCACCTCTTCTGGTCGCCGCGGTCGCCCTGCCCGGCCTTGACCTCCGTCTTGGCGTGCTTGCGCACGTCCTGCGCGAGCGAGCGGCCCACGTCGTCCGATTCCTCGAAGCGGCCACGCTCGTCGCGCCGCACGTAGCGCTTGTCCGTGCCCGTGTCAATCAACTCGCGGTCGTGTTTGTGCGTCTCTGCCATGAATCCCCTCCTTGCCTTCGTTCAAATGATTTCCCTCACCTCGTCCGGTCAAACCTGTTCTCCCGCGACGAAACCTTACGCGCGACCTTACGCGCGCGCGCCGCGCGCCCTGCCGCCTTCGAGGAGTCCCCCCGCCCGCTCGAACGCCTCGCCGAGCGCCTGCTTCTTCTTGAGCACGGGCCTGAACAGGTCGCCCTTGCGCCCGATTCGCTCCATCATGTTCTTAATGTCGAAGTCGCCCGTGCGTATCTTCTTGCGCTCGACCTCCGCCCATTCGAGCGGCGCGGAGACGGTCGCGCCCGGCTTCGGCCTCACCGAGTAGGGCGCGGCGACGGACTTGCCCCGCGCGTTCTGCATGTGATCCACGTAGATCATGCCGCGCCCGCGCTTGCGCTTCGAGCGCTCCACGGTCGCCGCGTCCGCGCGCTCGCGCGCGACGGCGGTCGCCACCTGCTCGGCCAGCCCCGCGATCTGCTCGTAACTGTAAATCGCCTTGACCGGCACGTAGATGTGAAGCCCTCGCGAGCCGGAGGTCTTCGCGTAGGATTCGAGGCCGAGCCTCGCGAGCACGTCGCGCGTTGTCAGAGCGACCTCGCAGATGGTCTCGAACCGGACGCCCTCGCCCGGATCGAGGTCGAAGACGAACCAGTCGGGGTGATCCAGGTTCTCGACGCGCGAGTGCCAGGGGTGGCGCTCGATGGCTCCGAGGTTCGCCATGTAAAGGAGCGTCGCCTTGCCACTGCCGACGATGTAATTAACCTCGTGGCCGCCGCCGTCCTCGACTTCGAGCGGGACGGTGCGGACGAAGTCGGGCGCTTCGTTCACGTCGTGCTGGTGGAACGACTGCCCGCGTATCCCTGAAGGGTAGCGCTTCATAATCAGCGGGCGACCTTCGAGATAGGGCAGGATGTACTTCGAGATTTCGTCGTAATAACGGACGAGATCGCCCTTCGTGAGCTTCTCGTCCGGCCAGTACACGCGGTCGAGATTCGTCAGTGGCACGACCTCGACGCCGACCCTCACGTTCACGTCGCCCTTCAACTCCTTCGCCTTCAGCGCGCGCGAGACGGGCACGACGCGCTCGCCCTTCGTCTCCTCCCCCGTGTCGAACTTCCTCACGCCTCGGTCGCCCGCGCCGCGCGAACCGCGCGCGCCCTTCGCACTTCTTCCTGCTCCTGCCTCCTGCTCCTGCCGTCCGCCTCCTGCCTTCCCCTTCGCCTTCGCGTCCAACGTCTCTTTGCCGCCGACGGGTTTTCGCAGACGCAACTCCCAGCCCGCCTCGGCGAACTCGTCCTGCTTCTTAATCAGCAGCCACTCGCCCACGCGCCCCTTCATGCGAACGAGTGTGAACGCGCCGCGCAAGCGTTCGCCGTCGAGTTCAAACTCAAGCTTCCCGCGTTCGAGCTGACTGAGCGCGTCGCCCTCGCCCGCGAGCCTGTACGTGCCGCTGTCCCAACGCATGTGCTCGCCCCCGCCGTACTCGCCCTGGGGTATGCGCCCCTCGAACTTCAGGTACTCGACGGGGTGATCCTCGGTCTCGACGGCCAGGCGCTTCTGCGCCGGGTCGAGCGAAGGCCCGCGCGGCACAGACCAGGACTTCAGGACGCCGCCCATCTCCAGGCGGAAGTCGAAGTGGAGCTTCGACGCGTGGTGCTCCTGCACGACGAAGCGGCGGCGGTTCGCCTTCGACACACGCCCCCGCGGCTCCGGCGTCCGCCTGAAGTCGCGCATCTTCTGGTAAGTCTCAAGCCCCATGTCCGCTCGACCCTTCAAAGCTTCTTCAACTCGCGCTTCAAGAGCGCGAAATCTTCCTTGACCTTCTCGCCCAAGTCTTCCCTGTAAAATCTCACCGCCGGGTGGTAGCCGACGATGAAGCGCCGCCCCTCATGCTCGACGACGCGCCCGCGCACTTCGTTAACGCTCTTCACGCCGAGCACCGCCTTGGCCGCGACGCCTCCGAGCAGCATGACCAACTCCGGGTCAATCAATTCAATCTGCTCGAACAGGTAGTTCGACGTGCACGTCCGCGTCTCGATTGACTTCGGCGTGCGGTTCTTCGGCGGTCGGCACTTCACCGTGTTTGTGATGAAGAAGTCTTCGCGGTCGAGCTTCGTGCCTTCGAGCACATGGTCGAGGTAGCGCCCGGCGGAGCCGACAAACGGCCTGCCCGTCTCGTCCTCTTCCTTGCCCGGAGCCTCGCCGATGATCATCACGCGCGCGGTGTACTTGCCGTCTCCCGGTACAGCCTGTGTACGCGACTCGTGCAACGGGCAGCGCGTGCAGACTCGTATCTGCGCGGCCAACTCGTCTAACCTCCGCGCTTTTTTAGACTTCGCCATCGCCCTCCCGCGTGTGCGTCTCCGCTTAACAACCCGGCTTGCAACTTGCATGCTATAGCGCGCTCTCCGCAACTTAGGTACGGCGGCGCACCCAGGTGAAATTCTCGGAACTTGCACAAACCTACGAGCGCATCAGCGAGGCCAAGGGCGACCCGGCGCGCGTGCGTCTGCTCGCCGACGTGTTCCGCAAGGCAGACCGGCCCACGCTCGAAGCCGCGGCCCACTTCACCCTGAGCGAGGTCGTTGACCCGCAGCTCTCCGACCGCCTCGGCACGGGGCCGGGCGCGATTCGCTCGGTGCTCGCGCGCATGTTTCATCTCGACGCGAGCGAGATTGACGAAGAGGTGAAGCGCACGGGCGACATGAGCGCGGTCGTCGCCGCGCACGTCCGCGGCACGGACACGCTCACGGTTGACAAGCTCTGGCAGAGGGCGAACCGCGCCGCCCGTAGCGATGAGAGCCGCGAGGCGCTGGTCGAGTACGTCTTCCGAAACACGAAGCCGGTCGGCGCGAAGTATTTCACGCGCATGGTGCTTAACCAGATGAGGATCGGCGCTGGCTTAGGGACGACGGCGCGGGCGCTGGCTGCCGCCTTCGACGTTGACGCCGCCGAAGTCGAACACCTCTACGCGATGACGAACGACATCGGCCTCGTCGCCGCGCGAGCCGCGAAGGGTGAGAAAGCTTTAGCGCGCGCGGGCCTCACGCTCTTCCGGCCTTATCAATTTATGAACGCGCAGAAGGTTGACCGTCCCGAAGAGATTTTCGAGAAGCTCAAGGGCAAGCAGATCATCTTCGAGGTGAAGTACGATGGCGCGCGTTTGCAGATTCACTTCAAGCGCGGGCGCACGCCGGAGATACGCTTCTACTCGCGCCGCCTCAACGACGATTCGCGCGCCATGCCCGACATCGCTGCGGCTCTGCGTAAAGCGTGGAAGGGCGGCGATGCTATCGTCGAAGGCGAGGCCGTCGCCTTCGACCCGGCGCTCAGTGAGAAGCAGCCCTTCCAGGCTGTGCTCATGCGCCTGGGCCGCGTCCACGGAATCGAGGAGAAGGCGCGAGAGATTCCGCTCGTCCTCTACCTCTTCGAGTTGGTCTATCACGACGGCGAGGACTTGATGAACGTCGCGCAGGCCGCGCGCCGCGCGCGTCTGTCGAAGCTCTTCCGCCCGACCGACCGAGTGAAGATGACCGAATCAATCGTCACGGACGACATCGAAGAGCAGGCTAAATTTTTCCGCCATGCCATCGAGGAGGGTCATGAGGGTCTCGTCGCCAAAGACCCCGACGCGACATACGTTCCGGGCCGCCGCACAGAGAACTGGATGAAGATCAAGCCGGCGTTTGAGACCCTCGACGTGGTCGTCACCGGCGGCATCTGGGGTTCGGGCCGGCGGCGCGGCCTGCTCTCAAGCCTCATCGTCGCCGTGCGCGACCGCGAGGACTTTAAGACCGTGGGCAAGGTCGGCACGGGCTTCTCCGAGGAGGCGTTGCGCGAGCTGACCGCACAACTCGAACCTAAGATCATCACCACGCGCGGGCGCGACGTGGAGATCGAGCCGGAGGTCGTCATCGAGGTTGACTTCCAGGACATACAGAAGACCGCGCGCTACCGCGCCGGCTACGCCCTGCGCATCCCGCGCTTCAAGCGCGTCCGCACCGACAAGAGCACGCGCGAGGCCGACACGCTCGAACGCCTCAAGCGCCTCTACAAGCAGATGCACTAACACGCGCGCCGCTTGCGTCCCCTCGCCGCGAAGCTCTAATCTTCCTTGTAAAGCTTATCCCGATGAAGAGACTCCGACGCCTGGAAGCGCTGTGGCGTCTGTGGCGTGTGCGCTGGGCGCGCGCGCAGATGACGGCGCTACGTTTGTTCGTGCGGCTTGTGCCGGCGGAGCGGCAGCGCGTCTTCGCGTTAACGATTCTCGTCGGCGTGCTCTGCGGTCTGGCGGCGGTCGCGTTCCACCTCAGCATACGCCTGCTGGAAACGAACCTCGTGGGCCGCGCGATGAACGCGCCCGGCCACACGTGGGTCGCGTGGACTATCCTCACGCCGACGCTCGGCGGACTCGCCGGCGGGGCGCTGTTGCAGTACGTCGTCCCCGAAGCGCGCGGCAGCGGTATCCCGCAGGTGAAGGTCGCCTACGCCGTGCGCGGCGGCAAGCTCCGTCTCCGCGACGCGGTGGGCAAGTTCTTCGTCGGCGCGTTTCAGATAGGCACGGGCGCGTCCTTGGGGCGCGAAGGCCCCACGGTGCAGATTTGCGCGGGGCTGGCGAGCGCGGCGGGGCAGGCGATGGCGCTCTCGCGCGAGAACCTGCGGCGACTGCTCCCCGTCGGCGCGGCGGCAGGCATCGCCGCGGCCTTCAACGCGCCCATCGCCGCTGTCAC
>QHXN01000019.1 GCA_003222975.1 Acidobacteriota bacterium | reverse complement strand
ACGTCGCCCCGTCCGCCATACAACCGGGCAACTCCGGCACTTCGGCAATGAAAGCATTATCCTCAACGCTCCAGTAGATGATTATCTCGTACTTATATTTTTCATTCATCGTCCTGACCTCCGAGCCGGTATCTCAGGATCACGCCGCGAACCTGCTTCACCTGGTAAGCTTTGGCTTTCGAGCCTATCGGCTGCAAATTTAAGATTTCCTCCACGCCTTCTCTGGTAAAGATATGATGGCTGCCGCGAATACGTTCATCAAAACCCAGATGTCTCAACAACTGACATAAGCCCTCAAACGAGATGTTAGCATCGGAGGCTCCACGCAGGACTTGAATCAGCAGCTTATCGTACTTACCCATGCCGTATATTTATCACAAGCCACTATCCAGCAGCATAACGGAATTGAGCCGCATCTTATTAAATCTCGTCACCATCGGCGGATGGATATATTTCATCATATATTTCTGACAACACTCTTCCATTGTAAGTCCAGTGGCTGCCCGGCTGAACATTATAGTCCTTCCCAAGAAGTCGGCTTGTCAGTTCTGTTAAGGATATTTCTGCATCATTAAATCTGACCCGTCTCTCACTCGTAACAATCGCTGTTTCAGATCCACGTCTCCACTTAAGCTCTGAATTGATTGGAATGCCCATTTCCACAAAATTGAATCTTGGGCGCTTCTTTTTGAGACGACGACCCGAATCCAAGTCAATTGAGGTGGCGGTCTTTTCGATCCCGCGCTCTACTTCCGGGGTTACATCTTCTCTGGAGACAAGTCGCAGAAAAGCGATTGCCTGTTCAGGATCAATGCTAAAGAATTCTCGTTGTGGATTTACTCGATTAGGCGCGAAAGCTGAATGTAAGGCGGTCTCTACCTTCGCACAATCTTCAACCCTACATGCGTATTCACAAACAAATGGAACTGGCACGCCTGTGGTATATAGCTCACGCATTCTGGCGTCTAGGTTTTCCCGACTTGTCATGCCAATCTTAACGAGATTCGGCATTGCGGGATTTGTCAGGACGTAAACTATGCCTGCTTTAGTAATTTCTTCCATGTATTACTCCAAAAGTATGAGGCAGTTAACTTCTGATTAAACTGCGCCACGCAGTATAACACGCGGAATTGACGTGTTATGCTGCACCGCGCAGCTTAACACCACTATCGAATGCCATACGCGGGCTGGCCTCGAATCGCTCCGCGTCGGATGCTTCTCATCTGCGGCGGGCGTGCGTTACACTTGGGGAAAACAAGAAGGGGGACGAAAAGGCGTGGGACTCGTGATGTACGTGAAGCCGGGGTGCCCGTACTGCCAGCAGGCGCGGGACTATTACAACTCGAAGGGGATCGAGTTTGCGGAGTACGACGCGCAGAACGACCGCGGGCGGCGCAGGGAGATGTTCGCTTACTCGAACAACGATCCGACCGTGCCCTGCATCGTCGAGAACGGAAAGTACGTGCAGTCGGGCTGGGGCGACCCGCCGCGCGGTTGAACGGTGCACGATTAGCCTGGCCGTGAGCCAGTCGGAATTTTGGATTTTTGATTTGCGATTTTTGATTTAAGCTGTCAGCGTTCAATGCTCAGCTTTCGGCTAAAACAAAAAGCTGAAAGCCGAGCGCCGGACGCTGACGGTTTTCAAATCGCAAATCAAAAATCGGAAATCGAAAATCTAAACTCGTGGTTGGCAAGACGCTCCTCAACTACCGCATCACGGAGAAGCTCGGCGCGGGCGGGCAGGGGACAGTGTACAGGGCCGTGGACGAGCGCCTGGGCCGCACGGTCGTCATCAAGATACTGTCGCCGGAGTTGACCGCGCGCGAGGTCAACCTCAAACGCTTCGAGCGCGAGGCGCAGCTCGCATCCTCCTTAGACCACCCGAACATCTGCACCATCTACGGCCTGCACGAGACGGACGACGGCCTCCACTTCATCGCCATGCAGTACATCGAGGGCCGAAACGTCCGCCAGCTCGTCAACGGTCGCCCGCTCTCTTTGGAGAGCGCGCTCTCGATTGCCTATCAGGTCTCGGACGCGCTCACCGCCGCGCACTCGAAGGGAATCATCCACCGCGACATCAAGGCCGGCAACGTGATGGTCACCGACGCCGGCCTCGTCAAAGTCCTGGACTTCGGACTCGCCAAGCTGCTCGACGAGGGGAAGAAGGGCGGCGACGTTCACCTCACGGAACTCGGCGTGCCTTACGGGACGGCGACCTACGCCGCGCCTGAACAGGCGACGGGGCAGAAGGTTGACCACCGAGCCGACATCTTCTCGACCGGCGTGCTGCTCTACGAGATGCTCGCGGGCATCTGGCCGTTCAAGGGGCAGACCACGGTCGAGGTGCGCTACGCCGTCCTGCACGACACGCCCGAACCCGTTGCGGAAGTACGCACCGACAACCCGCCGCCGCTCATCCAGGAAATACTCGACCGCGCGCTCGCCAAAAAACCGGAAGACCGCTACCAGCGAATCGCGGAGATGCGCGACGACCTGCGCGCGGCGATGCGCGAGGCGGCGGCGCTGGCGGGCGGGGCCGGGTTGGAGGCGGGCGGAGCGCCGGGCGAGGCCGTGCCCGTCGTCGCGCCGCCGCGACACCAGCCGGGCACGGGCGGCGGGGTCGGTCGAACCTTCCGGCGCTGGTGGCGCAGCCTCACGGGCGCGGAGGCGCAGCCCACTTCCTTCCCGCCCGCGCCGCGCTCCGCCTCCACGCAGCCGTCGGGCGGTTCGGGCGCTCAGACTTCGCGCGCGCCTGCCTCGGCGCACGTCAGCCAGTTCGAGACGCAGAAGTCAATCGCCATCCTCCCGTTCAAAAATTTATCGAACGACCCCGAAGCGGGCTTCTACGAGTTCTCGCTCGCCGACGCCGTCATCACGGAACTGGCGCGCAACCGCTCGCTCATCGTGCGGCCCTCCTCGATGATCGTGAAGTACCAGGCCAAGCAGGTTGACCCGCGCGAGGTCGGGCGCGACCTCAACGTGAGCGCGGTGCTTTCGGCGAGCTTCCTGCGCGCGGGCGGCGCGCTTCGAGTCAACGCGCAGCTCATAGACGTGGCCTCCGGCGACATGCTCTGGAGCGACCGCATTGACGCCTCCGCCGAAGACATCATCGCGCTCCAGGACAAGATCGCGCAGCGCATCGCCGAAGGCTTGAACGTCGAGCAGCAGGCTTCTCAAGCGCCCGCGGCCACGACGCGTAACGCCGCCGCCTACGAAGAATACCTCCGGGGCCGCGACTTCTTCGCCAAGTTCCTCTTCCACACGCTCGACGCCGCCGACTGCGACAAGGCGGTCGAGCACTTCCAGCACGCCATCCGCCTCGACCCCTCGTTCGCGCTCGCGCATAGCGGTCTGGGCGCGTGCTTCGCCAACAAAGTTTTGAAGGGACTGGGCGGCTCGGAGGATTACGAGCTGGCGGAGAACGCCTTCACGCGCGCGCTCGAACTCGACCCCAACATCGTCGAGGCGCGCATCCTCATGGTCTTCATCTACCTCTCGCGCGGCGAGAAGCCGAAGGCCCGCGCCGAAGTGTCGCGGCTGGCAAAGCAGGCCCCGAACGAGCCGGCGGTCTATTTCGTCAAGGGCGCGCTCCACCGCCTCGACGGCGAGTACGACCGTTCGCTCCGAGCCTTCGACAAGCTCTCGCGCTTGGACCCGGCGGCGCGCGTCGTCGCCAGCTACAACCGCGCGCGCGTCTTCATGTACCAGCACCGCCTCGACGACGCGCTCCTCGAACTCGAACAGGGCGCGCGCGTCGAGCCGAACCACCCGCTCCTGAAAACCTTCCAGGCCGTCGTCCTCGGTCGGCGCGGCAACGTTGACGAGGCCGTGCGGGTGCTGCGCGGCGTGCTCGAAGACCACCCGCAGATGGACGGCATACGCCCGCTCCTGGCGCAGCAGCTCATCAAGAAGGGCGACACCGTGGCCGCGCGCCAGCAGTTGAACGAGCGCGTGCGCGACGCGGCGGAGGCCGACCACGACATCGCCTACTGGCTGGCGACCACACACGCCATGCTCGGCGACCGCGACGACGCCCTGCGCTGGCTCGCGCGCGCCGTCGAACTCGGCAACGAGAACCGCACGTGGTTCGAGTCCGACCCGAACTGGGAGGCTTTGCGCACAGACCCGCGCTTCCGCGAACTGATGAACAGGCTCGAAGCCGCCGAGCAGCAGCAGCAGGGCGGTGACCGCGAGCGGAGCTTGACCGAAGCGCCCGAAGGCGGAAGCTCGACGCGAAACCCGGAGGCCTACGAAGAGTACCTGCGCGGTCGCGACGCCAGCGGTCGCTTCATCTACCACACGCTGGCGCGCGAGGACTCCGAAGAGTCAATCGTGCACTTCCAGCGCGCCGTCGAGCTGGACCCGAACTTCGCGCTCGCCTGGTGCGCGCTCGGCGGCGCTTACGCCAACCGCGTCATCAAGTGCTACGGCGGCCCCGAAGACTACGCGAAGGCCGCCGCCGCCTTCGAACGCGCGCAGGCGATCAAGCCGAACCTTCTGGAAGCGCGGCTGCACATGTTCTTCGTCATGCTGGCGCGCGGCGAGAAGCAGGAGGCGCGAGAGGAGGTCGGGCGTCTGCGACGGGAAGCGCCGAACGACGTGGGCGTGCAGTTCGTCTCGGCCACGCTCGCGCGCCTCGAAGGTCGCTACAACGACGCGCTCGAAGGCTACAGCCGCATGATCAAGATCAACCCGGCGGAGCGCGTCGTCGTCAGCTACAACCGCGCGCGCGTGCTGATGTACCAGCACCGCCTCGACGACGCCGACGCCGAGCTGGAACTCGGCGCGCAGATGGAGCCGAACCATCCGCTCATCAAAACCATGAGCGCCGTCCTCGCCGCGTGCCACGGCGACAACGAGACGGCGGCCCAGGTCGTGAGCGAAGTCCTGCGCCGCCACCCTTCGATGCACGGCGTCCGCCCGCTGCTCGCGCAGTTCCTCGCCGCGAGGGGTGAGCGCGCGCCCGCCCTCGCCGAGTTGAACGAAGGCGCGCTCGCCTGCGCCGACGCCAACCACGACGTGACCTACTGTCTCGCCACCGCCTACGCCGTGCTCGGCGAGCGCGAAGAAGCTTTCAAGTGGTTAGAACGAGCCATCACTTTGGGGAACGAGAACAAGCCCTGGTTCGAGTCCGACCCGAACTGGGAGGGTTTGCGCGAAGACGCGCGCTTCGCGGAGCTGATGCGCCGCATCGAGACCTCGCAGGAGCGCGCCGGCAGTAATCAAGGGGGAAAGGGGTAAAAGGGGAAGAGGGAAAATGGGGAGGGCGTCGGCGTTCACGCCCTTACCTTTTACCCTTTTACCCTCTTCCCCTTTTGCCCCTTTCCTTTCTTCCGCGGAGGCTGCACATGAGCACCTTCGTCGTCGGCGACGTTCACGGACGCCGCGCCCAACTCCGACACCTCCTCTCACTCCTCCCGCGCGACGCGGGGCGGGACGCACTCGTCCTGCTCGGCGACCTCATAGACCGCGGCGAGGACATCCCCGGAACGGTCGCCGACGTGCTCAAACTCCTGAACGACTCGCCCGCCGGAGGTGTCGTCGTGCTCCGCGGCAACCACGAGCAGATGCTTTTAGACTTCCTCGACGAGGGCGCGTGGCTCTGGCTCCATCCGGCGGTCGGGAGCGCCGAAACTTTCGGGCAGTACACGGGCGGCCCGCTCACGGAAGAACTGCGCTCCTGGTGGGAGGAGGCGCAGCGGCGCACGCGCGACTCGCTTCCGCCTGAGCACCTCGAATTCTTCCGCTCGCTCCCGCTCTTTTACGAGGACGAGCATGCCTTTTACGTCCACGCGGGCCTGGACGGCGAGAAGCACCCGTGCGAGACGGACGCGCGCCACCTCCTGTGGTCGCGCAACCCCGACTTCTACAAGCACTACCACGGCAAGCCCTGCGTCTTCGGCCACACGCCGACGCCGCTCCTCCCCCTGCTCGGTCGCTTGGGCCGCCACGGCATCTACGTCTCGCACAGTGCCATCGGCATAGACACCGGCTACGACCACGCCTCGCCGCTCACCTGTTTGCAGCTCCCCGAATTCAACCTCTACCAGACCTTCGCCGACGGCCACACCGCGCAGTTCCACATGACCAACTTCATCCCCGAACCCTTCCGCGCCTTCCGGCGCGACGGCGCGAAGGCGGAGCAGTGAGGGGCGCGTGCCGGGTCGGCTTGAATTCACACATGGACGAGATTGCGAAGTACAACGTCGAGCGCTGGAGGAGGCTGGTCGAGGCCGGCGCGCTCTACACGCGCCCACTGCTTAATTTGGACGCCGCGTCGGCGCGGGGAGTGGTTGACCCGCGCGGCTGGCTCGGCGAACTCGCGGGCCGCCGCGTGCTCTGCCTCGCGGGCGGCGGCGGGCGCGAGTCGGCGGCCTTCGCGCTCCTCGGCGCGCGCGTGACCGTCTTCGACCTCTCGGAGGAGCAGTTGGGGCAAGACCGGCGCGCGGCGGCGCATTACGGCCTCGAAGTCGAAACCGTGCGGGGCGACATGCGCGACCTATCGGCGCTCGACGGCGCGGGCTTCGACATCGTCTGGCATCCCTACTCGCTGAACTTCGTCCCCGATGCGCGCGCCGTCTTCCGAGAGGTCGCGCGCGTCGTGCGCCGCGGCGGCCTTTACCGCCTGATGTGCGCCAACCCCTTCGTCATGGGCGCGGGCACGAAGGACTGGGACGGGCGCGGCTACGCGCTCGCGCACGCTTACGTTGACGGCGCGGAGGTGACGGGCGCGGACGAGGAGTGGGTGTACGAGCGCGCGGGGCGCGGGGCCATCAGACCGCCGCGCGAGTACCGTCACGGCCTGGGCACGCTCGTCGGCGGGCTGGCCGGCGAGGGCTTCCGCATCGTCCGCGCCTTGGAGGATGAAAGCCTTCACCTCAGCCCGAACGCCGAGCCGGGCACGTGGGATCACTTCGTCTCAATCGTCCGCCCGTGGCTCACCTTCCTTTCGCGCTACGACCCCGGCGCTTTCGCCGGGTGAGCCGGTGCGTTAGAATGCCGGACGTTATTCCCCTGTTCAAAAATTTCGGAGGTATGAGCGGAATGATTAAAGAGGGCGAGGCCGCGCCGGACTTCGAGGCGCGCGACGCGGAAGGCAACACGGTGAGGCTGTCTGATTTGCGCGGGCAGAAGGTGGTGCTCTATTTCTACCCGAAGGACGACACGCCGGGCTGCACGAAGGAGGCTTGTTCTCTCCGCGACGGCTATTCGGAGTTCGAGCGGCGCGGGATCAAAGTCCTCGGCGTCTCGCTCGACGACGAGCAGTCGCACCGGAAGTTCGCGGACAAATACAAGCTCCCCTTCACGCTGCTGGCCGACACGGATCACGCGGTCGCCGAAGCGTTCGGCGTCTATGGCGAGAAGCAGTTCATGGGCAAGAAGTACATGGGCGTTGACCGCAAGACGTTTTTGATAGACGAGCGGGGCCGCTTAAAGAAGGTCTTCGACAAGGTCAACGTCGAGCAGCACGCCGACGAGGTGCTCGACGCCTTCGGCTAAGCCAAAAGTAAAAAGGCAAAAGGCAAAAGAACAGAACGGCGGACGATGCCGGTCTCATCAAACATTGATGATGAGACGCTTTGCCCGCCGTCTTCACTTTTGCCTTTTTACTTTTGACTTCTTCACCCCGTTCGTTTGAGTTTCCCCGTGCGCTTCGCCCAGCGCTCGACGAGGCCGAAGACGTAGAGGCCGAGCGGGATCATCACCAGCCCCATCAGTGTGAGCACCGTCAGCTCGTAGGCGCACGCCGAGAGCGGCGCGCCCGCGGTCTGCTGTGCGCCGTCGCCCAGCCCTATGAGCTTGCGGCTCGCGGAGAGTGCGTAGGTCGCGGGCGAGACGACCGACAGCGGTTGGAGCCAGCGCGGCAGAACCTCCACGGGATAATAGACGCCTGAGACCAGCAGCAGAATCCCCTGGAAGATGTTCGTCGCCTCCGCCCCGCGCTCCGGCGAGAAGACGGGCAGCACCGCCGCCATCAGCCCCAGCCCGATGAAGGCCGCGCTCGACACCGCCAGCACCACGACCATCCCCGCCCAGTTCGCGCGCGACAGGTCTAAGTCAACGAAGAGCAGGAGGCCCGCGACGATGACGGACGCGCGCACGACGGCGTAGGCCGCGGCGTAGAGGCTCACGCCCGCGAGGTGTATGAGGCGCGAGACCGGGGCCATGAAGGTGTATTCGAGCGTCCCCTCCCAGCGCTCGTATGTGATCGAGTTGGCGATCTCGTTGAAGAGCACGGAGAGGAAGCCCCACAGCAGCACGCCCACCAAAAGCGTCAGCGTGAGTTTGCGGTCACCTGCCGCCACGCCGATCAGAACGACCGTCGCCGAGTTCACCACCGCGTAGAAAGTGAAGACGACCACCCACGAGAAGTAGCGCCGCGTCAGGTGGTAGTCGCGGAAGACGAACGCCCAAGCCTGTCTGAGTACCTGTTCCATCGCTTAATCCTCGGCAGGGGGTTCGGAGTTCAAGCTTTAGCTTGTCTCTTCGGCGCGGAAGGGCAAACTAAAGTTTGAGCTCTGAACTCTCCTTTCATCACAACCCGGTATAACCCTCCTCAAGCTTCCGCCAGCGCCACCTCATTCGACTTACGGCCAGCGCCGCCATCGCCCTCTTCCAACTTCTCGCCCGCGAGCGCGATGAAGGCGTCGTCGAGCGAGGCGGCGTTCGAGCGCCGCTTCAACTCTTCAGCCGTGCCTTCGGCGATCAGGCGCCCCTTTGCGATGAAGCCGATGCGCGAGCACAGGCGCTCGGTCTCGGCCATGTCGTGCGAGGTCAGGAGGATGGTCGTGCCGTGCTCGCTCCGTAAGCGTTCGAGGAACGTCTGCACGTCCCGGCGGCTCTTCGGGTCGAGGCCGGTGGTCGGCTCGTCCAAGAGAAGGAGCGGCGGGTTCACCAGGAGCGCGCGCGTGATCGCCACCTTCTGCTGCATGCCGCGGCTCATCTCTTCGAGCGGGTCTGTGTACTTCTCGCCGTCCAGGCCCAAGGCTTCGAGAATCTCCATCGCGCGGCGCTCGGCGTGAGCCTTGTCCATGCCGTAGAGGTAGGCCGAGTAGAGGAGGTTTTCGCGCGCCGAGAGCTTCTTGTAGAAGGCCGCGTCCACGCTCACGCGCCCGACACGGCGGCGCACCTCAGCCTCCTCGCCGGGTAGGCGGTATCCGAGCAGCCGCACCTCGCCTTCGTCCGGCACGAGCAGCGTCGCCAGCACGCGGATGAGCGTTGACTTGCCCGACCCGTTGGGGCCGAGCAGTCCGTAGGTCTCGCCCCGTGCGACCTCGAACGACACGTCGCGCAGGGCGTGCGTGACGGATGAACGCGCGCGGATGACGCCTTTACGCTTGCGGAAGGATTTACAGAGATGGCGGACTTCTATGCCCAGATTCGACATCTACTCACACACCTTCCCGGCCTTCGGGTGGCCTGATAACCGCTCTCCGTGTTGGAAAGGAAAGAAACGACCGAGGGTCGTTGCGGCTGACTTAGGCGAGTAAGAATCGAATCAACATTTCAGTCACCTCACTTGCTGTGAGTGCGACAAGCATAAACGCGCGGCACGATTTTGGCAAGGCGAATTCTTCAGGCTTTCGGCAGACCTTTGCGCGCGACGGTCGCCATCGCCTCGCAGAAGCGGTCGAGTTCCTTCAAGGTCGTGTAAACGCTCGGCGTGATGCGGACGCCCTTGAACTCTTCGTGGACGATGGGCGTGGCGAAGATTTTGTGGCGGCCCATGAGGTGGGCGCAAGTAGCGTAGGGGTCTGTGCCCTCGACGTGGACGTTGGCGAGCGCGCACGACTGGCGGTCGTCGAAGGACGTGTTGAAGCGGACGTTCGGTTCATTCTTGAGCCGGTTCATCCAGTAGCGAGCGAGGTAGCGCAGGCGCGCTTCTTTGCGCGCCGCGCCGACGCCCTGGTGGAAGAGAAGCGCCTCGCCGATTGCCAGGCGCTGCGCGGCGGAGCGCGTGCCCGTCTCCTCGAACTTGCGTATGTCTGCGTCCTGGCTGCGCTCGGCGGCGAAGAGCGGCCAGATGTTTTTGATCTTGTCGCGTCGCACGTAGAGCATCCCCGTGCCTTTGGGCGCGTGCAGCCACTTGTGCAGTGAAGTGCCGAAGTAGTCGCAACCCAGGTCGTCACGCTTGAACTGAAACTGCGCGAAGGAGTGCGCGCCGTCAACCACCGCTTCGACGCCGCGCCTGCGGGCCATCTCGCAGACCTCGCGGACGGGCGTGATCTGGCCCGTGATGTTGATCATGTGTGAGACGAGGACGACGCGCGTGCGCGGCGTGAAGCCCGCTTCGTAGGCCGCGGTTATCTCGGACGGGTCTTTCGGCGGGACGGGAATCTTGACCGTCTTTAAAACGATGCCGTCACGGCGCTCGCGCTGCCTGAGCGTCGTGAGCATGCGCGGGTAGTCCTGCGTCGTCGTCAGCACTTCGTCGCCGCGCTTGAGGTCAAGGCCGAAGAGCACGGCTTCGAGCGAGTCCGAAGTGTTGCGCGTGATGGCGACCTCCTCGCGGTCGCAGCCGAAGAGTTCGGCCAGTCCCGTGCGGATAGTCTCGGACTGCGGCTCCAGGATTTCCCACATCGTGTAGGCGGTGGCGTCCTCCTGCTGCCAGATGTAGCGCACCAGCGCCTCGGTGACGACTCGCGGCGAGGGCGAGACGCCGCCGTTGTTGAGGTTCACGACCCCGCGCGTGACGGAGAACGCCTGCTGGATGTCGAACCAGAAGTCCTCGTCGCGCGCCGCCTCCTCCGCGGCGAGGTGCGCGACGCGCTTCGCCGCGGCCCGCACGTCCTTGAGGAGCGAGGCGACCGCCGACGAAGAGAGCGCGGCGAGGCCGAGTCCCTTGCCGACCGACGAGAGAAAGCGGCGGCGGTCGAGCGCGCCGGGGTAGTGTTCGGTTCGTGCTGGCATCGGCTTCAGACTCTACGGGACGAGCGAAAATTCTTCAATGTTCTCTGAGGGCGGGAGTAGCACGAAGTCATGCTCGCCCGCGCGGTGTGCGGTCGGGAGCAGAGCGACGCCTTCGCGGACGCGCACCTCGCGCGGCAGTTGGCCGGGGAGGAATTCGAGCGCGCCGATTTTGCGCGCGCCGTCGTAAGCGCCCGCGCGCGCGAGCTTGAGCGAGCCGCCCTGCTGCACGGCCGTCGTCGTGCGCGCCGCGCCGCGCTGGTATTCGTAGCCGTCGCCCGCGTCCTCGTAGAAACTGCTCGCGCCGTTGCCCCCGCGGACGACGACGAGCGTAAGCTCCACGCCCCGCATCTCGCCCGTGTGCTGGACGGCGGGCTGAACGGGAATGATCGCGCCCGCGCGCGCGAAGAGCGGCAGGCGGTTGAGCGGCGCTTCGACCTCTACCTCTTTGCCGCCTTCGTAAGTCTGGCCCGTCCACCAGTCAACCCAATTGTCGCCTTTCGGGAAATAGACCTTGCGCTTCGTGACTGCTTCAGTCACGACCGGCGCGACGAGCAGGTCGCTCCCGACGAGGTATTGATCTTCAATCAAGTACGTGCGCGCGTCGTCGGGGTACTCGAACCAGAGGGGGCGCATGACAGGCGCGCCCGTCTTTGTGTGCTCGTGGAAGAGCGAGTAAAGGTATGGGAGCAGTCGGTAGCGCAACTCGATTGAGGCGCGATTGATGTCGGTGAACTCTTTCGGGAACGAATACGGCTCGTGCGGGTTCGACCCCATTTCGGAGTGTGAGCGCAGGAAGGGCGTGAGCGCAGCGGCCTGGAGCCAGCGCGTGTAAAGCTCCGGCGTCGGGTTGCCGGAGAATCCGCCTACGTCCGAGCCGATGAGCGGCACGCCTGAGACGCCGAGGTTAAGAAGCATCGTGATTGAAAGTCGCAGGTGATCCCACGAAGCGACGTTGTCGCCCGTCCAGATGGCCGCGAAGCGCTGCACGCCCGCGTAGCCGGCGCGCGTCAAAACGAAGGGGCGCGCGTCGGGCCTGAGTCTTCTTAAACCCTCGAAGGTCGAGCGCGCCATCTGCATGCCGAAGACGTTGTGGTAGCGCGCGTGCGTGCCCGCCTGGCCGTCGCCCGCATGGCGCGCGGTTAAGGGGAAAGTCTTCATCGGGTGGTGGAACACGTCCGGCTTCGGCGTCGTCTCGGAGAGGAAGACGCCCGGCTCGTTCATGTCGTTCCAGAAGCCGGCGACGCCCTGGTCGAGATTAGTCTTGTAGAGCGAGCCGAACCACTCGCGCGCCGCCGGGTCTGTGAAGTCTGGGAAGGCGCACGTGCCCGGCCACACGGTCGCGTGAAGCTCCGTGCCGTCGGCGTTCTTCACGAAATGATTGCCCGCCTGCCCTTGTTGATAGGCGTAATAGTTCGGGTCAACCTTCACGCCGGGGTCAACGATGAGGACGACGCGGAAGCCTTCGGCGCGCAGGTCTGCGATCATCTTCGAGGGGTCGGGGAAGCGCGTCTTGTCCCAGGTGAAGACGCGGTAGCCGTCCATGTAGTCAATGTCGAGGTAGATGACATCCGCAGGGATGCGTGAATCCCTGAAACCTTTGGCGACCTCACGCACGCGCGACTCCGGCGAGTAAGACCAGCGCGATTGTTGATTGCCGAGCGCCCAGACGGGCGGCAGCGGCGCGCGGCCCGTCAACTCCGTGTAGTCGCGCAGAACGCCGCGCGGCGTGCGTTCCTTGCCGCCCGTGAAGACGTAATAGTTCAACTCGCCGGACGCCGCGCCGAAGGTCAGGCGCGAGGGGTCGGTCTTGCCCATGTCGAAGTAGGCGCGCGAAGTGTTGTCGAGGAAGAGGCCGTAAGCCGCGCCGCGGCCCTGCGCTTCTTTCTCTTGCCGCAGAGCGATGAAGAAGCCGATGGACTGGTAGATGGGGTCGAGGCCGCGCGGGTATGCGTATGTGTCCGTGTTCCACATCACGAACTGCTGCGTGTCGCGCGAGAGCGTAGCGCCCGCCTTCTCGCCGAGGCCGTAGTAAGTCTCCCACTCGGCGCGCTTCTTCGATGTCTCGACCGCGCCGGTCTCCGTATCGAAGACGGTCTGCCGCGCCGGGTCGTCCTCGACGACTATTCGGCCCGCGTCGTCCAGCACGGCGACGAGGAACGGGCGGCGCGTGATGCGGACGGTCGCGCCGATACCAGCGCGCCTGACCTCTATCACTCCGGCGGCCTCGCGGACTGAGACGGGGCCGACGGACTCCGTGGTCACCTGCGCCTTCTCTTCGACGGCGTAAGAGAAGTCGCGCTCGAACTCGCCGCGCGGCGCGAGGCGCACGCGGACGACTTCCGCGCCGACGAAGGTGACGGCGACGCGCGCGCCCGACGTGAGCGTCAGCACGACGCCGTCCACCTGGCGCGCGACCGACTTCACATCTCCGGCTGCGCGCCATGCGGCGCGCGCGGCCTGCGCCGACGCCAACAGCAGGAGGAGCGCGGCGAGCGTCGGAAGAAGAAGGGCGCGGCTTCGTCGTGGGCGTTCGGTCATGGCGTGCTCCGGTTTCCTTCAGCGTGCGTTAGAGGTGGGTCGCGGCGCGGGCGGCGGTGGCGGCGGCTCGTCGCCCGCGTTCGAGTTCTCGTAGTTGCCGTAGGTGCGCGCGTGCGGCTCCTCGCAGAACTGCTGCACCTGCTGGAAGAGCTGGCCGCACTGCTTTTCGGGCGGCAGCCCGTAGCGCTTGCACTGCTGCAACTGCCACTGCGCGCTCTTCATAAACTCAAACCGGCGGGGCACGTCGTCGCAGAAGCCGGGAGTGGGGCGGCTCGCGTCGAGGCAGGTGCGGAGGAAGATGGTGTTCTTGATCATGTCGCCGAAGCCCTCGGCGCGGCTGTGGCGCGCGGCGGCCTCGTTCACGCAGCCCTCGTTGTCCGTGCGCCGCCCGTACTCCTGCCCCTCGCCGCCCGTCTGCTTGACCGTCTCGACGAGTTGCGGCAGGTACTTCTTCCCGAAATAGACGCCCGCGACGACGGCGGCGACGATCAGCACGACGAGCAGCCCGACGACGATGAGCAGCACTTTCAACCACGTGGGCATGATATCCTCCAGAGGAAATGATGAACGCGGAATGATGAATGATGAATGAGAAGGCGGCTTGTCTTTCATTCATCATTCATCATTCCGCATTCATCATTTCTTTTGTCGTTCGTAGATGACGCGACCGTCGAAGACGACCATCTCCGGCTCGGTCTGCAAAATCTCCTTCGGCTCGACGATCAGCAAGTCCTTCGTGTGGACGACGAGGTCTGCGAGCATGCCGGCGGCGACCTGACCCTTCTCCTTCTCCTCGAAGGAGGCGTATGCGCCTTCCGCCGTGTAGTTGCGTATGGCGTCCTCGATTGAGATTCGTTCTTCGGGCCACCAACCGCCGGGGGGCTGACCGTCGGTGCTCTGGCGCGTGACCGCCGCGTAGAGTCCGAGGTACGGGTTCATAGGCTCGACCGGCCAGTCCGTGCCGAAGGGGACGTGGACGCCGTGCGACATCATCGTGTGCCAAGCGTAAGCGCTCATCACACGATATTCGCCCAAGCGATCTTCCGCCCAGCGTTTATCCGATATGGCGTGCGATGGCTGCATCGAGGCGATGACTTCTAAGCCACTAAAGCGTTTGAAGTCCGATGGCGCGACGACCTGCGCGTGCTCAATCCGGTGTCGCATACCGAGATTAGTGTCGCCATGTGCCGGGCGCACATTCAACGTCGCCTCAAAGCCGTCGAGCGCCATGCGGTTCGCGCGGTCACCGATGCAGTGAAGTGCGATTTGAAATCCTTCCTGCGCGCGCTCGACGATCATCCGTGTCAGTTGTTCGGGCGTCATGCGCGGGATGCCGCTGTTGTGCGGGTCGTCCGAAAAGGGCGCGAGCATGGCCGAGGTGCGCGAACCCAACGTGCCGTCAACGTAGCCCTTGAGCGCGGTCAGACGAAGACGAAAAGGGTCGTCCTTGAACGCGGCGAACTCCGCGCGCTCGCGCTTGATGTCCTCGACGGAGTTATTGAACTGCTGCCACTCGGCGACGCGCACGGTGAGCTTGCCCGCCTTGAGAAACTCTCGGTAGAGCGGCGTCGCGTCGATGCTCGGCACGTCGTTGGTCTGAATCGAGGTGACGCCGTAGCGCAAAGCCTCTGCGAGCGCACGCCCAAGCGCCTCCGACATCTCCGCGCGCGTCGGGTCGGGCACGACGCGCGAGACGAGTCCGCCCGCAGTCTCTTTGAGTATCCCCATCGGCTCACCATTCGCGTCGCGCACGATCTCGCCGCCCTGCGGGTCGCGCGTCGCGCGGGTGATGCCGGCCTTTGAAAGCGCGAGCGAGTTGGCCCAAGTAGTGTGGCCGTCCACGCGCTGCAAGAAGACGGGGTTCGCGGGCGCGACCTCGTCCAGGTCTTTCTTCGACGGCCACTCGCCGCCCCACGGCGTCTGATCCCAGCCGCGGCCTAGAATCCAAGCGCCGGGCCGCACCTCGCCGACGCGCGCCGCCACGCGCGCCTTCGCCTCGGCGAGATTGCGCGCGCCGTTCAGGTTCACGAGCATCAGCGAGCGCCCGCCCTGGAGGAAGTGTATGTGCGCGTCGTTGAAGCCGGGCGTCACGAGCTTGCTCTTCAAGTCAATCGTGCGCGCGCTCGTGTAGGCGGCCTCGATCTCGCGTGTCGTGCCGACGGCGACGATGCGCTCGCCTTCGATGGCGACGGCCTCGGCAATCGAGCCGCGCGCGTCCGAAGTGAAGACCTTGCCGTTGACGAGGAGGAGACTCACGCCGCGTCGCCTTTGCGCCGAAGACCTGAAGGGCGCGAGGGCGAGCGCGGCAGAGAACGCGAGGACGAGTGTTAGTGCGAGCGTGGAGCGCAGGCGCATTTCTTTGAACTCTGGAAGCCGGACGGGATACGAAAGACGCCGCTTTTTATACCACCTTCGCACCCCGCCGCGCAGCGAAAAGGAGACACGAGTTCAGACCGTCGCCGCCCGCGCGTTCGCGCGGTCTTGCTCCAGCCGTCGCTCGCGCAGGTACAGAAGCAGCGGCAGTCCGAGAGAGACGCCCACGGTGAGCACGGCCACGAGCGTCAGCCAACGCGCGCGCGCGCCGAGCCGTCGCCCCTCGGCGCGCGCGAAGACCAACAGCGCCACGGCGGAGACGAGCACGTCCATGCCGAAAAAAGCGCCGACGCGATTGGCGAAAAGCTGCTGGAAAAAGAGAGGCATGTTCAGGCCGTTCGCCGCCACCCAAGGGAGAAACTGCCAGTACGGCAGGGCCACACCGAGGACACACAGAACCAGATAGATCGTCTTCAGCTTCATGGCGCGCACCTCGCCGCGTGTTTCCGACGGCGGGGCGTCGGGCGTGTTAGGCGTGTCAACGTCCTTCCCGCACGTTGACTGTTTGACCTCCGCGCGTTCGCCTATCGGTCGTCGCCGAACGACTTCTCGTAGTCAACGTCCTCGATGAAGCGGCGTTGCAGGGGCACGCGCGCGGTCTTGTCGGAGATGACGGAGGGGTCGCGCCCTTCGCGTGTGGCTTTAGTCTTCTTCGTGACGCGGACGCCCGTGAGGTAGTTCGTGCTCTCGCTCGTGCCGCCGCCTTCGAGGCGGTCGTAAGTTTCTACGTCCTGGCCGATGAGCAGGAAGCGCGCGGACGCCGGGTCGTAGCGGAAGCGCTGCGTGAGGTCGGTCGCCTCGCGCGAGCCGCTGAGCTGGTGGACGTTGAGGACTCCGTTCTTGATGTCTAGCTGTATGTTCCCGCCTTCGGGGTCGCCGAGCACGCCCGCGCAGAGCGTGCAGCCCAGAAGCTTCGTCGCCACAGCCGCGCGCTTGAACCCGCCGCCGGGCTGGCCGAAGAGGATGACGAGCGCGCGGTAGCGCGTGTTGTACGTGCCATCTTTACCCTCGACGGGTATGTCTTCGACGAGCCGCAGAACCTTGTCGGGCACGCCGTCCTTGTTCAGGTTGCCCGTCGTCTCGCCCTCGTCGCCCTCGACCTTCCACCCTCGCGGCACGAAATCTTTCGCCGCGCGCCCTTCGGCGGGCACTAGCTCCGGGTCGAGGAAGCGCCGCTCGTCGTCCTGCCACGGCGCGGCAGGAGCGGCAGCCATGGAGGTCAGAAGTAAAGCCGCGGACAGAATGAATGCGCGCATCGTGCTTCGTCCATTTCGTCGGGATGATGACACCATGAGGAAGAATGTAACCCGTCGCTCGGGCTGTGGGAAGCGTTCAAGACGCTTACCCTTCGCCCGCGAGCAGCCGTTCGAGTTCGCGCGGCGTCGGGAGCGCGGTGCGCGCGCCCAGAGAGCGGCACTTGAGCGCGGCGACGGCGCAAGCTATGCGCAGGCAGCCCTCGATCTCTTCGCCGCGGAGCAGACCGTGGAGAAAGCCCGCGTGGAAGGCGTCGCCCGCGCCCGTCGTGTCGCGGCAGCCGCCGGGGACTGCGAAGGCGGGCGACTCGACGAAGACCCCTTCGTGATAGACGACCGCCCCGCGCTCGCCCACCGTCATGCCGACAATGGCGTCGGCGCGCAGGAGCGACTTCGCGGCGACCAGCGCCGCGCGCTCGTCGTCAATCCCTGTGAGCCTGCGCGGAAACTCCTTCGACGAGACGAGCACGTCAACGTGCGGCAGGAGTTCTTCAAGGCCGTCGTAGATGTTGTCAACGTCAACGGTGACGACTGTGCTGGCGGCGCGCGCCTCGCGCGCCAGGCGCGCGCAGGCGCGCGGGTCGTGCGCGTCCATGTGGAGCACGCGCCCGCGCGCCGCGAAGTTGCGCGGCGCTTCGTACTCTTGATAAGTCAGGCGCTCGTCCCTGTCCCACATGATCGTGCGCTCGCCCGTTCGCGCGTCAATGACGATGAAGGCGATCTGGTTGCGCGCGCCCTCGACCACTTCGGCGCGCTCCACGTCAACGCCTTCGGCGCGCAGCTCCTCAAGGCCGAAGCGGCCCGCGTCGTCCGAGCCGAAGCGGCCCGCGTAGGCCGTCTTCATTCCGAGCCTTTGCAGTCCCGTCAGCGTCGTCGCGGTCTGCCCGCCCGCGGCGCGCGCGTGCTCGACGAGCCGAACCTTCGTGTCGAACTGCGGGTAGGCAGACACGACGACGAGGTGGTCAACGGCGTTGAGGCCGAAGCCGACGGCGTCGAACTCTCTCTCTCGTGGCGGCTCGAAGGGGAATCGCACGGGTTGTCTAAAAAAGCTTGCGCCGCAGAATGTAACAACTTCGCCGCGAAAGGTGAAACCGAGGCGGAGTCTCCGTTTGCCGCGCCACGTTTCCTCACGCGCTCCGCCGTGAGCTAAACTGTCCGTTGAGAAAGCGAGACGGCACGAGCAGACCGGGTGGAAGCGTTGACGCTGGAAGAGAAACTTAAAAATTTGCCCACCGGCCCCGGCGTCTATCTGCACAAGGACGACGCGGGGAAGATCATCTACGTCGGCAAGGCGAAGAACTTGCGCAACCGCGTCCGCTCCTACTTCCAGTCGGGGCGCGGCCACGACCCGAAGACGCGCGAGCTTGTGCGCCGCATACGCGACCTCGAATTCATCGTCACGGACACTGAGGTCGAGGCGCTCGTCCTCGAATCGAACCTCATCAAGCAGCACAGGCCGCGCTACAACATTCTGCTCAAGGACGACAAGCAGTACCCGCACCTGAAGCTGACCATCAACGAGCCTTTCCCGCGCGTGATGATTACGCGGCGCATACAGCGCGACGGCGCGCTCTACTTCGGCCCGTACCTGCCGGCCTCGCTCGCACGCCGCACGATTGACCTCATCAACCGCACCTTCCAACTCCGCACCTGCGACATAGAGATTGACGGACGGCTCCCACGCCCGTGCCTCGAATACCACATCAAGCGCTGCCTCGGCCCTTGCGTGCGCGGCCTGTGCACGCCCGAAGAGTATCAGGAGTCTGTGCGCGACGTGCGGATGTTCCTGGAAGGCAAGAACCGCGAGCTGGCCGACGAGTACGAGCGTCGGATGATGAAGGCTTCGGACGAAATGAAGTTCGAGCGGGCAGCGAAGTACCGCGACTTGCGTAAGACCGTGCTCGCCGTCTCCGAGCAGCAGAAGATGGCCGTCGCCCAAGACCTCGACGTTGACATCTTCGGCTTCTACCGCGAGGGCGCGCGGCTCGCCCTGCAACTCTTCACGATGCGCGAGGGGAAGATCGTGGGCCGGCGCGAGTTCTTCTGGGAAGACCTGCCCGCCGACGACTCATTCGACGCGGCCTCGTTTTTGAGCGACGTGCTCGCGCAGTATTACTCGACCGACTACGTGCCGCGCGAGGTTCACGTGCCGGCGGATTTTGAAGACCGCGAGTTGTTGGAGAAGGCTCTGACGGAGCGCAAAGGAAGGCGCGTCCACATACTCGACCCGCGGCGCGGGCAGAAGCGCGAGATGATCGGGCTGGTGGAGAAGAACGCGCAGATCGCGTTCGAGCAGCGCTTCCGCGTGCTGAAGCCCGACATGGAGCGCGTGCTCGAAGAGTTGCAGGAGGTTCTGGAGTTGCCGCGCTTCCCCGCGCGCATCGAGTCGTTCGACGTGTCGAACATTTCGGGCGCGGAGAACGTCGCGGCGATGGTCGTCTGCGAGAACGGCAAGATGAACCGGCAGGAGTACCGCAAGTTCAAGATCAAGTCGGTCGAGGGCGCGAACGACCCGGCCTCGATGCGCGAGGCGGTCTTCCGACGCTACCGACGCCAGCTCGACGAGGGCAACCCTTTGCCCGATCTCGTGATGATTGACGGCGGCAAGACGCAGCTCTCGGCGGCGGCCTCGGCGATGCGCGAGCTGGACTTGGAGGCGATACCCGTCATCGGGGTGGTGAAGCCGCCGCGCCGTCACAACGAGGTCTCGCACATTTTGATGAAGGGGCGCGAGAGTGAACCCATCTACCTCGACTCGCACTCGCCGGTGCTGCGCCTCATCCAGATGATCCGCGACGAGACGCACCGCTCGGCGGTCACGTACCACCGCAAGCGTCGAGAGCTGCGCGACTTCACCTCGGAGCTGACGGCTATCCCCGGCGTCGGCGAGCGCCGGAAGAACAAGTTGCTCCGCAACCTCGGCTCGATTCAGAAGATCGCGCGGGCCGGCGCGGAAGCGCTCGCGCCCTTCGTCGGGCGCAAGACCGCCGAGGAAATAGTCGAACACTTCCGGCGGCAGCGCGCGCTCGCCGGAGTCGCGCAGGCGAGCGCGAGTGACTCCGCAGACACTCACACAACGGCGGTCGCCGCCGCCGCTTCGGGCGACGCGTGGGACGCGAGCGCGCATCACCCCGACGACCCTACGGTGATGACCGATGAAACCATCGGCGACGAGCACATCGAGACGCGTCTGGTTGACCCCGAAGGCGACGCGGAAGACTTGCAACCCGTCCGCTCGGTTGACCACGAAGGCGAGGTTCGCCGTCGCCGCACACGGGCGCGCAAGCGCGGCGGGCGCACGACCAAACCGCGCGCCGTCCGCCGCGAGAAACTGGCCGACGACGCCGAGAATGATGTCGAAAATTAATCGAGTTGAGATAAAATCCCGCCGCACCAACTCAACAAGTGTTCGTCCGCTGCGCGGACGCCGGAAGCCCGTCTTAAACCCGTGATGCTCAAGGAAGGCACGCGCCTCGGACGCTACGAAATCCGCTCGCTCCTCGGCGCGAGCGGGATGGGCGAGGTCTATCTAGCCAGAGACAAGCAGTTGGATCGCACCGTCGCCCTGAAGATTCTGCCGGCGGAGGTCGTCTCAAATCAGGAGCGCCTGCGCCGCTTCGTGCGGGAGGCGAAAGCCGCCGCCGCGCCCGACCCGTCACGTCCGGTTCGGGAAAAGCTGACGCGGAGGTCGCCTTCTCGCCGGACGGCGGCACGCCGAAACAGTTGACCGACTTCAAAGCCGACCGCATCTTCTGGTTCGACTTCTCGCGCGACGGCAAATGGCTCGCGCTTTCGCGCGGCACGCAGACGAGCGACGTGGTGCTTATCAGCGACGGGAGGTGAGCGCGACCCACTCCTCGGCGCTCAGTAGTGGGGACGGAGCGAGCGCGCGATGAGGCCGAGGCCGCCCGCCAAGAGGACGAGCATGATGACGGTGTTGAAGAGGCTGGTGGGCTGGAAGTAGATTTGCAGATTCATCAGGACGCCCACGAAGATGATGACGACGCCCGCGAATGTCAAAAGCCAGCCCGCGATTGACCTGCCGTCGTAGAAGAGCAGGCCGACGCCCACGACGAGCGGGAGCAGGGAAAGCCCGAACGAATTGTAGCCCCACAGCGTCCAGAAGCCGCCCGTCACGACGACGCGCTCGGTCAGCATGTAAGCGCCCGCGACCGCCATCGCCAGCCCTATCAAAAACTCGCCGACGCCGCCCGGCGTGCCGCCCGCGCCGCGAACCCTTCTCTCGTCGTCCTCGATTGGTTCCATGTCGTCTCGGCCTCCACGCGACCGCCCGGACGCGTAAGCGATGCAAGATCAACTGCCGCGCGCCGTCGCGTTCACGGCCCGCGATTTTCCATCTTTTCTTCAATAATCACAAACGTTCATCTGAGGTATAGTCTTACGCCGAAGGGGGAAGCCCTGTTTCTTAGAAATCGTCGCGGCGCGGGCGGCGTCCGGTAAATTTATACCAACCTGGCGATGACTCGGCGCGTCAAAAGCACGAGCGGCAGTGCGGAAACGTAACGACTCTCAGGGCGGCTCCTGCCGACCCGTCGGAAGAACTGCCGCAACGTCTCGGTCAACATCTCAACGCTTGGGGAAGTCGCCATGAGTCCTGCGCGTCTAGTCACACTCGTTCTGGCGCTCTCTTTTTGCGCGCCCGTCTGTCTCGCGCAGTCGCCGGCGGCCAGAGCCGCGGGCAAGGGCGGCGTGATCGCGGGCAACGTCACGGTGCACGGCAAGGGCCTGCCCGACGTGACCGTCACCTTGCGTTCGGCGGGCTTCGGCGGCCAGGGACAGGGCCAGGACTTGCCGCAGGCCAAGACGGACGCCGAAGGCCACTACCGCATCGGCGACGTGCCGCTGGGCAGCTACTACGTGACGCCGGTCGCGCCCGTCTATATCGTGCCGGGCGCGGGGCGGCTCGCGTTCGCCAGCGACCCCGTCGTGATAACGGGCGGCGAGACGATAGACGGGATTGACTTCTCGCTCGTGCGCGGCGGCGTCGTCACCGGCAAGGTCTTGGACACGGGCGGCAGGCCGGTCATCGAGCAGACGGTCAGCCTCCAGAGCGCCGACCAGTCGGCGGGGCCGGGCGGCTTTGGCGGTTTCGCCGCGGGCGGCGCGCGCACCGACGACCGCGGCATATTCCGCATCTACGGAGTCCCCGCGGGCCGCTACGTCGTCTCCGTCGGCGCGCAGCAACGCTTCAGCGCCTACTCGACCGTCATGGGCCAGCAGGCTTACAAGCAGACCTTCTACCCGGACGCCACGGACACGTCGGGCGCGACCGTCGTCGAAGTCGCCGAGGGCGACGAGGTCTCGCACATAGACATCACGGTGGGAAACACCGTCGAGGAGTATTCAGTCACCGGGCAGGTGATTGATAAGAGTAGTAACGCACCCGTGCCGAACGTCGGGTTCACGCTCAGCGTCCTGGCCGGGGGCGGCAACCGGCAGCGGGCGATGGGGCTGATGACGCTCCCGGTCTTCTCCGATGGCGCGGGGCAGTTCCGCGTGGACAACGTGCCGGCGGGGCGCTACATGATCTCTCTGTCGCCGCAGACGAGCAACGGCATGACGGGACAGTCGGCGGCGTTCGACGTAATCAACCAGGACGTGACGGGCGTCGTCGTCCAGGCCGTGAGCGGCGCGGGGCTGTCCGGCTTCGTCGCGCTCGACGGCAATCAAGACCCCTCGATTCTGTCGGAGCTGTTGCAGTTCCAGGTGCAGGTCTTCGTGCAGGGCAGCGGCAACGCCGCCAACGCCGCGTCCGTTCAGACCGTGCCGCTCAACGCCGACGGCAGTTTCCAGTTCGCGGGGCTGCCCGCCGGCACGGTCAGGCTTTCGCTCATGGCGCAAGACAGCACCTTGCAAGGCGCGTTCAAGCTGCTCCGCACCGAGCTGAACGGAGTCCAGCAGCCGCGCGGCATACCCGTCAACTCCGGCGATCAGGTCGGCGGCGTGCGCCTCGTCGCCGCCTACGCCGACGGCATCGTCGAGGGCGTCGTGAAGATGCAAAACGGCACGCTCGCGCCGGGCGCGCGCGTCCTCGCGCGGCTCACGCCAGCGGGACAGCAGGGGCAGGGGCGCGGCACGAACCTTGGGGTCGCGAGCGTTGACAGCCGCGGCCACTTCATCATCGAGAACGTCCCCGCGGGCAGCTACAACTTGATCGTCAGCGTCCTCAATCTACAACCGGGGCGGCGCGGCCAGCGGCAACAACAGCCGGTCTCCACGCAGCAGCAGGTGTTGGTGAACGAAGGCCAGGTGTCGAACGTCACCGCCGTGCTCGACCTCGGACAGAATCAGACGCCGCCGACTCCGACCCCAGCGCCTACGTCCCCATAACCGCGGCACGCCTTGATCGGCTCGCCCACGAACTCGAAGCGAAGATGAACAACAAGCTTTCTTCCTCCGCCCTCCGAACTCTGACGTTGATGGCTGTCGTCTGGGCCGCCGCGCTCTGCGCAAGCGTCGCGGCCCAGACGACTGAAGGGCAGGCCGACGCTTCGCAGCCGAGTAAGACCAGCCCCAACTCGATTACGGGTCAGGTCGTGACCGAGTCGGGCCTGCCCGTTACCAACGCCACCGTGTTGCTGTCGAGGCTGAACTCGCCCGCCCCAGCCCGCCCCGTCCCCGCCGCCGCCGACGGCACTTTCGTCTTTGCGGGCCTCGAACCCGGCGTCTATAGCGTGACGGCCACGGCACCGTCCTACGTCCCCGTCGCGCTCGACTCCAGAAGCGCCCCGGCGGAATTTCACTACGTCGGCGACTCGGTCAAAGTCACGATGGTCAAGGGCGGGGTGATTAACGGCACGGTCACGGACGCGGAGGGCGAGCCGGTCGTCGCCGTGCGCGTGCGCGCGCTGATGGTGCATGACGCGAACGGCCAGCCGGGCAGCAGCGCTGGCGTCGTGCCCGTCGAGCGCACGACGGACGACCGCGGCATCTATCGTCTCTACGGACTCGCGCCGGGGGCCTACGTCGTTTCGGCGGGCGGCAGGGACAGCGGCGGCTTCGGCGGCGCGGGCGGCGGTGGCATCGCGGGCGGCGGAGGCTTTCGCGGCGGCGGTGGCGGACGTGGCGGCGGAGGCTTCGGCGGTGGCGGTTTCGGCGGTGGTTTCGGCAGCGGTGGCGGCGGCCCGGCCACAGCCCTCTACGACCGCGACGCGCCGACGTTCGCGCCCTCTTCGACCAGGGACACGGCGGCGGAGTTCATCGTCTCCGAGGGCGTCGAGATCAACAACGCGGACATCAAGTATCGCGGCGAGCGGGGTCACGCGGTCGGCGGCACGGTGAAGTCTTCCGCGGCGTCGAAGGGCGGATACTCTTTCTCAATCGTCACGCTCGCGCGCGCGAGGCATGAGGGCGAGGTGGTCTCGACGACCACGACCAGGGGCGCGGCCTTCACCTTCTACGGCGTTGCCGACGGCGAGTACGAGCTTTCGGCACAGACCAGCTTCGGCACGGGCGGCGCGGCGGTCTCGCACCCCCTACGCGTCGCCGTCAGCGGGGCGAACGTGGGCGGCCTCGTCATCAACACTGAACTGCTCGCATCCGTCGGCGGTCGCGTCGCCTTGGAGCAGGCGAACGCGCCCGAATGCAAGGACAAACGGCAGCCGCGCTTCGAGGAGATACTGGTCTCCGCGCGCCGCGAAGTGAAGGAGAACTCCAAAGAGCCGCCACTCCCGCCGCAGTTCGCGAGCGCCGCCGGTGCGCCGGGGAAGGACGGCAGCTTTCTCCTCGACAGGCTGGGGCCGGGACAGTACCGCTTCGACACGAGCTTCTCGGCGAAGTATTGGTACGTGCGCTCGGTCACGCTGCCGCCCGCGCCCGCGGCGAAGACGCCCGGCAAGACGCAAGCAATCAATCAAGCGTCGGCGGCGCGGATGATTGACGCGGCCCGCGAAGGCGTGTCGCTCAAGTTCGGCAGCCGCGTCCGCGACCTCGTAGTCACGCTCGCCGAAGGTGCGGCCTCGGTGCGCGGCCAACTCGCCGCCGGGGCCGAGAAGACTCCGGCGGGTCTGCTCGTTTACCTCGTCCCGGCGGAGAAGGATCAGGGCGAGAACGTGCTGCGTTTCTTCACCGCGCCCGTCGCCGACGACGGCAGCTTCACACTCGGCAACCTCGCGCCCGGACTCTACTGGGCGCTCGTCCGAACGCCCGGCGAGCGCGAAGCGCAGGTCGAGTCCAAGCTGCGAACTGCCGAAGGAAGAGAAGAGCGCGCGAGCCTGCGCCGCGAGGGCGAGGAAGCGAAGGCGAACGTCGAATTGAAACCCTGCCAGAACCTCGTTGATTATCGTTTGCCGTTTGCCACGACGACGCCGACGAACAGTCCCAACAGCAAGCCGTAGCGATTTGCCACCGGCGTGCGGCTAAGTCCAGGTCAGAACCGCGAGGCTTCCGCAGGCGGTACTGACTCGCCTTAGTGCTAGAGTGGCCGCATGCAATCGCAAACAGCTGGAAGCCGCCGCACGGCGGACGTGCCGCTCGTGCGCGCGCGGTTTTTATTTCCCTTCTGCCTCGCGCTCCTGCTTTCACCGTCCACCGCCGGAAACGCAGCCGCGCACGTCCGTCGAAACGTGACTCGCCCGCGGCATGACGGCGGGCAGAGGTTCCGACTCTCGCTCGATGAGGCGTGGCGGTTCGCGGGCGCGGAGGTCGAGGGGGCTGAGGGCGTAGCCTTCGACGATTCGCGCTGGGCGGCGGTCAACCTCCCGCACACATGGAACGTCGCCGACACGCAGGACGACGAGCCGGGCTACCGCCGCGGCGTCGGCTGGTATCGGAAGCGTCTCAGCCTGCCCGCCGGACTCGAAGGCAAACGCCTGTTCCTCTACTTCGAGGGAGCGAATCAGACGGCTGAGGTGTTCGTCAACGGTCGCTCCGTCGGGCGGCACCGCGGCGGTTACACGGCCTTCGCCTTCGACATCACAGACGCCTTGAGCCGCGCCGCAGGCGCGCAGAACATCGTCGCCGTCAAAGTTGACAACAGCCCCGACAAAGACATTCCGCCCCTTTCGGCTGACTTCGATTTCTACGGCGGGATTTACCGAAACGTCTGGCTCGTCGCAACCGACCCCGTCCACATCAACCTGCTCGACCACGCGTCTCAAGGCGTTTACGTGGACACGCCGGAGGTCAACGCGTCGAGCGCCACAGTCCGTGTGCGCGGCACACTGGCGAGCGGCGAGGCCGAAGTCAAACAGGTGCGAGTTGTGAGCACGGTGTTTGATCCCGCGGGAAAGAGTGTGGCCGTGATGACAACGGCGCTCGCGGTTGACGCCGGACGTGAGGCGAGCTTCGAGCAGTCGAGCCGGGCGATCACGCGCCCGCGTTTGTGGTCGCCGGATCACCCGGCGCTCTACACCGTCTCCGTCCGCATTTACGTCGGCGCGCGACAGGTGGACGGCGTCGAGAGTCCGCTGGGGTTTCGTTGGTTCAGTGTTGACGCCGGGCGGGGATTCTTCCTGAACGGCGAGCCTCTGAAGCTGCGCGGCGTGAACCGGCACCAGGATTACCAGGGCCTCGGCAACGCCGTGCCCGACCGCTTGCACGTCCGCGACATGGAGATCATCAAGGCGATGGGCGCCAACTTCGTGCGCCTCGCACACTACCCGCAAGCGCCTTCCGTGATAGCGGCGGCTGATCGTCTGGGCCTGATCCTCTGGGAAGAGATACCAATCGTCAATTACATCACCACCTCCGACTCGTTCACGCAAAACTGCGAGGAGATGCTGACGGAGATGATCCGGCAGCACTACAACCACCCGTCCATACTGATGTGGGGCTACATGAATGAGATTTTACTCAGACCGCAGAAGGAGGAGGGCTACACGGGGAAGGTCGTCGAGCTGGCGCGGCGTCTCGACCAGCTCGCGCACCACGAAGACGCAACGCGCCTGACCGTGATGGCCGTCCACCACAGCGAGATTTACAACACGTCGGGGCTGGCCGACGTGCCGCAGGCCGTCGGGTGGAACCTCTACCTCGGCTGGTACGAAGGCAACTTCGCGGACTTCGGCCCATTCCTTGACGAGCAGCACAGGCGCTTCCCGCGCCGCCCCGTCTTCGTGAGCGAGTACGGGGCCGATGCAGACCGACGCCTGCACTCGCTCAACCCGCAGCGGCTCGACTACACAATCGAGTGGCAGCGCCTTCTGCACGAAAGCTATCTCGAACAGATCGAGGCCCGCCCCTTCCTGGCCGGGACGACGCTCTGGAACGAGTTCGACTTCGGCGCAGAGCAGCGCGGCAACTCCAAGCCGCACATGAACCAGAAAGGGCTTCTGACCTTCGACCGCCAACCCAAGGACATATACTTCTTCTATCAGGCCCGGCTGACCAAACGGCCCGTGATCCACATCGCCACGCGCGACTGGCTTAGAAGAATCGGCGCGGGCGGCCCCGGCACGGTAGGCACGCCGGACACGCCGCAAGCACTTCAGCCGGTCGAGGTCTTCACGAATCTTCCTGTCGTCGAGTTGTTCGTCAACGGCCTCTCTCTCGGCTCTCGGGCGGTCGGCCCGTCTTGTCACGCGACCTGGCAAGTGCCTTTCCGCGAGGGCTACAACGTCATCGAAGCGCGCGGGCTTAGCGGCGCTCGAATGCTCGGCGACCGCATCGAGGTTCTGTTCGCCTACCGCGCGCCCGTGCTCAAAGACCCTCGCGCGCCCTTCAAGCGCCTAGCCGTTGATGTCGGCTCAAACGCGCAGTACCTTGACGACGCAGGGATAATCTGGGAGGCCGATCAGGAGTACACGCCCGGAGGCTGGGGCTACGTCGGCGGCAAGGCGGTCAAGACCGAACGAAACATTCCTCGCACGACGGACGATCACCTTTATCAATTCAGCCGGGAGGGCATGGAGGGTTATCGCTTCGACGTTCCCGACGGCGACTACCGTGTCGAGCTACTGTTCGCCGAGCCGGAGTACGAAGCGCCGGGCAAGCGCGTGTTCGACGTGTTGCTGAATGGACGGACGGTCATCGAGCGGCTCGACCTCGTGAAGCATTCCGGCGCGGGCCGTCCGGCGCTTCTGAGTTTTCACACGCGCGCGGCGGGAGGCGAGGGCATCAAGATAGAGTTCCGCGCGGCGGTCGGCCTTCCTCTGGTCAGCGCGATCCTCGTGATCCGCGAGTGATGAATCCTTTGCCGACTCAGCAATGAAGCGAGGATATTAACCACAGAGACACAGAGACACAGAGGCAGCACAGAGATTTGAATCCCTCTGTGAAAATCTCTGTGTCTCTATGGTTAGCTTTTACCTGCTATACACTCAAGTGAAAGCTAACGTAGAGCGCACGCGTCACTGCTTCGACTTCTGCAACTCTTCGAGCGTGCGCTTCAGGGATTCGAGCTTCTGGCCGGCCTCGCCGAGCTTGCCCTCGGCGGTCAGGCGCTGGTAGTCGTTGAATTCTGCCGCGGCCTGGTCAATGAGTTCGGCGTTCGTGTGCGCGGCGGCGGCGGGCTGCTGCGGTTGCGTCTTCGCGGCTTCGCCCTGTGCCGGCGTCGTCGCGCCGCCACCCGCGTTGTTGCCGAAGAGGTTCGTCAGGGCCTCGGCGAAGCTCGTCCCGAAGGCGAGGCGGTCTTGCGTGGCGAGGACGACGAGGCGCAGCTCCGGCATCGGCGAGCGCTCGGCCTGGAGGTAGATCGGCTCGACGTAGAGCAGCCCGCGCCCCAGCGGGACGATGAGCAGATTGCCGCGCTGCGCGCGCGAGCCTTGCTGGTTCCAGAGCGTCAGTTGCGAAGAGAGCTGCGCGTTCTGGTCTATGCGCGCGTTGACCTGTACGGGGCCGTTGACGAGCTTCGACTTCGGGAACTTATAGACGACCAGCGATCCGTAGGCCGCGCCGTCGCTGCGGCCCGCCATCCAGCCGATGAGGTTGTCGCGCGACGCGGGCGTGAACGCGACTACGTCAACGAACTCCGGCGCGGGCGACGACTCGCCGGGCAGTTGCAGGAGCGCGTAGTAAGGCTCCAGCGGTCGCGCGGCGGGAGCGCCGCCGTCGCCGCCGCCCTGCTGCTTCGGGGCCGACTCGCGCGCCAGGCTCCAAACGTCCTCGCGCTGGAAGAAGACCTTCGGGTTCTCCGTATGGTAGAGGCCGTAGGCGTCGGCCTGCGCCTTCAGCAGCGCTTCGGGGTAGCGCACGTGCGCGCGCAACTCCTCCGGCATCTGCGCACCGGGGCGGAAGAGCGTGGGGAAGAGGCCGCGGTAGGCGCGGAGCACCGGGTCTGCTTCGTCGAAGACGTAGAAGGAGACCGCGCCGTCGTATGCGTCCAGAACCACCTTGACGCTGTTGCGGACGTAGTTGACCGTGCCACCCGCGCCCGCCAGGTCGTGGTGGCGCGCGTAAGGGTATGTGTCGGCGGTCGTGTAGGCATCCATGATCCAGTAGAGCCGCCCGTCGCCGCCGACGACGATGTACGGGTCTTCGTCGAAGGCGAGGAAGGGCGCGAGCGTGCGCACGCGCTCGCCTATCTGTCGCCGCATGAGCACGCGGCTCTCAGGCGTCACGGCGTCGGCGAAGGGGAGGCGCGAGAGGTCGCCAAGCTCCCATGCGAGGACGAGGCGGCGGAGGCTTCCGCCGACCGCGAAGCCGCCCGCGCCCTCGTATGTCGTCGAGGCGTTGGCGTCGCCCTGCGGGTAGTCGAACTCCTTCTGTCCCGTGTCAACGTAAACCGTAGTGTCGGTCTTCTCGCCGAAGTAGATTTGCGGGCGCGTGAGTTTGATCTCCGGCGCGTTGGACTCGGTCGGCATGTTCGAGAGGACGAACTGCGGGCGGCCTTCGGGCGTGAACCCGTTGGCCGTGTTCATCGTCACGCCGTAGCCGTGCGTGTAGATCAGGCGCTCGCTGATCCAGTTGCCGCGCGCCGAAGCGGGCAGCTTCGAAACGTCCAACTCGCGCGGCGCGAGCATCATCTGTCGCGTCTGCCCGCCCACAGGATAGCGGTCAATGTCCACGTCGTTGAAGTCGTAGTAGGTTCGTATCTCCTGCACCTGCCGGAGCGTGTCTTGCAGCGCGTGATAATCCCAGATGCGGAGGTTGTCGAGCGTCGGCTTGTTCTCGGCGAGCGCGTAGGCCGCGTCGTCCGTGTCGGCGGGGAAGTCGCGCGCCTCGACGCGCTCAAGGCCGAAGGCCCGCCGCGTCGCCGCGATGTTGTGCTCGATGTAGCTGGACTCGCGGTCAAGCTCGTTCGGCTTGACGACGAAGCTCTGCACGTAGCCGGGGACGGCGACGCACGCGACGAGATAGACGAGCACCGGAAGAGCAAGCGCGGCTATCAGCAGACGCAGGCGGCGAAAGGCGAAGCCATTGACGGCGGCGAGGACGGCGGCCAAGACGAGCGCGACGGCGACGACTATGAGGCCGGGCAGGAGGTAGTGGTCTTCCGTGTAGGTGACGCCGGTGAAAATCTGGTGGTCGTCGAACAGATACTCGAAGCGCGAAAGGTATGCGCGCAGGGCGAGCACGGCGAGCAGCACGGCGAGCGCCGTCGAGACCGCGGCGTAGGCCGCGCCGCGCGCCGACGAAGACAGAAGCTTGCCGCGCGCCGCGACCGCCTCGCGTATGTCCCTGCCCGTCGGTAGCATGCCCAGAACGGCATAGACGCCCGCGGCCAGCAGCACGACCCACGCGAGCGTCAGGAGCCACGACGACACAATCTCGGCCACGGGCAGCGTGAAGAGGTAGAAGCCGAGCGTCCTGCCGAAGATCGGATCACCGTCGCCCGTCGGCGGTCGGTTCAGCCACAGCGCAAACTTCTGCCAGTCGCCGCTCATGCCCAGTCCGTAGATGAGTCCGAACAGCAGCGAGACGACCCACGCCGCGGGCTTGAGCAAACGCGCGGGCTTGATGAAGACGGGCTGGTTGTTGACGAGGACGCGGCGCGGCACGAGCGCCGAGACGACGAAGGCGCGCTCCAACAGCCAGAACGCCCCGCGAAGTATCGCTACGGTCGCCAGCGCGAAAACGGCGAAGGTCGCCCACTCGTACCAGAACGCCGTCCAGTAAACGGCGCGGTAGCCGAGCGAGCCGAACCAAAGGTTCTCAAGGTAAACCGATCCCGCGCGCGAGAGCGCGACCAGTATCGCCACGAGGACGAGGACGAGCGCCCAACGCCGCGGCCTCCATGCCTTCGGGCCGCCCCGCGGCTCGATGTCAATGACCTCTCCCTCGAAGTCGTCCGGGGGAACCTGTGCGCTCGACTTGTCCATGGTGATAGGATACTCCGAATTTCGGAGAAGTGTAGGCCAAACGCGCCGGCCCGCGAGTCGCCGCCGCCGCGCGAATCAGGAGATCATGAGAAGCAAACTTCTAATCACCTTTGCCCTCCTCGTCGCCGTCTGCCCGCACGCGCCTCGTGTCACAGCACAGAAGGTCGCGCGCGACGCGCGCGCCGACAACTTCGACCGCGCGGAGGACGAGGAGGACTTGAACCGCGAGCTTTGGGAGTACGTGAAGGGGACGCCTTATGAAGAAGCGATGAAGTACGTCGCCGCGTCTCAGGCGCAGGCGCGCGCGGCGCGCGAGCGCGAGGAAGTGGCGGAACTCCCGAACGGCTGGCGGATCGCGCCCGCGGGCCGGCAGGTCGAGGTCGGTCGTCTGCCATACGAGGCCGTGCCCTTCAACGGTCGCCTCGTCGTCCTCAACGCGGGCTACTACACGCGCGAGCCGCAGGAACTCTCAATCGTTGACACGGCCACGGGTCGCGTGGAGAAGACCGTGCGTCTGAACTCCATATTCCCCAGCGCGACGGTCGGCCCCGGCGGCGACCTCTACGTGAGCGGCGGCTTCGACGGGAAAGTCTATCGCCTCAACCCGCAGTTCGCAGTCGCGCGCGAGTACGCGGTCGCGGGCTTCGCCGCCGGACTCGCTCCCCTGGACGAACACCACGTCGCCGTCCTCTACCTCGCGGCGAAGGACGAGAAGGGAAACTACGTCGCGGGCAGGCTCGCGCTCCTCAACACCGACGACGGGAAGGTAGAGCGCGAGGTGGACGCGGGCTACTTCCCGTACTCCGTGCGCCTCGTGAACGGCAAGCTCTACGTCGCCGTGCTCGGCGAGAACCGCCTGCGCGTCTTCGACTCGCGGCTCGGCCCCGTCAAAGAGTTGGAGGTCGGGCGCAGGCCGCAGGAGATGTGCGTTGACGGCTCGCGCCTCTACGTCGTCAACACCGACTCGGACGAGTTGAGCGTCGTGGACACGGCGCGCGATGCCGTGGTCGGGAGCGTGCGCGTGAGCAGACCGGGCAGCCGCTTCGGCGCGACGCCCACCTCGTGCGCCGTCGCGGGGCGTCGCATCTACGTCACGCTCGCGGGCTTGAACGCCGTCGCGGTCTTGGAGAAAGACACGTGGCGGCAGCTCGGCCTCGTCCCCGTGGGCTGGTATCCGACGAAGGTTCTGGCTGGAGGGAATGAGCTGTTGGTCTTGAGCGCGAAGGGCATCAGAGCGCGCCGACCGAACCCGAACGGGCCACAGCCGGTAGCGGGCGGCGGCGGCCCCGACTACGTGCTGACGCTTTTGAAAGGCAGCCTCTCGATCATCCCCGCAGGCGAGGTCGAGGCCAAACGCGACGCGTGGGCGAGGCAGGTCGAGGCGGGCGCGCCCACGTTCGACGCGCGGCGCGGGTTCAAGCTGCCGATCCGCTACGTCTTCTACGTCATCAAGGAGAACCGCACCTTCGATCAGGTGCTCGGCGACTTGGGCCGCGGCGACGGCGACCCGTCGCTCGTGCTCTTCGGGCGCGAGGTGACGCCGAACCATCACGCGCTGGCCGAGCAGTTCGTCACGCTCGACAACTTCTACGCCGATGGCGAGATCAGCGTCCTCGGCCACAGCTTCACGACGAGCGGCTACGCCTCGCCCTTCCTCGAATGGCTCGGCAACGCCTCCTACTCCGGCAGGTACAAGGGCTACCCCTTCGGCATGGTTCCCTCGGTCACGTCGCCCGCCTACCTCTGGGACGCGCTCGACTATGCCCGCGTCCCCTACCGCGTTTACGGCGAGAACTACTACCTCTACACGCGCGCCTACCGCATCATCACCGAAACCTTCGGCGCAGAGAGCACGCTGGCGCGCAAGTTCTACGCGCGCACGATGCGACTCTCTTCGGACGTTGACCGCGGCCGCGTCTTCTACGACTTCGCGCACACCTACGCGGGCCGGGCCGACACCGAGGCGGACGCTCTGCGCCTGCTCGCGGACGCGAAGTTCGCGGGCGCGCTCTCCGACTTTTTAGTCGGCGACGACAGTCTCGCCCGCGCCCTCGGCGCAAATGTTTCTTTGCGTCAACGCTTCGCCGAATACCTTTCGCGCTACGCCTTCGACTACCGCTCCTGGGACTTGAACCACTCCGACCTCGAACGCTTCGCCTCGTGGCGCGCCGATTTCGAGAGGCAGGTGCGCGCAGGCCGGCTCGCGCGGCTCAACTACCTGTGGCTCCCGAACGACCACACCAACGGCTCGGACACGAAGATACGCACGCCCCAACAGTTCGTCGCGCAGAACGACGCCGCGCTCGGCCTCATCGTCGAGACGATCTCGCGCAGTTCTATCTGGAGTCAGTCTTTGATAATCGTCGAGGAGGACGACGCGCAGAACGGCCCCGACCACGTGGACGCGACGCGAACGGTCGCGCTCGCCGCCGGGCCGCACGTCAGGCGCGGCGCGATAGTGCACGACCGCTACGACCAGTTGAGCGCGCTCCGCACAATCGAGCTGCTGCTCGGCCTCGACCCGCTCAATCTCAATGACCGCGTGGCCGTGCCCATGTTCGGCGTCTTCGACCCGCGCGCCGACGCCGCGCCTTACACTCCGACCGCCCCCTCGCCCACGCTCTCTGAAGCCGACCGCGCGCGCTACGGGACTCTCACACGCGCCGCCCCTTAGAGGCGCGCGGTCTCGGCCCTGCCGTTTCCGTGGTCGCCGGTCAGGAGCGCCGCGTGAGAATCTTTCGCAGCTTCGCGCGGGCCTTGTGCAGTTGTGACTTGGAAGTCCCCACGGCGCAGCCGAGCATTCGCGCGACCTCCTCGTGCTCGTACCCTTCAACGTCGTGGAGGATGAAGGCGGCGCGGTAGCCGGGCGGCAACTGCTCCAGAGCCATGTCGAGCGCCATCCGGTCAATCAACGCCGTCCGGTCGGGGACGCCCGTCGTGAACGAGACCGCGGAGCCTTGCGCGTCGCAGTCCTCCAAAGCCTCCTCCCTGCGCGCCCTGCTTTTGCGGAACCGCATCAAGACCTGGTTGACCGTCATGCGATGCAGCCAGGTGGTGAACTGCGACTCGCCGCGGAAACTGCCCACCTTGCGGTGAAGGAGTATGAAGACATCCTGCGTGATGTCTTCGGCCTCCGCGACGTTCTGCGTCATGCGCAGGCACAGGCCGTAAACGAGGCGGTGGTGCAGGCGGTAAATCTCCTCGAAGGCCCGCGCGTCCCCTTCGGCGGCCTTCCGCGCTAAAACAAGGTCGGACTCGCGCCGCGCCACGGCCTGACCCGACGGCGCGCGCCCCAATCCCTGCCAGACCTGCAAAGTTTCTTCTCTCGCCATTTTCAAAGGCTCACTACCTGAGGTTCGGCGCATCCTCCGCGGGCGGCGGCGGTGGCGGCTGCTGTCGCCTCTGCTCGAACTGCTGTCTAGCTTCGGCGAGCTTGGCCTTCTGCTCCGCCGTCAGCAGCGCGTAAATCTGCGACATCATCCGCGCGTGCGCCACCTCAAGCTCGACCTGTACGTTCGCCCTCGCCTGCGCCGCGGCGCGCACCGCCGACTCGTCGAACGTGTCCGAAAGCCCTTCGAGCGGCCCGCCGCCCGACTTGAACAGTTGTTCGCGCAGACTCTTCGTGCTCGCCTCGAAGCCGTCCGTGATCTGTTTGACCTGCGCCTTCTGCGCGTCGGTCAGGTTCAGGTCGTGCGCGAGCGGGCCGAGGCCGCCCGGCCCTCCGGGGCCGCCGTGTCGACCCGGCCCGCCCGGCGGCGGCCCGCCAAAACCGTGCGGCCCGTCCTGGTGTGCGAACCCGACCGCCGTCAGTACAAGAGCGGCTGCGAGCGCCAGCGCCCCGCCGATAAGTTTCGTCCTTGCCTTTCTCATCTCTCCCATCCTTTCATCAAAGAATCCGGAACCCTCAAGGAGCAGTCTGTTCTTTCGTCTCGTCGGAATTTACGCCAAGCCCGCGGGCGGCGACGTAAAGAGTCCGTCAACGGCGCGTAAAGTTTTGTCAACCGCCGCCTGACACTTCTTTACGGACGCGCCCGTCCCCGCTGCGATAGAATGTCCCGCCGGCGCGCGGGCGCTCGCTCGCGCTCAGGAGAGAGGAACTTGATGGAAGAGGTTTTAATAGTTGACGACGACCGGGAGCTTTGCGAGCTGGTCGCCGAACTTCTCTCGGAGGAGGGCTTCCGCGTCGAGGTGTCGAACCGGAGCGAGCAAGGACTCCGGCGCGCGCTCGACGGCTCTCACTCGCTGGTCGTCTTAGACGTGATGATGCCGGGCATGAACGGCTTCGAGGTTCTCAGGCGCCTGCGCGCCGAAGGCTCACCCGTGCCCGTGCTGATGCTCACCGCGCGCGGCGAGGACGTTGACCGCATCGTGGGCCTTGAGATCGGCGCGGACGACTACCTCCCGAAGCCCTTCAACCCGCGCGAGCTGGTCGCGCGCATCCACGCCATCCTGCGCCGCACGAGGTCGCGCGGGCCGGCGTCGCACGCCGCGGCGGGGTCTGCGGCGTCAGACCGCATCGCGGTCGGCGACGTTGAAGTTGACACCGGCACGCGCCACGTCAGGCGTGCGGGCGAATCGGTGGAGCTGACGAACGTCGAGTACGAGATACTCGTCCTGCTGCTCGCGGCGGCGGGGCGCGTCGTCAAGCGTGAAGACCTCGTGCGCTCTGCGCTGGGCCGCGAACTCTCCCTCTTCGACCGCAGCATAGACATGCACATCAGCCACCTGCGCAAGAAGCTCGGCCACCACGTCGGCGAGGTCGAGCGGATCAAGACCGTGCGCGGCGTCGGCTACATCTACGCGCGGCAGGCGGAGGCGGGCAAGGCCGAGGGCGCATGAGCGTCGGCGCGCGCGGGGCGAAGGTAGTAAGAGAGGTAGTAGTTTGCGCAGTCTTTTCTTAAAAGTCTTTCTCTGGTTCTGGCTCGCGATGGTGCTCGTCATCGGGGCGCTGGCCGTCACGTCTTACCTCACGCGCCCGGAGCTTGCGCCGCGCCCGCCGCAGTTCATCGAGGGCATCATGACGGCGTACTCGCTGAACGCGGTCGAGACCTACGAGCGCGAAGGGTCGGCGGCGCTCGACTCTTTCCTGCAACACGTGGAGCGCGAGGCGCACGTCCGCGCGCACCTGTTCGACGCCGACGGGAAGGAGCTGGCGGGCCGTGAAGCCACGCCGGAGGAGAAGGAGTTGGCGGCGCGCGTCTCCAAGACCGGCAGCCCCGCTTCAAGGATGCTCGGCGGCATGGCAATCGAGGCGCGCCCTGAATCCGCGCGCGGCGGGGGCAGCTACGCGTTCGTCGCCGCGCTCCCGACGGGGCCGCCCATGCCGCCCGGACACGGGCCTCCGGGACAGCCCAGGCCGTTCCAACGTTTCCTGCCGCCGGGGCCGTTCAACTTTCTCCTCGGCGACACCCCGGCGGCGTTCGTCGCGCGCCTCGCCGCCGTGATACTGACCGCCGGCCTGCTCTGCTACATGCTGGCGCGCTACATCGTCTCGCCGGTGGTGAAGCTCCGCGAGGTGACGAGGCAGGTGGCGCGCGGCGACCTCTCGGCGCGCGTCGGCCCCGCGCTCGGCAGGCGGCGCGACGAGCTGGCGGCGATGGGGCACGACTTCGACGCGATGGCCGCGCGCGTCGAGACGCTGGTGAGCGCGCAAGCGCGACTGCTGCGCGACATCTCGCACGAGCTGCGCTCGCCGCTCGCGCGCCTCTCGGTCGCGCTCGACCTGGCGCGCAAGCGCGCGGGCGCGGGGGCCGCGGCGCACCTCGACCGCATCGAGCGCGAGGCGAAGCGCCTCAACGAGATGATCGGGCAACTGCTCACACTCTCGCGCTGGGAGAGCAACGGGGGCGGGATGCGACTTGAGGCGGTGAGCCTCTCCGCCCTCGTCCGCGAGGTCGCGGCGGACGCGGACTTCGAGGCGCAGGGTAAGAATTGCTCGGTGGTCGTCTCGGAGTGCGACGAGTGCGAGACGAAGGGCACGCCCGCGCTCCTGCGAAGCGCCGTCGAGAACGTCGTCCGCAACGCCGTCCGCTACACGCCCGAAGGGTCAGCCGTGAAAATCTCTCTCCGCTGCCGCCGGGAGGGAGACGACGGACACGCCTTGATCGCCGTGCGCGACGAAGGAGCGGGCGTCCCCGAAGAGTCGCTCCGCGACATCTTCCGTCCCTTCTACCGCGTTGACGACTCGCGCACGCGCGAGACGGGCGGCGCGGGCCTGGGCCTCAGCATCACCGAGCGCGCACTGCGCCTGCACGGCGGCTCGGTCGCGGCGGCCAACGTTTCGGGCGGCGGCTTCGTCGTCGAACTCCGCCTACCCGTCAGCCGCGACTCAGATGGCTTACACTGACGGACGACGCGCGCCGCCTGTCCCATGGCGTCGGCAGCATCTATTCAGCATCGGGTAAGACCTTGTCGTGCCCGGCGGCGCGTGCTACCCTTTCGCAAAAGTCACAAGCAAGGAGTACAGGACATGCGCTGCCACATCGCCACACGCCTTCCGGTTGCCCTAATCACCTTCTTCATCGGCATCACGACGGCCAACCTGACCGCGCACCTCTGGCCGAGCGCCGCCGCGCGCACGGCTGACGAGCAGGCGGTGCTTGAGGTCGAGCGCGAGTACATACGCGCGAACGCGGAGCGCGACGTGGCGGCACTCGACCGCGTGCTCGCGGACGACTTCACCTCGTTCGGCGGGAGGATCAGGAAGGGGCAGAGGCTGGCGATGCTCGCCAACCCTTATTTCGTCATCACGTCAATCAAGACCGACGGCGTGGGCGTCAGCGTGCGCGGCGACGAAGCGTGGGTGAGCGGCAGGGCGCAGATGTCCGGCAGCTTTCGCGGGAGCGAGTTTACGACGCCGCGGTACGAGTTCACGCGCCGCTACGAGAGGCGGGACGGGCGCTGGCAGATAGTCTCCTGCGCCTTCTCCTTCGCGTGGTGAGCGATGCGCGCGCGCCCGCGACACGGCGTCACGAACGCGGGCGCGACGAGCTTCTCTTTACTTCCCTTTGCCGCCAGCGCGCGGGCCGCGCCGCGCGCGGCTCACGCCTGAATGCGCGCGTGTATGAGGCGGCGCATCCGGTCGGAAAAGAGCACGTCAATCTTCTGCGGCTCGATGACCGCCGTCACCTCGCCCTGCCCGAAGACCGGGTGCGTCAGTGACTGCCCGGCGCGGTAGGTGCGCGTGCGGTCGTATGGCGCGCCGGAGCCGGAGGCGGTGCGGCTGCCCGTCCCGGCCCCGCCGCTCTTGTACGTGCCGCGCGTCCCGCACTGCGGGCAACTCACGCGCGATATCTGCCCGCGCTTCGTGACCGAGGCCACCACGTGACCCCTCTGTTCGCCGCACGTCACGCAGAACTTCTCCACGCGTTCGCCGACGTTGTGCGTCTGCTTCTCCATTAGCGCCACCTCCTTCTCTTATTTGTACCTGTATGTGATGCGGCCCCTCGACAGGTCATACGGCGAAAGCTCGACGCTCACGCGGTCGCCCACGAGGATGCGTATGCGGTTCTTGCGCATCTTGCCGGAAATCTGCGCCAGCACGACGTGCTCGCTGTTGTTGAGCCGGACTTTGAAAAACGCGTTGGGCTGCTTGTCAACGATGACGCCCTCGGCGGGGATCAGTTCTTCTTTGAGCAATCATTCCTCCTTCAAGTTCGAGTGCCTGCCTGGGTTTTTAAAGTACGCCGCCTCGCTCGTCCCGGCGGCTGCTACTCTTACCTGCTCGCGCGGCGAGGCCGGAACGAGCGACGCCCGACGACGCTCCTGTGTTTGACGTGCGACGCCCTGACGCCGACGCCCGCGCCTTGAGCAGCGCCCCCGAAGCCGGGGAGCAGGACGCGCTCGACCGCCTGACCCGTCAGGCGCTCGATGGCGCGCATGGAGGTCTCGTCAACGGGGGTGACGAGCGTGATGGCCCGCCCGCTGTTGCCCGCCCGTCCCGTGCGACCGATGCGGTGGACGTAGTCTTCGGGCTGTGCGGGCACGTCGTAGTTGATGACGTGCGAGACCGAGTCAACGTCTATGCCGCGCGCCGCGATGTCCGTGGCGACGAGCACGCGCGTCTGCCCTTCCTTGAAGCCGCGCAGGGCGGCCTCGCGCTGCGGCTGCGTGCGGTCGGCGTGGATGCGGTTGACCTTGTGCTCGCGCGCCTCCAGGATGTGCGACAGCCGCTCGGCCCCGCGCCGCGTGCGCGTGAAGACGAGCACGCGCTCGAAGCGCTCGCGCTCCAGGAGGTCTAAGAGGAGCGCCGTCTTCGACTCGGTGGCGACGGGGTACGCGGTCTGCTCGACCGTCACCGCGGCGCGACCGCGCTGGCTGGCCTCGACGAGTTGCGGCCTCCGCATGGTCGAGCGCGCCAGCTCCTCGATGGCCGACGACATGGTCGCCGAGAAGAGGAGCGTCTGCCGCGCTGACGGCAGCACCGCGACGATGCGGCGGATCGCGGGCAGGAAGCCGATGTCGAGCATGCGGTCGGCCTCGTCGAGCACGAGCACTTCGACGTGCGCGAGGCTGACGGTGCCGCGCTCCATGTGGTCTAGGAGGCGGCCCGGCGTGGCGACGACTATTCCTGCGCCGCGGCGCAGCGCCTCGTTCTGCTTGCCGAAGCCCGTGCCGCCGATGATCGTGGCGCAGCGCGGGCTGCCCTTCGGGGCGAGCTGCCGGTAGCTCTCTTCGATCTGCGAGGCCAGCTCGCGCGTCGGCGCGAGCACGAGCACGCGCACTCCGGGCCGCGCTCGCTCGGCCATCCGCTGGATGGTCGGGAGGAAGAAGGCGGCGGTCTTGCCCGTGCCCGTCTCGGCGCAGCCGATGAGGTCTGCGCCGGTCAGCACGATGGGAATCGCCTTCGTCTGAATCGGTGTCGGTTCGTTGTATCCGAGGGACTCGCACCTGCGCGCGAGCGCGGCGGTCAGTCCCAGTTGAGAGAAATTCATTCGGTTCCTTATCTGTGAAGCGCGGGCCGGGCACGGCGTTCGTGCTCGCGGCGCGCGGAAAATTTAAAAGCGCCTCTGGCCGAAACGTTTGACTGCCAGAGGCGCTTTTTGAAAGTGTCGCTGGTCGTCTCGGACTCGTTTACCAGCGAGGCTCGCGGCTGCCGCCGCCGCCCCCGCCGCCGTAGCCGCCGCGTCCGCCGCCGCCCCCGCGGTTGCCCCCGCCGCCGAAGCCGCCCCGGCCTCCGCCACCGCCGCCGCGGCCCCCGCGGTCTTCGCGCGGCCTGGCCTCGTTCACCGTCAGGCTCCGACCGTTCAGTTCCTTGCCGTTGAACTGCGCGATGGCCGCCTCGCCCTCTTCCTTCGAGGACATCTCGACGAAGCCGAAGCCCCGCGAGCGGCCCGTGTCTCGGTCTTCGACGACCGTCGCCGACTCGACCGTGCCGGCCTGTGCGAACAATTCCTGCAAATCCGCGCTCGAAGTCTGGAACGAGAGATTTCCGACGTAAAGTTTTATGGACATCTGTGTGTGTACCTCTCCCCTGGTGGGAGTATTAAGAGAAGCTTCTTAGGCGAAGTTTGCTTCGTTAACGGTGGCGACGAAGGTTATCGCGTTCGGGTGCTCTAGCGAGCGGCTTCTGAAGTTGAATCCGGCCTGCTCTCGAACTATCCAGAACGCCGCCGCCAATCGAGGCGCGGGGCGCATCACCGTCGATGCGCGAGAGAAGGAATGTCGTTACCTATGATGCACTACAGACGCCCTTTGTTGCAAGCCGTGGGCCGTCGGCCCGACGCCATGGGCCGTCTTATTTGTGTGCCGGAGAGAGCATGCGTCGCCGCCCCGCCCCTCGCCGCGAGGCCCTCGCTGGCGTCCATGAAGGAGTGAACGGCAGAAGCTTTACGCCTTCTCCGCGTGCAGCCCGCGGGCCTCATTAATGTGTTCCCGCCGCCGCGCGGCGCGTAGTGTTTCGGCCCCGCATGTGTTATGGTCTCTTTGTTTAAGTCCCTGACCGGATCAGCCCTTTAGGAAAACCGCTCTCGACATGGGACGCAGGCCCCGGCCTCCTTCTTGTGCCGTCTGCCGTTTTTCCGAGCGCGACCGCTTTCGCAATGGCCGCCTTGCTCGAATCCGCCCGAGACGTTTTGGCGCACGTCGGCGGGCCGAGTCAGTCTTGAAGTGCCCCCTCTAAACCGAACAAGGGAGTCGAAGCACATTATGTCCGAAGCGGGTAAGACGGAGAACGACGGACTCGGCGGCTTTGCGGGCGGAGAGCAGTGGCCGGGGATAGATTCGAGATTCCGGCTGATCGTCGTGGCGGCGCTCAGAAGCAAGCAGCTCCAGCGCGGCGCGCGCCCGCGGATCGTGGCCGACCCGCACAGGCGCAGGAACACCAGCATCGCCATCGAAGAGGTCAGACAGGGCCTCGTGCCTTTCACGGACACCGCAGGGGAGCCGAAGGATAGTGACGGCGGGCGTCCGAATGCGGGCGACGACGTTAAGGGCGCAGCGGCGACCGAAGGCGAGGGGCGCGACGTGAGGGGCGAGAGCGTCCGCGGCGCTGCGTCGCGGCACTGAGTGCAGGGCGAGCGTGGGACGCCTTTAGCCCGCCGCGCCGAGCGTGCTTCGCCGGTTCAGCAACGGGGCGGAAGACTTCCGGCGCTCGAAGGCGGTTATGATGAGAGACCTGCGGGTTTACGTCGAGACTTTAAACGGGGGCGCGCCCGGCGCGCGCGCGACCTTTTACAGCCGCCGCGCAGACGGCCCCTTCTACCGCTGGCTCTACGAGGAGGAGGTCGGGAGTTGGCGCTTCTCGCGCGTGCACCTGTCTAAGTTCACCATGAGAGTGCTCTGCGTCACGAACTGGGGCGCAGTCCCGACGGCGCTTCGGGCGCGACTGGGTGAGCACTACCTGGAATAGACGCGACCGCGAGCAGCGCGACTGCTGAAAAACGAGTGTGGGCTGGCCGCGGCGATGCGGCCAGCCCACACTCGTTTCGACCGATGTCGGCGGGAACTACTTCAGGTCGGCCCACGCCTTGCCGTTCTTGTAGTGCAGCGTGACCTCGGAGATTTCGAGCAGGTTCAGGTTCTCCCAGGTGATGCTGTTGCCTTCCTTGTCAACCACTTTCAAGTCCCACAGCTTCGGCTTCGCCCTGCGGGAGAAGTGTATCTCTACGCTCTCGCCGTCGGGCAGCGTGTCCTGACCGAGAACGTCTTCCTCCCAGTCGTCGCTGCTGTGCGGCGAGACGTAAAGCTCGTGAATCTCCACGCCCGTGGCGTTGTGCAGGGTGAAGTCTTGCTTCCCCTGCGCGAAGGCCGCGGAGGCGAGCAGCAGCGAAAGAGCGCAGAGCGCGGCCAAGGCTCTCGCCCGGCGAAAATTGTTCATCTGTACGTGTCTCATGCTTGGCGTACTTACTCCCTTGTGAATTGTTGAAGAGGCCGCAGGGCGGCCCGCGAGTGTTATTCGGTCTCGGCTGTCGCCTTGCCGTCCTTGTAGTGCAGCGTGACCTTCGAGATTTCGAGCAGGTTCAGGTTCTCCCACTCGAGCGCGTGGCCCTGGCTGTCCTCGACCCTCAAGTCCCAATTGGCGGCCTTCTCGTTGCGGTGGAACTTGATGTCCACGCTCTCGCCGTTCGGGAGCGTGTCGCGACCGAGGATGTCCTCCTCCCAGTCGTTCGAGTCGTGCGGCGAGATGAAGACCTTATGAATCTCCACGCCCGTCTGGTTGACGAGGGTGAAGTCCTGTTTGCCGCTCTGCTCGGAAGACGCGGAACCCGCGCCGTTCGTGTTGGCCGCACTGTTCGTGTTAGAGGCCGCGTTGGAAGACGCGGAGTTGTTCGCCGGCGCGTTCGTGTTGGCCGCGTTGGCAGTCGTGGCCGTGTTCGCGGGCTTGTTGGCGTTCGACGTTGTTAGGTTCGCCGTGCAGGCCGACGCCAGCAGTAGCGCGGCGGCCAGCCCGCCAATCAGAGTTTTAAGCTTCATTGGTTCTCCTGGATTTCGTTGGCTGAAAAATTTTACCCTGCCGGGCAGACTCCTGACCCGCGAGAGATCAGTCGGCGCGCCTCTGAAGAGATAAAGGGCAAGGTCGAGGGCCGGAGTCGGGATGCGAGAAGATTAGATGGAGAGCCTCTCCGCCCGGCCAGGCTGAAAAGGCTTAGGAACTGTACGCAAAAGGCTATGAAAAGTCAATTCACCTGTTCACCACTGAGCGCGCGCCCATAGTCACGGCGGGCGAGGGGAGCTTGCCGTCGGCGTCGTGTGTGAGCGCGACGAAGGCCGGGTCTTCACGAAGCGAGGCGAACACGGCGTCAACGCGCGCCTCCATCATCTCTTTGGCGCGCACCGAGCGGTAGCGCTCGTACTCGAAGAAGTGTCGGCGGAGCAGGGCGAGCGCCTTCTCGCGTTGGCCCGTCTGCGCGTAAACGGCGGCGAGGTTGTACGAGGCCGGCAGGAGCGCCTCGTTCTCGCGCGCGATCTTCAAAGCCTCGTCGCCGTGCCCCGTCCCGGCCATGAAGGCGGCGGCGAAGACCAGGTTGTAAGGGTCTTCCGGGTCGAGGGCGAGCGCCTTCTGGATGTAGCGCTCGGTCTTGGCGCGGTCGCCCTCGGAGTTCCAGAACACGGCCAGGTTGCGGTACGCCAAAGCCAGCGGGTACGTCTTCACCGAACTTTCGATCAGCGCCAGGCCCTTCTTGAACTCGCCGTCGTGGATGGTCATCTTCCCCAAGCCGTGCTGCGCGACGGCGCGCGAGAGCGGGTCGGCGGGCATGCCGAGTATCGCCTCGAACGTCGCCCTCGCCTTGTCCCACTCACCCGTGTGGTGTCGGTAGAGTTCGCCGAGGTAGCGGAGCGGCGCGGGGTCTGCCGGGTCGAGGCGGTGCGCTTGGCCGTAGAGCCTTTCGGCCTCGGCGTAATTCGACGCGACCTCGGCCTTGAGGCCGTCGCGCATGACGCCTTCGATGCGGGCGCTCTGGCGTGAGTCGAAGACCGGGGCGGGGGCGACGCCCGCGTCGGCGACCTCGCTCACGTTCACGCCGAGCTTCTTCAACTCCTTCGCGGCGTCCTTCGCCTTCTTCGGGAACATGCACTTCTGGTCGAGCACCGCGCGGAAGAGCTTGATGGCGGCGTCGTTGTCGCCGGCCTTCTCCTTATCCCTGCCATCCTTCAGGCTCGCGTCGAGCGCGTCCTCGCGCTTCTTCACTTCGCCCGCGACCAACTTCTCGACCTGATCCACTTTGAGGATGCCGTCTTTGCCCTCGGCCTTGCCGATGACCGAGCCGTCCGGCTCGACGAGCACCGCCGCGGGCGGCCTGGAGTCGCCCAAAAGTTTCTGGCCCGCGGGCGTGCGGTAGTCCGCCACTTCCGTCGAGAGGCACAGAGCGGAGTAAAGGGAGAGCGTGCGCGATTCGCGGAGGCTCGATTTTTTCAGCTCCTCATTCGTCAGGGGAAACCAGTAGAGGACAAGACCCGCCATCGGCGGCGGGTCTTTCTCCCCGCGAACTTTCCACGGCACGTAATAGACCTGCGGGCTGGACGAGCCGCCGCCGCCACCGGACATGCCGCCGACGCCGCCTCCCCCGCCGCCCCCGCAAGTGGCCCAAGCGGGCGCGGAAGCTAACAGCATGACGAGGATGACGGTCAGGGCGTGTGTGCTTGTCGGTTTCATAGCGCGCGATTGTAGCAGAGCGACTACCCGACGCATAGGATTCGGGCGGCGTGGTGCGCCGCGACGTGTGGAAGCGGATGGCCTCGATTGGCTTCATCCCGTACTCGACCATCAGCTCGAACTCACGCGCGTTCGTCCCGTGCGCGAAGGCCCCCACGTCCGTGCCGAAGACAATTTTGACGCCCATCCGCATCGCCTTCTGAAAGACCTGCCTGTGGCTGGCGACGATGCGGCGGCGCAAGTCAGTGTCTTCCTCCGGCGTCTTCGGGATATAGACTGAAAGGGTAGGACAATAGAATGTGCCGTGCTCGACCAGAAGCCTCAGCGCCTCGTCGTCGAGCATCATACCGTGCTCAATTGAGCGCACGCCGCCGCGGATGGCGTTCTTCGCGCCCGCGCGCCGTCGGCGGCGAGCAGGGCGAAGAGCGCGAGAAGGAGTTTGAAAAGGGGCTTATGAGTTTTTATCTGTTATCCTCGGATTGACCGTTCAAGCGAAATTCGATTGCGACCCGCCGGATGCCGCGAGTTGCACCGGACGCCGGGACGCCTGATTGTAAACTGAAGAGCCTCTTTTCGCGCCTTTCGTGTGATTTCGCAGGCCAATTCTTTTCCGCCGCCCGCGCCGAACTCAGGTCGGGTATAATCTCAAAACCGGGAGTTCAGGTTTTCATCCACGGAGGTTTGAAATGCTCAACGGCTTCAGAGTGTCCGTCGCCATTCTCTTCGTACTCACTTGCTCGGTCGCCGCGGCTTCGGGCCGCACCGGCTTCAAACAACAGCCGTCGGTCGAGCAGGCGATTGATTCACTCATCGCCACGCGCACCTTCGAGGAGGTGGCGATCTCGCCCGACGGCTCGAAGGTCGCCTGGTCAATCGCCCTGCTCGGCGCGGACAAAGCGCCTTCGGGCAAGTACGCGATCTACGTGGCCGACCTGAAGTCTCCCGCCTCAGCGCCGACGCGCGTCACCGCCGGGGCGGGCGGCGGCGATTACGCCGAGCACGACATCGCGTGGTCGCCCGACAGCGCGCGCCTCGCTTTTCTATCGGACAAAGATAAGCCGGGACAGCTCGAACTCTACGTCGCGGACGCGGGCGGCGGCGCGGCGCGAAAGGTAACGAACCTGACGGGCTTTCTCTCCGGCCCGCAGTGGTCGCCCGACGGCGGGCGTCTGGCCGTGCTCTTCACGGAGAACGCGGTGCGGACAGCCGGGCCGACGCAGCCGACCGCCGCGGACGCGGGCGTCGTCGAGGAGCACGTCTATGAGCAGCGCCTCACCGTGGTTGATTTGGCTTCGCAGGGCGTGCGGCAGCTCTCGCCGCCAGACCTCTACGTCTATGAGTACGACTGGTCGCCGGATGGCAGGAGCTTTGCAGCGACCGCGGCCCACGGCTCCGGCGACGACAACTGGTTCGTCGCGCAGCTCTACACCGTGGACGCCGCCGCGGGCGAGATGAAATCAATCCTCAAGCCGGCGTTGCAGATCGCCGAGCCGCACTTCTCGCCCGACGGAAAACAGATCGCCTTCATCGGCGGCCTGATGAGCGACGAGGGCAACACGGGCGGCGACATCTATCTCATCCCCGCAGCCGGCGGCGCGGCGCGCGACCTCACGCCCGGCATGAAGGCTTCGGCGAGCTGGCTCGCGTGGCAGCCCGTTTCAAATCAAATCCTCTTCACCGAGTTGGTCAAGGGCAGGAGCGGCGTCGCCACGCTCGACACGTCGAGCGGCAAAGTGACGACCGTTTGGACGGGCGACGAAACTATCACGAAGGAGAGCGGCGTGAGCCTTTCAGTCTCGCGCGACCGGCAGACTACCGCCATCGTCCGGCACTCCTACACGCAGCCGCCCGAAGTCTGGGCCGGCACAGTGGGCGCTTGGAAGCAGTTGACGAAGGTTAACGAGGGCCTGCGGCCTGCCTGGGGCGAGGCGAAGAGTTTGGAGTGGACGAACGACAACTCCGACGTTCAGGGCTGGCTGCTCTACCCGCAGAATTTCGACCCGGCGCGGAAGTATCCGATGGTCGTGGTGGTGCATGGCGGGCCGGCCTCGCAGATGATGCCGCGCTGGGGGAGCGGCCTCGGCCTGCCGCTCTCGCTCGCAACGGACGGCTACTTCCTCTTCTTCCCGAACCCGCGCGGCAGCTACGGCCAGGGCGAAGACTTCACGCGTGCCAACGTCAAAGACTTCGGCCACGGCGACCTCCGGGACATCATGCGCGGCGTGGACGAGGCGCTGAAGGTCGCGCCCGTGGACGCCGACCGGATGGGAATCACCGGCTGGAGCTACGGCGGGTTCATGACGATGTGGACTGTGACGCAGACGAACCGCTTCCGCGCGGCCATCGCCGGAGCCGGCATTGCGAACTGGCAGAGCTACTACGGCGAGAACCAGATTGACCAGTGGATGATTCCCTACTTCGGCGCGTCCGTCTATGACGACCCGGCGGTCTATGCGAAGAGCGCGCCCATCAACTTCATCAAGAACGCCCGGACGCCCACGCTCGTCATGGTCGGCGACCGCGACGCCGAGTGCCCGGCCCCGCAGTCCTACGAGTTCTGGCACGCGCTGAAAACTTTAGGCGTGGAGACGCAGCTCGTCATCTACGCCGGGGAAGGCCACGCCGTCTCGCAGACCGAGCACCGCCGCGACATACTCCGACGCGCCGCCGACTGGTTCGACCAGCGCCTGAAATAATCTATAGTGGCGACATGGAAGGCGAGCACAAGGGGAAAGCGGAAGCGGAAGAAGCGGGAGGCGGAGAATCGCCTCCTCCTCAAGTCCCGCCGGAAAGCGAGAAGAGCGCGCCTGCCACAGAGCAACGCGGCCTCTCGCGCCTACTCACACGCCGCACCGCACTCATAGCCGTCGTCCTCGCCGCGCTCGTCTCCGCCTTCCTTTACCTGAGACACAACCCCGCGCCTCTAAAAAGCGGCGTGCAAAAGGCGAAGGCCGTCTTAGGGATTAACCCCACGCCGACGCCCGACCCTTACGCCGAGGCGGTCTCGAAAGTCGAGGAGGATCGGGGCGAGCCGGCGGGCAGGCAGGCGAAGGTCGAAGTTCCGGCGGAGTTGAAGCAGTACCCGGATCGTCACCGCTTCCTCGCGATACAGGCGGCTTCGGCGAACGAGGCCGGCGTCCGCACACCGCACGACTTCGCGGAGCTGGCAGAGATGATCGCGCGCGGCGACGGACTGGTCGAAGTGCCGCGGCTCGGTCGCGGCTACATCCTCTTCGGCGTGGGCGGAGCGGCGACGGGCGAACTGACACACTACGACGCGAAGCAAGGCAAGAGCGTGCCTCTCTTCGCGGGCGACGACGAGCTAAAGGCTTACAGGGACGGACTCGCCGCCGGGCGCGCCGCGCTCGAAGCCGAACAAAAAGACCTCGGCGCGCGTCTCAAGGCGGCGGACAAGAAGGACAAGGAAGGGCGCGCACGTCTCACAGCCGACGCCGCCGTGGGCAGGAAGGCCCTCGGCGATTTGAAGGACAAAGAGAAGCTGGTCGCCTCGGAGTACGGGACGCCGAAAGAGCGTCAGACGCTCTACGCGGAATACGACACGCTCGCGCAGCTCGCGCGCTCCTTCGGCGGTCGCGCCTACGACCTGCACGACCCGGCGTCAGTTAAGGAGTTTCAGCAGCGCATGCTCAGCTTCGCCCGCCCGGCGGCGCTCGCGGTGCTGGAGGAGCTGGCGCAAGTGTACGAGTCGGAGTTCCAGCGCCCCCTGCCCGTGACCTCACTCGTCAGGACGGATGAGTATCAACGTCTGCTGCGTGAGTCCGGCAACGCCAACGCGGGGGACTTCAGCGTCGAGCCGCACACGACCGGCTTCGCCTTCGACATTTACTACCGCTTCATGTCGGCGCGCGAGCAGGAGTTCGTGATGGGCGAGATCGCGCGGCTCAAAAAGGCCGGCAGGGTCGAGGCGCTGCGCGAGCTTCGAGACCACTACCACGTCTTCGCCTTCCCCGAAGGTCACGCGCCGGACGAGAAGGCGGTCGAGAAGGAGACAAAGAAATCCGCGAAGGGCAAGTGAGCCGCCCGCGCTTTAACCTTTTCGGCGTGGCTCGTGTGACTTAGTGCTCTTTTGCTCTCGCCGCGACCGATCTGTTCCGGGGTTTTAAGAGAGCAGCTTCGTGAGCCAGTCCGGGTGCAGATGCAGGCCGACGAGTCCGGCCACGCCCATGACGACGCCGAAGCCCGCGAACAGGAGCGAGGCCCAGAGGAGCCACCGCTTGCCCGTCAGCGCCGTCACGGCGAGCATCGCCAGCGCGACCGAGAGCGCCGCGTCCGAGAGGTCGAACTGGTCGTCGCGGTAGTTCAAAGCGTCGTACTGCGCCTCAAGCCCGCGCGCCTTCGACTGCAACTCGTCCTCGTCCTTCTGGTAGCGCGCGATCTCCGCCTCGTAACGCTTCGACTGCTCGTCGAGCCGCGCCGCGCTCTCAGCCGGGACAGACGCGCGCAGCATCTGCGACTGGTCGCGCCCCAACTCTTCCAGGTGCTGCTTGATGCGCTTCGACTGGTACTCAGACCAGGTGTCCACCGCGTCCGACTTGGCCTGCAACATGGCCTGCACGATGTTGTCGTCCTTCACCTTCGTCACGGCCATGAACGCCGCCACGATGGCGACCATGACGGCGACCGCGTTATTCAGCCTGTTCTGCGCGTCTCTGTCTCTGTTTACGTCTGCCGAGTTTTCCATACTTTCCACCATGACCGCCTTGAGAGAATTTACAACCTAGCGCCGGTCATCACCTGCCGCTGATGCGGACATAACCATGCGCCTTGATACCCTCCGCGCCTCTCCAGCCTCCTCACCGGATCGCTCTGAGTGCGTTGTATTTTTTCAGAATCTCGACGGTCTTATCAATCGGCAGGGCCTCGACACGAGCGCCGTTGCGGCCCGTGACGGTGGTGGCGCGCAGCAGAGAGTTATAGACGGCCTCCTCGGTCGCCTCGACAACGGCGAGGAAGAGAGGGGACATGGAATCGTTCGGGAGGAGTTCGACGCGGCGCGGGGCCGTCTCGCCGTACTTGATTCGATTCTGCGGCGCGGTGCTGAAGGCGATGACGTAATCGCCGCTGCCGTTGGTCGAGGGAGAGCCGGTGCGCGCGAGGCCGAGCATGGCGCGCGCGGCGAGGCGTCGGAGGTTGCGCGCGTCGAGCGGCGCGTCCGTGGCGACGACGACGATGACGGAGCCGTCGGCGCGGTCGGAGTTAAGTGAAGAGGCGCTGTCGGAATCGGACGGAGGTTCGGCGCGCTCGGAGTGAGTAGAAGCTTCGGCGCGGTCGTGCGGCGGCTCGCCCCGCGCGTCGAGTTTGGATTTCGGCACGGGTTCGAGGTCTTCTTTGAGGTAGTAGCGGCCAAGCTCTCGCCCGACGGGCGCGCCGTTCATCGTGAGCACGCCGCCGAAGTTCGTCTGCACAAGGACGCCGACGGTGTAGCCGCCGTACTTGGCGGGGACGACGCGCGAGGCCGTGCCGATGCCGCCCTTGAAGCCGAAGGCCACCGTGCCCGTGCCCGCGCCGACCGAACCCTCCTCGACCTCGCCGCCCTTCGCCGACTTCAAAGCTGCGAAGACCTCTTCGGCACGGACGTGGCGACCGCGTATGTCGTTCAACTGCCCGTCATTCGTCTCGGCGACGACGGGGTTCACAGAGCGCACGTCCTCGTTGCCGGGCAGGGCGAGCATCCAGTCAATCAGCGCGTCGGCCACGCGCGGGACGTTCAGCGTGTTGGTGAGAAGAATCGGGGTCTCGATCTCGCCGAGTTCGCCTACCTGCGTCGAACCCGCGAGCTTGCCGAAGCCGTTGCCGACGAAGATGGCCGCGGGGACTTTCTCCTGAAAAAGGTTTCCGCCGTGCGGCAGGATGGCCGTGACGCCGGTGCGAACGTCGTCGCCTTTGATGAGAGTCGCGTGGCCGACTCTCACGCCCTCAACGTCCGTGATGGCGTCGAGGCGGCCCGCGGGCAGCACGCCGACGAAGAGGCCGATGTCGCGCGCGCGCGGGCGCTTCGATTCGCCGCCGCTTCGTGTCATCTGTGGCAGGAGGAGCAGGAGCGCGAGTGTCGCTTTGAAAATCGTCGTCGGCATGTTCGGGCCGGAGGTCTGCTGGAGAAGGGGATGAGGGCGCGCGCGCGTCGGCGCTGTCCTCCGTCTATAAGCTTGTTGCGTGACCGAAGGTAAAGAACGACCGACGCGAGCCGCAAACATTCAGCCCCTCGCGGGACTCCTCAAACTGTCTCTTACCTCTTCTTGCCCTTCGCGCTCGACTTCTTTCGGCCCGCGCGCCCCGCGCCCTTCTTCCCGGCGCTCTTCCGGCCAGACGCTTTCGCGGACTTGGCGGAAGAGCGTGCGGAGCTTTTGCGCGCGGCGCGCGGCGCTGCCGCCTTCGCGGTGCGCGACGCGGCCTTTGAAGCGCGCTTCGTAGCCTTGCCCGCTGCCTTTGAAGTCCGCTTCGCGGCCCCGCGCGCCGCCTTTGAAATCCGTCGCGCGGCCTTGCGCGTCGCTTCGGCGGTCGTGCCGACGGCCTCCTTCGCGGCCTCGGCCCCTGCGCGCGCGCCTTCCACGGTCGCGCGCGCGGCGGTCTTGGCGGCGCTCTTCGTCGGGCGACCGGGGCGGATCGCCTCGCCCGCAGTCGGGCTAACGCTGGCGACCGCGCCCGCGGTCGTGTCGAGAGCCGCGATGCCCACGCCCGCCGCCTGCTCGCCGGCCTGACCGACCAGACGCGCCGCGCTATCAATCACTTCGCTAACGACCTTGCGCGCCGTGTCGAGCACGCCGCCACCTTGCTTGTCCTTCTTCGCCATACGGCCTCCTCTCGCTTGAGTCCACAGCGGCTTCTAAGAAGCTCCACACCGAAGCCGCCTACGTGTCTCGCACTCTAAACGCGGACGCCCGCCGGGCGCAACGAATTTTTTTGCTGCCCTCACGCGCACACGCGCTCACATCAGGCCGCCCGCGCGGAAGCGCTCGACCTGCGTGTTGCGCAGGCGCGCGGCGCGCAAAGAAAGCAGGAGCTTCGTGGCCGCCGCGCCGAGGAGCGCGCCCGCCCCGGCGAGCGCGAAGAGCGAGCGGTGCGTCGTCGCCCAGAGCTGCGTGCTCGTGGCGGACGAGCGTTCGTCGAACGAGCCGTGCGCGCCGTGGTCGCCGGGCACAGGCTCCCAGAGGTTGTCGCGGCGTTCGGGCGAGACCGGCTCACAGGTCTGCTGCGCGTCGTAGCCCATCCGCGCCAAGTACCAGTCGGCGAGGCCGGGCGCGGCCTTGTTGCCGACGACGGCCTTCACGGTCGGCCAGCCGACGTAGAGTTCGCGCCGGTCTTCGTGCGCGGCCCAGTAGATGGCGCGCGCGGCTACTTCCGGCTGGAAGATGGGCGGCACGGGCTGCGGCTCGCGCGGCAGCCGCGACTTGACCCAGGAGAACTGCGGCGTGTTCAGCGCGGGCAACTGCACCATCGTCACACGCACGCGTGACCCGTCGTGCAGAAGCTCCGTGCGCAGCGAGTCCACGAAGCCCTGCACGGCGTGCTTCGCGCCGCAGTAGGCCGATTGCAAGGGGATGCCGCGGTAGGCGAGCGCCGAGCCGACCTGCACGATCACTCCACGGTCGCGCGGCAGCATTCTCTTCAAAGCCGCGAGCGTGCCGTGGACGACGCCGAGGTACGTGACCTCCGTCACGCGCCTGTACTCTTCCGGCCTCATCTTTTTGACGGGCGAGAAGACCGACAGCATCGCGTTGTTGACCCACACGTCAATCGGGCCGAGTTGATTCTCGACCGCCTCAGCCGCGCCCTCGACCGCCCCGTGGTCTGCCACGTCGAGCGGCAGGACGAGCGCCCGCCCGCCCATCCGCTCGACCTCGCGCCGCGCGCCCTCCAATCCGTCGCGCCCGCGCGCGATCAAACCGACGTGCGCGCCGCGGCGCGCGAACTCGCGCGCGGTCGCCCGGCCCACTCCGGCGGACGCGCCCGTGATGACGACGACTTCCGGCTTTGCTTTCTGCTTGCCCATTTGCATCACCTACCCGCGCGCGCCGCCGTGCGCCGAGTCCGCGGTGAGCGAGTTGGGCGCGTCGAGGTTCGCGCCGTCGTCCATGCCGACGCCGAGGCGCGTGACCAGCTCGCCGCCGAGCCAGCCCGTCGCGCCTGCGAGCACGAAGCCCGCGAACAAGAGGACGAGCGCGAGGGTCGTCGGCTGGTGCGTGGCCGCGACGGCGGGCGAGGTGTAGCGCAGCCAAAGGCTCGCGGCGAACAGGACGAGCACGAAGACGTTGCCGACGCCGTGCAGCATCCCGACAGACTTGGCGCGCGTCCCTTGCGGGATCGCGAGGTAGTCAATCAGCCCGAACGGCGCGGCCACAAGCCCGCCGACGACACCTGCGGCGATCATCCAGAACGCGACGAGCGACAGAGTATTCTTAGTCGCCGGGTCGCTCACGAACAGATAGACGATGTCGAAGATGACCGCCGTCGAGAGCAGCCCGAACGGGAACGGGATCAGCATCTGGTGAATCGGGTGTCCTAAAGCCTTGGCCCTACTTTCCATACCTCCTCCTTGAGTCGCCGAGTCGGCGTCAGACTCTTCGCCCCGACGTTTCTTTTTCAACCTCATCTAACTCCAAAGATTTGTCCGCGAGGTGGCGTAATTCTTGCGGCGACGTTGCGAAGCGGCCCGGCTCGGCGGCGGAAAAATTTGGCGCGACGCACGTGCGCGTTTGTGTTGTAATGTGTCTCCACGAAAATTTTAGACGGGCCGGTTGAGGAGGGGAGACGGATGAGCAAGAAGAGAGCCGGCGAGGCCGGGGGCAAGGCCGAGCTTCGACGGCAGATGGAGGACACGCGCGAATCCATCAGCGAGACCGTGGCCGAGATCAAGTCGGTCGTCACGCACCAGTACGAGGAGGTCAAGGACACGGTCGAGACGGTCAGGACGGAGGTCGGCGAGGTGCTCGACTGGCGCACGGAGTTCGAGCGCAACCCGCTGGTCTGGGGCGCGGGCGCGGTCTCGGTCGGCATCATCATCGGCTTCGGCATCGCGCACGCCTTCGACGACGAGGACGAAGGCGCGCGCCGCCGGAAGAAAGGGCCGGGCAAGGGCGAGCACCTCGTGGCCGAGCTGGGCGGGTTCGCCGACGCCGTGCTGCCGACCATCTCCTCGAAGGTCAAAGAGCTGTTCGGCCTCGACCTCGACGCGTACCTCCGGGCCGAGCGCGAGCGCCGGCCCGCGCGCAAGCGCGTCGCGAAGAAGGCCGGCACGAAAGTCAAAAGTCAAAAGGCGAAAGGCAAAAGGCAAAAGTGAAGACGGCAGACAGCACGTCTCTCATCAACGGTGATGACGGGGCGGCGCTGTTCGCCTTTCCCTCTTTTGCCTTTTGACTTATCTAAAGGCTTGCCAACGCCCCCCGGTCGCGTCTAAATTTTCCGCGACGATGATTGTCGGCGGCCTGAACGTGAGCCGTCGGCCCCACACTATTGCACCTGCCGCTCTTTTCAGGAGGGTGATTTCAATGAGGCTCATCAAAGTGCTCGCGGTGTTGTTGTGCGTCCAGGCGGTCGCGCTGGCCGACCTGAAGGTGACGAGGAAGAACGGCGCGGGCGGCTACGGCGGCGGCGAGAGCACCGTCTATATCAAGGGCCAGCGCCAGCGCACGGAGATGCCGGGGATGACCAGCATCCAGCAATGCGACCTCCGGCGCACGATCCAGATCAGCGAACAGACGAAGAAGTATTTCGTCGTCTCGCTCGACGACACGGGGCAGCCCGCGGAGTCCGGCCCGTCAGCGCCGCAGGGGCCGACGCAGACGCGGCGCGGCGCAATCGTCAACGTGACGGAAACAATCGTTGACACGGGCGAGCGCAAAGCTATGTTCGGCTACACCGCGCGCCACATCAAGACTTCGAGCGTCACCGACGCGCCGCCCGAAGCCTGCAACCCCGGCCACATGGAGAGTGAGACCGACGGCTGGTACATAGACCTCGCGGCGGGCTTTAGCTGCGATACGGATCGCCCCGCCGCGCCGCCCGCGCGCCGCACGCGCCCCGACCGCGCGGATCAGGTTCGCACGAAGCGGACGGGCACGGGGAAGCTCGGCTTCCCCGTCATGGTCAAGACGAGTTTCAAGAGCAGCGGGCGGGGCGGCGACGAGGGCGCAGGCGGCGGATTCGAGAACACGATGGAGGTCACGGACATCTCGAACGTCACGCTCGACCCCGCGCTCTTCGACATCCCCGCCGGCTACACGCAGGCCGCGAGCATGCAGGAGTTGTTCGCCCCGCCCGCCGGCATGGCGGGCGTCCCAGGCATGATGGGCATGCCGCCAGGAGCGCGTCCGCCCGCGGGTGAGGGCGGAGAGGGCGCGGGCGCGGGCGTCGCCAGCGCGGCCTCGTCCGTCGGCCCGAAGCAGCCGGGCACGATACGGGTCGGCGTCGCCGCCATCAACAACCGCGCCGGTGGCGAGGTGTCGCTCGACGATCTGCGCTCGCGCCTCGTCGGCTCCATCAACGGCGGCGGCCTCGAAGCCGTCCCGCTCGACGCCGTGAGCGCGCCCGCGGCAGAGGCCGAGGCCAAGCAGAAGGACTGCGACCTGGTTCTCTACACCGACCTGTCGGCGCTCAAGCAGTCGGGGGCGAGCAAGGTCGGCGGCATGTTCGGGCGCGTGGCGGGCGTCGGCACGCCCGGCTCGGAGCGCTACGAGTCGCGCGTTGACTTCCGCCTCTTCGCCGTGGGCGGCGCGGCGCAGCTCGAATCGAACGCGACCGCGAAGGAGGAGGGCGCGCAGGCAAGCGTCTCCGCCGCGCTCGAACGCGAGGCGAAGGCGGTCGCTGCCGCGGCGCGGAAGAAGAAGTAGGCCGCTCGCGCGGAAGGCAAAAGTAAAAAGGCAAAAGAGGAAGACGGGCGTGCCGCCTTTCCTTCTTTTGCCTTTTGCCTTTTTACTTTTTTGCCTTCTGCCTCAGAAGAGGAGCTTGAGTGCGAACTGAATCTGGCGCGAGGAGCCGGAGTCGCCCGTGGCGAAGCGCGTGTTGGTGATCTTGCCGAAGGTGGCGCTGCCGACGGTTCGGCCCGGCTGGCCGAAGTTCGCGTGGTTGAAGAGGTCGAAGAACTCGGCGCGGAATTGGATGCGCGTCGTCTCCGTGAGCCGCGTGTTCTTGATGACGGAGAAGTCCGTGTTGTTGAACGTCGGCCCGATGACGACGTTGCGGCCCAGGCTGCCGAAGTGGGTCGTGGGCGAGGTCGGGTTGACGAAGACCGAGGTGTCGAACCAGCGGTCAACGCTGCCGATGATCGTGGGCGTCGCGGTCACGTCGGGGCGGAGCGTGTTCGCCACGCCGTTGAAGGCCGAGATGCTCGTGATGATGTTGACGGGGTTGCCGCTCTGCGCCTGGACGATTGAGCCGAGCTGCCAGCCCCCGACGAGTTGATTGCCGTGGAAGGGGAGCGCGTAGATCGTGCTGAAGACGAAGCGGTGGCGCGCGTCGTAGTCCGAGAGGCCACGGCTGCCCCGCAGGTCGTAGCTGTTCTGCACGATGACGCCCTGCGAGTTGAGCGAGTTGTAGTCAATGGACTTCGACCACGTGTAGGAGGTGTTGAACTGCCAGCCGCGCGCGAGCCGCTTCTCGGCGGTGACCCACAGGGCGTTGTAGCTGGAGTTCCCTGTGCTCTCGATCTGCGTGATGTTGCCGAGCGCCGCGCCGGGCAGGATGGGGCTGGCGGCAGAGAGGCGCGCGAACGGGCGGACGCCGCCGACCGGCTGGTTGATGTTGCGCGAGATGCGCAGGTGCGTGCCCTTCGAGCCGAAGTAGCCGACCGTGATGCCGAGGCCGCGCGTGACCTCGCGCTGCGCGTTGAGATTCCAAGACTGGACGTATGCGTTGTCGAAGTTGTGGTCAACCGACTGCGGCGCGAGGCCCGCCGCTCCGGCGACCACGGCGGCGTTGTCGAAGTGGAGGTTGGTGCCGGAGGTGGTGACGTTGAGCGGCGTGGCGAGCGGCGGGTTGGCGCTCACGGGCGTCACGACGTTCGTGACCGGCTGGTCGGCGAGTATGGCGTAAGCGCCGCGCAAGCTGGTCTTGCCGTCTTTGAACGGGTCCCAGGCGAAGCCGACGCGCGGCTGAAAGTTCTTGTTGTTGGTGTGATAGACGGGCGCGATACCTTGGTTGACCTGGACGAGCGAGTCGGTCGCCGGGTCGAAGACGACGAAGCGGTTGTAGCGCTCGGTGGGCGACATGTTCGAGTCGTAGCGCAGGCCCAGCTCTAACGTCAGGTTGGGCCGCACCTTGAAGTTGTCCTGCACGAACGCGCCCCAAGCGCCCTGCGAGATGCTGCTGGGGCGGTCGCCGAGCGTGATGGTGAAGGAGCTAGCGTTGCCGGCGATGAAGGAGGCGACCGTGGGGAAGACGAAGCTGCCGTTGTCGAGGTTGAAGTTGTTATTGAGGAAGCGCCGGAACTCGCCGCCGAACTTGAGCGAGTGGTTGCCCATCTGGTAGGCGAGCGTGTCGGAGAGGACGAAGGTCGTGTCGCCGCGCCCCTGCGGGAAGCCCGAAGGGCCGCCGAAGTTCAAGGCGTTGCCGCTGACGTTGACCTGCGGCAGGCCGATGGGCTGGTTGATGCCCTCGTTGATGCCGAAGTCCGCGGGGTTCAAAAGCGTGTTCGGCGAAAACGTGATGTGGATGCGGTTGAAGCCGAAGCGCGCCTCGTTGACGAGCGACGAGTTGAAGGTGTGCGTCTCGTTGAGCGTGAAAATCTGTCGGTGCGACTGGCGCGTGTCGCCGAAGCCGGGGATGGTGTCGCCCTGTAGGTTCGGCTCGCCGCGCAGGTCGCGCTGGAAGGCGTAATAGCCGTGCAGGATGTCCGTCTTCGAGATGGTGTGGTTGATGTCCATCGTCCACTGGTCAATGTTGACGGGCGCGGTGGCCGAGCCGACGAAGCGCGGCGTGCCCGTCGAGTCGAAGAAGTTCGCGCGCGGGATGAGCTGGACGAGCCGGGCGATGACGGGGTTCGTCACGGAGGCGCGCTGCGCGTCGCTTAAGACAAGGCGGTTGAGGTCGAGGCCCTGGCGCTGCCTGAGTCCCTCGTAGGAGAAGAAGAAGAAGGTTCGGTTCTTGCCGCTGTAGGTGGCGGGGCCGCCCTCGCCGAAGCGCGGCAGGTCGAGCGGGCCGCCGATATTGCCGCCGAACTGGTTGCGCTTGAAGGGCGGCGGGTGCGGCAGCGTGAAGTTGAAGAAGTTGCGCGCGTCCAAAGCGTCGTTGCGGAAGAACTCGAACAGCTCGCCGTGGAACTCGTTCGTCCCCGAACGGGTGGCGATGTTGACGATAGCGCCACTGTTGCGACCGTACTCGGCGCTGAAGGTCGAGTTGTCAACCTTGAACTCCTGCACGGTGTTGATCGAGGGCTGGAAGGTGATCTGGTTCTGCACCATGTCGTTGAGGTTGACGCCGTTGATCTGGAAGTTGACGGTGTCCTCGCGGTTGCCGGCGGTGTTGAAGGCGAACGACCCTTGCCCGCGCAAAGGGGCTGAGAGGAAGCCGTTCTGCGGCGGCGTGACCGAGCCGGGGATGAGCAGGCCGAGGTCAACGAAGTGGCGACCGTTCAGGGGAATCTCCTGCACGGTGCGCTGGTTGATGACCGTGCCGACCGAGGTGGTCGCCGTCTCGACGACGGGCGGGACGGCGGTGACGGTCACCTCCTGCGTGACGTTGCCGACGGTGAGCTGGAAGTTCTGCACGACCGTGCGCGCCACCTCGACGCTCAGGTCGGAGGCCGCTTGCGCCTGGAACCCTTGCGCCTGGACTTCGACGCGGTAGAGGCCGGGCTGGAGCGAGGCGACCTGGTAGTTGCCCTCGGCGTCGGTCTGCGTGATGCGCTCCGCGCCGGTGGCCTGGCTGCGCACCGTCACTTTAGCGTTCGGCACGACCGCGCCCTGCGGGTCGGTCACAGTGCCCTGAAGAGTCGCCGTGGACTGCGCCCGTACCGGCGTGCCGAAGGTCAGACACAGCGCCGCCGCGAACGACAAGGCCAAAAACCTGAAGACGTTTTTTCTCTCACTCATAAGCATTCTCCTTAGAGTCCGAGCATGTCCGAGCGAGGAGTTCGGATTATCTTGCCGGCGCGCGGCCCGGACTCGGAGCGCATGCCCTTTTGTCCGGTGTCGGGGCGTCAGTGCTTCAAATTGAGTTCAGGGGGGCGCAGATCAAGACAGGCAACGCTGATGCCATTTGCGGGGGCGCGAATTTCCGCGCAAAGTCGGCGCGTGTGAGGCGCGGCGGTCGCCGGGCGACTCCAAATTTCCAGACTTCTCTCCGAAATTTTGAAGCCGCGACGTGGCGACGCCCGACCTCTGCGCGCCGCACGGCCTTCGTGAGCTACGGCTGGCCGATATCGAAGGGAAAAGTAAAAAGGCAAAAGGCAAAAGTAGGAGACGACGAGCGCGGTGTCTTTCATCGCCGTCGGTTGACGAGAGCAGCGCGGACTGTCGTCTTCTCTTTTGCCTTTTGCCTTTTACTTTTGCCTTTACTGTCCGCCCTTCGTCCCTTTGAAGTCGTAGGTGACGTAGAGACGGAGCTTGCCGTCTTTGACCTCTTCGCGCACGTCTTTGGCCTGCGCCTGGAGTTTTCCGCCCGCGGCCTGGACGGGTATCGAGAGCGTGAGCTGCTGGCCGCGCATGAGCACGAGCGGGTTGACGCGCTGGTTGATCGCGCCCTGCACGAAGGCCGTGACGAAGCCGCCCAGGAGCGGCGACATGCCCTCGACGTTGACGCCCGTCACGTTCAACTGCCCGTAGAGTGTCTGCTCGTCCGCGGCGAAGCGGAACTCGATGTTGGCCTCCGCCGTGCCGCGCAGGGTCTGGCAGCCCGCCAGGTTGTACGTGCCGCTGAAGGCGAGCGGGACGGTGACCTGCCCGTTCTGCAATACCACACCCGTCTGCACGCCGTCGGCGTTCGGCTCAACGACGACCTGATTCTGGCAGCCCGCCGCCGCGGCCTGCGGCGGGAACGCGGGCTTGTTCAAGTCTTTGAAGATTGACGAGAGCAGCGCGCCGAAGAACTGCTCGTTCAGCTCGACGACCGCCGTGCCCGGCGGCGGCCCCGCGGCGTCGGGCGCGCGCACCGTCTCGCCTTTCGCGAGATACGCGTGCGGCGCTCCGACGAAGAGGAAGTACGCGCCCGCGCCGCCGAGCAGGATGCCGACGACGAGCGCGAGGATGAATCTCATGGCGTCCTCCTTCGCTTCGCGTTCAGCGCGCGGGCGAGCCGGCGGGCGAAGCCTGCGCGCCCGCGTTCTGCTGCGCGTTGATGAAGGCCATGAGGCCCTGCACGGCCTGCACGATCTGCTGCACCTGCTGGCGCACCTGCTCCGGCGTGAGCTTCGCGTAGTCCTGCGGTATCTCGAAGTCAGAGGGGTTCACGTCGGTCTTCAGGTCGCGCGTCTCGACGACGATGTTGCCGCCCGTTACTCCCTGCACGTTGCCCGTTGACTGGCCGAAGCCCTCGATGCGCAGCGGCAGCCCCGTCTCCTTGTCAACGTAGATGTAGCTCTCGCCCTGCACCTGGCCTGCGGTCGTCTGCGTCTGCGCCCGGCCCGCCACCTTGTATTTCACAGCCTGCCGGTTATTGAGCGTTTCTTCGCCGACGCGTTCGACGCCCTGCTGCCGCGTGGCGTAGGCGACGAGCTGGCCCGGCGTCATCGAGCGCACCTGATCCATGTTGACGCCCGTCATCTCCTGCGTCAGCTCCGCGTACTGCTTGCGCGTGGGCATGATGACGTAGCGCTTGTCGGCCTTATCTAAGAAGATGAGTTCGCCGTAAACGGGCAGCGTTACGGAGTAGCGACGATCCGAACCGTTGCGCTCGACCTTGACCTCAATTTGCCCCTTCGCCTGCTGCTGGCCCGTGGTGGCGAGCGTGGCGACCATCGTCGCGCTGTACTTTTCAGGCTCACGGGCCTCGATGGTCTGGCCGGTGTTGGTCGTGATGGTCGAGGTCGTCATGTTGGCGCTGTTGGCGCTGTTGACGTTGACCGTCGAGTTCGCGTTGCCGGCGTTCGCGTTGGCCGAGGTGTTGGTCTCCGCCGCCGGCTGACAGGCTGAGGCCGCGAGCGCGGCGGCGAGCGTGACCGCCGCGAGAAGCATTTTCGATCCGTACACAAGGCGCATGAAAGTATTCTCCTCCCTCCAAAGGCCGAAGTCAGTTCCGAAGAGTCAGTTTGTAGGGGCAGTTAAGCGTGGGGAAGGATAGCACAAAACAGGAGGCAGGGGCAGACGGCAGGAGGCAGCCGCATGGGGAGAGCCTTGATGCTGGAGATGATTGCAGTCAAGAGTAGGAACAACCGACCGAATGCTTCCCGCCCCTGCCTCCTGCCCCTGCCGTCTGCCTCCTGTTCTCAGAAGAGCGAGGGCTGGTTCTCCAGGTCTTCAGGCTCGACCGCGGGCAGGCCGAGCAGTCGCTTGAGCTTGTTGGCGCTCGCCGGGGCGTGGCCCTCGTAGAAATTGCTGAAGTAGGCGAAGACCTCCGCGCTCCGCTCGCTGAGGCGCTCGACCGCCGCGGCCCACCTTTGGAGGTTCGCGTCGCGCGGGCGCGCGACCACGTCGAAGCGCGTGAGGTCGCGCGCGCCCATCCAGCGCAGGTATGCGAAGTCTGCCGTCTGAAGCAGCGATGCGGCTGCGCGCCAGACGCGCCCGCGCGCGGCCCACGGCCCCTCGACGAGCGCGAGCGAGACGTGCTCGTATCGGGCGAGCGGCGCGAGCAAGTCCTCCTCGAACCAGAACGGGTCGCGCAGCTCGACGGCGAAGCGTATGTCGCGCGGCAGCAGCGGCAGGAACTCTTCGAGCGCGCGCAGGTTCTCGCGCGTGGCCTCGAACTGCGGCGGCATTTGCACGAGCACGGCGGCCAGCTTCGGGCCTAGCCGGCGCGCGCCGCGGCAGAAGCCTTCAAGCGCTTCAGCCGCGCGCGCGCCGCGCAAGCGCTGCTCGTGCGTGATCTCGCGCGGCAGCTTGAGCGCGAAGGTGAAGCCGTCGGGCGTCCTCTCCTTCCAGCCATCGAAGACGGCGTCCGAGGGGGCGGCGTAGAAGGTCGAGTCCACCTCGACGGTGTCGAAGGCGCGCGCGTAAAGGCCGAGCATGCGGTCGGCGCGCGTGCCGCGGGGGTAGAAGACGGGGGGCGCGCCCGCGGGCGGCGTTACCCAGTCTTCGTAGTTCCAGCCCTGGCAGCCGACACGCACGCGCCTTCGCGCCGTCCCCTTCGCGCCGCCTCGTGTGGTTTCGTGGGTCAATTCTTTTACGCCTCTTGCGTCGAACCCGCGCCGGACGATTCCGTGCGTAGGCCCGCCCGCGTTCAGAAAAATGAATGGCGCATCCGAAAAATTATATTCCGCCGGACGCTGCGCCGCACTATAATGCGCGCCTCTCCAAGTTTTCTGCCCCCGACCGGCGGGGCATGCTGATTGCCTTTTGTAAATTTTGTAAATACCAGCTAACGAACAAGGGCGGTAAGGCCCCGCACACCTGAACCGGGGCGGCAGTTATCGCGACCTTTTTCATCCACTAATTTCCTTCGCAGAAATTCTTCGGGTCGCGCCAACACGGCGACCCTTTCGCCAACAGGGTAACTCTTGGGTTCGTCGTTCGAGCGCGTCGTCCTCGCGGCGCGGCTGATTTATTTCTCCACGGGTAGTCTTCAAATAGTCTTCTTCGGCACCCGCCCTCCGGCGACTCCCTTTCACGGACGGGCCAGCCGATGTTTCCGGGGAGTCCAAACCAACAGGCAGAGGAGGATGATTTTATGCGAAGCGCTTTACGCCTTCTGACAAGCGGGTTACTCATCGCGCTGCTGTGCGCCGCCGCCTTCGCGCAAGGCTCGCAGACCGGCGGCCTCACGGGGGTCGTCACAGACCCGCAGGGGGCGGTCGTCCCCGGCGCGACCGTTGATGTCATCAACGAGAAGACGGGCAAGGCCGAGCGGCGCTCGACAACCAGCGCCGACGGCGGCTACTCGGCGACGCTTTTGCCCCCCGGCACCTACCGCGTCGAGGTCACGGCCAGGAACTTCAAGAAGACGGTGGTGACAGATGTCGAGGTGCGCATCACCGAGACGACGCGCCAGGACGTGGCGCTCACCGTCGGCGGCGTCACCGAGACCGTCGAGGTGCAGGCCGAAGCGACTCTCATCAACCCGTCGAGCGCCGTGACGGGCACGGCCATCACCGCGCAGACGATGGAGCGCCTGCCGCTCGCCAACCCCAACGTCCTCTTCCTCCTCTCGCTCTCCGCCGGCACAGCCGCCGAGCCGACCGACGTGCGCGCCGCGGGCCGCGGCAGCGTTGACGTGAACGTCAATGGCGGGCGCACCAGCAACAACAGCGTCACGCTCGAAGGCGTCAACGTCAACGACTTCAACCTCGCGCACTTCGACACCGTGCCTTTGCCGAACCCGAACGTGCTGCAAGAGTTCAAGATCGCCACCTCGCTCTACGACGCGACGCAGGGAAGCAAGGGCGGCGGGGCGCTCGGCCTCATCATCAAGACCGGCTCGAAGGACTACCACTACGAACTCTACCTGACGCACCGCAACGACGCCTTGAACGCCAACGACTTCTTCGCCAACCGCGCCGGGTCGAAGCGCGGCAAGCTCTTGCAGACCGTCTTCGGCGGCTCGGCCTCCGGCCCCGTCCCCGGCGCGGGCGGCTTCTGGTTCTTCAACTACCAGGGCGTGCGCGCCCGCAACGGCGTTGACCCCGCCGGCTCGACCACCAGCCCCATCGTGCAGGCCATCCCGACCAACGCGGACGGCACCACGTCGGCGGCGCTGCTGGCCCCGGCCTTCGGCCTGACCCCGGCGCAGATTGACCCCATCGCCGTCAACATCCTCAACGTCAAGGACGCGCGCTACGGCGGCACGTTCCTCGTCCCGCGCGCCGGGCAGAGCGGGTGCGGCGCGGTCAGCGGCGGCATCTTCAACTGCTTCTTCAAGAGCGTCGCCCCCGTCCTCGACAACCAGTACACCATCAGCTACGACCGCTTCTGGCGCGGCGGCAAGGAGAAGCTCACCGGGCGCTGGTTCTGGGACAACGGCTCGGTCGCCAAGCCCTACGGCACAGACACCTCCATCACCTTCCCGCGCACCGACATCCAGCAGAACCGCTTCCTCTCGCTCAATTTCACGCACATCTTCAGCCCGTCGAAGATCAACGAGCTGAGGGCCGGCTACAGCCGCTACGTCGCGGCCCAGCACCCCTTCGACCCCATCTCGCTTCAAGACATCGGCGCGACGCGCGCCAACAGCGATCAGTTCCCCGGCATGTATCGCGTCTCGATCACGGGCCTCTACTCCATCGGCACGGGCGTCAACGACGACCGCGCCACGACCTCGAACCAGTACAACCTGGTGGACACCTTCTCGTGGATTCACGGCAAGCACAGCATGAGGATGGGCGGCGAGCGCATACAGTACCAGCTCAACCGCTTTAACAACTTCTCCGTGCGCGGCTCGCTCACCTTCGGCGGCACCGGCACGCAAAGCGCGGCGCTCGCCAACTGCACGCGGGACACCAACGACTGCACCGCCTTCCAGAACTTCCTGCGGGGGCGCGTCACCGCCATCCAGTCGGCCTTCGGCGACCCGGCCCGCAACTTCGTCGCCACCGACTATGCAGGCTTCTTCCAGGACGACTACCGCTACACGTCGCGGCTCACCTTCAACCTGGGCGTGCGCTGGGAGGGGATGAGCTTCGGCCACGACAAGCTGTTCCGCGCCGGCATCTTCGACCCCAGCTTGGCGGCGCGCGGCCTCAATCCCTTCCTCATCCCGGAGAAGGTTAATCTCGCGGGCTTCAAGGGCACGCCCGGCGTCTCCGACTGCGCGCTCAAGTCGTGCTTCGACGGTAACAACTGGGCGCCGCGCGTCGGCTTCGCGTGGGACATCAACGGCGATCAGAAGAACGTGGTTCGCGGCGGCTACGGCCTCTACTACCAGCGCCTGTCGAACCAGAACATCCTGCAAAACTCCCTGGCCGCGCCCTTCACCGTGCAGCCGCTTTCGTCGAACGCCAACCCGGCGGCCTTCCAACTGGCGAACCCCTTGGGCAGCATCCCGCCGCCCTCGATCATCGCCTCGGCCTTCATCCCGTCGGCCACCTTCTTCGCGGGCCTGCGCCGCACCGCCGGGACGGGGCCGCTCGACCCGAACGACCCGAACGTCGCGCCCATCTTCGTTGACGCGGCGGGCAACCGCTGCCTCAACTACGGGGGCACGGCCACCGACTGCTCGATCAACCTCGCGTCGTTCACCTCCGCGCCGCTCGACGCCTACACGCCCTACACGCAGCAGTGGAACCTGACCTGGCAGCACGAGCTTTGGAAGGGCTGGGCGATGGAGGTCGGCTACGTCGGGACGCACTACATCGGCGGCCTCGGCATCTGGGACCCGTACATGGCCGTCGTCGCCAGCCCGTCGAACCCGGTCACGGTGCGCGACACCAGCGGCAACACCTACACGATCACCAACAACACGGTGAACAACGAGGAGCTGCGCCACCAAATCCTGGGCCTGTCGCGCAAGCGCGGCGCGCGCTACTCCGGCAACATCGGGCAGGCGACCTACCACTCCTTGCAGTTGACGGTGCTGCGCCGCCTCCAGACCGGCCTCTACTTCCAGGCCGCCTACACCTACTCGCGCGAGCGCGACAACGTGAGCGGCTCGCTCTCGACCGACGAGTTGAACGCCACGCGCGCCGGGCAGAACGGCGCGAACATCTACAACGACCAGTCGAACCCGCAGCAGAACTTCGCGCGCGGCGACTTCGACCGCCCGCACCGCCTCGTCGTCAGCTACTCCTACGACATCCCCGTGCCGAAAGGTGGCTTCATGGACAACCAGCTCTTCCGTGGCTGGAGCTTGAGCGGCATCGTCACCTACCAGAAGGGCCTGCCCTTCTCCGTCACCGACAGCACGTCGGGCGGCATCTTCGGAACCGCCGCGGGCACGGCGCAGTTCATCTGCTCCAGCATCCAGTCGGCCTACACCACCGGAAGAATCGAAGACCGGCTCGACCACTACATCAACCCGGCCTGCTTTACCACCGCGCCGATCATTCCCGCCGCGGGCTTCGCCTCGAACCCCGGCGCGACCGGCTTCGGCAACACGCCGCGCAACGCCTTCCGCGGCCCGCGTCAGTCGGACTGGGACTTGTCCGTCATGAAGCGCTTCCACATCGGCGAGCGCCACCAGTTCCAGTTCCGCGCCGACTTCTTCAACCTCTTCAACCACCCGATCTTCCGCTTCCCGTCGGCGCTGAACATCGGCACCGCCTCGACGCTGGGGCGCATCACCGACACGGCGGTTCCGCCCCGCCTTATTCAGTTCGGGATGAAGTACAGCTTCTAGCCCGCGACTCAAGAACCGAGACTCGCCGCGGCGCGAGTCCGCTTGCCGAGGAGGGAGGGCTTGGCCCTCCCTCCTTGCCTTTCCGACCGCCGGGGACGACTATTGCCGTCAGCCCCGCAGCCGCGCACAGTCATTAGAGGGGAGGGCAGACTCAGCATGGCCCGGCACATCTTTCTCGCGCTCGTCTTCCTCGCCTTCGCCTCGCCCGCGCGCCTCGCCCGCGCGCAGAACAGCGAGCGCGACCGCGACACCTACAACCCCTCGACCAGTTCCGTGGACATCACGGGACAGGTGCGCTTCGCCGGGAACATGTCGCCCGCCGCGGGCGTGCGCGTCGTCCTGGAGAAGGTCGGCGGCGGCACGCTCGACCAGATGGCGACCGACAGCCGCGGTCGCTTCCACTTCACCTCCCTGCTGCGCGGCCAGTACGTCGTCAACGTCTCGGCCCCGTGCTACCAGACCGACCGGCGGCAGGTCGAGCTGATCGTCATCTTCCGCGCCTACCTCGACGTTGACCTCGCGCCCGACACGACCTCGCCCGCGTGCGCCGCCTCCCCTGCGCCCGCGTCGGCTGTGGACGCGCGCGTGCCGGATGACGCGCGCAAGGAGTTCGAGCGCGGGAGCGCGGCGCTGGCGAAGGGGAAGACGGAAGAGGGAGTCGGCCACCTGCGCAGGGCCGTCGAAATCTACCCCGACTTCTTCCAGGCGCAGCTCCTGCTCGCGTCGGCGCACATGAAGGCGCGGCGCTGGGAAGACGCCGAGGCCGTGCTCGCGCGCGCCGTCGAGACAGACCCGCACTCCGTCGCCGCGCTCGTCTCGCTCGGCGAGGCGCGACGCCGCCTGAAGAAGTACGCCGAGGCCGAGGAGTCGCTCGCCGCGGCGCTCAAGCTCGACGACGCGTCCTGGCAGGGCCACCTCGCGTTGGGGCGCGTCTATCTCGACACCGACCAGGTGAAGAAGGCCGCGCCGCACATCGGCCGCACCCTCCAACTCAAGCCCGACCTCGCCGAAGCTCACCTGCTCGGCGGCAACATCCTGCTCAAAGTCGGCGAGCCTGCACGCGCTCTCTCCGAGTACGAGGAGTACCTGCGCCTCGCCCCCGCGGGCGAGTACGCCTCGCCGACGCGCGAGTTAGTAGAGAAGATTAGGAAGACTCTGCCCGAAAAGAAGGACAAGTGACCGGCGCTGCCGGCACACGCACAGAATTTTTATGCGAGCCTTCGGGCGCGGTCGTCAGCGGATGGTGTCTTGGTTTGAAAAGCTTAAGACGCGAGTGATTTTCGGTAGTGTCTTAATTCTCCGAGTTAAGACGCTACCCTCCGGTTTATTGCAAAGCCGTGAAGCCCGTCAGCGGGTTGCCGTAGAACGCGTCGGTCTTCCACGCCGCCCTGTCCCACTGGCCGTCCTGGTCTCCGATGATCTGAACGGGAACGATGACGCGGTTGCTGCCGAGCTTGTTGGCGGCGGCGATGCCGTTGTCGGAAATTCCGTCGGGCCCTGCCGTGAACTTGATAGACCTCGCCAGATGATTATTCCACAGCAGCTTGAACTCGTAATCGCCCGGATTCGCACTGAGCACGTATAGCGGCCCGAACATGCCGGGCGCTTCCCCCGTCTTGTCCCAGCCCAGGACGCTCGGTAAGCTACATATCACGCGCGCCCACTTTGCTTTTTGCGGAACCGAGTCGTCAACGAAATGCGTGGTTCCGTTTTCCACCTCTGCTTCGCAACTGCCCTTGCCGATCTCTTCGCCCTGATAGAACATCTTGCCCACTTCCTTACCCTGATAAAACAGGTGGGGCTGCATATTCACCGCCTCCCCGCGAACCCAAAACGCGACGTTGAGCCTTGGATATTTCATGCCCCTCGTGTCGTCGGGGGTCAGGAAGACGTAACCTATGGGCAGGTTCCAATCGTGATCCACGTAATAGACGAATTTGTTAACGGCTTTAGGCCCCGACTCGTTGGAATGAACCTTCCCGACTTTCATCCTGCCGGTGAAGAGTGTCGCGTCGCCGCCCGCCAACTCGTTCCGCATTTTGATGGCGAAGCTGACGGGGCCGGTGTAGGTCGTGCTCTTATCTTCGGGAATGTCTCGGCCTCCGCACTCGGTCTTCCACCAGCGGCCCTGCTGTGTCTCCTCGGTCTTGCAATCGAACTTCACCCAGGGGGTGCTGCCGGGCTGTGTGAACTCGACGTAGAGCTGGCTGCCGCTGGCGATTGGCCCGTTGACGCGGAACGTGATTTGGGGCACCCAGCTCCAGGTGTCGTAGCTCCCGTGATAAGCCCCATTCGTAAACGCGGTGACTTGGACAGAGTCTTTGGCGATTGTCGGTTGGTCTTGACTCGCGGCGGAGCTTCCGGGCGAGAGGAGCAGGGCGACCAACACCAGCGACAGAAGCATGAAAGCCGAAGTGAACTCTCCATTGTTTCTCAAGGCGCACCTCCTGTTTCCTGCGGTTTACATTTTAGAGCCGCCTAAGATACAACGAAGCGACGAAAGTTAGTCAACAATTTTGGTCGAGCTTCGCCGGCACAGGAGCGCCGCGGCTTGACCGCGCGCGAGGCCGGTGATAGCTTGTCTCACCTCAACGCCCAATAACTTCGGACGCGGCGAACACGCCGCAGACTTTCCGAGCCGGGCGTCCGCTCTTTGGATTTAAAGTTTTCATCGCTGATTCGGCCCGCTGCTTGAACGCAGGCGGGCCGACCGTCGCAGGTTCAAAGGGAAGCCGGGTGAAAAGCCCGCACGGTTCCCGCCACTGTGTACCGGCGATTCGGGCCGCCTTCTTCTCTGCAACTAGAGAGGTCACTCATGAACATGGGGAAGGCAAACGAGGGCGGCGCGTCCGAGCCGGAAGTCAGGAAACCTTGCCTGCATCGAAAGCCGTAAACGGTAAACCGTAAACCGTGACAAGAGAAATCCGTTTTTATCTTGTCACGGTTTACGGTTCACGGTTCACGGCGTTTTTGACGGAGGCGACCGCTTACGCTCCGGGAAAGGGCGAGTGGCGTCGGGCATGAGTCGAGGAGTTAACGCACGCGGGCGCGCGGAAGCCGTTTGAAATTTTTGACGGGCGCGCGCAAGGCAGGCGCGAGACTCCGGCAGGCACTTTTCATCCGACACGCCCTCGGTCTTCCGCGCGGAAGACCGAGGGCGTTTTCGTTTCGAGTGCCGCGGGCGGCGAGCTTTACGCTTTCCGCCTTCTTCGGTTTTGCCTTCCGCTCCCTCTCCCCGCGCGCGCCGGGTCGCCGCCCGTCCGCCGCGGGAGGATTTCGAGATGAGGAGAGAGTCATTCATTCGCACAACCCTGTACGCGTGCGCGCTCGCGCTCGCGTGCTTCGCCACCGCGCACGCGCAAGACCACGGCGCGACCCTGTCGGGCCGCGTCACAGACCCGCAGGGCGCGGCCCTTCCGCGGGCGAACGTGACGCTGTACGCGCGCGGGCGCACGCAGCTACGCCTCTCGACGACGACCGACCAGGGCGGAGCGTACCGCTTCGAGCGGCTCGCGCCGGGCGCGTACCTCGTCGAGGCCGAGGCCGAAGGGTTCGCCAGCAGCGCCGCGCGCGAGGTCACAGTCTCGCGCGGCGGCGGGCAGGCAACGCTCGACGTGCGGCTCGAAGTCGCGGGCGTCTCGACCGAGGTCGTCGTCACCGCGGCGGACGCGCCGCAGACCGTTGACGAGGTCTCGAAGGCCGTCACGGTCGTCGGTCGCCGCGAACTCGAAGACCGAGACGAGGCGACAATCGCCGGTGCGCTGCGAACCGTGCCGGGCCTGCGCGTGCAACAGCTCGGCGGCCCCGGCGCGCTCACCTCGATCAAGACGCGCGGCTTGCGGAGTCAGGACACGTCCCTGCTCATTGACGGACTGCGCTTCCGCGACCCGGCGGCGGCGCAGGGCGACGCGACGGGCTTCCTCGCCGACTTCGCCGTGACGGACACGGGCCGCGTCGAAGTCCTGCGCGGCTCCGGCTCTTCGCTCTACGGCACGAACGCCGTGGGCGGCGTCGTCAACGTCGTCACGGACGAGGGCGGCGGCCCGTTCCACGGCCAACTCTTCGCCGAGGGCGGCGGCCTCGGCCTCATGCGCGGGCGCGCGCAGGTGTCAGGCTCGGCGGGCGAGGCCGACCGCGTCATCTACAGCGCGGCGGTCTCGCACCTCAACGTCACGCGCGGCGTTGACTCTAAGGACGCGACGCGCAACACGAGCGGCCAGGGGCGCATCCTCCTGCGCCTCACGCCGACCGCGACGCTGTCCGCGAGGCTCTACACCTCCGACTCGTTCGCGCAGCTCAACGCAGAGCCGCAGGTCGTCGGCAACGTGCCCGCGACGGGCATCGTCACCGCGCGTCCCGTCCCACGCGCCGAAGTCAGGCGCTACGAGTCGGGCGTCGGCCTGAGTCAGTTGAACATCGGCGACGCGACGTTCCTGCCCGCGGCCAACGACCCGGACGACTCGCGCGCGGGCCGCTTCTTCTCCGGCGCAGTCACCTTCGCCGAGCACCCTTCGGAGCGCTTCGGCTACTCGGTCGCCTACCACGGCCTCGTGACGCGCAACTCCTTCCGCGACGGGCCGGCAGTCCCCGGCGACCCCGCCGACTCTCCCTTCAGGCCGAGCGGGCCGACGCGCGACGACTTCGACGGCTCGACCCACACGCTCGACGCGCGCACCGACTTTCAACTCGGCGCTCACAACTTCCTGAGCGCGGGCTACGAGTTCGAGCGGGAGAGTTACCGCAATCGCTCTCTCGACGTGACGCCCGCCGGCAACTCCACGGTCGAAGTGAGCGAGCACAGCCACGCCTTCTTCGCGCAGGATCAGCTACGCCTCCTCGCCGACCGCCTGCAACTCTCCGCGGCCTTCCGCGCGCAGACCTTCGCGCTCGCCGCGCCGCGCTTTACGCCTGGGGGCGGCACGCCTTACTCGAATCTCAATTTCGTCTCGCCCCCCAATGCCTACACGGGCGACGGCTCCGCCGCCTACCTCTTCCGCTCGACGGGCACGAAGCTGCGCGCTCACGTCGGCAACGGCTATCGCGAGCCTTCGCTCTTCGAGCGCTTCGGCACCTCCTTCTTCGGCGGCTTCTTCAGCGCGCTCGGCGACCCGCGCCTCGCGCCCGAACGCTCAATCGCCTTCGACGCCGGAGTTGACCAGTCGCTCGGCGCGAGCCGCGCGCGCCTGTCGGCGACCTACTTCTACACGAGACTTCAAGAGGTCGTATCTTTCGGCGACACGCCGAACGATCCGTTCGGTCGGCTCTTCGGCGGCTTCCTCAACACGGGCGGCGGACTCGCGCGCGGCGTGGAGCTGAGCGGCGCGTTCGCGCCGTCGCGCACGCTCGACCTCTTCGCCTCCTACACTTACACGAACAGCGACCAGCGCCGCCCCCAGATCGAAAACATCCTGCGCTCGCTCGCCATCCCCACACATCAGTTCACGCTCGTCGCCACCGAGCGCTTCGGTCAGCGCGTCGCCGTCAACTTCAACCTCACGGCGTCGAGTAATTATCTTGCGCCGATCTTCGACAACCGGACTTTCCAGAGCCGCGCCTACCGCTTCGGCGGTCAGCGCCGCGCCGACGTGACGACGAGCTACACGCTGCCGCTCTCCGAGTCGCGCAGCCTTCGCTTCTTCGGCAAGGTCGAGAACCTGTTCGACCAGGAGTACTACGAGAACGGCTTCCGCACGCCCGGCATCAACGGGCGCGCGGGCGCGGCACTCAACTTCTGAGGGATGAAGGATGAACGAGAGACGGGGAGACAGGGGGACGGGGAGACGGGGCGAGAAGGAGAACGCGCAAGCGCGTCCTGCCTACACTTCTCCCCGTCTCCCCGTCCCTGCGTCTCCCCCTCCCTGGAAAGAGGGCGAAGATTTTTACCGCGAGGGCGCGTTCGTCGTGTTCACGGCGCGCTACCATCTGCGGCGCGGCTACTGCTGCGAGAGCGGCTGTCGGCACTGCCCTTACCGCGTCGCGGCTGATGACGCCGCGAGGGATGAGGAGAAGTCCGTTGAAAAGGTTGTCGAATAAAGTCGTCGCCGCCGGTGTCGTCCTTCTGTCGCTCGCGCTGCTGCTCGGCGGGGGCTGCAAACGCGCGGGCAGCGGCGGCACGAGCGCGCCGCGCGCGGTCAAGCCGGCGCGCATCATCTCTCTGTCGCCGAGCACGACGGAGATTCTGGCGGGCCTCGGCGCATTCGACCGCGTCGTGGCCGTGTCGAACTACTGCACGTATCCGCCGGAGGTCAACAAGCTCCCGCGCGTCGGCGGCTGGAACAACCCGAATATGGAGCAGATCGCCGGCTTGCGCCCCGACCTCGTCGTCTTCGCCGACGCGCAGGCGCAGTTCGTCCGAGACAAGGTCGAGGCGATGGGCGTGCGCACGCTCGCCGTGCCGGGCCGCACGCTCGAAGACGCTTTGAAGGCCATCGAGATGACGGGCGCGGCCACAGGCGACACGGCGGCGGCCCACGACCTCGCCGAGCAGACGCGCGCGCGCGTCGAGACGGTCAGGCTCGCGACCGAAAAACTGCCGCGGCGGCGCGTGCTCTGCGTCGTTGACCGCGTGCCCGGCACGCTGCGCGACATCTACACCGCCGCCGGGGGCAGCTTCATCGCGCAGCTCATCGAGGCCGCGGGGGGCGACCCCGTCTCGCCGCCCGCCCAAGGGGGCTGGGGGAAACTCCAGAAGGAGGCCGTCGTCTCGCTCGACCCCGAAGTGATCCTCGACCTGATGATGCACAAGGAGGGCGGGACGTTTGACGAGGACACGCTGGCCGTCTGGAAGGAACTGCCCACATTGCGCGCCGTGCGCGACGGGCGCGTCTATCCCGTCCGCGACGAGACGGTTCTGCACCCTTCGCAGTTCGTCGGCGACACCGCGCGCAAGTTCGCCGAGCTGATTCACCCGGAGGCGTTCGGGAAGAAGTGATGAATGATGAATGCGGAATGATGAATGACGAAGGCGCGGGCGTGTCTTGGATGTCGCGATGGAAGACGTGAAGAGTGGCGGCAGCGACGGTGCGCTCGTCGAGGCGCGCGGCGTGAGCTTCGCCTACGCGGAGGGCGGGCCGGAGGTGGTGCGCGGGGCGTCGCTCGCGGTCGGGCGGGGGCGTCTGGCGGCGCTCGTCGGCGCGAACGGGTCGGGCAAGTCAACGCTCGTCCGCCTGCTCGCGGGGCTGCTGAAGCCCGCGGACGGCGAGGTCTTGTTCGGCGGCGTGCCGCTCGCGGCAATAGAGCCGCGCGTGCGAGCGCGCCGCGTCGCCTACGTGCCGCAGACCGTCTCGACCGTCTTCCCCTTCACCGCGCTTGAAGTCGTGCTCACGGGCCGCAGCCCTTACACGACGCGCTTCCGCTTCGAGTCGGCGCGCGATGTCGAAGCGGCGCGCGCGGCGCTCCGGGCCGTTGACGCCGCGCACCTTGAGTCGCGGCCCGTCACGGAGCTTTCGGGAGGCGAGCGGCAGATGGTCGCGCTCGCCCGCGCGCTCGCACAGGAGCCGGAGTGCCTTCTGCTCGACGAGCCTTCGGCGGCGCTCGACCTCAAGCACCGCGCCGGACTCATACGCCACCTGCGCCGCCTGCGCGACGAGCAAGGGATGACGGCCCTCATCATCACGCACGACCTGATGCTCTTAGACCCGGCCTTCGACTCGGTCTTCGCCATGCGCCGCGGCGCGATCACAGCCGCGGGCGCGCCCGCCGAGGTTCTGCGCGAGGACGTGCTCGCCGGAATCTACGGCGACGAGCACGTGCGCGCCCGACGCGCCTTCGGCCACACGTTCGTCTGGTCGGAACTGTGAACATTTGCGATTTTTGATTTTCGATTTGGGATTTAGAATGAGGTGCGAGGGATGGAAGGCGCGCGCGAGTTGGCGATAAATCAAAAATCAAAAGTCGCAAATCAAAAATCTGTGGTCGCCGGCGCGCGCCTGCGCCGCGCGCTCGTCCTGTTGGCGCTCGTGCTCGTTGCCTCGACGCTCGTGGCCTTGTGGGTCGGATACCAGCGACTCGACCTTCTGGCCTTGAGGACGGACGAGCGCGCGCGCGTGATCTTCTTCGAGCTGCGCCTGCCGCGCGTGGTGCTGGCGGGCGTGGTGGGCGCGTCGCTCGGACTCGTGGGCGCGGCGTTGCAGGCTCTGTTCCGAAACCCTTTGGCCGAGCCTCTGACGCTGGGCGTGTCGGGCGGCGGCGCACTGGGCGCGAGCGTGGCGATTGCGTTCGGGATGGGCGCGCGCGTCGGGGGCTTGCCCGTCGTCTTCGTCGCGGCATTCCTCGGCGCGTGCGCGAGCGTCGTGCTGGTTTACAGGCTCGCGCGCACGGGCGCGACCGTGTTGCCGGGCGCGCTGCTGCTGGCGGGCGTCGTCGTGAACACGGTCGCGGCGGCGGGCGTCGTCATCCTGCAATACTTCGCCGACTACTCGCGCGCCCTTCAGATACTGCGCTGGATGATCGGCAGCCTCGACGTGGTCGGCTTCGACCTCGTCTGGCGCATGCTCCTGTTTTTAGTTCCGGGCTGGCTCGTGCTGCTCGCCATGACGCGCGACCTGCACCTCTTGGCCGTGGACGAGGAGACGGCGCAGAGCCTCGGCGTCAACGTCCGGCGGAGCGAGCGTCTGGTCTATGTCGCGTCGTCCCTGATAGTCGGCGTGACGGTCGCCGTCGGCGGCACAATCGGCTTCGTCGGCTTGATCGTTCCGCACGCCGTCCGCCTCCTCTTCGGCGAGGACGTGAGGGTCGTCATGCCCTGCTCGTTCGTCCTCGGCGCAGCGTTTTTAATGCTGGCCGACGCGCTGGCGCGAACGTCGTTCGGCGCGGGCGAGCTGCCCGTCGGCGCGATCACGGCGCTCGCGGGCGGCCCGGTCTTTTTGTGGCTGCTGAGACGACAGCAACGCTACACGGCTATGTGAATGCTGACGGCCAGAGGAGTTTTATGAGCATAGCGACGAAGCACGGCGACAAGGGCGAGACGGGCCTCATCGGCGGCGGGCGCGTGTCGAAGGCCGATTTGCGCGTGGAGGCTTACGGGACGGTTGACGAGTTGGGCGCGGCGATGGGACTGGCTCGCTCGATCTGCGAGGACGCGGAGGTGAGGGAGTTGACGAAGGCGATTCAGCGCGAGCTGTTCACGGTCGCGGGCGCAATCGCGAGTCCCGCGGGCGGCGAAGAGTCGCCGACGACTTACGTCACGCCGGAGATGGTCGAAGCCCTGACCGCGCACGTCAACCGCATCGAAGCGACCGAAGGAATTTTGTCCGACTGGTCTCTGCCGGGCGAGCACGCTGCCGCCGCCGGCTACGACCTCGCGCGCACCGTCTGCCGACGCGCCGAGCGTTGCGTAGTGCGCCTCTCGGAGTCGGGCGTCAAACTGAACCCGCACGTCGTCCCATACCTTAATCGCCTCTCCGACCTGCTCTGGCTCCTGAGCCGCCTGCTCGAACTCCGCGCGGGCGTCAACGCGCGCCTGCGCGACGGCGAGCACGAGGGGCCGCGCTGGTCGCGGGCGTGGTAGAAAGAAGGGGAAAAAGGGTAAAGGGTAAAGGGGCAAAGGGGAGACAAGAACGCCCCGCCCCTTTACCCTTTTTCCCCCTTCCCCTTTTCCCCCATGATAGTCATTATCACCTCGCGCTCGCGCCCGCCGTCGAACTCGCAGAGGAAAATTCCCTGCCAGCGACCGAGGAGGAGTTCACCTTCGGCGAAGGGGACGGTGACGCTCGTGCCCGTGAGCGAGGTCTTGATGTGCGCGTCGGAGTTCTCCTCGCCGTGGCGGAAGCCCATGCCGTGCTGCGGCAGGAGCGTGCGAAGCGCGTGGAGCATGTCGCGCGGCACGTCCGGGTCGGCGTTCTCGTTGATTGTGAGGCCCGCGGTCGTGTGGCGCACGTAGAGATGGCAGACGCCTTCGCGCGCGCCCGACTCGGCGAGGACGCGCCGCACCTCGCCGGTGAACTCGACCAACTCCTCGCGCACGCGCGAGCGCACCCTGATCCTGTACGTCGCCATGACGCCCATTCTACAACGGCGGGGCGCTCGTTCAATGCTTCGGGCGGCTCGGCGCTTACTGCTTCAACTGAAAATTGGCGGGCACAAATTCGAGGGCGGTGATCGCGCCGTCGGTCTTGGCGCGCGCGTCCGGCGCGGCGCGGTAGGTGACGACGACCGGACTTTCTGTCTTGCGCGGGCCGCAGGTCAGCTCGCCGCCGGCTTCGGGCGTGAAGGCCATGATGTGAACTTCGTCGAAGGATTTGACGGAGAGTCGCAGCAGGCTCTCGCCGACGCGGACGACGAAGACGATGCCGCGCGCGCTGCACTCGATGCGCGTGAGCACGCCGCGCGCGCGCGTCTCGCCCGCGAGCGGCTTGCGCAGGGCATCGTTGAGCGCCGAGGAGAAGGCGTCCGACGCAAGCTCCTCGTCCGACCTGTCGGCCTGCCTTCCTTGCGCGCCGGCGCTCGCGTCCCCGTCGCCGCGGCGCATGAGGCGCGGCGGCCCGCCCGCGTCGCCGCCGCCTTTCTCGTAAGCCTCGCGCGCGGCCTTGTAGCGCGCGGCCTGCTCCTGAACCGTCTCGATGGAGGCGAGGAGCGATTGCGCGTTGGCGCGCATCTGCGGGTCTGCGTTGTCGTGCGCGAGCGGCTCCAGGGTCTTGCGCGCGGCCTCGTAGTTCTCCTGCCGCAGGTAGAGCTGCGCGAGCACGAAGGCGAAGCGCTCGTTGCCGGGCGAGAGCGAGCGGGCGCGGGCGAGGAGCTGCACGCCCTCGTCCAGTTTGTCGCCCGTCACGAGGTCAACGAAGGCGAGCAGGTGGTAGCTTTCGGGGAAGTCGGGCCGCAGCTCGATGGACTTCAGCAGCGAGCCGCGCATCGCGCGCAGGGTCTCGGCGTCGTAGCCGCGGACGCGCCCCGTCTCGTCCATCCCTTCGCGGCTGAGGGCGTATGCGTAGTAGTAGTGCGCGAGGTAGTTCTGCGCGCCCGCAGCGACCGCCTGGCGCAGTTGCTCCTTGGCCTCGTCGAAGCGCTTCTGGCGCAGGCGCGCCATGCCGAGCGAGGCGCGGGCCGCGGAGAGGTTTGGGTCGAGTTGGAGCGCGTGTTCGAGGCGTGCAGAGGCGTCTTCGGGGCGGTTCGTGTGGAGAAGCAGATCGCCGAGGTAGCCTTCGGCCTCGGCATCGGTGAGCGGCGCGGCCCGCATGTCGGAGTCGAAAGCGAGCTTCTGTTCGAAGGTCGCGATCTGCCCCATGAACGAGTGACCCTCGACGTATCGCCGAAGCTCCTTCTCCATCGTCGGGATGTCGGTCTGAAACGCCTCGGCGAACGCCTGCTCGGTCGGCGTGTTTTTGGCGAAGAGGCCGAGGAAGCTGTTCAACTGCGGCAAGCGGCTGCCGCCGTTCCCCTGTATGAGATAGTGGACGAGCGCCCACGACTCGGCGTAGAAGACCCACTTCGCCTCCTGCTTGTTGCGGTCGAGCGAGTAGTCGTTGACCTCCAAAAGCTGCTTGAGCGGGATGAGCTTGCTCTGCCGCAGCAGTTGCAGGTGGCGCGCGATGAGGTTGCCGAGGACGACCTTGCGGTCGTCCCTGACCTCGAAGGTGCTGTAATACTCGGCCAGCCCCTCGTTGAACCAGGGCGGGACGCCGCCGCGGCCCAGGGTGTTGGCGACGAGCTGGTGGACGTACTCGTGGTAAATGACGGCGAAGGGGTCTTCCGCGCGCCGCTCGCTCGTCAGCGTGATGTAGTTCACGTCTTCGCCCGGTTGGAAGTAGCCGGCCACGTCGTCCACCTTGCCGTCAACGACCGGCTTGAAGGGCTTGTACGACGAGTCGCTCTTGAAGACGACGACCGTCGTGGGGACGGGCGAGTTGAAGCTCGCACCCGCGAAGAGGCGCGAGAAGGCGTCGCGAAACTGCTCCAGCCGCGTCGCCACCTGGCGGATGTCCTTCTCCGAGGCGTTGCCGATGAGGAAGAAGTTCTTCGAGCGCACGCTCGTCCAGGTGTCTTTGGCGGGGGCGGCCTGCGCGGCGAGGAGCAGGCAGATTAGTGCGAAGAGGGCGAGGGCCGAACGTCTCATTTCTATCTCTTTCCGCTTTGAAGTTACAGGGAAGTCCGCGCCGCGAGGAGACCGAGCAGGGCGGACACACTTGGCGGCGCGCTGACTACTTTTGAGGGCGCGCCCCGACGATTCAAAGAAAATTTTACAGGCTGCTTTCCGCGGATGTCAAAAGGGGTCGGCCAGAAATGCGGAAGCCGCCGAGTGCCATCTCTCGGCGGCCTCCGCCGCGAAAGTGTGCCGCCTTCCGGTCTAGCGTGAAGCCTTGCGGCGCAGCAGCGCCCAGCCCGCGGGCAGGGCCGCGGCGGCGAGCGCGATCTTCAAGAGGTCGCCGACCAGAAACGGCGCGACGCCCAAACGAAACGCTTCGACGCCGCTCCGAAGGAAGAGCGCGAGCCACGCCCAGCCGCCCGCGAGGATGACGAGCGATCCCAGGAGCATCGCCGCCGCCGCCGTCAGCAGTCGCCTGTCCCAGCCGCGCCCCGCCAAGTGGCCCGTGACGAAGGCCGCTGCGGGGAAGGCGAAGAGGTAACCCGCGGTCGCGCTGAAGAAGAGGAAGTGCGCGCCGCCCGCGCCGCCGCTGAAGAACGGCAGCCCGACCGCGCCCTCGGCGAGGTACGCGATGAGCGCGAGCGCGCCGAGGCGCGAGCCTAAGAGCGCGCCCGTCAAAAGCACCGCGAACGTCTGCGCCGTCAGAGGCACGGGCGTCCACGGCAGCGGCACGACGACCTGCGCCGCGAGCGCCACGAAGAGGCTGAACGCGACGACGAGCGCCGCAGACCTCACCCAGTCCAGCGGCGCGACGACCGCGCCCACCAGCGTTTCGGCTTTGGCGTAACTGCTCATTAGACCTCCGAAGGCAGTGACGGGCGACGAGTGACGAGTGACAAGCCAGCAGTTTTTATCTAGTCACTCGTCACCCGTCACTCGTCACTGCTTTTGATTTTAAGCCCTCCCCGTCCGCGCCCGCCTCGCCGGCGCGGGCCGCGGGCCGCTCCGTGCCGATGCGCATGGCGTAGAACGAGCGCCAGACGAAGACGACCGAGACGAGGAAGAAGAAGGCGGCCAGCGCGTGGTTGAGCGTCGGGTCGTCGCCGCGGCTGGCGCGCAGGCTCTCGGCCAGCTCGACGGCCAGCAGGCCGAAGAGCGTCGTGAACTTGATGACCGGGTTCATCGCCACCGACGAGGTATCCTTGAAGGGGTCGCCCACGGTGTCGCCCACCACGGTCGCGGCGTGCAGGTCTGTGCCCTTCGCCTTCATCTCCACCTCGACGACCTTCTTGGCGTTGTCCCACGCGCCGCCCGCGTTCGCCATGAAGATGGCCTGATAGAGTCCGAAGATGGCGATGGAGATGAGGTAGCCGATGAAGAAGAACGGCTCGACGAAGGCGAAGGCCAGCGCCGAGAAGAAGACCGTCATGAAGATGTTGAACATCCCCTTCTGCGCGTACTGCGTGCAGATGTGGACGACGCGCTTGCTGTCCTCGACGCTCGCCTTCTCGACGCCTTCCAGTCGGATGTTGGCCTTGATGAACTCGACGGCGCGGTGCGCGCCCGTCGTCACCGCCTGCATGGAAGCGCCCGTGAACCAGTAGATGATCGCGCCGCCGGTGATGAGGCCGAGGACGAACGGGGCGTGAAGGAGCGAGAGGTTCTGCGTGTTCGCCGTCAGCCCGGCGGTGAGCGCCATGATGATCGAGAAGATCATCGTCGTCGCTCCGACGACCGCCGTGCCGATCAAGACGGGCTTGGCCGTCGCCTTGAAGGTGTTGCCCGCGCCGTCGTTCTCTTCGAGGAGGTGCTTGGCGCGGTCGAAGTTAACGGTCATTCCGAAGTCGCGCTTGAGTTCGTCGGCGATGCCCGGCGTCTGCTCGATGAGCGACAGCTCGTAAACCGACTGCGCGTTGTCGGTCACGGGGCCGTAGGAGTCAACCGCGATTGTGACAGGCCCCATGCCGAGGAAGCCGAAGGCGACGAGGCCGAAGGAGAAGACGGCGGGCGCGAGCATGAGCGCGCCGAGTCCCTGCGTGCTGAAGACGTAGGCGACGGCCATCAGGATGACGATGCTGATGCCGAGCCAGTAGGCGGAGAAGTTGCCCGCGACCAGGCCCGACAAGATGTTGAGTGACGAGCCGCCTTCTTCGGAAGACTTGACCACCTCCTCGACGTGCGCCGACTCGGTCGAGGTGAAGACCTTGACGAGTTCGGGGATGATCGCGCCGGCGAGCGTGCCGCACGTGATGATCGTCGCCAGCTTCCACCAGAGCGTCGTGTCTTGGCCGGGGCCGAGCGAGGGGACGATCAGGTACGAGACGATGTAGGTCAGCACGACCGAGACGATTGAGGTGATCCAGACGAGCGACGTGAGCGGCGCTTCAAAGTTCATCTCGTCCTTGCCCGCGTAGCGCGCACGCGCGACGGCCTCGTTGACGAAGTAGGAGATGGCGCTCGCCACGATCATCATGATGCGCATGACGAAAATCCAGACGAGGAGTTGCACCTGCACTGTGTCCGCCGCGGCCTGCGCCGCCGAGAGTTGGGCGGCGGTCGCGTGCGCCAAGTCTGCGCCCGCCGGGAGGTAAGAGCCGGGGCCGACGCCGAGGAGGATGAAGGTAATGAGCGCGACGCCCGTCACGCCGTAGGTCTCGAAGCCGTCCGCCGAGGGGCCGACCGAGTCGCCCGCGTTGTCGCCCGTGCAGTCGGCGATGACGCCGGGGTTGCGCGCGTCGTCCTCCTTGATCTTGAAGACGATCTTCATCAAGTCCGAGCCGATGTCGGCGATCTTCGTGAAGATGCCGCCCGCGATTCTCAAGGCCGCCGCGCCGAGTGATTCGCCGATGGCGAAGCCGATGAAGCAGGGGCCGGCGTAGGTGCGCGGCAGGAAGAGGAGGATGCAGAGCATGATGAGCAGCTCGACCGAGATGAGCATCATGCCGATACTCATGCCCGCCCGGAGCGGTATCGAATAAATCGGGTAGGGCTTTCCGGCGAGTCCGGCAAACGCCGTGCGCGAGTTGGCGAAGGTGTTGACGCGGATGCCGAACCAGGCGACGCCGTAGCTGCCGCCGATGCCGACGAGGCTGAAGGCGAGGATGATGACGACCCGCAGCGTCGTGCTCGCGTTCGGGTCGGCGGGTGGCGAGAGGAAGCCGAAGTAGAGGATGATGACGGCGGCGATGAAGCCTTCGAGGATGAGTATGAACTTGCCCTGCGTGACGAGGTAGGTCTTGCACGTCTCGTAGATGAGTTCGGAAATCTCGCGCATCGAGCGGTGGACGGGCAGGCGTTTCAGTTGCAGGAAAGTGACGAGGCCGAAGGCGAGGCCGAGGGCGCAGACGACGAGGCCCGTGAGCAGGAGCGTGTGGCCGTCAACGCCGAGGAAGCTTTGGTCGGCGAGGTTCGGAAGCACGAGGTTCGCCTCGCCGCCGTGGTGTGCGCCCGCCGCGCCGCCCGGCCCGTGCCCCTGCGCCATGGCGGCGGAAGCAGTGGCGGCCAACGTCAGAAGCGAGGTCGTGACCTTGAGCGCGCCGCGCCGCACGCGCGACGCCGCGCCCGCGCGCGCGCGAGCGAGCGCGGGCAGCCCCGTGAAGAGAGTAAGCAATCGAATAATAGACAAGGTGAACGATTCCTTTCTGTCCGTCTAAAGAGTGGCGAGTGAAAAATACGCCGGGGGCGGCGCGGCTTCGGCGCGGGCGACAAACTTGGCCGCACGAGAGGAGGTGCCCCCTGTCCGCACAGAACCGGTTTTTAGTCTCGCTAAAAGACGGGCATTATCGCCCAAAAAAGTTCAAAGTTCAAAGTGTCGAGCAGAAATTGTAAAGGCGGGCTGGCGCGTGTGGCGTTTGGAAGGCGGCTAATCTTCCCAAGTGAAAGGCACGGCTGCCATCGGAATGGTTTGCACGCGCCAGTTCATTTTAGCCTTCAACAAGCCGAAGACCAGTCGAACTCTGAACGGCTCGCCGCGGGTGGGCGCGTTCCGCCCCGCGCGCCAGATTGTGTCTGTCGCCGACGGGTTGTAAACGTCCTGAAGCATGCCGTTGGGAAGTGCGGCGACCGTGATTGCCGCCAGGCGGTAATCGCCTGCGGCGAACTCTTGATAGTCGTATTTTACGATGATGGTGGTCGTGAGGTAGCTTGCCTTGCTGGTTACGAGTACGCGCGGCAGCGTCCCGGCTTCGTCAACCGGAACGCCGGCGCGCGTGTCGGATGCGGAGGGATGTCTGCGCCGTTTGCAGAGTGGCCGTAGTCTGGTCTGCCACCTTCTCGGCCTTCGAGTCAACGAAGAGTGCTTGCCGCAGGGCGTATTCAGGATGGAAGACGTAGCGCGCCTTCTTGTAGTCCACCTTGCCGAACAGTCGCTCGTCAATTCTTGAGACGCCCATCCGGTCGAGCGCCTCGCGCGTGATGTCTTCGCCGATGTCGGCCACTTTGTCTTTCTCGTTGGCGAAGATGTAAGCAGCCGTTTCGCGGAAGTCATAGACGGCGTGTGTCACCATCCGCATTGATGCCTTCTCGACCCCTTCCAGCCGGGCGGGGTCGGTTTCGAGGCTCTGGGGATCAATGAACATCGGGCAGTTTCGGTTGCACCCTTCTGAGTTGTTGTTTCGCAAGAGCTACATACTTCTTCTCGATTTCGATGCCGATGAACTTTCTTTCCTCCATTACCGCGGCGGCGGCGGTCGTGCCGCTGCCCATGAAGCAGTCGAGCACGACTTCGCCCGGCTCGGTGAGCAGACGGATCAGCCTGCGCGGCAGCTCGACGGGGAACTTGGCCTCGTGGTCGTCGTTGGCGCGGACGGACGGGAAGCTCCAGACGCCGCGCGAACCCCAGTCCCTCCATTCTTCGGGCGTGAGCCTTGAGCGGTCAACCGTCGTGATGCCAGGCTTCCAGAAGATGTAGATGTACTCGAACTCGTCAACGGCGCGGTACGAGAGCGAGGCCCAGCGGCTGTTCTCCCAGGCCGCGTCCTTGACCCAGACGCGGCGGTCGTAAGTGTAGAAGCCCGCGGCGAGCGCCCACTCCTCGACCATGCCGCCGACGACGCGGACGCGCGTCTGCGTCTCGTACTTCCCGCCGCGGATGTTATTGCCATTGAGCCGCCGGTCAATCGTCTGCTCGCTGCAACCGAGCAATTCCGCCAACTGATAACGATTCATCTCCGGGTGCTCGCCCGCGGCGCGCAGCACGTCCTCCCTCGTCACTTTAGACTTGCGGCGGCTGATGACCTCGGCCTGCACCTTCGGCATGGACTTATCTTTGAAGCACAGTATGTCGGCGATGTTGACGGCAAGGAACCCGCCCGGTTTGATGACGGGGTAGTGAAGCGTGATGACCGTTTTAATCAGCGAGCGCCAAGTGTCGAACGTGAGGTGCGACTCGTACTGCTTGCCGACGAAGTACGGGGGAGACCAGACGCTGAGGGCTACGCTGTCAGGCTCGATGCGCGGGAGCAGGAGGCGCGCGTCGCCTTCGTGGATGTCGTTGACTCGAAGGTGGCTCCGGGTCGTGACGGACTCGTGCGGCGCTGGAAGCGTCTCCTGGAGATGTTTGGGGAGCCGCTCGCGGTTAAAGCCGCGGCCCTCGCCGAGAGGTTTGACGCCCCCGCCCGGTCGCGACCCGCGAGAGTCGTCGTGTCGTGTGCTCATGCCCGGTAATCCTAAGCGGTCTCTCCCGCGTCGGCAAGCCTAATCTTCGCCCCCGTCTCTTGCCCGCGGCTGCCGCGCGTCCAGCGGCGGACGGAGTCAGCGAGGATGATGACGGAGGCGGCCATCAGGATCGCCGTTAGCGTGGTGTTGACGTACCCTTGGGCGGCGGTGTCGGCCCGTTGGGCGAGCGGCCAGAAGATGTCCGTGATTGACTCCCAGCCGGCGACGAGCGTCGTCGTGGCGACGAAGGAGAGCGGGAGGATGGTCGTCCAACTGTAGCGCGCCTTACCGGAGTTGATGATGACAGTCGTGGCGACGCAGAGCGCGACCGCCGAGAGCAGTTGGTTGGCGATGCCGAACATCGGCCAGATGGTCGAGATCGAGCCTGACCAGATGAAGGCGGCCCAGCCCGCGACGACGAGCGCCGTCGTCAGGACAGCGCCGGGCATCCACGTCGGCTCTTCGAGACGGGGATGGAAGCGCCCCAGGAATTCGCCGACGAGGAAGCGCGCGACGCGCGTGCCCGTGTCTATGGTCGTCAGGATGAAGAGCGCCTCGAACATGATGGCGAAGTGATACCAGTATTTCATCAGCCCGCGCAGGCCCGGCACGCCGTCGAAGATTTTCGCTATCCCCAGGGCGAGCGTGACCGCGCCGCCCGTCCTTCCCCTTAAATTCTTCTCGCCCGACTCGGCCTCTAAACGATCAATCTCCTTCGGCTGCATGTCGAAACCCTCGCCGCTGTGCGCGTCAACCATGCGGACGTAGGCCGACTTTTGCGCGTCGGTTCCTTGCGCGGTGTTGATCGCAAAGTAGTCGCCGGGGAAGAGCGACGTGGCGGCGATGAGTGCGACGACGCCGACGACGCCCTCCATCAGCATCCCGCCGTAGCCGATCACGCGCGCGTCCGATTCCTTCGAGATCATTTTCGGCGTCGTGCCGGAAGCGATGAGCGCGTGGAAGCCGCTGATCGCGCCGCAGGCGATGGTGATGAAGACGAACGGGTAGACCTTGCCTGGAATGACCGGGCCGCCGCCGTGCACGAACGGGGTCAGCGCCGGCATGTTCAAGGAAGGGTGGACGAGGATGACGCCGAGGATGAGGAACGCGACCGTGCCGATTTTTAAATAGGACGACAGGTAGTCGCGCGGACACAGGAGCATCCACACGGGCAGCACCGAGGCGACGAAGCCGTAGCCGGCCATCAGCAGCGTGATGGTGTTGCGCGAGAAGGTGAACGACGCGGCCCAGGGGCTTTCGGCGACCCATCCGCCGACGATGACCGCGACGAAGAGGCCGGCGACGCCGATGGCGCTCGCCTCGCCGATGCGCCCCTTGCGGAAGCGGTACATGTAGAGTCCCATCAGGAGCGCGAGCGGGATGGTGAAGCCGACGGTGAACGTGCCCCAGGGCGATTCGGCCAGCGCGTTGACGACGACGAGGCCGAGTCCGGCGAGCGCGATGACGACGATAAAAAGTATCGCGAGTCCGGCGACCAGACCGGAGAGCGGGCTGATCTCTGTGCGCGCGATCTCGGCGAGCGACTTGCCGCGGCGGCGGACGCTGGCGACCAGAATCATGAAGTCGTGAACTGCGCCGCCGAGGCAGACGCCGATGACGAGCCATAGGAGGCCCGGCAGGAAGCCGAACTGCGCGGCGAGCACCGGGCCGATGAGCGGCCCCGCGCCCGATATGGCCGCGAAGTGGTGGCCGAAGAGAACCCACTTGTTCGTCGGGTAATAGTTGTGCCCGTCGTACATCGTCTGCGAGGGGACGGGCCGAGAGTCGTCGAGCGCCAGCACTTTCGCGGCGAGGAAGGCCGAGTAGTAGCGGTAGGCAATCGCTATCACGCACAGCGCGCCGACGATGATGGGCAGGGCGTTCATTCGTGTGTTCCTCCGACGGCCAAGAAAGTCTTTCTCCTGAAAACCACAGCAGGTGATTTGACAATGAGTTCTCTTTATGAGAACCTGCGGCTATTAAAAACAACTTAACATTCAAGGGGGCTTAAAGAAAGTTATGCGAAAGACGATCCAAAAAGAAAATTACGGGAGGAGAGAAATATTAAATGCTTGTTATCGGCAGGAAAATAATCAGTCTCTTCGTCGGGCAGTATGCTGATTCTCAATCTTCTTTAGCTGCGTGGCTCGCAGTTGTAGAGAGAGCCGATTGGAAAAATATAGTGGATGCCAGGCAGACATACCCGCATGCGGATGCCGTCGGCACTTGCACGGTATTTAACATCAAGGGCAATCATTACCGGTTAATCGTCAGGATTGATTACCGGGCACAGACTACATACATCAAGAAAGTGTTGACGCATGCTGAATACGACAAAGAAAAATGGAAGAAAGACTGCGGCGGTTAAAATCAACCCGCAGAGGTACGGCAAGCTACTCGCCAAAGTGCTGCCCGTCCGAATCGAGACGGAAGAAGAGAACGACCGAATGCTTGCCGAAACCGAGAAGCTGATCGAGAAGGGCGACCGACGCACGCCCGAAGAAGACGCCCTGCTTGATCTTCTCGCACACTTGGTTCAACAATTCGAGCGAGATTTTTATCATCTTGGAGGGGCTACGCCGCACGAAATCCTGAGAGAATTGATGGCGGCGCGGGGACTCAAGCAGAGCGACCTTTTGCACATCTTCCGGTCTAAGGGCATCGCCTCGGAAGTCGTCAACGGCAAGCGCGGGATAAGCAAGGCGCAGGCGAAAGCACTCGCCGACTTCTTTCACGTCTCGGCAGAGTTATTCATCTGAGAACGCCCCGCATCCTCTTAAATCACGGGCCGCCTCATCCTTCGACCGCCGCTCCCTTCATGCTTATATCACGTGAGGTCAGTGCCTCGTTGCGCGCCCACGACCTGACCGTCAACCCCGTCAGGAGCGCAGCAACTCTTTAACGTCCTTCAGAATCTCGCGGCTCGCGTTCGCGCCCGGAGCGCCGGTGACGCCGCCGCCGGGGTGCGTGCCCGCGCCGCAGAGGTAGAGTCCGCGCAGGGGCGTGCGGTACTGCGCCCAGCCGATGACGGGGCGGAAGGCGTAGAACTGGTCGAGCGACATCTCGCCGTGGAGCGTGTGGCCGCCCGCGAGTCCGTACTCGCGTTCGAGGTCGAGAGGCGTGATGATCTGGCGCTGAAGAATTAAGTCTGCGACGTTCGGCGCGTAAGTAGAAAGCGTCTTGACAACCGCGTCGGCGAACTCTTCGCGGCGCGAGGCCCAGTCGCCTTCTTTCAAAGTGTAGGGCGCGAACTGAACATAGACGGAGCAGACGTGCCTGCCTTCGGGCGCGAGCGTGGGGTCGGCGAGCGTCGGGATGGTGATGTCCATGTAAGGCTCGTGTGAGAAGTCGCCGTACTTCGCCGCGTCGAAGGCGCGCTCAAGGTAGTCTATGTCCGGCCCGATGTGTATGCGGCCACGCAGTTCTGCCGCGCCGTCCGCGCCGGCAGTTTTCAGCGCCGCGAAGGAGGGCAGTCCGGCGAGCGCGAGATTAACTTTTGCCGCCGCGCCCGTCGAGCGGTAGTTGCGAATCTTCGTGAGGAAGTCCGGGTCGAGTTCCGTCGGGTCAACGAGCCGCAGGAAGGTCGTGCGCGGGTCTGCGTTCGAGACGACGGCGCGCGCCGCAACCTCCTCGCCGCCGTCGAGCACGACGCCCACCGCCCGCCCGCCTTTGACGAGGACGCGCCCGACGCCTGCGCCCGTGCGAACTTCAGCGCCCGCGGCCCGCGCGGCGTCGGCGAGCGCCTGCGTCAAAGCGCCCATGCCGCCGCGGACGAACGAGGCGGGCGCGAGAGGCTGGCCGTCGAAGGCCGCTTGCACGAGCAGCCCCAGGCTCGTCCCGGCAGACCAAGGCCCCGCGAACGCGCCCGTGATTCCGCGCGCGGCGACCGCGGCCCGAAGCAACTCCGTCTCGAACCACTCGGCCACGAGGTCTGCCACGGCCATCGGCCCCCAGCGCAGCAGTCGGTAAGCGTCCCTTTTGCCCAAGCCGCGAAAGTTTTTGCCGAGCTTGCCGAGGTTCCAGAGGTCGCCGAGCGTGGGACTGTCAACCGAGGGCGGCGTCCGCCACATGAGCGGCGCAAGCACGCGACCGATGCGCGCGAAGCTCTCTCGGAATTCCGTGTACTTCGCGGCGTCGTGCGCCGAGAGCCGTTCAAGCCCGCGCGCCGTGCGCGCCGCGTCCGTATAGATGCACAGCGACCGACCTTCGGCTGCGGGGGCGAAGACGCGAACCTCCGGCGTGATGAACGTCAGCCCGTGTCGCTCCAACTCAAGCTCGCGCGCCACCTGCGGCAGCAGCGGGCCTGCCGAGTGCGCGAGCGTCGAGCAGCGAAAGCCTGGGTGAAACTCCTCGGTGACGGCAGCGCCGCCGACCACCTCGCGGCGCTCAATCACGAGCGGCGCGAGTCCCGCCTTCGCGAGATAGCAGGCCGCGACGAGTCCGTTGTGCCCCGCACCGATGATGACGATTCTGTCTCGTGTGTTTGACACGGAATCAAGACCTGCAAAGAAGACGGGGAGACAGGGGGACGGGGAGACGGGGGGAAAGGCCGAAAAGTTTTCCTCTCCCCGTCTCCCCGTCCCCCTGTCTCTTCATCCCTTTCATCCCTTCATCTCCAGTCGTCCAGAATCTTCAACGCCCCGTTGCGCCCCGAAGCGCCCATGATGCCGCCGCCGGGGTGCGTCGCCGAGCCACACATATAAAGGTTGCGAACCGGCGTGCGGTACTGCGCCCAGCCCGGCGCGGGCCGCAGGAAGAAGAGTTGTTCGAGTGTGAGTTCTCCCTGAAAGATGTTGCCCTCGGAGAGTCCGAACTCGCGTTCGAGGTCGAGCGGCGTCAAGACCTGTCTGTGCAGGATGAGGTCTTTGATGTTCGGCGCGTGCTCGGCAATCGTTTCAACGACCGTGTCGCCGAACTCCTCGCGCCGCCCGTCCCACGTCCCCTCCTTCAAGTGATAAGGCGCGTACTGCACGAAGCACGAGACGACGTGCTTGCCCGGCGGCGCGACCGAGGGGTCTGTTAAAGAAGGGATGACCATGTCAATGTATGGGCGGCGCGAGAAGCGACCGTACTTCGCGTCGTCGTAGGCGCGCTCCATGTACTCGACGCTCGGCGAAAAGGAGATCGCGCCGCGCAGGTGCGCGCCCGCGCCCGGCAGGGATTTGAAGTCGGGGAGGCCGTCCAAAGCGAGATTGACCTTGCCCGAAGAGCCGCGGAACTTGTAGCGCTTGATGTCTTCGACGAAATCGGCGGGCAGGTGCTCACTGCCGACCATCTTCATGAACGTCAACCGCGGGTCAACGCTCGAAGAGACTACGCCTGCGTGAATCTCGTCGCCGTTCTCAAGGACGACTCCCGTCGCGCGATTGTTCTTCACGACGACCTTCGCAATCGGCGACTCGGTGCGAATCTCCGCGCCGGCCTCGCGCGCCGCGTCGGCAATCGAGTTCGAGATCGCGCCCGTCCCGCCGCGCGCCAATCCCCAGGAGCGGAACGCGCCGTCAATCTCGCCCATGTAGTGGTGAAGCAGAACGTAGGCCGTGCCGGGCGAGCGCACGCCGAGGAACGTGCCGATGATTCCCGACGCGGACATCGTCGCCTTGAGCACGTCGGTCTCGAACCACTGGTCGAGGAAGTCCACCGCGCTCATCGTCATCAACTGAACCTGGTTGTACTTGTCTTCGGGCGAAAGTTTTTGAAAGCGGCGACCGAGGAAGAGCAGGTTGAGCAGGCCCTTGACGTTCAGGGAGGTCGGGTCGGGCGGCGTCATCGCCATGATCGGCTTGACGAAGCGCCCCATCTCGACCATCGCCTTGCCGTATTCGTCGTAAGCCTCGGCGTCGAGCCGGGAGTGGCGCGCGATCTCGCGCCGCGTCTTCGCGTGGTCGTTCACACGCCACAGGTAGTCGCCGTCTGGCATCGGCGTGAACGTGCCGTCGAGCGGCAGGATTTCCAAGCCGTGCCGCGGCAAATCCAACTCGCGGATGATCTCTGGCCGCAGCAACGACACTACGTAAGAGCAGACCGAGAACTTGAAGCCCGGAAAAACTTCTTCCGTGACCGCCGCCCCGCCGAGCACGTGCCGCCGCTCAAGAACTAAAACCCGCTTGCCCGCGCGCGCAAGGTACGCGGCGTTGACCAGCCCGTTGTGACCGCCGCCGATGACGATAACGTCGTACTTTTGATTCATGTGTCGGAGAAATTGCTTAGAGCTTGATGAAGAATCGCCAGCATACATATAATCGCTCGCCGTGACAATCACGCGTCCGTAACAATCAAACATTTGAGACTCTTCCATGCCAATCGGAACAGCCTTCCACGAAAGAACGTTTCCGCTCTGCGAGAGCCTGAGCTACCGCGAGTGGTCGGGCTACTACGCCGTCAGCTCTTACGAACCGCACCACGAGCACGAGTACAACGCGATCAGGAACGCCGCCGCGCTCATAGACATCTCGCCACTCTTCAAGTATCGGCTCGACGGCCCGGACGCCACCCGGCTCGTTGACCGCGTGGTGACGCGCGACGTGAGCAAGGTGAAAACGGGGCAGGTCATCTACACGCCCTGGTGCGACGAGCGCGGCAAGGTCATTGACGACGGGACGGTCTCGCGCCTCGCGGAGAACACGTACCGCTGGACTGCCGCCGACCCAAGCCTTCGCTGGTTCACGCAGAACGCCGCCGGGCTGGACGTGGAGATTGAAGACATCTCCGAAAGTGTTTCCGCACTCGCGCTGCAAGGCCCGACTTCGGGCCGCCTGCTCAAGAGTCTTGTTAAAGACGCTGGTATAGAGAGCCTGAAATACTTCCGCGTCACTGCGGGCGAGATCGCGGGCGTCCGCGTCGAGGTCTCGCGCACGGGCTACACGGGCGACCTCGGCTACGAGATTTGGATTCCGTCCGAAGGAGCGGTCAAGGTCTGGGACGCGCTCGTGGACGCGGGCCGCGCGTTCGACATCCACCCGGCGGGGATGCTCGCGATGGACGTTGCGCGCGTCGAGGCCGGTCTGCTCCTGATTGACGTTGACTTCCACGGCAGCAAGAAGGCGCTCATTGAGTCGCAGAAGTATTCGCCGTTCGAGATGGGACTCGGACGCCTCGTCAATCTCGACAAGGCGAAGTTCGTCGGCCAATCAGCTTTGATTGAAGAGCAGAAACGCGGGCACGCGCGCGAGATCGTCGGGCTGGAGGTTGACTGGACGGGAGTCGAGCGTCTGTACGAAGAGGCGGGCTTGCCGCCGACGATCCCCGCAATCGCGTCGCGCGTGGCCGTGCCTGTTTACAACAGCGGCGCGCAGACGGGCCGCGCGACCTCGACCACCTGGTCGCCGACGCTGAAGAAGTTGATCGCGCTCGCCACAGTCAAGCGCGAGCACGCGAAGCCGGGCACGCGCCTTGAGATGGAGTTCACGGTCGAGGCCGTCCGCCATCGCGTCGGGGCAACGGTCGTCAAGACGCCCTTCTTCAACCCGAAGCGAAAGACCGCGACGCCCGTCGCATGAAGGAGCGCGAGTCCGTGTCGCCTTCACTCAGAGAAATCGTTGAGAGCTACGACGCTGCCGCGCCGCTCGCCGAGGCGTGGACGATCCCTGCGCCGTGGTACACAGACCCGCGCGTCTTCGAGTTGGAGCGGCGGACTGTGTTCGCGCGCTCGTGGCAGTTGGCGGCGCGCGCCGATCAGGTTGGCGAGCCGGGCCGCTACGTCACCTGCGAGATCGCGGGCGAGCCGGTCGTCGTCGTGCGCGGGAGCGATAAGACCTTGCGCGGCTTCTTCAACGTCTGCCGCCACCACGCCGCCGCCGTCGTGACCGAAGAGGAGGGCGAGGCGCGCGTGCTTCGCTGCCCTTATCACGGCTGGACGTACACGCTCGAAGGCGAGTTGAAGGGCACGCCGGACTTCGCGGGCGTGTGCGGCTTCGACCGCGCGGCCAGTGGCCTCGTGCCCGTCGAGTGCGCGGAGTGGGAGAACTGGGTCTTCGTGAAGACGGGGCGCGGCGGCCCCACCCTCGAAGAGTTTCTGAGCAATGAACTGATCGAACAGACGCGCCCGCTGGACTTCAAGAACCTTCGATGGATGGAGCGGCGTCACTACTCGTTCGAGTGCAACTGGAAGGTCTTCGTTGACAACTACCTCGACGGCGGCTATCACGTCCCCTATCTGCACAAAGGTCTGGACAGCGTCCTCGACTACAGCAACTACACGATTGAGAACGGCGAACGCTTCTGCTTGCAGTCAAGCCCGGTCGTGAGCAAGGGCGCGGAAGCAGAGACGGGCGCTGTCCGCGGGGGCGAGCGCGCCTTGTACTACTGGGTCTATCCGAACTTCATGGTCAACTGGTACGAGGGCGTGTTGGACACGAATCTCGTCCTGCCGCGCGGGGTCGAGCGGACGGAAGTGATCTTCGATTTTTATTTCGCGGACGTGTCGGAATCAGCGCGCCCGCGAAACCTCGCGAGCATCGACGTGGGGCAGAGGATTCAGGACGAGGACGTTTCGATCTGCAAGTCAGTCCAGCGCGGACTCTCTTCGCGCGCCTACCGTGCGGGCCGCCTCTCCGTCCGGCGAGAGGCGGGCGAGCACCTCTTCCACAGGCTTCTTTACACAAGCTTGCTGGCGGGACTCTGAAAAGACAGGAGGCAGGGGCCGAACGGCAGGAGGCAGGAGCAGACGGCAGGAGGCAGGTAAAACTATAAGGCAGCCGGGTCTCACATGACCGGCTGCCTTAAATACTCCGACTCCCTAATGCTCCTGCCGTTCGGCCCCTGCCTCCTGCTTTCTTCTTCCCTCCGTCAGCCCGCGTTCGCCGCCGCGCCGCCCGCGTCGCGCGGCGCTCCGATTGACGCGCCGGCGATGCCCATGACGAGGCCGATGACGATGATGATGAGGCCGTAGAGCGCGCGCTCGTGCCGGTCGGCTGCCGCGTCCGTCGCCGCCTGGACGAGCGCCGTCGGGCCGAGGTCGTGCGGGATGGTGAAGAGGCCGATTGCGACCAGGAGGAAGCCGAGCGCGGCGACCTTCAGCGGCGCGGGCGCGCGCGTCGGGCGACCGAGCTTCGCGCCGACGGCGCTGCGCGTGTAGCCGTAGGAGAGGTAGATCGAGAAGCCGAGCATGAGCCAGCCGATGAAGCGCCACCAGGAGGCGGGCGGCAGGTAGAACATCAGGAAGAAGCAGGACACGACGCCGAGCACGGGGAAGAGCCACGGCCCTAAGGGTACGCGGAACGGGCGCACGCGCGCCGGGTCTTTGTAGCGCAGCACGATGATGCCGGCGCAGACGAGGATGAAGGCGAAGAGAGTCCCGATGTTCGTCAGGTCAATCACCTCGTCAATGCTGGCGAAGGCGGCAAACACGCCGACGAAGACGCCGGTGAGTATCGTCGTCACGTGCGGCGTCTTAAAGCGCGGGTGGACGCTCGCGAACTTCGACGGCAGAAGGCCGTCGCGCGCCATCGAGAAGAAGATGCGCGGCTGTCCGAGTTGGAAGACCAGAAGCACGGCGGTGTGCGCGATGACCGAGCCGAAGGCGACGATAGTCGAGGGCCACGTCGTGCCTGCGGGCGCGACGCGGTCGAGCGCCATCGTCAGAGGCTCGGCCTGCTCGGTCGTCAGTTTCGTCACAAGCTCGCTGTAAGGGATCAGCCCCGCGAAGACCGCGCCGACGACGACGTAGAGTACGGTGCAGACGATGAGCGACGCGATGATGCCGATGGGTAGGTCGCGCGCCGGGTTCTTGCACTCTTCGGCCACCGTGCTGACGGCGTCGAATCCGATATAGGCGAAGAAGACGAGGGCCGCGCCGGTGAACGTGCCGTGCCAGCCGTTCGGCTGGAACGGGTGCCAGTTCGCGGTCATCTGCTTCGGCGAGACGTAGTAGAGCGAGATGCCGATGAAGAACAGAAGCACCGCGATCTTGATCAGAACCATCCCGGCGTTGAACTCCGCCGACTCCTTGATGCCCCAGACGAGGACGACGGTGATGAGCGCGACGATGCCCAGGGCAAGCAGGTTGAAGATGATAGGGTAGCCGAAGAGGTGCGGCGCTCCGCCGAACTGTTCGGCGAAGCCCGCGGGGTTCGCGGCGCGCAGGCTCAGGGCCGTGCGGTAGTCGGTCGCGAGCCAGGCGGGGATGTGCACGCCGAGGTTGCCCATCAGCGTGCGGAAGTAGTTGGCCCAACTGATGGCGACGGCGATGTTGCCGACGGCGTACTCGATGATTAAGTCCCAGCCGATGATCCAGGCGACCAGCTCGCCGAGCGTCGAGTAGGAATAGGTGTAGGCGGAGCCTGAGATGGGAACCATCGAGGCGAACTCCGCGTAGCACAGGGCCGTGAAGCCGCAGACGACCGCCGTGATGACGAACGAGAGCATCAGCGAAGGCCCCGCGCCGGGCCGCTGGGCGTCGCCCGCGGCCGCCGTGCCGACGGTCGCGAAAATCCCTGCGCCGATGATCGCGCCGATGCCAAGGAGCGTGACGTTGAACGCGCCGAGCGTGCGCTTTAGAGAGAACTGCGGGCCGCCCGCGACGGCGAGTATGTCGTCAAGGCTTTTGGTGCGAAAGAGTCCTCGAAGCAAAGTCTTCCTCCGCCTGCTTGAGATTCCCGGATTGCGCTTGTGAACTTGTTGCCGCCGCGACGGCGCGGCTGTCGTGCGCGGAGTTTTACACAGCAGCGCGCGGCAAGGCAACAGAAAAGGTCGGGGAGAAAGGGAGACGGGGTGACGGGGAGACGGAGCGAGGATGGTAATGACCCTCCGCGCCCGGCCTCCGCTTCACCCCGTCTCTCCGTCCCCCTCTCTCCCCGTCTCCTACTTCGTGCTTTCCATCGGCAGCCCCTGGCTCTTCCAAGCGTTCATGCCGCCGAGCAGCGCGGCGGCGTTCTCCATGCCCTTCGACTTGAGTGTGAGCACCGCACCGGCGCTCGTGTGCTCGCTCGGTCAAGTGCAGTAGAAGACGATCAGCTTGTCCTTCGGCAGCTCGCCCGTGCGGTTGGCGACTTCGCCCGTCGGCATCGAGAGCGCGCCCTTGATGTGCTCCTGGTCGTAAGCGGACTTCGCGCGCGTGTCGTAGATGACTACCCCACCCTTCTCAAGCTTCTGTTGCAGCTCGGCGACCGTGATGCGCGGCGCGGCGTCCGCCGGGTTCGCGGCCTGCACGGGCTGCGCGGGCGAGTTGAGGGCGGTCGAGCCGGCGCGCAGGTTCCCCGCCGTGTCCGTCGCCTTGCACGCGGCGAGCAGGACGGCGGCGGCAACGCACGCGGCGGCCACTGCCGCTAAGAAAAGCTTTCGCATTCTTTTCAGTCTCCGAAAATTTTGATTCGTCCGGCTGGCCCGCTGGCGTCGCGGCCCCGAAGAGTCCGGCGGCGGATAGCATCGCACAAAACGCGAGCCGCCGTGAAGCGCGCGGCACGTGGACACCGGCTTGTGTTTGCGCGCCGGGCGTTGTCCGCAACCGCCCGACGCGTGCGGGAAAGCTTCCCGAATGGGCCGAAGTGTGCTATAGAAGCCGGAAAATTTTAGTTCTGGACAGGCCGGGGGCCGGAGACGGGCGGGGGAGTATTGGACATGGGAATCGCCGCACGGGGAAGACTATACCCGAAGGACAGGAGGCTCGCGCGCGGCGCGGCGGTGCTGATGACGCTGGCGCTGGCGGCGGCGGGCGCATGCCTGCCGAAGTCGCAGACCGGCTCGCGTCCGGGCGGCCAGCGCAACATCACCATCTACGCCTTCTCGGTGATGAAGGAGGTGATGGACAACGGCGTCCTGCCCGGCTTCGCGGCGAAGTGGAAGCGGGAGCACGGCGAGGACGTGAAGTTCACGGCCTCCTACGCTGGCTCCGAGACGATCACGAACCAAATCCTTCAGGGCGTCGGCGCGCAGGTCGGCATCTTCTCCATCGAGCGCGACGTTGAGCGGCTGTCGAAGGCGGGCGCGGTCACGTCGAACTGGAAGGCGATGCCCTTCGGGGGCATCGTCAACAAAACCCCCTTCATCATCCTCGTCCGCAAGGGGAACCCGAAAGGCATACGCGACTTCGCAGACTTAGGCCGCCCCGGCGTCAAGCTCATCCACCCCGACCCGGACGGATCGGGCGGCGCGCAGTGGAGCATACTCGCCATCTACGGCTCGGAGCTGAAGAAGTCGCAGGCCGAGACGGGCGGCGTTGACCAGGCGCGCGCCCTGCAACTTTTAAAGTCCGTCTGGGGCCGCGTCTTCTCCACCCCCGACTCGGCGCGCGCCGCACGCACGCAGTTCGAGACCGGCTACGGCGACGCGCTCATCACCTACGAACTCGAAGGCTTGCAGATGAAGCAGGCAGGCGCAGGTGTAGAGATCGTCGTCCCGCGCGCGACCATCTTCAGCGAGCACCCGGCGGCGGTCATAGACCGCAACGTCGCGCCGGACGACCGCCCGCTCGTTGACGCCTTCATGCAGTATCTCTGGGACGACGAGGCGCAGCGGGCCTTCGTCAAGTACAACTTCCGCGCCGTGACGCACGAAGAGTTCAACGAAGCGAACCCCGGCCTGGCGCACATCGAGCTGCCCTTCACGGTCGAGCTGTTCGGCGGCTGGGATCGCGCGTACCCCGAAGTGATAGACGGCGTGTGGCGGAATCAAGTGAAGAAAAAGCCGTGAACCGTGAACCGTAAACCGTGACAAGTGAAGAACAGTTTTATCTTGTCACGGTTTACGGTTTACGGTTCACGAGGTGGAATATGAGTTCAGCAATCGCGACGATGCGCCACGTGCGCGGCTTCGACGTGGTGAAGCCGTTCAGCCTCGGCATGGTCATCCTTCTGATGCTGCCGCTGGTTCTGCTGCCGCTCGCCTCCATCTTCATCTTCGGGACGAGCAAGGGGCTGGGGAGCTTCTGGGCGGCGCTGACCGCGCCCGAAGCCGTCTTCGCCCTGAAGCTCTCGGTGGTGACGAGCTTCTACGCGACCCTCTTCAACGTCCTCTTCGGCCTGCTCGCGGCCTACGTGCTCTCGCGCTACATGTTCCTGGGGCGCACTGCCATCATCGTCATCATCTCGCTGCCGACCGCCATCCCGACCGCCGTGGCGGGCTTCGCGCTGCTGCTCCTGTGGGGGAAGTACGGGCTGATCGGAAGATTCCTGCCGCCCGACTTGCAGATCATGTTCACGCCCTATGCGATCATCCTCGCGAACATCTTCGTCACCTTCCCGCTCGCCTTCGGCGTGCTGATGTCAGTGTTCGAGACGATGGATCGCTCGCTCGAAGAGGCTTCCGCGACCATCGGCGCGACGCGCTGGCAGACCTTCTGGCACGTGACGCTCCCCAGTTTGCGCGGCGCGATTGTGACGGGCGCTCTGCTGACTTTCGCGCGCGCCATCGGCGAGTTCGGCTCGACCATCCTCGTCTCCGGCAACCTCGCCATGAGCACGCAGACCGCGCCGCTCTACATCTTCTCCAAGTTCAACGAGGGGCAGGTTGAGGCCGCCAACGCCGTCGCCATCGTGCTGGCTCTCTTCTCCTTCGTCATCTTTTTCATCCTCTTCTTCGCGCGCGACTGGCTCGAAGTCAAGTGAGGCTGCACGGGGATGATGCCGAAACAGGCCGCGGACGACAGGGGCTTCGTGGAAAGCGCGGCGGCGGGCGCTGACGGGGCGGCGCGCGCGCAAGAGACCGCCGAGGTCGAGGTGGCGGCGAGCGTGCGGGCCTTGAGCAAGAGCTTCAAGAAGACGCGCGTGCTCGAAGACGTGAGCTTCGACGTGGGCGTGGGCGAGGCGCTCGTGCTCCTGGGCGCTTCCGGGTCGGGGAAGACCACCATCCTGCGAATCATCGCGGGCCTTGAGCAGCCCGACTCCGGCAGCGTCATCCTCCACGGGCGCGACGTGACGGACTTGCCGGCGCGCGAGCGCGGCGTCGGCGTCATCTTCCAGTCCTACGCTCTGTTCCCGCGCATGACCGTCCAGGAGAACATCGGCTACGGCCTGCGCATACGTGGCCGCCGCCGCCGCGAGGTCAAAGAGAAGGTCAAGAGCCTGCTCGAGCTCGTCCACCTCGAAGAGCACCGCAAGAAGTACCCTCATCAGCTTTCGGGCGGCCAGCAGCAACGCGTGGCGATTGCGCGCACGCTCGCCTACCAGCCGCAGGTGCTCCTCTTCGACGAGCCGTTCGGCGCTCTCGACGCGCAGACGCGCGTGCGCCTGCGCCGCGAGATTCGCGCGCTGCTCAGGGAGGTCAACGTGCCCGCCATCTTCATCACGCACGACCAGGAGGAGGCGCTCGAACTCGGCGACCGCATCGCGGTGCTGCACGCCGGACACCTCGAACAGGTGGGCACGCCCGAAGAGGTTTACAACCGACCCGAAACCGAGTACGTGGCGACGTTCCTCGGCGCGGCGAACCTCCTCTTAGGCGTCGCCGCGGGCGGGCGCGTGGAGCTGGGCACGGCTTCGATTGAGGCGGGCGCGGAGTCGGCGCGCTTCCGCGAGGGGCAGTCCGTGAAGCTGGTCTTCCGCCCCGAGGACGTTCACCTGAGCCTGACGGGCGCGCTCCCCGAAGGCTGCCGCCGCCTGACCAACGGCGTCATCGAGGAGAAGCACTTCGTCGGCGCATACGAGCGCCTGACGGTCAGGCTCGACCTCGTCGCGCGCCTGCCCTCGGCGGGCGAGCCGCCGCTCTACGAGGTCACCATCAACACGCCGGAGACGAGCCTCGGCGTGCCCATCTTCGTCACGCGCCCGAAGCCGGAGGTGAGCGCGACGGCGCTCAAGGTCGGCGACCGCGTCGCCGTCTGCCTGACGGCCTTCCGCGTCCTCCCCAACTTCGCCCTCGCCTCCGAGCGCGCCAGCCGCACACTCGACACACAGAAGTGATGAATGCGGAATGATGAATGATGAATATCAGGCGGCTTGCGTCTTTTCATTCATCATTCCGCATTCATCATTCATCATTTCAGCTCGTAGAGCCTCGCGGCGTTGTCGCGCATGACCATGCGCGCGATCTCCGAGGCGCGCTCGCGCGTGACCTCGCCGTCGCGCATCATGCCGGTGAGGGCAATCGCCAGCGCCTCGCGGCCAGTCTTGTTCGAGAGCCAGCCGACTTCCTCCCAGCCGACTTCGGGCGTGATGGCGAAGGCGTCCGTGCCGAACATGACTTTTTCGGGGACGGTTTCAAGCCAGCCGCGCAAGGTCGCCGCGAGCGCGCGCGGCGTGCGCACGAAGGTCTGCGCGGAGAAGTCCGCATAGACGTTCGGCTTCAAGAGGAGCGCCGCCGTCTGGTCGGCGAAGGGCCAGCCGCCGTGTATGAGGACGAAGTTGGTCTTGCGGAGTGTGGGGTCGTTGAAGGCGGGTTCGAGCATCATCGGACTGCCGCCCGTGATGCCGTAGTAGCCGCCGACGCCCGCGCCCGTGTGGATGTGGACGGCCATGCCGAGCCTTCCGGCCTCGCGCGCGATGTAGCGGAAGAGAAAATCCTGAAGCGGCTTGTACCCGGCGGCGGTCGGCGCGCCTCCGCGCGCGTATCTGGCGTAGGCGCGCGCGGCTTCGCCCTCGCTCGCGTCGGCGAAGTCGAGCGGGCGCAGGTACGCGGCCTCGAACTTGACGGCGACCGCGCCCGCGCGCTTCTGCCGTTCGAGCGTCGGCGTGACGACGCGCGCCATGTACTCACGCAAGGTCGAGGGGACGGCGGTTATCTTCAACTCCGAGAGGTAACGCTTCAACAGTGAATCCTCGCCGGGGTAAAAGGCCGCGTAGTCGGGGTTGGCTTTGCGCACCGTCTCGGAGCTTAAAGGGAGCATCAGCGCGTCGTCGAAGGCGACCCAGCGGAAGCGCTGCGGCGTGAGTCCCCGCCCCATCGCCACGCGGTTGGCGAACATCACTTCGATGTTCAGGTGGTCGAGCACCCACGCGGGGTAGCCTTCCGCCTGCTCGCGCGCCGCGCGCCGCCGCGCCTCGACGACTTCGCGCAGGTGCGCCTCCGCCATGTCGTCGAAGTGGTAGCCCCAGAAGTCGCGCCACGCGCCGATGAATTCGGGGTTGTCGGGGCGCAGGCGCACGGGCAGCGGCGAGGGTTCGAGCACGTCGGGCGCGAGCGCGTCGTACTCCTTGTCCTCCTCGCCCTCGCGCGTGGCGCGCAAGGGGTGCGCGTGGTGGTCTATGGCCCTGATCTTAAAAATCTCGTCGGCGAGCGAGCGGTCAACTTCTACTTGCGCCGCGTGGCGCGGGACGAAAACAGACGAGGCCAGCGCGAGGAGACACGCGAGCGCGACGGCGATTCTCTTCATGGGGAAGCTCCGCGAAAGAAAGGCTGGAAGAGCGACGGAATAATAAAGGCAAAAGTAAAAAGGCAAAAGGCAAAAGAGGGAGGCAGGCGTGCTGTCCCTTTCTTTTGCCTTTTTACTTTTGCCTTTTTCCGAGAGCAACCCTGCGTGCTATCATCGTCCTCAAAAGTGGGAACCAGAATCGGGTCGGCGTCAGGAGCCAGGAGGGAGAGACTCGCCCGCCGTCGCGTCAAGCGCGCACGCGCGACGCATCCCCGGTGAAAATTCGTGAAGGTCTTATGAAGTTAAAACTGCTCAGACGCAATCTTTTTGTCTTCGCGCTCGCCGCCTCGATGCTCGCGGCTTCGCTGCCGGGACTAGCGCCCCGCGCGGCAGCCGCGCCGCGCCAGAGGAAAGCCGCCGCGACAGCGCCGCAGGCCGCGCAGCAGAAACCAGCGCCCGCCCCCGTGCCTTCGGGGCCGCTCGCAGAGGCCGCGCCCTTCGTCAACAAGATTCTGCCGAACGGGCTGGAGGTCATCGTCCTGGAAGACCACTCCGTCCCGCTCGTCACGGTCGAGCTGGCCGTGCGCAACGGCTCGTTCACCGAGCCGCCGGAACTGAACGGGCTGTCGCACCTCTACGAGCACATGTTCTTCAAGGTCAGCCCGGAGCGCGCGGCGAAGGCCGACTACCTGAAGAACATTGACCAGCTCGGCATCGTCTACAACGGCGAGACGCACGAGGAGGTGGTGGACTACTACTTCACGACGACCACGCCGAACTTCCCCGTCGCCATGCGCTTCATGCGCGACCAGGCGCGCTTCCAGTCGTTCGACGAGGGGCAGTTCGCGCAGGAGCGCGAGGTCGTCATCGGCGAGCTGGAGCGCAACGAGTCGAACCCTTACGGCGACCTCGGCGACGAGATGAACAAGCGCCTCTTCTACAAGTACCCCAGCCGCAAGAACCCCGGCGGCGACATCAAGACCGTGCGCTCTGCGACGACCGACATCATGCGCCTCATCCAGTCGCGCTACTACGTGCCGAATAACTCGGCCATCGTCGTCACCGGCGACGTGCAGCCCCAGGCCGTCTTCCAACTCACCGACGAGCTGTTCGGCGACTGGCCGCGGCGCGCGAAAGACCCGTTCGCAGAGTTCCCCCTGGTCGAGCACCCGCCGCTCCCCAAAAGCGAGGGTGCGGTGCTGACGCGGCCCGTCAACAACGTCGTCGTCGAGCTGGGCTGGCAGGGGCCTTCCATCGGCAAGGACGACGCGGCCACCTACGCGGCGGACGTGTTCTCCTTCATCCTGCGCCAGCCCGACTCGCGCTTCCAGCGCGACCTCGTGGACACCGGGCTGGTGACGAACCTCGCCTTCGGCTACTACACGCAGCGCAACGTCGGGCCGATCTCGCTCATCATCCAGACCACGCCCGACAAGGCGCGCGCGGCGGTGCAGGCCGCCTACAAAGAGATCGCGCACTTCAACGACCCCGACTACTTCACCGACGACGAGCTGGAGAGCGCCAAGGCGCTCGTCGAGGCCGACGACCTCTACTCGCGCGAGAAGCTCTCGGACTACTCGCACGTCGTCAGCTTCTGGTGGGCCTCGACCGGCCTCGACTACTTCCGCGGCTACCTCAAGCGCCTGCGCGCCACCTCGCGCTCGGACATCAGCCGCTACGTTTCGACCTACGTCCAGGGCAAGCCGCACGTCGGGCTGGCGGTCATGTCGGAGGAGTCTCTGAAGGCTTCGGGCCTGACCGAGAACGATTTAGTCGGCGGCGACGCACCTCGCGCGGCTGGCGCGGCGTCGGGTAGATGAGTCCGGGGAGTTTGAAGGATGAGCGAGGTGTCGAAGGAAGTGAAGATGAGAAAGACGATTAACTTAGGGCGTCCGCGCGCGGCGTGGCCGCTGGCCTGCACGCTTCTGCTGCTCCTGCTCGCGCCGCCCGCGCCCGCGCAGTCGCCCTCCGCACGCGCGACGACGCCCACGCCCGCGGCGGACGCGGCGCGCGCCGACGCCACAGTCGCGCGAGACGTGAGCGACAGCCTGCGGCTCGTCACGGAGTTTGAAGTTAATGGGCTGAAGGTTCTCGTGAAGCGGCGCGAGGGGAGCCAGTCGGTCGTCGCGGGCCTCTTCATGCGCGGCGGCTCGCGCAACGTGACGGCGGAGAATGCGGGAGTGGAGGCGCTGATGTTGGACGTGGCGACCGAAGCGAGCCAGAGCTTCCCGCGCGAGCAGATGCGCCGCGCGCTCTCGCGCACGGGCACGGGCCTCAGCTACGGCATCAACTACGACTACTCCGTGCTGACCCTGGGCAGCACGCGCCGCTACTTCGACCGCTCGTGGGACATCTTCGCCGACGCGGCGCTGCACCCCAGCTTCGCGCCCGAAGACTTCCAGCGCGTGAAGAACCGTCTGCTCGTCGCCCTGAGCGACCAGGAGGACACGCCCGACTCGTTCCTCGACCTCCTACAGTCGCGCGTCGCCTACGCCGGCCACCCCTACATGAACGAGCCGCACGGCACGGTCGCCTCCGTCTCGCGCCTGACGCTCGACGACGTGCGCCGCTTCCACCAGCAGATGATGCAGACCTCGCGGCTCCTCCTGGTCGTCGTCGGCGACGTGGACGCGCAGCAGATCAAGCAGAAGGTCGAGGCGTCGTTCGGCAAGCTCCCGCGCGGCGACTACCGGCCCGACCCGTTGCCGCAGCTCTCGTTCCGCACGCCGACCGTGGCGGTGACGGCGCGCGACATCCCGACCAACTACATCAAGGGCGTCTTCGCCGCGCCGCCGCTCACGTCGCCCGACATCTACCCGATGCGCGTCGCCTCTTCGATCTTGCAGAACCGCGTCTATGTCGAGGTGCGCGTCCGCCGCAACCTCTCCTACGCGCCCGACGCCTTCCTCGGCAGCGAGGGCGCGAACACCGGCGGCATCTACGTCACCGCCGTTGACGCCAACCAGGCCGTGAAGGTGATGCTCGACGAGATCACGCGGCTGCAACACGAGCCGGTCAGCCAGGACGAGGTGAAGGGCACGGCGCAGCAGTTCCTGACGCGCTACTACCTCGGCCAGGAGACCAACGCGGCGCAGGCCGGCGAACTGGCCCAGTACGAGCTGATCGGCGGCGGCTGGCGCAACTCCGTCGTCTTCCTCGAACGCCTGCGCGCCGTCACGCCCGCCGACGTGCAGCGCGTCGCCAACACCTACATGCGCAACCTCCAGTTCGTCGTCCTCGGCAAGCCGCAGAGCATAGACAAGGGCGTCTTCACGCAGCAGGCGGGAGAATAAAGGACGGGTAAGAGTGGAAGAGGGTAAAAGGGGAAAGGGGAGCGGCGGACTTCGCGCAACTCCCCTTTCCCCTTTTACCCTCTTCCACTCTTTACCCTAACGTTCTATTTCTTGCCGGAGCTTCTTGTAGAGCGCGTCGTCGAGCGGCTTGAGCAGGTTGGACTGCGCGATGGCCGCGGCGCGGTCGCCCATTTCCAGATAGACGGAGCCGAGGTTGTAGTAGCCCTCGGCGAGGTCGGGCCTGAGCGAGACGGCCTGCTTGTAGGATTCGAGCGCCTTGTAGTAATTGCCCGCGTAGTAGTAGGCGTCGCCGAGCTTCGAGAGCGCCTCGTAGGAGTTGGGCTTGAGCCGGAGGGCCTGCTCGAAGGCGCGTATGGCGTCCTGGTTCTTGCCCTGCTTGACCTTGCAGAAGCCGACCTGTATCCACGCCTCGACGCGCGCGGGGTTCCTGTTGACAGCCGTCTCGAAGTAGCCGAGCGCGCTGTCGTAGTTGCCGAGCCACAGGGAGTTCAGCCCCGTGCGGTAGTACCAGTCGGAGATCGAGTCGGGCCTCTGCGAAGCCTTGAGCCTCTCGGCCAGTTCGCCAAAGCCGAAGAGGTGGTCGCCCGCGCGCAGGGCGGCGACGCGCGACACGCCGAGCGCGAGGTTGATGTTCTCGCCGTTCATCACGCGGATGGTGACGACGCCGACCACCTGGCCGCGCATGTTGAAGACGGGGCTGCCGGAATTCCCGTGCGAGATGGGCGCGGTGATTTGCACGATGTTCCCCAAAGAGGGAACCTCGCGCACCGCCGAGACGATGCCGTCGGCGACAGACCCTTCGAGCCGCAGGGGGTTGCCGATGACGAAAATCCTCTCGCCCTCGTCGGGGACGACCGCCGTCGTCTCGGCCACGCTCGCGCGCCCGGCGGGCATGTCAACGCGCAAGACCGCGAGGTCTCCGTCCTCGTCAACCTCGACGAGACCGGCGACCTTGTAGGTCTTGCCCTTGCCCTCGAAGGTGCGTATCTCGGCGTGGTGCGCGCCCTCGACGACGTGCAGATTCGTCAAGACCTGTCCGGGCCGGATGAAGAAGCCGCTGCCGGTCAGCGTGACCTCGCCCGCGGCGTTGTAGGTGATGACCGAGACGACCGAGGGCTTGACGCGGCGGACGAGTTCGGGCAGCGACTCCTCGGCGGAGGCGGACGCGGCGAAGACAAACAGGGCCAGCAGCGCCAGCCACGGGGGAAGCTTGCGTTTCATCTTCAGGGCTTTCTTCTCAAAGGGGTGAACGAGCCTCGGACTGTACGGCTCTGTCGGGAGGGGTTTTCGACGGGCGAAACCCGACTCGGATTCTCGCGGCGCGTCCGGCGTCGGGAGGCCGTCCGCCGACGTGCAAACAATTATGACGGGATTTTCGGCGAAGTCAATTACTTTGTGACGAAGTTGTGTCGGGCAAGTTTGCGGCCTAATTTTCCGAGAAAAACAACCGTCTTCAGGCCGTGATGAAAAGAGAAGGCCGCCCCTTTTCGGGAAGCGGCCTTCTCAAGCTCTTCACGTGCGCCCCGAAGGGCGGACGCCGAAGTCCCTTCTTCGTCCCTCGCCTTATGGAGTCAGGTAGCCCGTGACGACGACATCGCCGGCGGGCATCTCGGCCTCGGACTGGAGCGTGACGAGGAGGCCGAAGTCCGCGAGCGTCGTCTCAGACTTGATCTCCGCTTCGTTGCGACCGCCCGTGTTCACGACCTGGCCGAGCTTGACGTACTTGTTGTCCGGCGAGACGGCCCACAGCACATAGACCTGGCCCGCCGGGGCGTTCTTCAACTGGTGGAAGCGCGCGATGATCTCGGTCGGGCCGTCCTTGCGCGGCGTGATGTTGAAGTTGACGCGCGCGCCCGTCATGGCACCCGCCAGCCTCGTCTTGATTAAGGTGTCAGAGCCGCGGTGGAACCTCGGAATGCCCAGCATCGGCGCGGTGTAGGCCGTAGTCGCCCCCGCGGTCGTGGTCGCGGCGACCTTCTCGCCCGCGGCGCTCGTCAGCGGCACGACGGCGAACCCTTCCGGCACGGCGCTGCGGAACGCGTAGGCGGTGTCGGGCGCGTAGGTCGTCATGTCGGCGTCGGGGCTGAGCACGAGCATGAAGCGGTCGAGCGGCGTCGTGAAGGTCTGCTGGGCGACGCCGTTAGAGATGGTGACCGGCCCAATCATCGTCACCTTGCCGAACGGGTCAACGGCGTACAGGTTCAGCCCCGTCGTATCCGCCGGCAGGCCCGACAGGTCGAGCGCAATCGCCGTGTTGTCGCCCATGCGCTTGATCCTCGCACGCCCGTGCGAGGTCGCGAAAGTCGTCCCCGGCGCGAAGTCAACGATGACCTCCTTGTTGACCGGGTACTGGATGACCGTCCAAGTGCCGTCAGGATTCTGCACGGCCTGCGTCTGCGTGGTCGTGACGGTCGTCTGCGCGAAAGAGATGGAGGCCAGGGCCGCGACTAGCGCGCAGCATCCGGCCAGGTAAAGCAAACGTCTGCTCATTCGTTCTTCCCCCCTCTAGCTAGAAATTTCCCAATGTTTCCGACTAATGAACGTCTGCCCAGACGGCAGAACAAAGGGATAGTTGGCAACGTGCATGCCGCCGTGGGAAGGTGAAGGCTCACAAAAACTTAGCGGGGACGGGCGCGGGCGTCCGGGCGCGGGCCGGAATAATACGATACAAGTTTGTGTACGGCATCGCGGCGCGCCCGTGAACCCGATCCCGGCAGCCGCGGCTGTAATCTTCGACCTCGGAAACACGATACCGGGCTTTGGTAACGCGATACTCAAGCTTGGTATCGTGTTACCGGGCTTCGGTATCGCGATACCAAGCCTCAGTATCGCGATACTAAGCTTCAATACTGCGATACCAAGCTTGAGTATCGTGTTACCGGGCTTCAGTAATACGATACTAAGCCTCAGTATCGCATTACTGAGGCTTAGTATCGTATTACTGAAGCCCGGAATTACGACTGCGGCCTTCGGATTCGGGCGTTTTTAAGGCAAAACCGAGATTTTCGGCTCGGAGGGGCGATGTCGGGGGTGAAAACTCGCATGATTTCGCGAGGGAGACCCGGACTCGGCGGCGGCGGAAAAGAGCATTGCGGAGGCTGCGTCGGAGATTGCCCGGCGGGATAGCCTCGATTCAGGCTGCCGTTAAGCCGTGAGAAGCGGGCCGGTGATCTGCGACAGTTTTTTTTCGAGTCTCTCGGCCTCCGCCCCGGCCTTTGTTTTGGTCAGTTGCGTGACGAGGTTGATAATCGCCGCCGCCGTTTGCGCGTCGGGCGGCGCGAAGAAGGCTTCGGCCTCTTCGGGCGTGGCGCTCTCAAGACGCAACACGGAGCGCGACTGAATCTCCTGCACGCCCGCCGGGGCGAGTATCTCCAACTACTCCCACTCCGCGCCGTTGGTGAAATAGGCGGTATGCAGCGTGCCGTAGCCCGACAGCCGTTCTTCAAAGTCGGCGTGTTCTTTTGCGGTTGCCTTGTGATACGGCGTTTTCGTCTCGATGGTGATTATTGGGAAGCCGCTCTCGTCTTGCAGAAGAATGTCGAAGCGTTCGCCCACAACGATATTATCGGTGTGCCAGCCGAGAGTCTTTGCCAGCAAATCACTGACGAGCCAGCCGCGAAAACGTCTTTCGCCTCCTTCTCCCGGATAAGCCAGACGCGCTCCCGTCTTCTCACATCGCTCAAGTATTTCATGCAACGTCTTCAGCACGGCATGACCTTGTGAAGTTGCCGCGCCGCTTCGCTTCGGCATGATGTCGTTACCTCCGGGCTTCGTCGGTAAATATTGAGGTGGTCGAACCGGGCGACCGCCTCACCTCTACTACCTCCCGGCGCTTAACAGGGTCGGCTTTGCTTCTCAGTAAGAATACAGTTCCGTGATGGCGCGGTACACGTCCTCGACTTGAGGGAGGATGGCGTCTTCGAGCTGCGGGGCGTAGGCGACGAAGGTGTCGAGCGCGGCGACGCGGCGGACGGGCGCGTCGAGGTACTCGAACAATTCCTCCGAGATGCGCGCGGCCACTTCCGCGCCGAAGCCGTGCGTGCGCGTGTCCTCGTGGGCGACGACGGCCTTGTTGGTCTTCCTGACGCTCGCGGCAATCGTCTCCCAGTCGTAGGGCGCGAGCGTGCGCAGGTCTATGACCTCGGCGTTGATGCCCTGCTGCTGCTCGGCGTTACGCGCGGCGACGAGCGAGCGCTGGACGAGCGCGCCGTAGGTGATGATTGTGAGGTCTGTGCCCTCGCGGACTGTTCTAGCCTTGGCGAAGGGGATCATAAAATCATCGCCGGGGTAGGCCGACTTGTTGTAAGCCTGCCGGTAGAGGTGCTTGTGTTCGAGGAAGAGCACGGGGTCGTCCGAGCGTATGGCCGTGCGCAGCAGTCCGTTGGCGTCGAGCGCGTTCGACGGATAGACGACACGGAGTCCCGGAATGTGCGCGAAGAGCGTGTCGCCCGACTGCGAGTGATAGACCGCGCCGCCTTTGAGGTAGCCGCCGACGGGGCAGCGGATGACGACGGGGCACTTCCACTCGTTCCCCGAACGCCAGCGCATCAAGGCCAGCTCGTTCCTGATCTGATGATACGCGGGCCAGATGTAGTCGAAGAACTGTATCTCGACGACGGGCTTGAGGCCCCGCGTCGCCATGCCTATCGCTCGGCCGACGATGTTGGCCTCGGCGAGCGGCGAGTTGAAGACGCGCGCCGCGCCGAACTTGCGTTGCAGGTTCGCCGTCACCTTGAAGACGCCGCCCTTGCCTTTGACTTTGTCGAGGTTCTGCTCGCGCGAACAATCCGCCACGTCCTCTCCGAAGACGACGATTGCCGGATCGCGCGCCATCTCCTCGTGCAGGCAGCGGTTGATGAGGTCAACCATCGTGCCGGGATTGCCCGTCAGTTGCGCGCCCGCCTCCGTGTCGAACTCATCGGAAGTCGGGTCAACGTCGGGCGAATAGACGAACTCGGTCACGGTCTCCGGCGCGGGCTGCCGGCTCGCGAGCGCCGCGTCCGTCGCCTCGTTCACCTCGCGATCAACCTCGTCCTTGATCTGCTGCAACTCTTCTTGCGTGACGAGGCCCTCGTCCACGAGGAGCGCGCCGAAGCGTTTGATGGGGTCGCGCTCGGCCTCACCCGTGCGCTCCTCGTCCGGTCGGTAGAGCCTCTCGTCGTCGGAGAGCGAGTGCGAGTAGGGGCGAATCACCTTCGCGTGGACGAGCGCCGGGCCTTTTCTTTGCCGGCAATACTCGACCGCGCGCCGCAACGCCTCCAGAGACTCCACGGGGTCTGTGCCGTCGCAGCGCTCGACGAGCAGGTCGGGGAAGCCGGAGACGAGGCGCGACACGTCGCCGCCCGCCGTCTGCACCTCGACGGGCACGCTGATGGCGTAGCCGTTGTCTTCGATGAGGAAGAGGACGGGCAGCCGTAAGTTGCTCGCCGTGTTCAGAGCCTCCCAGAACTCGCCCTCGCTCGTCGTGCCGTCGCCCGCCGAGCAATAGACGACCTCGTCGCCCTTGAAACCCGCGACCTTGTCTTTGAGTTCGTCAACGAGCGAGGCACGGTAGCTCGCCTCGGCGCAGCCCGTCGCCTGCAAGAGCTGCGTGCCGGTGGGCGACGACTGCGAGACGATGTTCAGCGCGCGGTGGCCCCAGTGCGACGGCATCTGGCGACCGTGCGAGTTGGGGTCGGCCTCGGCGGCCACAGCCGAGAGGAGTTGTTCGGTCGCGGTCATGCCGAGTTGCAGGCAGAGGGCGCGGTCGCGGTAGTAAGGGTAGAACCAGTCGTAGCCCGCGCGCATAGCCACGCCCGCGGCGACGAGCACGGCCTCGTGCCCCGCGCCCGAAATCTGGAAGAAGATTTTGTTCTGCCCCTTGAGCTGAATCTCCTTGTCGTCGAGCCGCCGCGACAGGTACATCGCGCGGTAGATGCCGACCAACTCGTCGCGGCCCAGGCCCCGGTACTCGCGCGCCTTAATCTCGGTCGCCATGATTGCCTGTTCTCCTAAATAACCTCAGAGTCCAAGTCTGTCTAATATCTCATTCCGGCTAACACCGAAGTGATTAGCTACCCTATCAAGAATGGTTGCGAACGTGCCGACGCGCAAAGGATCATGCCGCGGAACTGTGACGTGATGTTCGCCGCCTTCGATTGTAGTCAGCCGTAGATGACTGCCTGTCTGGCGGGTGACCCGGTAGCCGAGAGCTTTGAGCGTCTTAGCCAGGGCGTCGCCCGAAACATCACGCGGCAACTTCATACGGCGAGCACTTCTTCTCTGACAAAATGAAGCCGGATCAGTTGCGGTGACTTACCTTCGTCGAAGTGACAGCGCACCGCATCGCGAATCATTTCCCGCAGGCTGTCCAAGTCGTCGGCCTCAGTGATAATGTCTTCGCCGAGGGCGCGCGCCGTGAAGCCGCCTTCCGGCGCGTCTTCAACGAGAAAAATAATCTCTTGCATGGCGCTCCTTCCAGCGTTTCAGTCGTCAAGTTCTGTTTCAATCGCGAACCTGTAGTCCTCGGCCATCGAGGGGTGGCCGTGCGCGAGCGCGACCTCGGCCCCTTTTTCGTAAGCCCTGCGCGCCGCCTCGCGCCGGCCCGTCCGAAGGTAGGCGGAGGCGAGCATGCCGTAGGCGTTGCCCTCGTCGTCGGCGCGTTCGAGGTAGCCGGCGAGCGTCTCGATCACGTCGTCGAAGCGCCCGGCCTTCTCGTACTCCTTCGCCAGCCCGAACATGACCGCCGTGTTGTCGGGGTCGCTCTCATGCATCATCCGCAGTATGTCGAGCCTCGAATCGGCCATTGTTTTTTGCGCCGCCCCGTCTTCAAACGCGACTCAGAAAATTTTCGAGCACGAAAATCTTGCGGATGCGAAACCGCAAGGGACTTTCGACGATTGAGATCGCCTTGAGATTCTCCAGCCCGCCGACGAAATACGGGTCGCGGCACGCGGGAACGCTCGCAAGCCACTCCGGCGCTTCGATTCCCAACTCGTCGCACAACGCCTCGGCGGTCGAGGCCAGCAACGCGTCAACGCGGTCGTCCGTCAACTCGAACGGCTCGGCCACCATGCGCGGGTCTTTGTAGTAACGAAAGTCGTCAACGAAGTCCATCAGGTGGACGCGCCAGTTCTTCGGGTCGCCCTTGATCTGTTCTCTGACCTCACGCAGCGTCGTCATTGTCCGAATAACTCCTCGACGAAGAACTGCGTCGCGGGTTTGATCTGCTGACGCGGGTAATACTTCTCAAGGATGTCGAAGACCTCGCCGGTGCTTTTGAGGCCCAGAATCTTGATGAGCAGTTCCACATCGCCCCTGTCCGACTCGTCAACCCGCGCCGCCAGCGTCTTCATCGCCAGCATGTAGTCCGGCTCGGGCACATAGACCTTCAAGTTAGAAAAATCAAACAGCACGCGCTGCGGGTGCGGCACGACGTAGCCCTTGACGGCGTCGTTCAGCCAGTTCTTTCTGAG
>QHXN01000006.1 GCA_003222975.1 Acidobacteriota bacterium | reverse complement strand
GGGCCTTGTGGGTGTAGGGGAGGTCATCGAACCAGTGGCGGGGCATGTTGCGCTTGACGGTGTCGAGGAAGTCGAGACCCGTTAAGACCATGGCGAAGGTCTTGATGTCGAGGGCGTGCCAGCCGAAGGGGTTCTCGCCGGTGAAGCGGTTCAAGTACCAGCAGACGTACATGAAGTCGAAGCCCGCCGGGTAGGCGACGAAGACGAGGTCGCCGGGCAGGGCTTTCAGCCAAGTGAGATAGTGGTGCATGGCCTCTTCGGGCGGCTGCACGTTCTGGTGGCACGCGGCCCAGGCTTCGGGCTGCCCCTGCCACCAACGCATCGTCTCCGGGTGCTGCGCTGCGCCTGGAAGCGTTTCGAGGTTGGCCGTGAACCCGCTCAGGAAGGTCTTGTCCGGCAGGTAGGCCGCCGAGCCGATGCTGAGCACCGAATAAACGCCGGGGATAGGCCCGTCCGTCTCCACGTCCGTGCTGACGTATATCTCCATGTCGCAACTCCAATGTACTACAAGCCCGACCGGCTACGACCTTACCGCTTAACAGTTCATCGCGGCACTCGGTCGCTGCCGTCACACGCGCGCATGACAAAAGCCGTTGCTGCGCGCGATGACGGCGTGCTAAAAGTCAGGCATGTTGAAGTCTAACTTCTTACGACTCGCCAGCATACTACTTCCCGCCGCTCTCGCGGCACAACTTGTCCCCGCGGCAGGCGCTGGCGCGCGGCAAGCGCCCGAAGCGCACTACCGCGCCTTCGACTCGAAGGGT